>NZ_JBUZWC010000001.1:0-782495 GCF_055329585.1 Virgibacillus sp. GM2-2 | reverse complement strand
GTAAAGTGTTCTATCTTATCTAGCAATAACTGTCTCATTTAGTTTAGCAGTCACAGCGTTGTGGTAATAGTAAGTTCACTGATGATATATGGGACTTTAAAGGATTTGTTTATGCCCCCCATTGGAATGATGCCAAGTTTCGTATTGACTTTACATTGTTTAACGACTGGCCATCCATTAAAAATACAGTGAAAAGGTATATCATGTCAGAATTGAAGATGGTAGTATATAATTCGGCAAAACGGAAGCATGCATCGTTTAGCCAATTCAGGAATTTTTTGAAGAAAAGCAAGCAAGTTGAATCCTTTCAAGATTTTACAGATAGCACAGTACGTGAATACTTTGAGTATTTGCTTAGTGCAGACAGCGAAAGAGGAACACCTCTTAGTGCGGTAAGTATTAAAAAATCAGCACAATGCGTAAAAGAGTTATTAATCCGGGGTAGTCAAAGAGGTTGGGAAGTACCAAAAAATTCAAGAAAAATTAATAGTATATATGATGAATTGATTATTAGGAATAATAGAGTTAAAGAAGGTACGGAGCTAGGTAAGACAAACAAAGTATTACCTGAACCTGAAATGGTCAGTAACTTAATTAGCTTGGCAAGAGAGCAATTAAGAAAGGGTGAGGATGTCCTTGTATCAGCAGCCATTATTATCTCAACACAATTAGGCCACCGTATCAGCGAAATTGTCTTAATGGAAGCTAATCGTCTAAGTGTTATTAATGGAGAAGCTCACATTACTTTTTTAACTTGGAAAACAAAGAAAGAACTTACTTGGGTAACAAGACCGGCTAACGAAATAGTTGTAGAAGCGATAACGGCTTTGGAAAAGTATTCAGAGACGTTGCGAACTAAAACAGTAGAACCTTACCTCTTTATGGTTAAAGCTAGAAATCAAAAAGATAAGTATTTAATAGCTGATCATTCAAACTGGGGAAAAAATAGGTTAAATCCATTTATTGAAAAGCATGGACTGAAGGACGAATACGGAAATCGACTAAAGTTAACGCAACACTATTTTAGACATATATTCACGACCTATGCATTAAAAAGTGGAATGAAAATATATGATGTAGCTGAAATCTTAGGTCATGCCTCCATTACGATGACGGAAACTTATGACCATACTAAACAAGAAAAACAAGGGGTTATCAAGGGAATTCTATCTGGTGAGATTCCAATTAGTTCATCCAATAAAACTGTAGTTCAAAGGATAGAAGGCGAGGAGAATCCATTTAAAGGTAAAACAGTTGAACAAGTAGATAAAATGCGTAGAAGTCTTAAAATCGAGCTTTTACCTCATGGAATGTGTTTACACCACCCAATGCGTGGAGAACCTTGCGCTCAAGACGGAGTATGTCTAGGATGCAAAAATTTCATAGCATCATCTAATCACCTTCCGGTATACGAAAGAAGACTAGAAAGAGTTGATAAAGAATTAGAGAAAAGTGAAGATAAAAGTATCTTCTCAAGTAAACTTCGTTATCAAAGAGATAAGTTAGCAAAGTATATCTCTGACTTACAAAGAAAGATGGCGCAAGGTGATTTTCAAGAAGCATTAGAACAAGTGGCAGGGGCTAAATATGAAGAATGAAAGTAAGCTGAGCCTAGCAGAGAAAAATAGACTTAAAGTTACTGAAAAAGTCATGGTAGCTCTTGAAATCTTAAAAAAGAGAAATATGCCTATAAATATAAGTAGCGTTTCTAAAATGGCTAAAGTATCAAGAAAGACACTTTCATCAAATCGCCCAGATTTAAAAGCAATGATTGAGGAAGCAAGTTCTCTACAAAGTGATTTAGAGTCTTCTGCAGAAAAAAAGACTAAATCGAAGGGTACAACTCAGTCAGAACGTGTGAAACGGCTTAGAGAGAAGAATAAAGAGCTTATAGAAAATAAGAAAAAAATCTTAGAGCAAAATATGATTCTCACCAAGGAAAACACCAAGTTAAAGGAAAGACTTGCAGATCTGGAAGAGAAATTGTATTCACAGGCTGAATTTAAGGTTGTTGAGATGAAAAAGATATAATTATTGTAAGGTTAAAAGCATTTAAAATAAAAAAAAAAAATCAAATGTAGCTTTAAAAAATGTTTTGTCAATTATTTACTTGTTCAGTAATCGGGCCAGTTTGTTGAAGAACTGAGATTTCTATTTTGGAGTATTTGAAATTAATGAACCAGAGTTTGTGAAAGTTTAACCTTTAAACTAATGTTGCAGAATACTTGAAGAAGTAAAATTTAATAATATGCCTTGACCGTGTACTATGGTACACGGTTTATTATATTTATAGGGGTGAAATTTAATGAGTTATCGCATAAGTGCATTTGCTGTAAAGTGTGGTGTAAATAAAGAGACGATTAGATATTACGAACGAAAAAATTTATTGCAAGAACCTTCAAAAACGAATGCTGGTTATCGGATATATTCAAATAATGATGTTCAGCGTGTAGGGTTTATTAAAAGAATGCAAGAACTTGGTTTTTCTTTAAGTGAAATTTATAAATTACTTGGGGTTGTAGATAAAGACGAAGTTCGTTGCGAAGATATGTTTGAATTTGTCTCTAAAAAAGAAGAGGAAGTTCGAAAACAAATAAAGGATTTAAAGCGAATTGAAACGATGTTAAAAGATTTAAAACAACGATGTCCAGATGAAAAACAATTACATGCCTGCCCAATAATTGAAACATTGATTGAGCAGTAACGAAAGGAATTTTTTATGAAACATAAAAAGAGCTTTATTGCAGGAGTGATAGGTACCTTTTTGATTTTGTTATGTTGTGCTACGCCTATACTGGTTATTTTATTAGGTACGCTTGGGTTAGGGGCGATAACAGGCTATTTAGATTATGTCCTGATTCCTGTTTTAGCCGTTTTTCTTGGTTTAACTTTTTATTCTTATTCTAAATATGAACAATCAAATAAAAATAGGGAGATGTAAAAAATGAAAGAAAGAGTTGTTGCAATTGCTTCAATGTTTTCAGCTTTTTTTGCAAGTCTTTGTTGAATTGGCTTAGTGATTTTAATCCCACTTGGTCTAAGTGGTTTAGCTGGAACACTTGCAGTTACGTTTGCGCCATATCGAATGTTGTTTATCGTTATCACGGTTATTATGCTTTCTATCGCTCATTTTCTTGTATGGAAACAAAAAAACAGTTCAAAGAAAACGAAAAAGTTGTTATGGATTAGTACAATCGTTTCCGGAGCAATGCTTATCTATACATTATTTAGTCAGGGGATATAAGGTATGATGAAATATTTAATTTATCTATTTATTGTATTTGGATTGGTTTTTGTCCTTTCTGGGTGCGGTCAAAAGGAAGTTGAAGTTACTTCTAAAACAAGTGAGGTTTCATCGGAAAACTTAGAATCCGTTTCGTTTAAAATAGATGGCTTTACTTGAGTATCTTGTGCTTTTACGGTGAGGTCCGCCGTTTCTAATTTAGAGGGTGTTCAAGATATAGAGGTTGAAGGTTCAGGAGAAACACAACTTACATTTGATAAATCAAAGATTAGTTCAGATGAAATAGAAGAAGTAATTACTGATTTAGGGTATGAGATAAAGAAATAGGAAAAAATTAAGTTAAAACAGGAGGTTAAGGTAATGAATAAATTTAAGATAAATATTCAAGGAATGACTTGCACGGGTTGTGAAGAGCATGTGGCAGTAGCGCTTGAAAATATAGGTGCTAGAAATATTGAAGCTAGTTTTCGCCGTGGTGAAGCAGTATTTGAATTACCCGATGATATTGGGGTTGAAAGTGCAAAAAAGACAATTGATGAAGCAAAATATCAACCAGGAGAAATAGAAGAAGTTTCACCAAAAGAAAATGTGGTGTTAGGTGATGAGGGAGACTATGATTTACTTATCATTGGTTCTGGTGGGGCTGCTTTTTCGGCTGCGATTAAATCCGTTGAATACGGGGCAAAAGTAGCCATGATTGAGCGTGGAACCGTTGGGGGAACATGTGTAAATATTGGTTGTGTGCCATCAAAAACACTTCTTAGAGCTGGGGAAATCAATCATTTAGCAAATGTTAATCCATTTATAGGTTTACAAACATCTGCTGGAGAAGTGGAATTAGCTCCATTAGTAAAGCAAAAAGATGAGTTGGTAAGCGAACTTCGGAAGCAAAAATATGTCAATTTAATTGATGAATATGGCTTTGATTTAATTGAAGGTGAAGCAAAATTTGTTGATGAAAATACAGTTGAAGTCAATGAGAAGAAGCTTTCTGCAAAGCGTTTTCTAATTGCAACGGGGGCTTCTCCGTCTTTACCGCCGATTTCAGGACTTGATGAAGTGGATTATCTAACAAGTACAACACTACTTGAATTAAAAAAGGTACCAAAGCGATTAACGGTTATCGGTTCAGGATATATCGGAATGGAGATTGGGCAACTGTTTCATAATTTAGGTTCAGAAGTAACACTTATGCAAAGAAGTGAGCGACTTTTAAAAGAGTATGACCCAGAGATTTCAGAAGCAGTTGAAAAAGCGTTAATTGAACAAGGTATAAACCTTGTCAAAGGGGCAAATTTTGAGCGTGTAGAACAAGTCGGAGAGCTAAAAAAGGTTCATGTAACAGTAGATGGTAAGGAAAAAGTGGTGGAATCAGAGCAGTTACTTGTTGCAACAGGAAGAAAACCTAATACGGATTCTTTAAATTTAACTGCAGCAGGGGTTGAAGTCGGAAAACGAAAAGAAATCCTGATAAGTGATTATGCTAGGACAAGTAATGAAAAGGTTTATGCAGCAGGAGATGTGACATTAGGGCCACAATTTGTGTATGTCGCAGCCTATGAAGGTGGAATTGTTGCTGACAATGCGATTGGTGGTTTAAGTAAAAAAATAGATTTATCGGTGGTTCCTGGCGTGACATTTACAAATCCATCGATTGCAACGGTTGGTTTAACAGAGGAACAAGCAATAGAAAAAGGCTATGAAGTAAAAACCTCTGTATTACCTTTAGATGCCGTTCCAAGAGCGATTGTAAACCGTGAAACGACAGGTGTTTTCAAGCTAGTTGCTGACGCTAAAACATTAAAATTGCTTGGGGTTCATATCGTATCTGAAAATGCAGGAAATGTGATTTATGCGGCGACATTAGCCGTTAAATTTGGCTTAACCGTTGAAGATTTAAAAGAAAGCCTTGCCCCATATTTAACAATGGCAGAAGGATTAAAACTGGCTGCTCTTACGTTTGATAAAGATGTTTCAAAATTATCTTGTTGTGCGGGATAGCAACACAATGAATCCACCGTTCAGTTAAGAAGGTGGATTTTTCAAACCATGGATTATGTACAAGGTTTCATCAGATAGAAACAAGGCAAACGTATTAAAGAGTGATTCGATAAGGAGGATAATGATGACAAAGAAATACGATCTTATTGTAATTGGAACAGGTTCAGCGGGGTCAATTACAGCAGCAAAATGTAATAAAGCCGGCTGGAATGTAGCTATGGTAGATGACAGGCCGTTTGGGGGCACGTGTGCACTACGTGGATGTGACCCAAAAAAGGTTCTACATGGTGCTGCCGAGCTTATTGATTGGAACCAACGAATGGTTAGGAACGGAGTACCATCTGAAGTCTCCATCAACTGGAAAGATCTTATGAGCTTTAAACGAACCTTTACAGATCATGTCCCGGAAAAAAAAGAGCAAGCATTGAATAAACAGGGAATCGATACGTATCATGGCAAAGCATCTTTCATGAGTGAGGACAAACTTGAAGTGAATAAAGAAGTGCTCGAAGGGGGTCATTTCTTGATCGCTAGTGGTGCGAAACCTACCCCTTTGCCCATACAAGGAGAAGAACATCTTACTTATAGTGAAGAGTTTTTGGAGTTGGATGAATTACCACAAAGAATTGTCTTTGTTGGTGGTGGGTATATTTCGTTTGAATTTGCTCACATCGCAGCACGGGCTGGATCAGAAGTTCATATTATCCATCGAGGTCAAAAACCATTGGAGAATTTTGATGTAGAACTTGTAGATATCCTTTTAGAAAAGTCGAAAGAGATTGGCATACAGGTACATCTTCAACATTCCGTTGAATCCATTGAAAAAGAACAAGGAAAATTTCATGTGTACGCTCGAAAAAAAGAGGATATAACTCGGTTTGAAGCAGACATTGTTATTCATGGAGCTGGACGGGTCCCTGCCTTAGATATGAATCTTGAAAAAGGGAATATAGAAAGGAAAAAACATGGTGTCCATGTTAATGAGTATTTGCAAAGTGTAAGTAACCCGAACGTCTATGCAGCCGGAGATGCTGCAGCAACGGATGGCTTGCCCCTCACACCTGTAGCCAGTGCAGATTCTCATGTCGTAGCATCTAATTTATTGAAGGGGAACAGTAAAGAAATTGAATATCCCGTGATTCCATCTGCAGTATTTACCGTACCTAAAATGGCATCGGTAGGTATGAGCGAGGAGGAAGCCAAAAACTCTGGCCGGAATATTAAAATAAAGCAGAAAAACATCTCCGACTGGTTTACGTATAAACGGACAAATGAAGACTTTGCTGCGTTTAAAGTGCTGATTGACGAAGATCATGATCAAATTGTCGGTGCTCATTTGATTAGTAATGAAGCCGATGAACTGATTAATCATTTTGCAACAGCCATTCGTTTTGGAATTTCAACTAAAGAATTGAAACAAATGATATTTTCCTATCCAACGACAGCTTCGGACATCGCACACATGTTGTAAGTTTACGGCACCTTTAAACAATCTGAAATATATTCCTATTATACATTCTTCCAGCCATGTTCTACTAGCGGGTGTGGTTTGTTGAAAAGATATAAAAGGATCATACATATTGGCCATCTAATATGTATGATCCTTTATTTTTTATTAACGCAATAAAAGCACAACTGTTTCGTTTATCGTTAAGACCATAATACTTTCTTAACGTTTTAAATCGCATATCAATACGGGACTTCGGGTTTCCAATATCATATACGTGTTGTTAGGAAGAAAAACCAAAAAGCACGGAGCGTGAAAATTGGCCACTTTGGAAATTACACACAGGACTATATTGAAGGAATGGCTGATGAGGACTATTTATTTGCTAGTAGGAAAGGGAATAAACCGATAAGTGATGCGCAAGAATACCGGGCGTTGGTGAAGACTGGAAAATTTGGAGTTAATTTGTTTACCTTTTAGAAAAATAGAACACGAGTCGATCGATACATTTATAATTTCTATTAGGGGTACCGCCAACATTTCGGAAATTTTGTACGCTAAGCACGTTTCGACATAAATATAGCCAAATCCCTGTACGTTAAGGAATTTGGCTTATGTTATAGATTAACTTTTATTCAATGATCTTAGAGAGTTCCCTGGCAATCTATTCGAATCAAATTTATATTCCCCAAGAAAATTAATATGTCCCCATCCTAAAGGTGAAATGTGTGGAAGTAAATTTTCTTTTAGGACATTAATTTTCTTAAACTCTTTTGTCACTTCACCCAAATACACAGTGTTCCATAAGCTTATTGCATTGATTAATATATTTAATGCACTAGATCTTTGGAGTTGATCTTGTATGCCGCGCTCTCTGAATTCACCACGTTTACCAAAAAATAAAGCTCTAGCCAATCCATTCATGGCTTCACCTTTATTTAGCCCACGATGAATTCTTCTTCTTAATTTTTCATTTGAAATATAATCAAGAATAAAGATTGTTTTTTCAATTCTCCCAATTTCTCGAAGAGCTGTGGCTATTTTGTTTTGCCTTGCATATGAACCTAACTTCCCCATGATTAACGATCCAGAAACTCTACCTTCCCGAATTGAATGCGCCAGCCTTAATACATCATCAAAATTTTCTTTAATAACTTTTGTGTTAATCTTACCTTGAAGTATACCTTTTATGTTTGGAAAATCATTAGGGGAAGAAATGGTATATAATTTTGTGTCACTTATATCTCTTAGCCTAGGCGCAAAACGAAATCCTAACAAATGACTTAATCCGAAAACTTGATCCGTGTATCCTGCTGTATCAGTGTAATGCTCTTCTATTGTAAGGTCAGATTCATGATGTAATAATCCATCTATCACATGTACAGCATCTCTTGCATTCGTATTAATAACTTTTGCATAAAATGAAGAAAATTGATCATTTGTAAAACGGTAAATTGTTGTCCCTTTACCAGTTCCATAATGCGGATTTGAGTCTGCATGTAATGATGATACGCCAACAGGTACACGCATACCATCTGAAGAGGATGTTGATCCATCTCCCCAATATGAAGCCAAGGATAGACGGTGCTGATAATTTACCAGTGTAGCTTGTGCCCGTGTCATGGCATCTTCATGTAATCTCCATTGCATAACATTAGCCATCTGGCGATATGAAATATCAGGAGTTGCTTCTGCCATTTTAGTTAGTCCAATATTCGTACCCATCGCCATTAACGCAGCCATTACAATGGATTTTTCCTCTCCTTTAGGTGGCTGATTTGAAGAAGCGTGAACAAATGACTCTTCAAATCCAGTCCATTCAGCAACTTCCATTAATAAATCAGTGAGTTTAACCCTTGGAAGCATATTATAAAGGGATAAGCTAAAGTTTCTAGATTCCTCGGGAGTATCTGCTTGTAGTCTCTCAACATGTATTTTTTGTTTTTCAATGTTGATACTTTCGACCTTATCAATGTTTTTTGAAATCCAATGTAGTTTAGTATTTAAAGTTTCCATTCTTTCCTGTATATACTGATCACAACTTATTTTTACAGCTATCTTATTCCCATTAACCTTTGCTTTTTCCCAATCGTCCTTGGACACTAAATATTCTTCAAAGTCCTTATGTAATCGACTGCCTTCAACCCAAACATCACCAGATCGGATATAGTTTTTGAGTTCTGTTAAAGCAGCCATTTCATAATATTGACGGTTAATGTTACCTTCATCATCAAAAACATGTTTTTGCCAACGTTTAGGAACAAAATCCAAAGGTGATCCATCAGGTATTTTTCTTTTTCCGGAATCATTTAATTCACGTATCGTATCCATTGCTTTCAACAAAGAATCTGCTGATTTAGTGGATTTGAACATTAAAGAATTCAACAGGACTGGAGTATATTTTCTTAAATAGTTATATCGTGTTTTTATTAAATCGAGGTAATCATAATCCATTGGTCTTGATAATACTTTAGCTTCTTCAATGGATTCTACAATTTTCTCCCAAGTCATTACCTGTTCAAGTGCCACGTAGGGATCGATTCCTTGTTCCTTAGCTTTGATTAAAGCCGTCCCTATATCTGCATAATGTACTACTTTTTCATTGACCGATTTACCGTTTTGTTTTTGCATTTCTTCTTGAGTTTTTCTTCCTTTTGATTGTAACACCATCATTTGTCTATCATGAATTTCAATGGCATGATCAGTTAAGTCTTGGGAAAGAGTTAATAGGTGAGCGATCAATAATGCATATCTTCTATCTTCTTTAAATCTTCTAAAGGAATGTGGTTCATACCTTGCCCCAATTCGCGCTAATTGCAAAAGTCTATTGGGATGTATTAGTGAGGTATCGGCAGTGATATTCATTTCTTTAATGTACTGTAATCTTTTTATGACCTTTAAAAAGGAATCTGGTGATGATTGACCAGGAATTTCTCGAAGCCAAGCCAATTGTGTTTTGTTATTATTTACAGTTAAATCAATCAACTTTTCTAGTCCGTACTTATTTCTTTCAGAAAGATTACTAATTAGTATGGCATATATTTTTTTCTCTGCACGTGTTCGCACTAACCAAACCATTCTCTCTATTGTTGGTATTGCAGGCAATATTACTTTTTCTTTTCGTAATAAATCAATTGCATTACGTACTAGATACATTGTATTCCCATTTTCTAATGCGGATTTTAAAAGGGCATTAGAAGCCGTACGATAATTACTATTATTAAAATTTCTATATCCATATACTTGACGTATTTCCTCTAAATGTTCACGCCTTGTTGTATCGCGTTTAGCATATGAAGAGAAAACGTCTGGGTCTACATCAATTTGTTTAGCCACATAGGTAATAAGGTTATCTGGTATTTCTAACATGTTATTTAAAGTACAACCAGGATTTTTTAGTGTGCATAATTGGAGTGCGAATCCCAGTCGATTATGGTCTCTTCTGTGGCGATTTATAACTTCAATATCATAGTCAGATAGACTGTAATATGAAGTGAATTCAAATTCCGATAAATTATTAAGGTTTAAGATATCCCTTCTTTGTTCTGGTGTCAGTAATTCTTTTACACTCAAGTTAAATCAATCCTTATAAGTAATTTTGGTATGTTCCTGATTTACTTTGTCTAAGTATCTATACAGTGAGGTTTTACTGATTCCTGTTGCTTCTGTGATTTGTTTAATTGTGTAATCCTTGCTCGTATACATTTTTATCGCCATTTTTACTTTGTCACTATTTTTATTTGGTCTACCACCTTTCCTCCCTCTGACGCGAGCTGCTTGAAGACCAGACTTTGTTCTCTCACTTATAATATCTCGTTCTAATTCTGCAATGCTTGCCATTGTACGAAAGAAAAATTTACCCATTGCGGTTGAAGTATCAACACTGTCAGTAATAGATACAAAACCGACTCCCAAATCGTTGAATAATTCACTAAGTTCAATAAGGTGTTTTGTAGAACGTGAAATACGATCAAGTTTATATACAACAATTTTGTCACCAGTACGTAAGACTTTAAGAAGCTCTTCTAATTGAGGTCTGTCTTTTCTTGTACCCGTCAACTTTTCTTTATAAATCTTTTCCACTCCAAATTTAGTCAAAGCATCAACTTGCATATCCAAGTTTTGTTCCTCCGTACTCACTCGTGCGTAACCAAAAATCAACATTCATCACCTACTTCAAGTTGTTTATAAACTTATTATAGCACCAAAAAGGGTCTTAGTAATTGAAAATGTGACTTTGTTTTTGGGAATGAGTTTTGGTTCTGTGAATTAATAGAGAAAGGTTGTTTTCTGACAAAATTATTTTTAGTTCCATAAACGTCCGTTTAGGGGACTTGTTTTCACCAATTTACAATAGGTTCTATTATTGAATAGAAGATTGTTGATTGAGTCCTGAATAAGAGCAATTTGCAATTCTTCTCGTTAAGAAGCTTATAAAATGTCAAATTGAACACGGATGGGAGAAATCAAAGTTTTTTTGAGAGTAAATAGGGGAAAGTTACAAATAATAAAATCATCATTAATTAAACTGGAGATGAATTGCTATGTCAGATACAAATCAAATGCCTCGAGAAGAAGGAATAGATCATAGCTTGAGCCTTATGAGAGAAGGATATATGTACATTTTAAACAGACGAGAAAGCTTTAATTCGAATGTTTTTGAGACCCGATTACTTGGAAAGAAAGCGATCTGCATGGTAGGAAAGGAAGCTGCAGAAGTTTTTTATGATACTGAGAAATTTAAAAGAAAAAATGCAGCACCGAATCGGGCGGTTCAAACATTGTTCGGAAAGAATGGTGTTCAGGCGTTGGATGGACAAGATCACAAACATCGGAAGGAAATGTTTATGTCTATCATGTCTCCTGAGGGACTTCAAAGCCTAACAGACATTACAATAAAACAGTGGGAGACAGCACTAAATAAATGGGAACAGGTGGATCAAGTTATTCTTTATGAAGAAGTTAAAGAAGTCCTATGCAAAACAGCCTGCCAGTGGGCAGGCGTCCCGTTGGAAGAAAACGATGTTAAAGAAATGACAAAAAACTTGGCCGCGATGTTCGAGTCTCCGGCTGCATTTGGCCCAAATCATTGGCTAGGTAGAAAGGCACGGAATAAAGTAGAAAAGTGGATTGGTGATTTGGTCGATAAGGTGCGTAACGGGGAAATAAATCCTCCAGAAGATACAGCTCTCCATAGATTCTCCTGGCATCGTGATTTAGAAGGGGATCTTTTGGATATCGAGACTGCTGCTGTGGAAGTGATCAATATCTTGAGACCCATTGTGGCAATCGCTATATTCATCAACTTCACTGCGCTGGCATTGCATCATTTTCCAGAAGAAAGGGAGAAACTTGAATCCCGTGATGAAAAATATGCTCAGTTTTTTGTACAGGAAGTTCGCCGTTTTTATCCGTTTTTTCCTTTTGTCGTAGCATTGGTAAAAAAAGATTTCACCTGGAAAGGCTATAAATTTGAAGAAGGCACATTAACTTTACTGGATATATATGGCACAAATCATGACCCTGAAATTTGGGGAAATCCTGATTTGTTCAGTCCTGATCGATTTGCCAATTGGGAAGGCAGTCCTTTTAGCTTTATTCCGCAGGGAGGTGGTGATTACTTTATGGGGCATCGCTGTGCCGGAGAGTGGGTCACCATTGAAGTCATGAAAGTAAGTCTTGATTATTTGGCTAACCGAATGGAATATGAAGTTCCTAACCAGGATTTAAGTTACAGCATGGTGAGCATTCCAAGTATTCCTCATAGTAAAGTAGTGCTTAAAGATGTTAAGAGAAGGATATGATTAATTCCTACTAGGTTTACTAAGAGTTCAACCTATGAAATTCTATGAAAAACCAGCCTAACTAGACTGACATAGTAAAATTCCTTTATGGAAACAATTTAAAGGAGGTTTTCCTGATATTTAATCACAATCGATTCTCAACTTTTTGAAAATCGATTCTTTATTTAAATGCCTGGAACCTCTGTTGTTTTACGTTGTGACGTTTATTGTTTGATATTGATAAAAGGGAATTTTAAGTTTTATTTAGTGTTAACACAAATTCTATTAAAAAATATGACTAATATTTATCATCCTTAAATAGTCTTGTACAAGGGGTGATAAAAATGGAATGGGCGACACATATTATAGACCAATTGGCAAATATACATTTCTCTATTGCATTAATCGTTAGTTTTTCGGTCGGATTATTGACAAGCTTTAATCCTTGCATGTTAGGGATGGCTTCAAGCATCTTTGCCTTTAAGGAATCCAAGAACAAAAGCATTTTCCCCATCGCTTTGTCCTTTATGATTTCTTTTACAGTTACTTTCACGATTCTTGGTGTGGTTAGTATTTTTTTTAGTGAGCAAGTATTGAAATGGACGGAACAATATGAGGATTTATTTCATAATTTTCTAGGTTTCCTATTTTTATTTATTGGATTTTATGTTCTCGGATTAAGGTTTCATCACTTTCTAGGGTTACTTCCTTTTAGAGTTGTTACCTTTTATGCCAAACCTGAAAAAAAACAACAAAAACCTCGTAATCCTATAATGAAGGCTTACTCGTTAGGTACCTTGTTTGGCCTTACACCATCACCATGTACAACACCTATGATTATTGCAATGATTGCCTTCGCATCAATTACTGGGTCATTAGTTAAAAGTACCCTTTTGTTACTAGTATATGGGATCGGACATGGCACGCCCTTTTTGATCATTGGATGGTTGGCTAGGGTATTGAAGAATACCAGATGGATGGTACGGTGGCAGAAACTCTTGAGTAAAGCAATTGGCGTTGGATTATTTCTTGTCGGTTTGTATTTCTTTTTTGAATAGCTATTAAAGAATCGGTTCTCTATATTACGAATGAACCGATTTTTTGTACATTTATATTTGGTTGTTTGTGTTCCTAATTCCATTAAAAATCCTCGTTTTAAACTATACTTTTTCATTTTCCTGTTCTTGTTGCCTCTTACGAGTTTCCAACCACATATCCAATATCATTAAAGCAACACCAGAAACTATGAAAACATCAGCGAGATTAAAGATAGGATAATCAATAAGCCGAAAATCAAGGCTATCTACTACTTCTCCTCTAATCAAGCGGTCAAAAAAGTTCCCTAATGCTCCACCTAGCAACAGTGATAAGGCAAAAGAGATTCGTCGGTTTTTCCTTCCTTCTGTTTGTAAATAATAAATGATACACAGTACAACAATTAACGTTACAATAATAAAGAACCAGCGTTGACCTTGCAAGATTCCAAATGCTGCTCCTTTATTTCGAAGAGATGTAATATGGAATACGCCTTCCCATAAAGGAATTGTTTGCCCTACTTCCATCCATTTGACAATCGCAGATTTCCATAGTTGATCAATGATTAGAACAATGACTGCAATGATATAGTACATCGGGTTATCCTCCTCAAAAATTCATTTTTTCAAAGTATAACATGGTATAACAAACAAATGTATATTTTATTGAATAGGAGTAAATGTTATTTATTAAATCCCATTTAAATAGGATGATCTGTCAAGTGGACTTGATGGGAAAGGAGATATCATGTCTTAGATTTTCCACCTAAGTTCCAAAAAATCACAGATCAGCTCAATGTTACAGTAGATTTCACAAAGAAAAAACTCTACAAACCGCATGAAAAAAAGTAGATTATGGAAAATATAAAAAGACTTAATACTTAAGCATATTTCAAAAAGGAGGGTTTTAATGGTAGAACAACTCGACTATTTAAACTATATTAATGGGGAATGGGTTGGTAATAGTTATAAAAAGATTAAAGTATTCAACCCTGCAACAGGAGAATACATCGGATCGGTCCCTGACGCTGATGAAGAACATGCCAAACAAGCAATTGAAGCAGCATCTCAAGCACTTCCTAAATGGTCCAAGAAGTCAGCAGCAGATCGTAGCGATGTGCTAAGAAAATATTTTGATCTCATCATGAAGCATGAAAATGAGATCGCCGAAATCATGACAAAAGAAAATGGCAAGCCATTAAAAGAATCTAAAGGTGAGGTACAATATGCAGCATCGTTTATAGAGTGGTATGCCGAGGAAGGTAAGCGGATTTATGGACGTATAATTCCTGGTAAGAGGGAAAACCATCGTATTAAAGTAATTAAACAACCTGTGGGCGTTGTTGCAGCAATTACCCCATGGAACTTTCCAGCGGCGATGATTACAAGAAAACTGGGTCCAGCGCTAGCGGCTGGCTGTACGTTTATCGTAAAGCCACCCGAGGAAACACCTTTAACGTGTATGAGACTAGCAGAATTAGCCGAGGAAGCAGGTGTTCCGAAGGGGGTTATTAATGTCGTAAATGGAAATCCAGAAAAATTCTCAGAAACGGTTATGTCTGATATGCGCGTGCGTAAATTGACATTCACCGGTTCAACGCCTGTCGGTAAGTTGTTAATGAAGCAGGGCGCTGAGCAAGTTATGAAACTTTCCCTTGAACTTGGCGGGCATGCACCAGTAATAGTATGTGATGATGCAGATCTCGATCAAACCGTTGAAATGTTAATGGCCGCTAAGTTTAGAAATAGCGGACAGACTTGTATAGCGGCTAACCGCGTTTATGCTCAATCAGGTATTTACGACGAACTTGTTAGACGAATGACTGCCGAAGTTGAGAAGCTTAACGTTGGTAACGGACTGGAAGAAGGTATTGATGTCGGACCCTTAATTAATAAAGAAGGTTTTGAAAAAGTCGTTCGCCATGTAGAGGATGCTCAGGAAAAAGGAGCAACGGTAACCGCTGGTGGTGAAGACCAGGCATATATCGATAAAGATACTTATTTTTATAAACCAACTATACTGGTCGATACTAATCATAATATGGTTATTATGAACGAAGAGACCTTTGGACCGATTCTTCCCATTGCAAAATATGACCATGATGATGAAGCAATAAAAGCAGCCAACGATACACCATTTGGTCTGGCGGCTTATTTCTTTACACAAAGCATTTCAAGGGGTACTCGTATTTCAGAAGAACTTGAATACGGCATTATTGGATGGAATGATGGCATTCCATCAGCAGCACAAGCACCATTCGGCGGTATCAAGCAAAGTGGTTTTGGTCGTGAAGGCGGGCAAGAAGGCATTGAGGAGTATTTAGAAGTGAAATATATATCGCTTAGTATTTAAGAAAGAAAAAGCATTTGCCTTTAACAGAGGTAAATGCTTTTTCTATATAAAAATAAAATTCACTTAGATGACATTATTATCAAATTCAACCTTAGAAATTAAAATAACCGTAGTTATGTCTAACAGTCAGAAACCTTTGAGGACTTTGAAAATTTTTGTAGGTAGACAAATAAACACACAAATGTATGTTTTATTGTTGACATGAAAGTTTACGGTAATTATACTAACAATGGGAAAACCTTAAACAAGTAACAATTTGAATGATTATTAAAGCTATTACAGGAGGGATTACTTTGGGTCTTATTTCCGTAAACAAAAAGGAAAATGATTTAGATGTTGTTAAAGTTAGAGGAAAAGATACTTGTGAGACTTTTATTTTTGATGTAGAAAAGGTTGAGCGTCGTCAAAAGGAAGTCAATCAAACGGATGGTTTGTCACGATTGTTTAAAGTTTTTGCGGATGACACACGCCTGAAAATTGTATATGCTCTGACGCAGGAAGAGGAGCTGTGTGTTTGTGATGTAGCAACAACTATTGGTTCAACGAACGCTACAGCTTCCCACCATCTACGTATGTTGCGAAATATGGGACTCGCCGAGTACCGTAAAGAAGGAAAGATGGTGTTTTACAGTTTGGTTAGTGATCATGTGCATCACCTGATGCAAGAAGCACTACAGTTAAAAGGAGAGGGATAAAAGAGAAAGAGTGTACCGTTAAAAATATAATGGGACAAGTTTATAAAAAAACGAAATAAAAAAGGTTAAATTGACTTACCCAGAAAGCAAAGGGTTTATTTTTGAGATACATACCGTAAAACTATGAAACTGAAATGCCAAATATATAAAAAAATATATCCACAGTATAAAATTAAAGAAATTGATAAAATAAATTCAGATGCAACAGGGTTGGTTATTGTTCGATCGGATCGATTAATTGGTTTAACATTTTCCGATTCCACATGAATAGAACTTAACAAGTAAAAAGTTATACTTCTAGGAACTATTCCTACTGCGTTTATATTTACTCCACAAGGTGAAGTGGTGGTAATTGTAAAAGGTGCTCTAACACTGGATAGATTACAAAAAATTAGCCCCGATTAAAATTGAACACTACTATTGCGAGGGATAAAATGAATAAAATTAAATGTGAATGTGGGCACGTAAATCATGAAGGAACAGTTCTTTGTGAAGCCTGCGGTAAACCAATTGAAGGGAACCAACATATTGATGGGAATGATAAAGCAAGACTATTAAATATGCGATATGATGGGAGTGCTCGCCGATCACAAACATACAAAAAATCCATAATCGATAAGATATGGAATTTCTTCTCCTCTGTAAAAATAGGAGTATGGCTTATTGTATTAACATTAATCGCATCGGCAATAGGAACAATTTTTCCACAGGAACAATGGATTCCTGCAAATGCAGTGTCTAGAGATCCTGCAATTTTTTATGAAAGTACATATGGAATTTTCGGACAAATCTACTACCAGTTAGGGTTTTATGACCTTTATAGTTCATGGTGGTACATGCTTTTGGTTGCACTTATTGGTATATCACTAGTAATTTGTAGCATTGATCGCTTTGTACCACTATATAAAGCATTAAAAAATCAGAAAGCAAAAAGGCATGAAACGTTCCTATGCCGTCAACGTTTATACAGCGAATCAGATAATGTATCAGAAGAGGAAAAGCAACAAATTATAAAATCATTGAAAAAACAACGTTACAATGTTCGTGATGAGAATGGCCATATTTTAGCTGAGAAAGGTAGATTTTCTAGATGGGGTCCTTATGTCAATCATATTGGATTAATTATCGTATTAATTGCAGCCGTTTTACGTATGACAACACCAATGTACATAGATGAATATATGTGGATACGGGAAGGTGAGCGGACGGTTATCCCGGGTACCAATGGAGAATATTATGCGAAAAATAAGGACTTTATTCTTGAAACCTATGACAAAGATAACCAACGTTTTGAAGAAGCTATTAAAAAAGAAGGCGTAGTTGCTAAAAACTTTGAAACGGAATTAGTGATCTATAAGGACCAAACGTCAGCTACCGGTGCTGAGCCGAAATTAGAAAAATTAAAAGAAGGCAGTACTCGGTTGAATCATCCAATGAAGTTTGACGGTTATGCTTTATATCAAGCAGGGTACCAAAGTAATGAATTTTCCAGTATGTCATTTAAAGTTCATGAAACAGGTGATCCAAATGAAACTGCAATTGGTTCGATTAACATTGATTTAACATCACCAAAGTCAGAGTATAAACTCGACAATGGGTTTCGAGTAGAGATTGATCAATATTTCCCAGATTATTACTTGGACAATGGAGAACCTAGATCAAAGTCGAAATATCCTAAAAATCCAGCATTTGTATTCTTTATCTACCCACCAAATAGTGATGACCCCGAAGTAAGTTTTGTGGGTATTCGCAAAAACATTGATGCGACTGGTGAAAATGAGTATAAACTAGCGTTACAAGACTTTGAAATGCGAGATGTAAGTGGGATTATGGTAATAAGGGACTATACATTGCCTTTATTTTTCCTTGGTGGATTAATCTTTATGATTGGTGTCATTCAAGGTATGTATTGGCAGCATAGAAGAATTTGGATCAATCCGAAAATAGGGAAATTATTGTTGGCTGCCCATACAAACAAGAATTGGCATGGTGTAAAAACCGATATTGAAAAAGCAATTGCTAATACAAATGTTAATATGGTCAAGGATCAACAAGAATTACCGGATTAGCCAATTTGTTTTGAAGGAGGATTTTTATGGATACGTTACTTAATTTAAGTAGTGCAATGTTATTTACGGCATTTATTTTGTATTTGCTTGCGACTTTTTTCTTTGGAGCAACGATTCGTGACAAGCGTAGTAAAAGTAAAAAAGGTAAAGCAGGAACAATCGGTATTACGATAACAATAATTGGGTTTTTAGCACAATCTGTGTATTTTATTACAAGGTGGATTGCTAGTGGACATGTACCGGTAAGTAATTTGTTTGAATTTGTTACATTCTTTGGTATGACAATGGTATTAGGGTTTATCATTTTATATTTCATTTACAAAGTGAGTGTCTTGGGTTTGTTTGCATTACCAATTGCACTAATTGTCATTGCTTATGCAAGCATGTTCCCAACTGAAGTTTCGCCACTTGTACCATCCTTACAAAGCTATTGGCTCTATATTCACGTTACAACAGTGTCGTTAGGCGAAGCGATATTATCCATTAGTTTTGTCGCTGGATTAATTTACTTAATTCGTACGATTGATCAATCAAAGGGTAGCAAGCATACAACTTGGCTTGAACTTGTATTATTCTCATTAATTATTTTTGTTAGTTTTAGTTTGATTAATGTTGTTTTTAATGTTGCAGGGTACAGTGCGGAGTTTGAATTCACAACTGAAAACGGTGCAGTTACAACAACGGATTATCCATTACCTCCTATTGTTAGCCCAAATGAAGGTACACTTATCACTGATGGTGTCATGCAACCATGGTTTGAGGCTCCTTCATGGATGCGCGGAGCAGATGCAGGAAGGAAGTTAAACACATTAATTTGGTCTTTATTAGTAGGGTTAGGCCTGTATGGTGTGTTACGCCTAGTTCTTCGTAAACGAATTGGAGCAGCAATACAACCAGCGTTAATGAAAACAAGACCAGAATTATTAGACGAAATATCGTATCGAGCAATCGCTATTGGCTTCCCAATATTTACTTTAGGGGGTATTATATTTGCTTCTATTTGGGCACAAGAGGCCTGGGGTAGATTTTGGGGTTGGGACCCAAAAGAAGTTTGGGCTTTAATTACATTTTTCTTCTATGCAGCGTTTCTACATTTACGACTATCAAGAGGATGGCATGGCGAAAAGTCAGCTTGGCTAGCGGTTGGAGGGTTCGCTATAATTATGTTTAACCTTATTGCAGTGAACCTTGTATTGGCTGGTCTACATTCGTATGCATAAAGAAACTTTATCTAATCTGGCCTTTTTCTACAACTGAATGAAGTGGATTTGCTAACTTAGCTAACTTAATAGTTTAAATCATAACAATAAATCCACTACGTCTTTTAAAGACGAATAACTAAAAAAGGCTGTTCAATAGTTTTTGAACAGCTTTCTGTATGGTCCAATCAAGACAGATAAGAGGTGAAAATAATTGAACAAAAATAAAAGAAAAAAAAGAAGGTACTTTAGGGCAATCTTGCTACTATTTATGTGCTCGATTGTACTTTACACGCTTTTTTCAAATATCTCTAAAGATAAATATGTTGTTTCAGTAGGTGATTATGCTCCAAATTTTTCCTTAGAAACACTTCAAGGTGAACGTGTTGAACTAAAAGATTATAGAGGAGAAGGTGTATTTTTAAATTTTTGGGGATCTTGGTGCAAACCTTGCGAAAGAGAAATGCCATATATGGAGGAAGAATACAAGAATTTTAAGGATCAAGGTGTTGAGATTCTTGCAGTTAACATTGAAGAATCAGATTTAATCGTTCAAAATTTTGTAGATAGGTTTAATCTTAGTTTTCCAATACTGATGGATAGAGACGGTGAGGTTACAGGAAAGTATAAAATTGGTCCTATTCCAACTACATTCCTAATTGATAAGAATGGTAAAGTAGTAAAAATCATTACAGGCAGTATGACTCAACAAGACGTAAAAAAATATATGAACTTGATTAAACCATGATGTTTAAAGGGAGTTAATCTTATGCAGGATTTAAATGTTCTATTTGCTTTCGGAGCTGGTTTATTATCTTTTCTTTCACCTTGCACGTTACCTATTTATCCAGCCTTTATGTCTTACATAACCGGTATGTCAGTTGAAGATTTAAGTAATAAAAAAAGTGTTCGGAAGGTTACCTTATTGCATTCTGTATTTTTTCTAGTTGGATTTTCCATTATATTCTTAGCTTTAGGTTTATCTGGGTCTTTCATAGGCTCTTTCTTCGTTCAAAATAAAGAGTTCTTACGTCAGATAGGTGCCATTCTTATTTTCTTTTTTGGACTCTTGATTACAGGTATTCTAAATTTGGATTTTCTTATGACAGAAAAAAGGATAAAATTTAAAAGAAAACCCTCAGGTTATCTGGGCACCGTTTTGATAGGGATGGGATTTGCAGCTGGATGGACACCATGTACAGGGCCGATTTTAGCTGCAGTAATTGCATTAGGTATAACAAACCCAAGCGCTGGATTATTTTACATGATGTGGTATGTAATAGGATTTTCAATTCCATTTCTCCTTTTAACCTTCTTTATTGGAAAGATTAAATGGATAAATAAGTATAGTCAACGTATTATGAAAATAGGTGGCTATATAATGCTTGTAATGGGAATTGTATTATACTTTGACTGGATGACGAAAATTATATCCTTTTTAACAAATTACCTTTTTGGTGGATTTACTGGATTCTAATTAGTATCGGGAATTATTATTTTTAAAAATTGCTCAACATCCTTTTCTCAAAAAGGTATTTAACAATTTACATATTAAACAATATATAAGATAAAACATTTTAATGTGATTTTATTATTTTTTATATGAATTCCATTAGGCGGTTCCACGCTTTAACACGGTATCTGTTATTCCACATTATAGTCGTAAATTATATTCAAATAATCATTTGACTGTTTTATTGAGTTAAGGTATGATAATTTCATAATCAATAAATATTTTAATATATAAAATGCAGGAGGATGAGTAAATTGACTAAAGGTGTTTGTGAAGTTACTTGTGTGGACGAAGAAAAGGTTGTGCGAGTTAGAAAAAAGCTATCTGAACAAAATCCTTTGGAAGTAGCCCGAATTTTTAAAGCTTTGTCAGATGATACAAGGATTAAAGTTGCATATGCTTTATCTTTAGAGGGTAATTTATGTGTATGTGATGTAGCAAATATTGTAGGAGCGACAACTGCTACAGCATCCCATCATTTAAGATTACTAAAAAATCTTGGTTTAGCAAAATATCGTAAAGAAGGAAAGTTAGTTTATTATTCATTAGATGATGAACATGCTAAGCAGCTTATACTAGTAGCCTTTGCACATCACAAGGAGGTTGTTGAAGTTGACTGAAGCAGTAAAAACATTAGAGGATAAAAATGTATATCGCGTAGAGGGATTTTCCTGTGCAAACTGTGCAGGTAAATTTGAAAAAAATGTTAAAAAAATTCCGGGAGTTGAGGATGCAAAAGTAAATTTTGGAGCATCCAAAATTTCCGTTTACGGAGAAGCAACGGTTGAAGAATTAGAAAAAGCAGGTGCCTTTGAGAACCTTAAAGTGGCTCCAGAAAAACCTAGGACGCAGGCTCCGCAAGAGGTTAAAAAAGACAAAAATATATATCGTGTTGAAGGATTTTCATGCGCAAACTGTGCAGGTAAATTTGAAAAAAATGTTAAGCAAATTCTGGGAGTTGAGGATGCAAAAGTAAATTTTGGAGCATCCAAAATTTCCGTATACGGAGAAGCAACAATAGAAGAATTAGAAAAAGCAGGTGCTTTTGAGAACCTAAAAGTTGCCCCTGAAAAAACTGTACGGCAATCTACACAAGAGACTAAACAGGAAAAAGAGGTTGAAAAAGAAGAAAAAGTGCCATTCTATAAAAAGCACAGTGCCTTACTTTATTCGTCCTTGTTGATTGTTCTCGGATATCTTTCAGTCTTTGTTAATGGGGATGAGAACATTGTTACTACTTTATTGTTTGTAGCATCGATGTTAATAGGAGGATTATCGCTCTTTAAAGTTGGTTTCCAAAACTTGTTACGCTTTGAATTTGACATGAAAACACTTATGACTGTTGCTGTTATAGGTGGTGCCATTATAGGGGAGTGGGCAGAGGTCTCTGTTGTTGTCATACTCTTTGCAATTAGTGAAGCTCTAGAACGGTTTTCTATGGATAAAGCGAGACAATCGATTCGTTCATTAATGGATATTGCACCTAAAGAGGCACTCGTTAAACGTAATGGCCAAGAGATGATGATACATGTAGATGATATTGCGGTTGGAGACATTATGATTGTCAAACCTGGTCAAAAGATTGCCATGGACGGTGTGGTCGTAAGTGGGTACTCTGCTGTGAATCAAGCAGCCATTACAGGTGAGTCAGTCCCTGTTGAAAAAACGACTGACGATGAGGTATTTGCAGGTACTCTAAATGAAGAAGGATTACTTGAGGTAGAAATAACTAAACTAGTAGAAGATACAACCATTTCAAAAATTATTCATCTTGTAGAGGAAGCACAGGGAGAACGCGCACCATCACAAGCTTTTGTAGAAAAATTCGCGAAATATTATACACCAATTATAATGATTATTGCTGTGTTAGTTGCGGTAGTCCCGCCACTATTCTTTGGTGGTAGTTGGGAAACATGGGTTTATCAAGGTTTAGCTGTTTTAGTTGTAGGCTGTCCTTGTGCATTGGTTATTTCTACTCCGATTTCGATTGTATCGGCTATCGGGAATGCAGCGAAAAAAGGTGTTCTTATAAAAGGTGGCGTTTATTTAGAAGAAATGGGCGCCTTAAAAGCCATAGCATTTGATAAAACGGGTACACTAACAAAAGGAGTTCCTGTTGTAACTGATTTTAACGTGTTGAACAACAAACAGATAGATGAAAATGAAATGCTATCCATCATTACTGCATTAGAGTATCGTTCTCAGCACCCTCTTGCATCAGCAATCATGAAAAGAGCAGAAGAGGCGAATATTTCTTATTCAGATGTTGTGGTAGATGACTTCTCTTCCATTACAGGAAAAGGAATTAAGGGTATTGTAGACGGAACGACCTATTATATTGGAAGTCCAAAACTATTTAAGGAATTGTCAAACTCTAGTTTTGATAAGAATTTAGAGGGAAAAGTTACTACACTTCAAAATCAAGGAAAAACTGCTATGATTGTTGGAACTGACAAAGAAATATTTGCTGTTATTGCCGTAGCTGATGAAGTACGTGAATCAAGTAAAGAAGTCATTCAAAAACTACATCAACTAGGCATTAAAAATACTATTATGCTTACAGGTGATAACAAAAGTACTGCGCGTGCGATTGGTAGTCATGTGGGAGTATCGGATGTTCAGGCTGAACTGATGCCCCAGGATAAATTAGATTATATTAAACAATTTAGATCTCAATACAGCAATGTAGCCATGGTTGGAGATGGCGTCAATGATGCCCCTGCATTAGCTGCTTCTACTGTTGGAATAGCAATGGGAGGTGCTGGCACTGATACAGCACTAGAAACGGCAGACATTGCCCTAATGGGCGACGATTTAACAAAACTTCCTTTTACGGTAAAACTAAGCCGTAAATCGTTAAATATAATTAAGGCAAACATAGGCTTTGCGCTAGCTATTAAATTTATTGCCTTATTATTAGTTATACCGGGTTGGTTAACACTTTGGATTGCTATTATTTCAGATATGGGTGCAACTCTACTTGTAGCCTTAAATGGTTTACGACTAATGCGAGTGAAGGAATAGAGGTAAAAGGGCTTTCCATTTATATTCTGGAAAGCCCTTTTCATCAAAATATGGGTTATTGTTTATAAATTTAGAGTTTAGTCTAATAAGGGAAGTAAAATAGGTAAAAGTAAGAAAAAGGTTTTTTTATATATGGTACATATCACTCAAATATTTC
This sequence comes from Virgibacillus sp. GM2-2, assembly GCF_055329585.1. Lineage (NCBI taxonomy): Bacteria > Bacillati > Bacillota > Bacilli > Caryophanales > Bacillaceae > Virgibacillus > Virgibacillus sp. GM2-2. The sequence continues at coordinate 757,976 of NZ_JBUZWC010000001.1, read as the reverse complement.
CCAAAAGGAGGAATTTAGGATGACCAAAGAAGTAAAAAAAGATGTAGATCTATTAGTAATAGGAGCAGGGTCTGGAGGTTATGTGGCGGCTATACGTGCAGCACAGTTAGGAAAAAAGGTGGTCTTGGTTGATAAGGCCGAGCTTGGAGGGGTTTGTCTCAATCGTGGCTGTATACCATCAAAGGCACTAATTAGTGCCTCTGAACGAGTCAAACACGTTAAGGATGCCAACGCAATGGGCATTAAGGTTTCGGGCGATGTTCAAGTTGATATGCCGGAAGTAGTAAATTGGAAAGACGGTATCGTGAACAATTTAAAAAATGGGATTCGCACCTTGTTAAAAGGAAATGGTGTAGAGGTCATTAGTGGGAAAGCCTATCTCACTAAAGCAAATATTGCAAAAATAAAAATAGAGGCCGAAGAACAGAATTTTTCCTACAAAGATTTAATTCTTGCAATAGGTTCCTTGCCAGTCGAGTTAAAAAGTATGCCATTTGATCAAAAAAGAATTATTTCTTCAACGGAGGCATTGCAGCTACAGGAAGTACCTAATCATTTGGTTGTGGTAGGTGGTGGTTATATCGGTTTAGAGTTGGGTACTGCTTATGCAAAGTTTGGGGCAAAAGTGACGATCCTTGAGGGATCGGATACAATTTTGTCCGGGACGGATCCTATCCTAACAAAAACGGTAAAACGTCATTTAAAGGAACTTGGAGTTACTGTTATAACAGATGCGCTAGTTCAAGGTGGGGAAAATACAGGGGATGAAGTTAACGTTCATGTTCAAGTTGATGGAAAGAAAGAAAATATTCAAGGTGATTATTGCTTAGTTTCTATTGGGAGAAAACCAAACACAGGAAAAATCGGTCTAGAAAATATCGGAGTAGAGTTAGACGAACGAGGTTTTATTAAGATAAATAACAAATGTCAAACAAACGTTGACCATGTTTATGCAATAGGGGATTGTGCTGGTGGTGACCTCCTTGCTCATAAGGCTAGTTATGAAGCGAAGATAGCAGCAGAAGTGATCAGTGGTCAAAACAGTGTGATTGATTTTCAAGCGATGCCTTTTGTTATCTTCAGCGATCCTGAAGTAGCCTATACAGGTTTAACAGAGAAGGAAGCAAAGGAAAAAGGATTCGAAACAGTATCCAGTCGTTTTCCATTCCAAGCAAATGCTAGGGCGTTATCTGTCTCGGATGCAGATGGCTTTGTACAAGTTGTAGCCGAAAAGAATACGAAAAGAGTGTTAGGAGTACAGATGGTAGGACCAGATGTATCCTCTCTAATTGCAGAGGCTGTTTTTGCGATTGAGGCTGGGGCAAATGCGGAAGATCTTAGCCTTACGATTCATGCTCATCCAACCTTGCCGGAGCCACTTATGGAGGCTGCAGAAGGTGTGATGGGACATGCTATACATACGTTGAATAAAAAACAATAATGTGAATGCAGGCCGACCTGCACTTTTTCATAAGTGCAGGTTGAATTTTTTATTAATGGTTGGAGATTCATGCACATTTTGTATTGTGGGTGCATTACTGTATAAAATTCCGGATGGTATGGTTTAATCACTATTCATGAATTTCTAATGAACTGGGTTAATATAAATTATGAAATATATCCAATCGTTTTTCTGACTGTTTATGAACGATGAAGGAGTTGATATAAATGAATTTAATTTTAACTATTCTCTCTGCTTTAGGTTCTTTTATAGTAACCAATGTTGATGATATTTTTGTCTTGATGTTACTGTTCTCTCAAGCAAGGTCACAAGCTAAAACGGGTAACAGTGGAATAGTTAGCATGGAGTCGAAAGGAAACCGTATTTATCCAAGAGATATAGTCATTGGCCAATATCTTGGTTTTGCACTTTTAGTTTTAATCAGTCTCTTAGCAACATTTGGAGTAACACTCATTCCTGATCAGTGGGTAGGTTTGCTAGGACTAATACCGATATTTCTAGGAGTAAAACTCTTTATAAAGGGTGAAGATGAGGATGAAGGTAACATTCTTTCCAGCTTAAACAAATTTAATAAGTTCTATTTAAGTGTAGCCTTTATCACATTCGCCAATGGCGGAGACAATATTGGAATTTATGTTCCATTCTTTTCTACTTTAAATAACAACCAACTAATAATTACAGTTGTTACTTTCTTTATAATGGTTGCTGTCTGGTGTTTAATTGGCTATCGTCTAGCAAGGTTCAGATATGTTTCTGAAACACTTGAGAAATACGGCCGCTGGATTATTCCAATTGTGTTTATAGGATTAGGAATATATATTATGGTGGAGAACGAAACTTTCCGCGCCATTTTGAGTTTAGTGAATTAAAAATTTCTCAAAAGTCCCTCTGATTTACAGTAGGGACTTTGATATTTAGAGTAAATATTTATCCTCTGACAAATAATTCTATGGATACGCTCATCTATATTTTGCTTAGCGTACAAAATTTCCGAAATGTTGGCTGTACCCCTATTAGTATAATTTATTGACATTAATGATTATTATGATAATCTAATTTTATAACCATTTCGTTTTTAACTTTTTTGCAATCATTAATTGATTAGCGGGTTCTTATAAAAAATGCAGTCTTTGGACTGATGTGAACACTATACTTATGTGTTCTTATCATTTAATCCAATGACTGCATTTTTTTGCGTTATTAGAGATTAATGATTTGTAGGTTGATAAACGGGATGAAAGTAAAATAAAAATCATAGAGGGGAATGAAGAATACACAGTTATGTTGATTAGGAAACAGTAAATCCCTGTATTAAAGGGTTTAAATGGTAGATTACACACGAAACAGTTAACATAATTACCTTTCTAAATTGAAAAGGAGGGGTATACATGGCAGCTCGTCGCGGACGTGCAAAGCGTCGTAAAGTGTGCTATTTCACAGCAAACGGAATTACACACATCGATTACAAAGATGTTGACTTGCTAAGACGTTTCATTTCTGAGCGTGGAAAAATTCTTCCTCGTCGTGTAACTGGAACTTCTGCAAAATATCAACGTAAACTTACAAAAGCAATCAAACGTGCTCGTACAATGGCATTATTGCCTTTCGTAACTGAGTAAACGTAAAAACCTTTCTTCCACATGGGGGAAAGGTTTTTTTGCACTGATAGAAAAGTACGTTTTATGGATATCAGTATAATAGCAACGAAGGCTTTCGCCATCAAAGTTTGGCGATAAGCAAGTTTTCTAAAGCCAACTTATTATAATCTAATGCACTGTCTTAATGAAAATTTTGCTACCACAGTTACACTATCTGTGGTAGTTTTTTAGTATAAAAAATAAGAAAGGAATGTCTGCATGAATTTCACTATAAATGAAGCGATTGAAGTATTGGAACGTACCCCGCAAACACTGGAAAGCTTTTTATTGGGTTTGTCTAGAACGTGGTTGGATGCAAATGAAGGTGAAGGGACCTGGAATCCAAGAGAAGTAGTGGACCATTTAATTGAGTGTGAAAAAAATAACTGGATACCTCGAATAGAATCAATTTTACAAAGCGAACAAAAGAATGAATTTCCTCCCTTTGATCGTTTCTCACACTTAAATCAAGTGGAAGAAACATCGATTGATGAAAGCTTGCTAGCCTTCAAAATAATGCGTGCTAAAAACGTAAATAAACTTAAAGAAATAGTTAACCCAGAAATTCACCTTGAGCGAATAGGAATCCACCCAGCATTTGGTGAAGTTAGATTAAGAGAATTAATTTCTACTTGGGTTGTACATGATCTCACCCATATTTCACAAATTGTTCGGGTGATGGCTGAAAGATACAGGGCTGATGTTGGTCCATGGGAAGCATATTTGGGAATATTAAAAAAATAAAGTTGATATTTTCAAAATTTATTATACAATTATTGGTAATAAAATGTATGCGAAGGAGTGTTTTACATGACAGTTGAACAAATAAATGAAGCTAAAATTACTTCCAAAAATGGATTCCTAGCAATTGGCCTGAAATGGGAAGGGACTTTTGAAGAAGCTGGAGCGGGTGGTATACGTAAGGTCCATGAACAAATGCATAATCGTTTAGAGGAAATCGCACACAAAGTTAATCCTGAAACATTGTTAGGGTTATCCTATCATGCGACGCTGAACGGAAATGGGTTTACACATTATGCTGTTGTCGAGGTTGAATCAGTAGAAAATGTACCGGAGGGAATGGTAAGTGTCAGTGTACCAACTTTATCCTATGCTACATGTGAACATCACAAAGGGCAAAGCATTGAGCAGTCTTATAACAACATGTACATATGGATTGAAAAAGAAGGTTTAAAAGAAAACAATGTAAATGAATTGACTCATTTTGAAAAATACCCGATGAGCCAGGACCCATATGATAAAGATCCAAAATTTACAATTATGATTCCGGTGAAACAATAGAAATACAGAAGTATCAATGAAAAATGTTGATACTTCTTTTTTTGCAGGTAACAAAATATAGATCTTTCTTACTGCATAAGTGCAACTAAGTCTTGGCGATAAACCATTTTTTCTATTTAATAAAGGAATTGAGTAATGTCTGGCGAACAGATTAAGTACGATTAATTTTTACCGATATGGGGGTAAACAAAATGAACCCAGAACAACTTTATAGTCAGTTACTTTCCGAATACCAAGATCAGTTGAAAGGCTACTGCCACAAACTAGCTGGTGTTCCTTGGGAAGGTGATGATCTTTTTCAAGAAACAATGGTAAAGGCTCTAAAATATAGTGATAGATGGGGCAGCATGAAAAATGCAAAGGCTTATCTTTTTAAAATCGCAACCAATACGTGGATTGATATATGTCGAAAACGAAATATCGTTCTAGATACATATGATGATAATCTCTTTATTGATACTGTACCTGTTGACTTTGACGTCTATAGTGCAATAGAAGAATTAGTGCACAAACTTCCCATTAGGCAGGCTGCTGTAGTTTTACTAATAGATGCCTTCACCTTCTCCTCCAAAGAAACCGCAACTATGTTAGAAATGACCCCTGGGGCTGTAAAAGCAGCACTGCATCGAGCACGAACAACACTTAAGAAAAGCTATCATCAGAATAAAAACACTAAAAAGGATAATCAAAACTTAATACAACTCTTTCTTGAAGCTATTAAGCTAGGAAAACCACAAGAAGTTGTTCACGCTTACCATGAACTATTGGCTAATGGAATTTCTGTGCAACAAACATACCAGGTGGATGGTTTCTATTTTGCATTTGAAGATCCTGATGGAAATAAATTTACGGTTTTTCAAAAAAATTAAATTAGACCGTATCTTTTTCGTAATGTGTTCTGTTATAGAAGTGAAAAAGGTGAAAGGAGGAATATTGTGAGTTACATAAAGCGTATTGATGGCGTTTTTATTCCAGTCAAGGACATTGAAACATCAATGGAGTGGTATCAACGTATGTTCGGCTTAGTAGTGGTACACCGGGACCAGTTTGGTGTAGGCTTTCGTTTTGATCAGCCATGGCCACTGCAAACGGGACTGTCACTTTATAAGAGTGAAGATGCGGGAAAGTCGTCGTCCCCCCAGTTTAATTTTTACACGGAGGATGTTGATGGCTTCCATCATTTTTTGCAAGACAAAGGTGTAAGCGTTGGTGACGTCCACAGTGAAGGTGGGATGCGGTTCTTTAAATTTGAAGATCCAAGTGGAAACGAGCTTGGCGTCGTTACATTTAAGGAATTTCCATTAGAAGACATTAAGTATAATGACAATTATGTAAAAGCGAAGGAGAGCTGAAATAGATGAAGATGAGGGTTGGTGGAATCTTTATTCCTGTAACCAATTTGGATCGTTCTATAGAATGGTACACCAAACAGCTGCATCTACAGTTAATCAATAGGTGGTATAACGATAGTGATGCTGGATTATCTTTTGAACATGGAGAAGCACATATTGGACTTGTAAAGGTGCAACGAAAACAACCAACTGATTTTGAAGTATCAGACCAAAGTGATTTTCGAAATTGCTATTACAACTTTGAGCCAGAAGATGTTTATAAGATGCATGAACAATTAAAAAAGAATGGTGTACAGGTAACAGATGTCACTGATTATGGAGATATGGTAGGGTTTGATTTTTTCGACCCTGATGGCAATTCTTTTAGTGCAGTTCGGGATAAACCTGGCCAATCACCTTATTATCGTGAATTTAATTAGGAGGAGATAAAATGGCAAAGACGTTGGATCATTTAGCTTTTTCCTATCAAGATCATACACTTATTGGAAGTATTAAGTCCTGTCTGGATTATTTAAACATTGATGTTTCGGATGAATGGTTATACGGCATGAGCGGTGTTGCGTTTATAATAGCAACTGATAAGAATGTATCAACTAACGCAGTTGCTTATGGATATGAACCAGGGATGGTTTACCGATTGGTTGAAAATTTAGGAGTCCACGTGCGCGGCATCCATCGAGTGGAAGATCCAGTTAATCGAGATACCTTACTGTTTTCTGCATGGGAGCATACAAAGCGTGCCATCGATAATGGATTCCCTTGTTTTAGCTTTGAGCTAGAGGAACAGCATGAACATGCTATCATCTATGGATATAATGAAGAAGGTTATTTATCCCATGGCTGGCACCAACGAGGCTTAGAAAGTATTCCTTGGCAAAAGCTTGGTCAAAAACTGTGCCCTTGTGAAGGCTGTAAAATTCAGCGTGCAGAAGGTAATGTAGATGAATCTGCGCGATTCTATGATCTCCATTGGGTTGAACCTGGGCCGAAAGAAGAAAATGTAACGAAAGCTTTCCTACAAATGCTAGATTTTGTTTTTCATATTACGGATCACCGTGATTGGGTTTATAAAAACTGTGAAGTTGGATTGGACGCTTACGATAACATTATTCAAGCCTTGGAAAACGGAACAGCAATTGGTAAGCATTTAGGTTATAATTTCGATATTTATGCCGAAGCACGATCACTTGCTCCAAAATTCTTGAATGAAGTCGCCAAAGAAATTGACGGAGTTTCAAAAGATCTTATTAAACAAGCAATAAAAGCCTATCAAACTGTTTCCGAACGTTTGAAAGAAGCTGAAGAGCTATACCCTTGGCGTCAGCCTCTTGCCCCAGTTGGAATAAATGAAACGAGTCAGGAAGCGTCACAACTAGTAAAAGAAGCAAGAGATGCTGAAAAAGAGGGGCTGCAAGCATTGAGAGAAATTCACCATGCCTTGAAAAAAGAAACTATTAATCAATGAAAGGAAGATAGTGACATGAAAGTGGTTAGTAGAGATGAAACGAAACTAGTGGGTATCCGATTGGTTTGCCCTACTCTAGAGGAATATCAGGAAAAAATACCAGCAGTAGTCGATACTATGCATAAACGTTTAGATGAAATAGCAAATAAAATAAATCCCAATGTGTTCATTGGCATCCATATGGTTGATGCCAATAAAGAACAGGATGGTTATTGGAAATGTGTAGAGGTTTCAGAAGTAAGCGATGTTCCTAATGGAATGGATGCAATCGTTATACCTCCACAGCAATATGCCACAATCGATCATAACGGCATTCCATGGAAAATTCATGAGGCTTATGGAAAAATGCATCAAGCTATTGAGGAATCGGAGTACGAAAGAAGACTAATGATTAAAGAGTTTAATTACAAATGATGGTTATTCTGAAACGTTTAAGAAATTAGTAATTTCTTAGCAAAACTTTCCTGTTATAGGAAAGTTAGTTCTATTAAACCACAAAATTAGGGACGAAAATTGTCGAAATACGTCATACTTTCCCAATAACGAATAATTAATATTGTGGTATGCTACAAGTAATTAATTACACAGCTTAGAAAGACACAGTTTTAGTTTTAGTATTTTAACAAATATATATTATGAAGGGGTGAGTTCTTTCCCACTTTTTTATTCTTCTAAAAATGTTATGTACCTTTAGCAAGTTTCAATTAGTTACATAATAATTAAAAGTAAAAAAGAGGGGATAAAAAAACCAGTTATAAATATTTCTTTTTACGTTTTCCTTGTTTTGTAAATTTCCCCAACATTCAATACAGCCATTTTATTTTTTATATTTAGGCTGGTTTCAGAATTCCAAAACTGCTCCTATGATTAGCTACACGACTATTGTATTTGTAAGGTATATTATGCTTGCTAGACAGAACAGTTGCAGTAATGAAGATTGCAAGCTTGGCGGTATTTTTTATGAATCATAAAAGAATGTTAAAGAAATATTTGTTCGATAACAAAATTCACATTTAGAGAGGTGTAGAATAATGAAAAAATTGAGAGTATCATTATTATGTTCACTTATATTATTTGTATCAGCATTTTTTTCATATAGTGTCAGTGCAGCAATTACTCCTTGGAGTTGGCCATCTGGAAAGTATATATTAATTGACAATGTTACTTCTACAACATCCTATAATACAGCAATTGACAATGCTGCAGATAGATGGAGAGCTGTTAGTGGTGCAGCAATTTATCCAATCTTCAAATCAAATTACAGCCAATATAATGAGGTACATGTAAGTCATGCTCCTTCTGACATAAATGGTTTTTACGGATACGCATTAACATATGATTCAAACGGTAACTTTTTAGAAGATAATGCTAGCGGAAGAGCAGCATCTGGTAAAATTAGAGTATACTCTTCTAAAGTGGATAATTTAACCACAAATCAAAAAACATCTGTCTTTTTACATGAAATGGGGCACATATTAGGTTTACTACATACCTCAAGAGCCTCAGTAATGAATAAATCAACAACTTTAGATTATGTGTATCCTACATCATATGATAAATCGGAATTAGCGCGTAAATACTAAAAGATAAGGAGATGCAAGTTAAAATGAGAAAAACAACAAAAATTTTACTTTTATCCTTCACTGTAATTATTGGTTGTATAGCCGGAATAGCCTATTTTAACCATTCGCAACAACCAGTAAGTCAAAGTACAAATGATAGTACAGACTCTGGGGTTGGCCTTAAAGTTTCTGCAGAAAAAGACTTTAAATCGCTAAAGAAAAATTCAGATTTGATTGTAAATGCGACAGTTGATGAAAACTTCGATACTGATATGGTAGTTGAAGATAAAGAGTTTGATTTATATCTTGTCCGTAGAATTTTCACAGGGACTGTGAATAAAAATTTCAAAGACTCAAATGGTACCAAATATAAAAAGGGAGATGAAATTAAATTTGTTTATCCAGTAGGTTTTCAACAGATTAAAGACGGACAACTCGTTGATGAGTTAGCCCCACTGGATGAGGTTATTTCATTTGAATCTGGTGAATATTTACTATTTTTGGATGAAATCAATGGTCAGTTTTATTTTTCTAATATTAACCACGTCTATAAAAAACAAAATACAAAGAAAAATGGGAATCAAGAATATTATAATAATATAGCTACTGATTCTATACCAACTCTAACTGAAGATGCCTTAGACAATTAAATTAGAGCAATTACAGAAGGCCGCTTATCAACCTTTTGTAGTTGCCCTTTTTTGTTAAAGTCTACGAATAATCTGTTCTCCGTTTAGGTGAGATTTGAGGTATTATATACTCCAATTGCTATAATACTCAATCATGGTCAATTAGAACGGATTGTCACAAGGCGTCTGCATATACCTGTTCGTGCAAGGTAAAAAAATTCAAATACTATCAACACTTACTACTGAATTTATGATTGGAACATTAAAAGACATAACATCCGTTAGTTATTCCTTATCTTAATTTTCCATTTTCTATCAACAGCATTTGATCCCCAACTTTTTTAGCTTCTGCATGATCATGCGTGACCAAAATAACAGGAATTTCCCATAATTGGTGTAATCGCACTAATTCATTATGGCATTCATTTCGTGTTTTTCCATCTAAGGATGAAAATGGTTCATCGAGTAATAGAGCATTTGGTTTTGAAGCTAGTGCACGAACCAATGCAACTCGTTGCTTCTCTCCACCAGAAATATGCTTCGGATAATGATCCATTAAATTTTTAATTCCGACAGCATCTACTAATATATCCACTAATGGCTCATCTTTTATGCCGTAGCGAATATTTTTTTCAACGGTCATATGTGGGAAGAGAGCATAATCTTGAAATACGTATCCAATTTCACGCCTTTGTATAGGTAAAGGTTTTTCGTCCTCCTGAAAAAGAATGCTATTGTTCAATGTAATCTTGCCTTTATCTGGTTTGGTAAGACCAGCGATACAGTTTAAAACAGTTGTTTTACCAGAACCAGAGGGACCGAACAAGACAGCAATTTCGTTATCTACGTGAAATGCCATTTCTAATGTGAAATTTTTCAACTTTTTACTTATTGCTACTTGAAGCATCCCGTATACCTCCACATTATTTATCACTTGTAAATCGCAATATGTTTTTCCCGCTCCACCAGTTAAGCCATAGAATGGCAGAAAACCCGATAATAATCATACTGATAACCCAAAATACAGCCATATCTGTGTTGCCAGATTCAACAGCGAAGTAAATAGCTAACGGAATCGTATTGGTTTTACCTGGAATAAATCCCGCAATCATTAGTGTAGCGCCAAATTCACCAAGCGCTCGAGCAAAGGTTAATACAACTCCTGCTAATAGCCCTGGCCATGCGAGTGGAAAGGATACCGTCCAAAACACACGCCATTTAGATGCGCCAAGTGTATAGGCTGCATTTTCTATAGAAGGATCATATGTATGAAATGCTGCGGATGCACTTTGATACATTAAAGGAAACGCTACGACAGTTGCAGCTATTACAGCTCCTATCCAAGTGAAGACTACTTGAAAATGAAAAGCACTTTGAAAAAAGCCACCAATCGGTCCGTTATTTCCAAACAGATACAATAAGCCAAAACCAACAACAGTAGGTGGCAGCACTAATGGAAGCATTAACAACGATTCGATAATGCGCTTACCAGCAAATTGGGCGCGTGCAAGTATTCGAGCAAAAAGAATTCCGAATACAAATACGATGCTAGTAGCAATACCAGCAATTTTTAATGATAAAAGAAGCGGAGTAAAGTCCATTAATGGTGCACCTCCCGTCTAGTTACTAAAGCCATATTTTTCGAGAACAACTTGTGCCGAATCTGTTTTTAAGTATTCTATAAATCGTTTTGCTACTTCTGGGTGGTCACTATTTGATGTTACTGCAGCTGGATAGACAATTGGTTTATATAGGTCAGAATCAATTGTTGTAACAACTTTGACTCTACTTGCACGCTTAAGGTCACTCTTATAAACAAACCCAAGTTCGACATTACCAGATTCTACATATGTAAGTACCTGCCGGACATCTTTAGCATATACAAAGTGCTCTGTGAGCTCGTCCCATATACCTGCATGAGTCATTGCTTCTTTTGCATAGCTACCTGCCGGAACGCTTTCAGGATTTCCAATTGCTATTTTATCAACCATCGAAGGGTTAATGGTATTTAAAGAATTTGCTTTAAGTGTAGCGTCTTCCTGTGTAATCAAGACAAGCTTATTTTTTATAAAATTCGTTCGTGTGTCAGCTAGTAAGAGGTCATTCTGTTCAAGAACATTCATCCAATGTTGATCTGCCGATAAAAATAAATCAACTGGGGCTCCCTGTTGAATTTGTTGTGCCAACTTTCCTGATCCACTAAAATTTAGTGTAATACTGACATCTTGGTACTTCGTCTCAAAGTCCTTACTAATTTCCTTGAGTGCACCAGATAAACTAGCTGCAGCTGAGATAAAAATTTCGGTATTTGTTTTTGTCTCAGATTCATTATTACAGGCTACTAATGATAAAAGAAGAATTCCTATCATTAACAATTGCTTTAACATATTAGACTCCTTACGCACTTCTTTTTCTTCGTTTTGGATAAACAGTAATTATTTTTAGTAATACGACCAAAGAATAAATGAAGAATACCCACAACAAGCTATCATATATCGTAAATAAGAGAGCGATAATCGTGTAAATCAAAAAAGGCAATGTTGTTGTATAAGCGGACATTTTCCATAATAGAGGAAATCGCACCTTCCGCTTGAGACTTTTAGCAATCCAAGTAAATACATAGGCAACTCCAGATAATACAACAAAAACAATTATGGTTAAAGGTAAATAATAAAACATAAAAAAATAGATTAGCATAAAGAAAAATGCCATGTCAGATCCGGGACCATTCGTATTGGCCAACCGATCTACCAATGCAGGCAAGGCAACAATCGTCATTAGTATAAACATATAGACCACTGTGACGTCCATCCCGATTCTGTTTAGTTGAAAAACGGCGTTCTTGCTTGGTAATTTAATACTATGTAAAAAGGCTTTTAGAAAAGTCATGAATTGTCATCCTTCAAAAATTTTATAGCATCCCCATCTATTATAGTAAAAAAAGCAAACAAAGTCGCACGCCGATGTTGAAAAAATGATGACAATTTGATTTCCTCGATGGAATTCGACAATTATTGCCCGGGAAATAATTGGGCAATATCGAAATCATTCACATCTGACCTAAAAATCGTGTTATCATATGTTAATGACACTAAAAAAAGAGTATGCGATGAAGCTAATAAACGCAAGAAATCGCTGGAACATAATTTACTAATGAGGTGCAAAAATAAATGAATCGATCCAAATTAATAACAGATGGTGCACTTCTTACGGCAATCTATATTGTCCTATTGTTGATAGCAGTGTTTGTACCTATCATAGAATTAGTTGCCATATTTTTATTACCCATTCCTTTTATTATATTTGCACACAAGTATGACTGGAAACCTTCTTTCGTTATGTTTGTCACTGCTATCATACTTACATCGTTATTTGCTACCTTCCTTTCTATACCAGTTACCGTTTTAATGGGCTTAGGTGGAATAATGATAGGTAGTGCAATGCATAAAAAGCTTTCACCATATGAAACATGGGCTAGAGGAACACTTGGATTTATCGTTGGTTTATTATTTGTTTTTCTGATAAGTCAGGTGTTATTTGATGTAAATTGGATAGAGGAAATTGACCGTTCAATAGACCAGTCTATGGAAATGAGTAAGGATTTAGCCGAACAAGTTGGCATGGGTGAGCAGATGGATGAGCAGCTTGAGTTAGTTGAGCAGCAGATGAATATGCTTAAGGATCTACTCCCTGTCGTTATTGCATTTATCGCCATACTTTTGGCGTTTGTTAGCCAATGGGTTGGTTATAAAGTAATAAATCGTTTAGAAAAGAAAAAATTTGCATTTCCGCCATTTCGAAATGTGCGCTTTCCTGTATCCATTGTTTGGATTTACTTTTTTGCATTAATGCTAACACTATTTGATCTTGATCCTTCCAGTCTTTTTTATCACGCTATTAATAATGTACTTGTTTTAGCGGGAATGTTAATGACAATCCAAGGGTTTTCATTTATTTTTTTCTATGCACATATAAAAAATAAGTCAAAAGCATTTCCAATTGGGATTGTTATTGTGACATTATTACTTCCATTTCTTTTACTTTATCTTGTTCGTATCTTAGGTATAATAGATATAGGATTTCGACTACGTGATCGTTTGACAGAAGGTAAAAAATAGCAGGATTAAGGTGTAGGAGTTGAATTCCATGCCAGATTTACAAAATAAGCCAACCCTTAGTGGGCATTTATGGATGATTTATCTGTTATCCATTATATTGTTAGGATTTATTTGGTATTTTCAATGGATAATAGGTCTTATTATGACGGTTATTTTGTTTGGATCCTTTTACTATAGTATCCAAAAAGAAAAGTCGTTAATGAATGAGACAGAAGAATATATATCTACGCTCTCTCATCGTGTTCGTAAAGTTGGCGAAGAGGCGTTGTTAGAAATGCCAATCGGAATTGTTCTTTTCAATGAGGATTATTTTATCGAATGGGCAAATCCTTATATGAATCGTTTCGCAGAAGAAGATACGCTAGTTGGCAAATCGTTGAATTTGTTGTCGGAAGAATTAGTTCCGATGATTAAAGAAAATAAAAATGAGATTTGGTTTGAATTAGAAGGCTATCAATTTCAGACCTCGATTAAAAAAGAAGAGCGATTATTATATTTATTTGATCGTACTACTCAAACGGAAATTCAACAGCTTTATCATAACGAACAAACGACTCTTTCGATTATTTTCTTAGACAACTATGAGGAAATCACACAAAACATGGATGACACAATCAAGAGTCAGTTGAACTCAAAGGTTACATCTGTTTTGAATAATTGGGCACATGAAAATGGTATGTATCTTAAACGAACTTCGCAGGATCGCTTTATTGCGGTTGGTACGAAGGAGATTCTAGAACAACTGGAAAAATCTAAATTTGATATATTGGATGAAGTAAGAGAACTTAACGCTGAACAAAACATTCCTATTACACTCAGTATCGGAATTGGTCTTGGAGGGGTAGATTTACCTTCACTTGGTGAGCTTGCCCAATCGAGTCTTGATTTAGCATTGGGTCGAGGTGGAGACCAAGTAGCAATTAAAGATGACACAGGTAAAGTTCGTTTTTATGGTGGTAAAACAAATCCAATGGAAAAACGCACACGAGTTAGAGCACGAGTTATTTCACACGCATTAAAACAGCTCGTTAAAGAAAGTGACAATGTTATTATTATGGGCCATAAGGCGCCAGACATGGATTCAATTGGTGCTGCAATTGGAATTCTAAACATCGCAAAAACAAATGGTGTTGAAGGTTATATCGTTTTTGATCAGAATGATGTAACTACCGGTGTGCATCGTTTAGTAGATGCAATTCAAGAAGAAGAAACCTTATGGCAGCACTTTATTGACCCAGAATCAGCTGAAGATATCATTTCTAACCGAAGTCTGATTGTTGTAGTGGATACGCATAAACCTGCACTAGTTTCGAATGAACGTTTATTAAACAAAACGGAGTATAAAGTGGTTATTGATCATCATCGTCGGGCAGAGGAATTTATTGAAAATCCAACGCTTGTTTATATGGAACCATATGCATCTTCCACTGCAGAACTAGTGACAGAATTATTGGAATATCAACCGAAATCATTAAAGCTGAAAATGCTTGAAGCAACAGCACTTCTGGCTGGAATTATTGTTGATACGAAAAGCTTTACATTGCGTACCGGTTCACGTACATTTGATGCTGCTTCGTATTTGCGCTCAAAAGGTGCAGACACCATTCTTGTACAACAATTCTTAAAAGAAGATTTAGATGTTTATATAAAACGAAGTAAGCTTATTGAACGAGCAGAAGTATATCGTGACTCCATTGCTATTTCAAAAGGAGACCATGGGGAAGTCTTCGGCGCTGTACTAATCGCACAAGCTGCTGATACACTTTTAACAATGAGTGGAATAAATGCTTCGTTTGTTATCTCTGAACGCAGTGATGGCAAAATCGGAATAAGCGCTAGATCGTTAGGTGATGTCAATGTTCAGGTTATCATGGAAAAAATGAATGGCGGTGGCCATCTGACAAATGCAGCAACACAAATTGAAGATACAACGATTGATGATGCAGAAGCATTACTAAAAGATATATTAGAGGAATATTTTGAAGGAGGAGACGTACAGTGAAAGTAATTTTTCTAAAAGATGTTAAAGGTAAAGGCAAAAAGGGCGAAGTGAAAAATGTCTCTGACGGATATGCACGAAACTACCTATTAAAAAATAACATCGCTGAAGAAGCAAATGCCGGCAACATGAAGGCTTTAGAAGCGAAGCAGCGCAAGGAAGATCAACTAGAACAACAAGAAAAAGAAGAAGCAATTGACTTAAAAGATAAATTAGCGGATTTAACAGTAGAATTGAAAGCAAAGTCAGGTGATGGCGGCCGTTTATTTGGCTCGATTACGAGTAAACAAATTGCAGAAGCATTAGAGAAAGAACATGGATATAAAATTGATAAGCGTAAAATAGAACTCGATCAACCAATTCGGGCATTGGGGTATACGACTGTACCAGTGAAACTGCATCCTGAAGTTTCGGGTTCTGTAAAAGTACACGTTTCTGAAAAATAATACGCAGTAAATGGATGGCTCTTATCACTTTTTAGTGTGAGCCTTTCTTATTACTTTCTGTTATTGAGAAGAATTTATTGGAAAAATTGAAATCAGCGGACAGAGGATACCTTATTCGGGCAAAATTGAGGCAAATTTGTCTGTTAGCGGACAGAGGATACCTTATTTAGTGAAAAAAGCCTGATTTCATCCCGATATTACCCAAATAAGGTATCCTGAGTCCGCTTCACCCATAAAACAGGTGTAAAAAGTAAAAATAAGGGCTTCTGTGTCCGATGCTAAGTAGCATCGGACTCTAACCTTGGACTAGTTCGTCGAAAAACGCATGTAAATATACCTCTAAGTGAGGGGGAATTAGAATGAATGATACATGGACTGATCGTACACCACCACATAATATTGAAGCGGAGCAGGCAGTAATTGGAGCCATTTTTTTAGAGCCGGAAGCATTTTCGACTGCCTCTGAATTGCTACTACCAGAAGATTTTTACCGTGCAAGTCACCAACGCATTTATGAAACGATGCTAAAGCTGTCTGATAAAGGTGAACCAATTGATTTAGTGACGGTTACGACCGCTTTATCAAATGCAAAAACGTTAGACGAGGTTGGCGGTGTTTCGTATTTAACGGATGTTGCTGGTAGTGTACCTACTGCTGCAAATATTGGTTACTACAGTAAAATCGTTGAAGAAAAATCAGTGCTACGACGCTTAATCCGGACAGCGACAGATATTGTAACAAACAGTTTTTCAAAGGAAGACAATATTGAGGATGCGTTAAACGAAGCTGAGAAAAATATACTTGAGGTCTCACATCGCAAAAATTCTGGTGCATTTAAAGCCATTAAAGATGTACTAATTGATGTGTACGATAATATTGAAAGCTTACATCACCAAAATGCAGATTTAACTGGTGTTCCTACTGGTTTCCGCGATTTGGATCGTATTACTTCTGGCTTCCAAGCAAACGATTTAATTATTATTGCAGCACGACCTTCCGTTGGTAAGACGGCTTTTGCCTTAAATGTTGCGCAGAACGTAGCGATTAATACCGATGAAAATGTTGCTATTTTTAGTTTGGAGATGGGTGCAGAACAGCTTGTCTCAAGGATGCTATGTGCTGAAGGAAACATTGATGCGCAAAGACTACGTACGGGAAGTCTTGAAGCAGAGGATTGGAGTAAACTGACCATGGCAATGGGAAGTTTATCGAACGCTGGTATTTATATTGATGATACACCTGGTATTCGTGTCAGTGAAATTCGCTCCAAGTGTCGTCGGTTAAAACAAGAACACGGACTTGGGATGATTCTGATTGACTACTTGCAATTAATTCAAGGTAGTGCCAATTCAAAAGAAAACCGACAGCAAGAGGTTTCTGAAATATCTCGTTCATTAAAAGGATTAGCACGTGAACTAAATGTTCCGTTAATAGCATTATCACAGCTTTCTCGTGGTGTTGAATCTCGTCAGGACAAGCGTCCAATGATGTCTGATTTACGTGAATCGGGTAGTATTGAGCAGGATGCCGATATCGTAGGATTCTTATACCGAGACGACTATTATGATTCGGAATCAGAGAAACAAAACATTATTGAAATTATTATTTCAAAACAACGTAATGGCCCTGTTGGAACAGTTGAGCTAGCGTTTGTTAAAGAATATAACAAATTCGTCGATCTTGATCATCGTTATCAGGAAAGCGATATTCCGCCAGCAGTACAGGCATAGAAAAGTACGTCTCAGCTTAAGAGGCGTACTTTTTTTATCACATATAAATTTTTAACGAACATTATATCAAATTAAATAGCTATCGTTCGTGTTTCAACTTGACTAAATCCTTCTCTACTGATAAAATTACGCTGTTAGTTATTAAAATACAAATGATTATGTAGTGGAGGTGCACTATGTCCTCAGTAGTAGTAGTTGGAACACAGTGGGGAGATGAAGGAAAAGGAAAGATTACTGATTTCCTTTCACAGAATGCAGAAGTAGTTGCTAGATACCAGGGTGGTAATAACGCTGGACATACAATTAAGTTTGATGGCATTACGTACAAATTGCATCTAATCCCATCTGGAATTTTCTTTTCGGATAAAACATGTGTATTAGGAAATGGAATGGTAATTGATCCAAAGGCGTTTGTTGAGGAATTAGCTTATCTACATGAGCGAAACGTTAACACGGATAATTTGCGTGTAAGTAATCGGGCACATATCATTCTGCCATATCATTTAAAATTAGATATTTTACAAGAAGAAGAAAAAGGAATTAATAAAATCGGAACGACAAAAAAAGGAATTGGACCTGCATATATGGACAAAGCTGCTCGTGTGGGGATCCGAATTGCTGATCTTTTAGATAAAGAAACGTTCCGTGCAAAAGTTGAACAAAATGTAAATGAGAAAAACCGTTTATTTGAAAAGGTATATGAGGTTGAGCCAGTTAATGTTGAAGAGATCGTAGAAGAATACTACGAATATGGTCAACAAATTGCGAAATATGTGGTGGATACATCAGTAGTTCTGAATGATGCGTTAGATGATGGTCGTCGCGTTTTATTTGAAGGTGCTCAAGGCGTAATGCTCGATATTGACCAAGGCACATATCCATTTGTTACATCCTCTAACCCAATTGCTGGTGGGGTAACAATTGGTTCCGGAGTTGGCCCGACAAAAATTAATCACGTTGTTGGTGTATCAAAAGCATATACAACACGCGTCGGTGATGGCCCATTCCCAACAGAATTACATGACGCTGTTGGCGATCAGATCCGTGAGGTTGGCCGTGAATATGGTACAACAACTGGAAGACCGCGTCGAGTTGGCTGGTTTGACAGTGTCGTTGTGCGTCATGCTAGAAGAGTAAGTGGTATTACGGATTTATCACTTAATTCCTTAGATGTTTTAACAGGAATTGAAACATTGAAAATCTGTGTATCCTATAAATATAAAGGTGAAATCATGAATGAGTTTCCTGCTAGCTTAAAGGTATTAGCAGAATGTGAACCAGTTTATGAAGAAATGCCTGGCTGGACAGAAGATATTACGGGTGTGAAAAGTCTTCATGATTTACCTGCAAATGCTCGTCATTATTTAGAGAGAATTTCCCAGTTAACGGAAATTCCATTATCCATTTTTTCGGTAGGACCTGACAGAACACAAACAAATGTAGTTCGAAGTGTATACAGCTCATAACAAAAAGGGTAACTCTTCCTTGTCTTTGGACAAGACAGGGTTATCTTTTTTTATACTGATAGCAAAGTATACGTTTTTATGGATATCAGTATAAGGGCAACTAAGGCTTTCGCCATTAAAACTTGGCGATAAGCCAAGTTTTCCAATAACATCAGAGAGTATAAATTATGGTAGACCTTATAAGAAAAACTTCGGCATTCGCTATTAAGGACGAGGCGGATGCCGACAATTCTAACAATCGACAGGATTCTGGGTATTTCGTCACGAATCTAGTGCCTGTTTTGTAATAGAAATGTAATGTATGTCGATACAAATTCTACTAAAATAGTATTTTTAAACAAAAAGTGTATTTTTACACTAACATTTGTGTAAAAAATTGTAAGAAATTATACAGTTGCTTTACAGTTCTTTATACCCTATTACTTATTTCCTAAACCTATGGTAGATTGAGAAAGGACATCGTGGAAGTCGACCTTATTAAGAGAAAGTGTTTAGGGAATCAGGGGGAACGATCATCGTGTTAAATCATTTACAAGTTTTAAGAAATATTTCATTTGTCATTTTTATCGTTTTTAGTTTAACTTTTGCTACTACTGTATCAGCTGAATCTAATGAATTAGAAATGGTCTACCACGTCTATCTTGATGGAGAACACATTGGAAAAGTAGATAACAAGGAAGTTGTACAGAAAATAGTAGACGAAAAAATAGCAAAAGGAAAAAAGAAATACAGTACATACACAATCGTACCAGGTAAAACAGTTTCATATATTCAAGAAAAAGTTTTCAATCCTACATATAACAATGTAAAAGTTATCGAAGCTGTTACAAACGGGGTTTCTATCAAGGCAGAAGCGATGGAACTTAGAATTGCCGATGAAACGGTTGGTTTTTTTACAGATAAAAATACAATTCAACAAGTACTATATACATATAAAAACAAATTTGTAAGCAAAGAAACGTTAGATAAATTAAATAGGTCTAGTGAACCGAAATCAAACGGATCTCTTCGGATTAGTGGTGACGAACCCTCTCTTTCCGTTGGAGATTCAAATGTTATCGAAGTGTCTTTATCTAAAGAAATAGCTACTGTAGCAACAAAAGTAGACCCTGAGAAGATTCTGACTGTAAAACAAGGTGTCAAAATGCTGGAAAAAGGCACATTGGAAGAAAAAAAGCATACGGTGGATGAGGGTGAAGTTCTAGGCGAAATTGCAAGTATGTATGATATGTCTACAGAAAAACTGCTGCAATTAAATCCAAATCTAACCGAAGAATCTATTCTTAACATCGGCGAAAAGTTACAAGTAACAGAATATGCACCTTTTGTAAATGTAATCGTTAAGAAGGAAGCGTTAGTCGAAGAAACAATTGAGCATAAGAAAGAAGTTATTGAATCGGACGATTTATACAAAGGTGAAGAAAAGGTAAAGCAAGAAGGATCTGATGGAAAGAAAAAAGTACATTATACAATTGAATTGATTAACGGTAAGCAAACATCTAAGAAAATAATCGAAGAAACAGTAATAGATGAACCCGAAAAGGAAATTGTCATAGAAGGTACAAAGGTAATTTCATCACGTGGAACAGGAAATCTTCATTGGCCGACTATTGGTGGTTATGTTTCTAGTGGAGTTGGAATGCGCTGGGGCAGAATGCATAAAGGTATGGATATTGCCCGCCCAAGTAATAGAGCTATTTTAGCAGCAGACAATGGTGTTGTTGTAGAAGCTGGATACGATGGCAGCTTTGGTAATAAAATTGTTATAAATCATAACAATGGAATGAAGACAATCTACGCGCATTTATCTTCTATTCATGTTCGCCCAGGACAAACGGTAGAACGTGGTAGCCAAATAGGAGTCATGGGAACGACAGGAAGATCAACCGGCGTTCACCTACACTTTGAAGTTTACGTGAACGGGGTATTAAAAACTCCTGCTAGCTATTTTTAATAAAAACAGAAGGTTAACTCAATCGAGTTGGCCTTTTTTCGTATAGAAAAAGACATTTAAGGGAAAGTACGATAAAATAGAGAATAAGAATGTCTTAAAAATGTGTGTTCAAAAATGGTAATTTGCCTTTTTGAACATCGTAAAAGGATGTGGCGGATTTGAGTCAAAAAATATTAGTTGTAGATGATGAACAACCAATTGCAGATATATTGAAATTCAACTTAGAAAAAGAAGGTTATCAAGTAGTTTGTGCGTATGATGGTGACGAAGCAATTGAACTTGCGGAAACAGAAAAACCAGATTTGGTTTTATTAGACATCATGTTACCTGGTAAAGACGGAAATGAAGTATGTAGAGAAATTCGTAAAACACAATCAATGCCAATTATCATGCTTACTGCTAAGGATTCAGAAATTGATAAGGTTTTAGGGCTTGAGCTTGGAGCGGATGATTATGTGACAAAGCCTTTTAGCAACCGTGAACTTGTAGCACGTGTGAAAGCTAATTTGCGTCGTCAACAAAACGTTCCAGACGACTCGGTGAAAACAACAAAAGATATTGTAATCGGAAGTTTAGTCATTCACCCTGATGCTTATGCGGTAACACGTGATGGTGACCAGGTGGAACTAACACACCGTGAATTCGAGCTTCTACATTATTTAGCTAGACATATTGGTCAAGTCATGACCCGTGAACATTTACTAGAAACGGTTTGGGGCTATGACTATTATGGTGATGTCCGAACAGTAGACGTAACCGTGCGTCGTTTACGCGAAAAAATTGAAGAAAGTCCAAGTAATCCAAGTTGGATCGTAACACGTCGAGGTGTTGGGTATTATTTACGTAATCCTGAGCAGGAGTAGGTTTTTATGAAAAAAGTAGGCTTTTTCCGGTCAATACAATTAAAGTTTATAATAATCTTTATTCTACTGTTGCTAGTGGCGATTCAAGTTATTGGATCTTATTTCGTGGACAATTTAGAACAAAAGCTAACGGAAAGTTTCAAGGATTCAGTGGAGGACCGGGTAGGCTATTTAAAGGTCAATCTTGAACAAATTTTTATGAAAGAGAGAATTGAAGGCGAAGGGGAAATGACTCTTCAAGAAGAAGTGAATAATTTTGTACAAGATGTTGATACCGATGATATTACAAGTATACAAGTAGTTGATCTACAAGGTCGTATACTTGGGACAAATGACTTTAGACTGTACGACAGGATTGGAAAGAAGTCATCCGAAGATCTTATATCTAAGGTCTTATTATTTGCTGGAAGTGCTGATTATGATAAACGTTTAAGTGCAGATAATACGCGATATTATATAGGAGCAGTGGCACTGAAGGATAGCGCGGGAGAAACGATGGGTGCGATTTACATTGAGTCTTCCATGGAGGATGTTTACAATCAGCTGAAGGAAATCAACAAAATCTTTTTACAAGGATCGATTTGGGCAGTTTCCGTTTCTGCGTTAATCGGTGTATTAATTGCCCGAACAATTACCAAGCCAATCAAAGAAATGCGTAGACAAGCTCAAACAATGGCAAGAGGAGACTTTTCTCAGAAAGTTAACGTTTATAGCACTGATGAGATTGGGAATCTTGCTGAAACGTTCAATGATCTAAACGATAAATTGAGACATTCTCAAGCCACTACTGAAGAAGAACGGCGAAAGTTAAGCTCTGTTCTTTCGAATATGTCAGATGGGGTTATCGCTACAGATAGTAAAGGTGCGGTAACACTGATGAATGACGCTGCTGCAGTGCTTATTGGACAAGACCCAGACGATATTAGGGGAAGTTTCCTACTAGATGTCCTACAGTTAAGTGATAAAGTAGTAGATATTTCAGAGCTGCAGGATACTGGATCATTAATTATTGATTTTAGTGAGGATGATGAGATCTTCCTGATTCGGGCTAACTTTTCGATTATTTTAGATGAGTATGAGGAAATTAGTGGATTTATTACGGTTATTAGTGATGTAACCGAACAAGAAAAAGTAGAGCAAGAGCGACGTGAATTTGTTTCGAATGTATCACATGAGCTCAGAACACCATTAACAACAATGCGCAGTTATATAGAAGCACTGACAGAAGGTGCGTGGGAAAACAAAGATATTGCACCTAAATTCTTAAGTGTTACCCAAAATGAAACAGAGCGCATGATTCGAATGGTTAATGATTTGTTGCAACTATCGAAAATGGATCATAAGGATTATGGGTTGCATAAAGAACGGACTGATTTTATCGGATATATGCACCATATTGTTGATCGTTTTGATATGAACGTATCTGAGAAAATCAATTTGATTCGTGATCTTCCCACAGGTCAATATTTTGTATACTTAGATAAAGATAAAATGACGCAAGTGTTGGATAACATCATATCGAACGCAGTTAAATATTCGCCAAATGGCGGTTCTATTCGGTTTAAGGTAGAAAAACAAAAATATCAACTAATTGTTAGTATTCAGGATGAGGGTCCTGGCATTGCATATGAAAAATTAGATAAAATTTTTGAACGTTTTTACCGTGCGGATAAAGCCCGTAATCGCAAGGTTGGTGGCACTGGTCTCGGACTGGCTATTGCAAAAGAATTGGTTGAGGCTCATCACGGTAAAATATGGGCGAAAAGCAAAGAAGGTAAAGGGACTACTATTCTCTTTACACTTCCGCTAATGAATAAGAAGCGGAGGAATGCATCGTGAAGTTTGAATCTGTTAAATCCTTAACATTAGCATTCTTAGTAGGTGTAAGCCTGCTGCTCACATTTGGTCTTTGGGATTACGAATATAATTCAACAGCTTTGGATAATAAACCAAAAAAAACTGTGGATATAGGTGGACAGGCCATCGATAATGTTCGAGAATTAATCCAACCTGGCGAAATTAAGTTTCATATTGGGGATGAACATTATCAGCCTGAAAGACCGGCTCAACAAGAGACCTACTTTTTAGATACACTGTACCAAGATATGAGTTCATGGAAGCTCTATGACTTTCAACAGGTGGAAAAGCAAAATGATTTTAGTAATAACTTTATTCATGCGACGATAACCTTTCCGGAATCAATTCCAGTCGACTTGCTACCATCGTTGTTCAGGTTTACCAATTTTGAAACTGAAGTACCACAAAGTTGGTTTTTTAACAACATTACGTTAACGTTTAATGAGAAATTTAAAGAAATGAAACTGTGGTTTATTTTGGATAACCAACAACAAGCTGTTGCAACTGTAAACAATGAAAGTAAATATAACTTGGTAATGAACTTTATTTCGAATGAAAAAAATCTTCAACCACTCGTTTTATTTGAAAAAGGGCAAGAACCGATTTATATTCCGGCGAACAGTGAAATGCTCGAAACACACCGGACAGTTGAGCGAATAGAGACTGATAAGATAGTAGATGCATTGTTCCCCACAATCGTCGACAGGGCAGGAAACCATTTTAATGACGGCATCAGAACAATGGAATTATTAGACGAAGGACAGAGCATACGCTTTATTAATCCATCACAAACGGATACCGTTTCTATTAATAAACAACAGCTAGTGGAATGGAGCATGAGTAACATTAGTGATCACCAAGGATGGACCGATGATTACCACCTCTTTAATATTGATCTTAATTCCAATTCAATTCAGTATCGCATGTATTATAAAGGATACCCTGTATTTGGTGATGATTCGCTAACAACCATTTATCAACAATGGCGTAGTATAACACAACTTTATGAGTATCGACGACCGTTAGTTAATCTAATGAGTGATATAAGTAAAGAAAAAGTTGAATTAAAATCAGCAGAGGAGCTAATTTCATATCTGACTACAGAATTCGCAAAAGAAAACAAACTAGAAGACATTCAAGATATTAAATTAGGCTATCGATACTATAATAAGAACGAAGATACCTCTTTTTCGGTAGCATTGGAACCATCATGGTATGTACAGGTGGACAATGAATGGAATCGTATTGACTTCATGCCAATAGAACAAGAGATAGGAGGGGCAAAGGATGCAATGGACGCAAATTAAAACACTATTTATTCTTTGCTTCCTTATCTTAGATATCTATTTACTCGTTCAATTTGTTCAAAAACAGGATGAGGAAAATATACGAACCCTAAATGAAGGGCAGGAGCTGTCCATTGAACAAAATCTTAAAGCAGAAAATATAACGATAACTGCTGAGGATCCTCCAAAGGTAAAATTAAATGAAGCGTATATTTCTGTAAAACAACAGATTTATACAGAGGATAGTATTGCAATGGTTATGGGTGCAGAAAATCAAGAAACTGCTGTAATCGATAAGGAATTTGTTATTTCTAGGTTAAAGGAAACCATCCAAATACCAGAGGATGCAAAAGACGGTGAAATTGAGACATTGGTAAAAAGTAAATTAAAAATCATTTCACCGGGTGATTACAAGTTCTGGGATTGGAACAAGGAATTCAATATTTTGGTTTTCTTTCAGGAAAAGTATGATTTACCAATCTATTATAACCAGAATGGCTTAATTCTCGTTTTTTTAAACGATGAAAATGAAATCAGTTTTTATACGCAATCCATGCTTGGTGATGTAACAAATACAGTATCTATGGATAATTTGTCGCAAGCGATACAAGCAATTAATAAGCTATATCAGGAGAACGAATTGAACCCAGATGAAGAAGTGACAAATGTTGATCTAGGCTACTACACACGAATTACGCTGGAGGATGCAAAACAGGTATTTGCTCAAACGTGGAAGATAACGATAGATGACAAGCAGAGCTACTTTGTTAATGCGCTTGAAGCATATATTTTTCCAAGTAACGACAAGGCATTTTTGCAGGAAACAATCGAGAGTATTATAGAAAAAGTTAACACCATTTCAGGTAATAAGGATTTGAAAGAGTACTTTTTAAGTCTTTTAACCAAACGAACGGAAGCAGCGAATCGGAGTGAAACAGAATGACGTTACGTTTTAGTGTATTAGCATCGGGCAGTACGGGGAATGCTTTTTATATTGAATCAGAAAAAGAAAAGCTTTTAGTCGATGCAGGTTTAAGCGGTAAACAAATGGACAGGCTATTAGGAGAAGTGCGTGTTGATCCTACTAAATTGACTGGCATATTGGTTACGCACGAGCATAGTGATCATATAAAAGGTCTAGGAATCATTGCGCGTAAATATAATTTACCTATCTACGCAAATGAAAAAACGTGGAAAGCAATGGAAGGGTCTATCGGTACGATTTCTTTAGATCAGAAATTTCATTTTGGTATGGAAGAAGTAAAAACGTTTAGCGATATGGATGTAGAGTCGTTTGGTGTTTCGCACGATGCAGCCGAACCGATGTTTTATACATTCCATCATGACAATAAAAAAGTTGCATTAGTAACGGACCTTGGTTATGTGTCGGATCGCATTAAAAAAACTGTGGAGGATGCAGATGCGTATATCTTTGAGGCAAATCATGATGTAGGTATGCTTCAAATGGGGAGGTACCCATGGAATGTAAAGCGTCGTATTCTTGGAGACTCAGGGCATGTTTCGAATGAAGATTGTGGCTTAGCGCTTTATGATATTATTGGAAATCGCACAAAACGTATTTATTTGGCGCATTTAAGTCAAGATAATAATATGAAAGACCTAGCCCGGATGTCGGTTAGCAATATGCTGGAGGAACGTGGTGTGCAGGTTGGTAAAACCGTAAATATTATGGATACTGACCCTAAAACTGCTACTGATCTATACGAGGTGGGCTAGGCGCTGTAAAAACGAAAGGAATGATCGGATGGACGATTTTTATAATCAATATCCACCACCAGAACGACGACCTAAGCGTAAAAAGAATTGGTTAGTGCCTGTTCTTATAGGTGTTGTTATTGGTGTCCTAGTCGTGATTATTGCCATGCCTTCATTATTGCAATCAAATATGCTTCCACAGACATGGATGAACGGAAATGAGAACCAGGATAATTTTATTCGTCAGGAATCAGGAAACAGTTATGTGAATGTGGATGTGTCCACCCAGGTTACAGATGTAGTTGATAAGGTGGCTCCGGCAGTCGTTGGTGTTATCAATATTCAACAACAGATGGAGTATTGGCAGGAACAAGAAAGTGAAGTCGGTACTGGTTCCGGAGTTATTTATAAAAAGGAAGACGGCTATGCATACGTGATTACCAATCATCATGTAGTCCAAGGTGCCGATACAGTGGAAGTTGTCTTATCCGATGATACGCACATAGAAGCAGAAATACTGGGTAGCGATTTATTTTCTGATCTTGCTGTTTTACGGATGGATGGCGAGCATGTTACACAGGTAATTGAAATGGGATCGTCTGAGAGTGTCAAAGTAGGTGAACCTGCAATTGCAATTGGAAATCCTTTGGGAATGCGGTTTTCTGGTTCCGTTACACAAGGAGTAATAAGTGGTAAGCAACGAACTGTTCCACAAGATTTTAATCAGGATGGGCGTGCAGATTGGCAAGCGGAAGTAATTCAAACGGATGCAGCCATTAACCCTGGTAACAGTGGTGGTGCTCTTATCAACATAAAAGGGCAGTTAATCGGAATTAATTCAATGAAAATTAACGAAACAGCTGTTGAAGGAATCGGGTTCGCCATTCCTATTGATATTGCAAGACCACTCATACATGAATTAGAAACACAGGGAGAAATTACTCGACCATATTTAGGTGTAGAAATCTACTCGCTGGAGGAAGTACCACAATCAGAGTGGGATAGTACATTAAATCTTCCTGAAGGTGTAGAAGGCGGTGTCTACATCTGGAGTGTAGAAAAGTTATCCCCAGCTGACCAAGCAGGATTGGAACGTTTAGACGTTATTACACATGTGGACGGTCAAAAAATAATGAATATGATTGATTTGCGAAAAGTTCTTTATCAAGAAAAAGAAGTTGGAGATAATTTGAAAGTTACCTTCTATCGCAATGGTAAACAACAACAAACAACGATACGATTAGGTCAGCAACGTTAGTTTTTCAAACCACTTCCATACGGAGGTGGTTTTTTCATGAGAAAAATACGAACACTTGTGCATATGTGAATAAGTCTGTGGATAACTAAAAAAGAATGCAATACCAGCACGTTGGTATCACATTCCGTAATTTAGTAAGTTGGCTTTGTTAGGTTGCACGAAGGGAAGGTTATTTGCGGGACATAATTATTAAGTTTTTTGAGAAAATAACAGGCTTCAGGTAAATGGTGTTCTAAAAATCGAAGGGTAGTTTGATTAAGGACAGTATCATTTTTGTACATCGTAATAACGTCCTTAACAATTTGATTGAAGGCATTTACACTAACCGAAACTTCCCTAGCAAAATGCTCTTGTGCAGGAAAGCCAGGATATTTGAATCGCAAATAACCTTTCATTGCTTCATTTTTAACCATGTGTGCCTGAAATAAACTTTTTATTTTTCGTAGCTCCTCAACAAGAATCGTTTCAATGAGATCAAGCGCCTCTATTAGCAAAGCCGCGTGACCTAACTGATCCTCCAACCATAAATCAAGTAAATCGACTAAATGAAGTAGTGGTGGCTTTTCTCCTTTTACATAGTAACTTAGTTGGCGAAGGTATTCCTCGTTTTCATTTAAAGTACCGTTAAAATATGTTGGTGATAAATGAATAACTACCTCATTTGAAATCCGCAAACTTTGAATGTGACCTTCTAATGTGTAATAGCCGTGTGCAACTGGATATGCTTGTTGCGCGAATTGGATTGCGATATCTGACCCTGCATCAATTTGAGGATCTATTGTCGTTAATGTATTTCTTAATTGCTGAAACAGTTCGATGTATTTATTCGCTTCATTAAGTAACTGATCTTCCTCCGCCCCAAGAAAGTTACGAACAAATACTGCATGATCTTGTAATATTTCTAGCAAAAATTGATGTTCCTCCCAGACAGATATCTCCTTATTTCCCATAGCCTTCACTCCTTTTAACTCGTTAGTAAAAGATATGAGAAGAAGATCCTGAATAGTAGTATCCTACTTAAACTTTCTACCTCGCACATGATTAAATAGTAAAAGTAATAAGATCAACAATACAATATCAAGTCGAGCTTCATACAAAAATTGAAAAACTCCACTTGCTGTAAGAATAGGCAGCTTGGTAATAATAATGGCTGCAGCAATGATTACAATAAGCGGGATCGATGCTTCCTTTACATAAAATCCTCCAGCAATTAGCGCACCACAAACGATTTCTGTAACCGCCACAAGTAGAAGCAATGTAGCTGGAAAAGGCAAATCCAAGTTGCTAAATATCGTCTGAAATTGATCAAATAATAATTTTACAAGTCCGGTAATGATGAAGACATAGCCTACCGTGTAGCAAAGCCAG
This sequence comes from Virgibacillus sp. GM2-2, assembly GCF_055329585.1. NCBI lineage: Bacteria > Bacillati > Bacillota > Bacilli > Caryophanales > Bacillaceae > Virgibacillus > Virgibacillus sp. GM2-2. The sequence continues at coordinate 728,506 of NZ_JBUZWC010000001.1, read as the reverse complement.
TTTGTTATTGGCATTCTCATGCATGTACACCTCCAGGTCATTTTGATTCATGTATATGCATAGGTTGGCCAAACATTCACAACTATTTTGGACAGGTAGTTGATTGGGAAGTTGAACTAGAATTGCTGAATTCCATCAAAAAAGCTATCCCCTTAACGCATTCAGAGGATAGCTCAAAATTACTTTGCAATTTCATCAATAATATACTGTGCTACAGCATCAATTTCTTCTTCTGATAATTGACCTTCAAAAGCTGGCATACCGCCGCCACCTTTTTTAATTTGTTCTACTACAGCAGCTTTATCTGTACTACTTTGAAGGCTTGGACCACTACCGCCAGCACCATTAGCTGCGTGACAGGACATACAGTTATTCTCATAAATTGCTTTACCATCTACAGCTTCTGTAGCAGTACCGCCTTCTTCTTGACCTGCTTGCTCATCGGTAGCTTCTTCATTTCCACCACCGCCACCACAAGCTGTAACCACTACAATTAATAGCAGTAACATAAAGGTGAGAAGGAATCCCTTTTTACTTTTCAATGGTATCACTCCTTTTTCATAATTGTTATTAATTAGGTATTACCCCATTACTATTATTTCTAAAAGCGTTTTTGCCTATCCATTTATTTTCGAATTAGTCGGAAAGCCTTCCTGTTGCCATTCGACAGAATTAGACTTATAATTTGCTTTATGAAACAAAAGAAAAGGAAGTGCACCACGTGATTAAACGTTTTTTCTCGTATTATAAACCGCATAAGCGACTGTTTATTATAGATTTTAGCTGCGCAGTAGTTGTTGCACTGCTTGAATTAGCCTTTCCAGTTGCTGTACAAAAATTTATCGATAAGCTTTTGCCGAGTAGTAACTGGGATGTCATCGTACTTGTTAGTGTTGGGCTTTTATTGATCTACCTACTCAGTACTTTTTTACAATATATTGTTACATATTGGGGTCACAAGTTAGGTGTTAACATCGAGACGGACATGCGCCAACACCTATTTAATCATGTTCAGTTACAATCATTTCGATTTTTTGATAATACGAAAACCGGACATATTATGAGCCGGATTACGAATGACCTATTTGATATTGGCGAACTTGCCCATCATGGGCCAGAGGACTTTTTCATCGCTATCATGACATTTATTGGTGCGTTTTGGATTATGTTCACCGTTAATGTGAAGCTAACATTAATTATATTAATCGTTGTGCCAATTTTAATTTGGTTGATCACGTTTAGTAATATAAAGATGAACGCTGCGTGGAAGCGGATGTACAAGGATATTGCAGAGGTTAACGCACGTGTGGAGGATGCTGTTTCAGGTGTACGAGTTGTGCAATCTTTTACAAATGAAAAGCACGAAATGGCACGTTTTACAAAAGACAACTATAGCTTCCGAGCTGCTAAAATTACGGCGTATAGAGTGATGGCTTTCGTACATTCTAATATTTATATGATGATGCGTTTAATTGTCTTAGTTGTACTTGTAGTTGGTTCGTGGTTAAATTTCCAGGGTGAAATTTCAAATGGTGACTTGGTTGCCTTTATTTTATATACGAATGTACTTTTTAAACCGATTGAAAAAATTAGTGCACTACTTGAGTTATATCCAAAAGGAATGGCCGGATTCAAGCGCTTCACTGACTTATTAGATGTTGCGCCGGAAGTAGTAAATCGCGAGGGTGCAGAAGAAATCAAATCGCTACGAGGCGATATTACGTTTGACCATGTCACTTTCGGTTATGAAAAAACACAAGCACCAGTTTTAAACGACTTGAGTTTTTCAGTAAATGCTGGTGAAACGATAGCCTTCGTTGGACCATCCGGGGCTGGTAAAACAACCATTTGCTCATTAATCCCAAGATTTTATGATGTAGAGGAAGGTAGCATTAAGATTGATGGTATCGATCTGCGTGACATGACAAAGGAATCACTGCGCCACCAAATCGGAATTGTGCAGCAGGATGTTTTCCTATTTACTGGTACGCTACGTGAGAACATTGCATACGGTCGACTGGATGCAACAGATGAAGAAATCAAACAAGCTGCTAAAGCGGCACATATGGAAGAATTCATAAAAGAATTGCCGCATGGCTATGAAACGCAAGTTGGTGAGCGAGGACTGAAACTTTCTGGTGGTCAAAAACAACGGATCGCAATTGCACGGATGTTTTTGAAAAACCCTCCAATTTTGATTTTGGACGAAGCAACATCAGCACTTGATACAGAAACAGAAATGATTATTCAAAAAGCGTTAACAGAGCTAGCAAAAGACCGTACAACTTTGGTCATCGCCCATCGTTTGGCGACTATCAAGAACGCTGATCGCATCATGGTAGTGACCAAGGAAGGCATTGCAGAACAAGGAAACCATGATGAATTGATTGAAAAAGACGGCATATTTGCTAATCTGCATAAGGTACAGATGACGTAGAACTCAGCTTAGTGGCTGGGTTCTTTTTTTGTGTAAAGTGCTAAGAAAATCCTGATAAAATTGTGGTTTTTCCTGATAAACGAAAAAAGTTCCCGATAAATATGTCAAAGTTCCCGAGAAATGTAAAGAAGTTGCTGATAAATATAAGAAACCTACTGATAAATTATCCCTACCCCGTTAAACAGGTCTATGTCAGACGATAAATAATCCGAAATATTATAATAATCAAGTTAAATTCATGTTAAAATAGAATTAATATAAAACGCACGTATAAGGAGGATCGCATCAATGAATAACTTCAACTTTTTCTCGTTTGTATTATTTCTTTTATTTGTTGTATTGTTCGTTCTAATGGGAAGCGGCTTTACGTTTTGGTCACTTGGAAAAGTCGTTATTATTGTGATGGCCATTTTCCCGATTATTGGGTTTCTTTTAGCCCTTAAGGGTTCAGGATGGACAAAATGGTTACTTATGTTACTAAACCTGGTTGCATTCGGATCGATTGTATATATTTTATTACTTGCGTTTGGAATCGGTGAGGCATAACAGATAATGGAGGAATTCTGATGGACGATAAAACGAAAATCTATATTGGTTTATTCGGCTCATTATTACTAGTTCTTGTCGGGCTATACCGCCTCTTGTTTGAGGAGTTAAACATAACTGCCACTGTCGTTTCTGTTATTTTTTTCCTATCTGGAATGATTGGTGCTATTGGAAACACATATAAATTAAGAAAGGCAGATTCCTAATATGATATTTGGAGAAAAAATCAAGGGATTGAATTATCGCGTTAGAAAAGGGGTTTATGCTGTAATTCTTGATTCATCAAAGGATAATGTAGCTATAATTCGTGGTTCAAGAGGTAAATATTTTTTACCTGGTGGTGGAATGGAACAAAACGAAGAACATCCAGAGTGCCTAGAAAGAGAGCTACTAGAGGAGACAGGATACGAAATAGAAATGGGTACATATATAGGGCGTGCACAGCGTTACTTACTACATTCTACTACACAAGAACCGATCTTAATTGATGGGTACTTCTATTTTGCACAGCTTAAAGGTAAAATTCAAGAGCCTGTTGAGGATGATCACTTTTTGGAATGGCACACTGTAGAAAAAGCTTTGCAGTTACTTGAAAATGACAATCAAGTATGGGCAGTGAAAGAAGGATCATCGTGATTGTAGAAGTTGATGTAGACAAAAACTGCGACGCTTTAATTCAGCTTTTATCCTACGCAACGTCTAATCCAGAACAAGCATATTCCGAATACAAAAAGTCTAAACATATGAATCTATTTTCTTATCAACAAGACGGTAATGCAATAGGATGTATCGGGATTGAATGGGAAAGCGATACGGAATGCGTAATTAAGCATATTGCTGTTTCACGTGAAACACGGGGGACAGGTATTGGGAGGAAGTTGTTTCAGTTTCTTTGCGAGCGCTATTCCCCTGATAAAATTACTGCGGAAACAGATAAAGATGCCGTGGATTTTTACCAGACACTTGGATTCAGAATTACAACGTTAGGTGAAAAATACCCTGGTGTGGAACGATTTCGATGTGAATACTTGGATGAAGGTGGTGACTAGATGGAAATTGAATTTGTATTAATTGCCATGGCTGTCGCATTGATAATTGCGTATTTGCTGCATCAGTTTCATAAAACAACATGGTAACACATCTTGGTGACAAGATTTTCACATACATTTCAATCGTATCCATCATATTGTTTCATCTCCAAAACTACCCCAAGCTCCTTCCACAACACAGAACTCACAAACACAATAAATGAAAAGAAGAACATTAATCATTTATTTATAACTGGCTTAAGTACAGAATACTGCTGCTTATTTATCGCAATTGCAGCATATGATCGAGGCTATAACATTTAAAAAGGAGGAGTTTTTTGATACCAATCATACTAACTAGTGTACTTCTCATTCTATTGATTATTTCGGTTTCAGTAACAATCAAAAAATATAAAAGTACTAATGTAACAGGAATAAAAAGCGTTTTAACCACAATGTGCTTTTACCTAGTTGGGTTAATTAATCTTGTGGGATACTGGTTTAACTTTTTTGGGTTAGTAACTTGGACTTTGTCAGTTGCGCTTATTTTAGTTGGTACCTATTTTACGAAGTATTTACCAAAGAAAAACGTAACTACTGAATAAAAAGGAGTGGTTATATGTACAAAAATAGTTTAAAAGTAAACTTAATTATTATGAGTGTATTGCTAATTGGGAGTGTAATAACGGCCATTATGAGCATCGAAAATAGACGAGGCATAATAGCTTGTTTTATCGGGTTATGGTGCATCTATTTGATTTATGGAATAATCGGGAACATCGTGGCTCATGTGAAGGAAAGGAAATATACTGGGACCAATAACTAGACTGACAGACTAGGTTTATCGATATAAATAAAAGAAATAAACCTGTTAATTTTTATAGGGGGAAGAATTTTGAAAAACAATTATCACTGGATCATTCCCATTTGTATCCTGTTATTTGGAATGATTTTCATGTACAAATTTACCGATGATGATGTAGCTAAATTTAGTGAAAGCGAAGGTGCAATCATAACGATTGAAGCAAAACCCAATTCTGAATATATGCATGCCTTTAAAAGTTTAGGATTGGGTACATTGTTTGACTTCTCTATTAACCTTCCTCAATCAAATAAATACTGGTTAACGATGTGGGTTGAAGGTTATAAGGATGGAGAGGAAATAGAACCAATTTTATTTAAAAGTGCTGGGGAAGTAAATCTTAAAAGTGAAGAAGATGTACATTTAGGATTCGGTATTTTAGATGTCGGAAAAAATGAACACGAATTACTCATGTATAGCCCAAGTGGAAGTAGTAGGCAATTCAGTACAGAGAGAAGTTTTTTGAATTCTAAAGGTGGTAGTACATGGGATTACGCAATAGGTAATGAAAAAGTCAGACTGAAACTGGGTGAATCTAAACTATTAGCCATATACAGGCAAGTGGGAAATTCCTTTAGAACATACAACCCACAAGACATAGAACAATTAAAGAAAATGATAGAGGAAGATGAAGCGGTTCTATTGTTCAAGATTAAGGTGGAAAGTAATTGGTGAAGTGGGATAATGAAAAGGAGGAATTGACACAGCCAGAGTGGTTTTGGTGGATAATTGGTACGTATCTTGTGGTGGAGTATGGTGCATTAATAACTTTAGCTTTGTTAGGGCATTCTCCAGCTAATTTACTAGATTTTGCAATGTCTATTATTTTTATTTATCCATTCTTTTTCTTTACGATGTTATGGATTTTACCTAAAAAAGATAAGTTCAACCTAACCACTATATTTTACTTACTTATCCCATTTTTATTATATATGCCAAATTTAATTTTGCTTTCGGAAATAGGGAATGAAATTTTTCAGTATTTGGGGGAATAAAACATGCCAACTCACGAAAAAGAAACAATCGTTAAAAAGTGGTTTGATGATATTTTTACACAGGGAGATTTGCAGGTCGTTGATGAAATTGCTGCTGAAGATATGGTGACATTCTCACAAGGTCATGATGAAGGCTTTGTTGGTAGGGATAATTTTAAAAATTGGTTGACTTGGTACCGAAATGCTTTTGTTGATAGCGAATGGATTGTAAATGACATGGTTGAAGAAGGAAATAAGATAGTTGCTAGGTACACCGGTTTCAGTACATACAAAGGCGGAATGCTTAAGATTCCATCTAAAAATCAACGAATTAAAGAAACTGGAATTATTATTTTTGAAATCGAGAACGGGAAAGTAGTTAAACAATGGTGTGAGATGAGTGATCTTCAGGTTGTTCAGCAACTAGGTGTGGAGTTTGGGGTTGAATGATTCTAGTAGTGTGAGGAGGAGTTTTAGGTTGTGACTAGATTATCTAATAGTAAGGATAGGAAATTCAAATGGCGTTATTTATTCTTGTTATTACTAGCATTAGTAATGTTCTACCTCATTCCAACACTAGCAAGTAATTATTCTTTTGATGAACGAAAAGCTGTAATGGAATCATTTCCGTACACAACGGGAGAAATAGTGTATGAACGAGAATATGGTGATAAAAGCGTATATATTTTAGAAACGGAGAATAGAAGCTATGTAAAGTTAATTGATCGTGTGTGGGGAGTAGTCTATAGGGCTAGTAGTGTTTCTGCTCTTGAAGCTGTGTCCGACGATAAAAAAATGCATTTATCCTGGAATGCTACACAACGAGATGATGGAGGGTATGATGTCTTATTCGCTGCTGAAATAATAGACGATGACATTGTAACGGTAGTTGTTAGTAATGATAAAAACTCTAAAAAAAGCAAAGAAATTTCCAAAGTAAAGCAGACTTCCTCGGTATTTATTCAGATGGAGGTTGTAGATGGGTATGCTGCTAATTATAGTAGGTTAGGTAATTCTAATATTGGTAACTTTGTTTTTCGTGGTATTAATTCCAAGGGAAAAGTTATTTCAATAGATTAATGTATTAGGTGGGTTGAAATTATGTACCGAATAGCAATCATTACCGATATTCATGGCAATATACATGCCTTGAAAGCAGTCATTAAGGACCTAAGAAATAAATCAATTGATCATATTTATTGTCTAGGGGATATGATTGGCATTGGTCCATTTTCAAATGAAGTATTTGAAGCATTATTGGAATTTGATAATATTTCTATGATTACCGGAAACCACGACGAAGCTGTTCTTACTGTAGTGAATAATGAACCCTATCCTCCAAGTAGACAGAATGTGATGCCGCACCATGAGTGGATAGCAGAACGAATGGAAAGGAAATATATTACGTATTTAAGCAATCTGCCGCGCATCATCAATAAAAACATTAATGGAGTAAAGCTTCACCTAATTCATTACCCAATGAGCCCTCTTTTACATAATGCACACCTATGCGAAGATCCTTTCGATCAATCGGGAATGCCTTCAGAAGAAAATTTCTCCTGTATCAGTGGCTTGGATGCGTATTCGTTAATTTCTTTTGGCCACGATCATAGTGAACATTATTTTACTTGTGATACAAAGACATTCTATAATCCAGGATCCCTTGGCTGCTTTAATCAACCATACGCTCGGTATGGAATAATTGATATAGATTACAATGGTTTTAAAGTAAACCAAAACTATGTGCCATATGATTTTGATTCGTTTGTAAAAGGTTTAAAAGAAACGGATATACCGAGGAAGGAAAGTGTGTTGGATATTTTTTATTAATAGAGATAACGATGTAAGCGGAACATTAAATAAATTACCAGTCGGAATAAGAATATATATAATTGATTGAAGGATAATCCATGTAAAATTTTTAGTAAAACGGGACTTTTCCAACGCTTAAACCGTCTAAAGATTACTAAACAAAAAAAGTAGGTGTTTATTATTGCTGCAACAAGAGAGAGATAGTGAAATCTTAGAAAAAACCACAGAAGAAATAATGCATTTTATTATGGATGCTTATGGGGAGGAAATCAAGAGATTAATTTTCACCTACGTGAAAAACCATGCGCAGACGGACGATATTTTTCAAGAATTCCTCATTAAAACTTTTAAAAGTCTAGAAAGCTTTCAAGCAAATTCCACCTTGAAAACTTGGCTATACAGAATCGCTATTAACAAGTGTAAAGATTATTTGCGTTCTCCGATCCACCGAATTATTCAGCTTAACGAACAGGCAAAAACCTCTAGAAGATAACATTCCATTGAACAAACCTCGTTAGAAAAGGAAAGGCAGGAAACAATTGCAAATGCTGTATTTGTCTTACCGATAAAATATCGTGAAGTAATTGTATTAAAGTTTTACAAAGATTTCAGTATCAGGGAAATTAGCCAATCACTAAATGTGAACGAATCTACAGTTAAAACAAGAATCATGCGTGGGAAAAGTAAGCTAAAAACGCTGTTGGAGGGTTACGATGTTGAATAAAAAAAATAAAAGTCTCGAAAAAGAAATTGACAACTACATTGGAAATGACCCTTTGCTAACGAAAAATGACAAAGATAAATTTTTTCAATGGTTTCAACAACAAAATGCAAATACGCTTCGTGGTAAATTATTCTATAGACTACTATCAATCATTATATTAATCGGCTTTGTAGCCATTCTGTATATAATTCTTGTATAGAACAATAAGTATTGATCAGCATTATTTTTATTACCACTCCAAACTTTTACTATTAATAAATTCTGACAATTTAATCTTATCTGAAACTTTTTGTTGTTTAAAACGTATATATTTTATATAAAGCTATCTTCGAAAAATAATGAGAGGATTGATTTTATGTTTTATATCTTTGTCGGTTTTGCTATTATTCTCGTTATTGCTGTCCTATGGTTCATCGATCGATACGCGAGTGCCTCTGAAATGATGAGTAATTTCTCAAATAGTGCATTTAAAAAACTAATGATTGGACTTTCCATTGCGGCTGTATTGTCCTTTGGATACGGAATTTATGCCAAGATCACGTACCAACCACCTTTCTTAGACATTAGTGTAAATGGTGGAGAATATACCGTTTTTGGTGATATTGGTTATATTGGCTATTATGCAGATGACCTCGTGTATAAAGGTGAAAAAACAACAATACGCATCGTAACATGGGAAGAATTAAACCTTAATGAAAAAACGGAAATAATGATTAGCTACCCTTCTGGAAAAGAGGTACTTTGGAAACCAAGCGTATCTAAGGTAGACGTTAAAATTAATGAAATTGCAGGGATTTATAAACTTTCTCCTTATACGTTTGAAGAAACAGGAAACGTTGAGTTAACGATAAGAGGAACGGAATTGAATTTTACAATTGACGTGAAGGGAAAGGAATAGTTCATTTTAGTAGGAGGAGAGGCGATGCTTAGACTATTTATCTATGTAAATTTCCCTTTTATTATATTTATTATGCTAGTCATGATCTTAAGCGGGGTAGTAAGTTTTTTATTACCCCGCTTTTTCTCCTACTTGGTGATAATTGTAAGTGGAGTAGCGGGATATGCATTAGCAATTTACGCCGGTTTCAAAGAATTGGCAGTCTCCACGTCTATAACTACGGTTGTTTTTTCATCAATAGTTGTTGGTCTAATTAAGTATTCGTTATATCTAGGAAAAAAAGCTGATGAATTAGAGGAAATTGAATAAGTTAGGAATAATCTTTTAGCTATACACTTTTGAGGTGAAGTCATGAAGAAGAAAAAAGTAATTGAATTTAAAGATATTCATAAATCTGTCGTAATTACACTTTGGTTTTATCAAATCGCATTATTAGCGCATTCAATTTATACAGTCATCACCACGGGTGAGATAGGGATAACATTTATCATTTTAAATGCTGGTCTCTTATTATTTTGGTTTACTCAGTTTGGTGGAAAGAATAAAAAAGCAGAGTAGGAAGATGTATAAGTTTTTAAATAGGTAGATGTCTAGATTTATAAGGGGGGAGGAAAATGAGAAAACTTCTATTGCTTTTATTGATAGGAATTTTCTTAGCTGGATGCTCGGATCAAAGTCTAGAATCACGTAAATATAAGAATCTTTTGTCTGAGGATGAAGGTGGTTACTCGATTTACATGGTTGCTAGCAAAGAGTCAACTCTTACTTTCGAAGAATTAGAAAAGCATAATTTGTCGGGAGATGTCAGTTCTATTGTTCATGAGATGTCTGTTGAAAGTGCAAGGCTAGATGTAGAAGAAATCCCTGTCTTTATGGTATTTGATACAGAGAAAAAAATTTATGAAACGAACGAAAGAGAAAAGCTGATAACCTTTTTAAAAGAAAATAAAATAGAATGAACTATAAACAGGAATAAGCTTGAATTGACGGTAAGGAGTTGATTCCATGAAGTCACTTTATATTCTAATAACCTTTTTAATAATCGCTACTTTTCTTATAAGCTGTTCGCCGGGTCATGGTTATGGTGGTGAGTTGAACAAAGAGCAAGTATTGGAGTTAAATTCTGATGCAAATCTCTTTGAGTTTGAAGGACGTGTTTATAGTACTGGTGTAGACTGGATTGAGGATAAACAGTTGACTAAGGATGAAAAGCTTGGCCAAATAACCGAGGGTATGGCAAACAGACTTCCATTAGGGGCAGAAATTTTTTCAACAGAGGAACTTGAAGCTATTTTGATTGTGGAATATGGCGGTATTCAAAAAAAGATATTTAGTACAGCTAGGAGAGTGAATAACTTTTATGAATATAGACGGCTTTATTTATGCAGCAACACTGACAAATCAGTTGGCGGAGGAGGTTTCAGAAAAACACTGGGATCAAAAGCTAATTGCGGAGTTGGGTACCCTGAGGAAGTTGTTTCTTCATATGGTAAGAGTACGGGATATTTATTGTGATGCTTTGCATACTGGAGTTGTAAATTTTCCAGGAGAATTTGTCGCATCTGATTCCGATATTATTACCGAATTAAGAAGAAGCAGTACTAATTTAACACGTATGTTCAGTGAAACAAAGATTGTAAAAGTGAAAATTGGAGCAGAAAATTTAACAGTTGAAGAGTTATTACATACAGCAATTCATCACGAAGGAATCCATCAGGGGCAATATTATGTTGCTTTTAAACAAGCGGGAATAGATCTTCCAAGACAATGGCAAGTCGATTGGAATATGTAGTGTTATTAGAGGTGAATACATTGGATATTGTTATTCGTAAAGCAAGAGAAGAAGATGCAGAAGGTATTGCAAAAGTGAGTGTAAGTAGTTGGAAGTCTGCCTACAAAGGAATTTTATCTGAGGATTTTTTAGCTTCTTTACACTACCAATCTAGAATAAAAAAGTGGCAAACTATCATAGCGAATAACAAGAACAATTTCATTTTTATAGTAGAAAATCAACTCGGTCAGATTGTTGGTTTTATTCATGGTGGTAGAGAACGAACTAAAAAATATAAATATAAGGGTGAGCTTTATGCAATATACCTACTCGAGAGCTACCAAAGTACCGGGGTAGGAACCAAATTAGTTTCAACTCTAGTTAGAAGTTTAGAAGAAAGTAATATTCATTCCATCATGGTCTGGGTTTTAAAGGACAACAAGTATCGACGTTTTTATGAAAAACTTAAATGGAATTTAATAGACGAAAAGCAGATCAATATTGGAGACAGTGAGCTAATAGAAGTTGCATACGGATGGGAAGAAAGTTAGGTGATATAGGGTGCATATGAAGAACTTTATTTTACACGGAGATATTTTAATAGTTGAAGCGAAAATAAATGAAGAGGATTATATAATTGGCGTGAGATGGTAGAAACCTAATAAACCATACGTGGATACGTGGAAACTTGAATCGTTTGCCAATAAAGAGACTGGAGAAAAGAACATATCAAAGCAAGAAATTGATGAATTTATGGAAACAATCAATGCAAACTGGAATTGGCGTATGAGTAAATAGGTTACCAACAGGAAAACTTGAGGAGGGTTTGTATGGGCAGGTATTTAATCATCATTTTCTTTATTCTCACCTTAGTAGTTGCAGCATGCGGTAAACATGCTACCAACAATCCATCAAGTCCTGAACTTAATACCCAAACTGTACCCACGACTCTCTCTCCAAGTAGCGCACATTTTCAAGGCATCATTCTCGAAATTAACAATGGGAGTATCATGGTAGGTACAGATGATGTGGACCCTGAAGCATCGTACCCAGCTTATGAGATCTTAATTGATGATAATACTGAAATCAAGGGGAGTGTGCATACTTTCAAAGAGTTAATAGTGAATCAAAAGGTGAAAATTTGGGTTAACGATCTTGGACCAAATAATGAAATTGATAATAAGGTGGCTAAAAAAATTCAAGTGCAATAAAAATGGAGGGTTAGGTGTGAAGGCAGGAAAAATTGTAGGTTTAGTTGCTGGCGTTTCTAGCATTTTTCTATGGATAGTTCTTAACTATGCAAATCCCTATAACAATGTAGGTGATCTGGATGTGGTCATTAATACGTTCTTTATGCTACTCCTCCCTGCCTGTCTAGCTATAGTTGCATCTTTATCATCAAGATATCAATTGATGATAATAGCGTTTTTGTGGTCGTTACCTATTAGCTTATATCTTGCACTGACACCTAGTATATTTAAACTTTTTATAGTCACCAGTTCGCTTTATCTTATTAGTTCAATAATTTTATATAACAAAACGGAAAAAATAGAAAAGCATTATTAAATGGAGGTTCTTATGGAAAAGTGGTATGGTGCAGCAGGAATTTGTGTAAACGAAGAAAATAAAATTCTCATGGTCAAGCAAGGGCTACCGGAAGAAAAGAAGCTTTGGACTATTCCATCTGGCGGCAAGGAAGAAAATGAGACGTATGAGGATTGTTGTATGAGAGAAATATGGGAAGAAACAGGATACAATGTAGATATCGTAAAACACTTGTTCAAAAAAGAAGGAACATCGTTTGGTATTCCTGTAGAAGTTCATTATTATGAGGTAAAGTTACATAGTGGCGAGGCAAAAATCCAGGATCCGGATGAACTAATTTATGAAATTGCGTGGAAATCCGCTGATGAAATAGAAAATCTGGAACTTTCTTTTCCAGATGATAAGGAATTGCTGATAGAGTATGCTACGGGTGCCAAGGTTCACAAATGAAGTAGAGATGAGGCGAGTTAATGAAGAAAGAGACAGAACAACTTATTAATATGTTGACTGAAAAGCTTTCTCCATATGTTATCTATGTGTTTGGATCAACTGTTGATGGTACAGACCGACCGGATAGTGACATTGACATTGCCTTTGTAGGAGATGGCAAACCAATCGATAAGTATGACCTTTTTATAATTGCTCAGGAATTGGCAAGTAAGTTAGATCAGGATGTGGATTTAATTGATCTGAATGATTCCAGTACGGTTTTTCAAGCACAGGTTGTTCATACAGGAAAAGCTATTTATTGTTCAGATGATAATAAAAAAACTATTTTTGAAATAAAAACATATAAAATGTACGCTAGGTTAAACGAAGAACGAGCACAAATTATTAAAGAAGTTTCTGAAAGAGGGAAAATCTATGGAGAATGATATTGTATTAAGAGGGAGGCGATAATGTTTATGCAATTAATCATTCTAGTGGTAGGAGTCATTGCAACAGCAGGTTTTCTATATTATTGGGGGAAGCCAGACAATGAATAAGAAACCTACCATTACCCCAATTACCAATCTATTTGAAAAACACCTAGAAAATCTAGTAACGCAAAGTAAAAAGGAAGGCTTCCGGTTTCTAGAAAGGCTGGTAAATGATTATAAGACTGGAACAAATACTTTCAGTCGCCCAGGAGAAGCTTTGTACGGAGTTTATTCCGAAAGCGGAGAAATAATTGCTTTAGGTGGATTGAATATTAATCCCTATTCAAATGACAACAAGATAGGTAGACTAAGACGGTTTTATGTAGCAAAAAATCAACGAAGAAATGGGATTGGAAAAGCTTTAGTCGAAAAGCTGCTAAGCCATGCGAAATGCAATTTTACCACAGTAGTGCTAAATAGTACCCCGGAAGCGGATGATTTTTACGTTGCCATGGGATTTATAAAAGATACGAAATATCCTAATTCCACACACTTTAAACAGTTAGAATAGAAGGTGGATTTTTTTGTTGGAGGAAATAGGAAACTTGTGGTATCGATTTCTAATTAAGGATGATCAATATGCAGTTTAAAAAGATAAACATCAAAACCGATTGCCATACAATTACAAATTTCCGTCGTGATTCATTCCTCGTTAGTTTTGGCGAAACTACTAATTTCAATGAAACAGAATACATAGATTGGATAAAGAAAAAAGCAAGTGAGTTTCCTGAAGGATTCGTGATAATTGAGGAAAGTGGAAAGCCAATAGGACAACTGGAACTATCGATTCGAGAATATGAAGGAAAGAAGATTGGATATGTTCATTTGTATTACCTAAATCCTGAATCTAGAGGTAAAGGGAAAAGTCAGAAGTTACATGATTATGCGATGAAATTTTTTGTTCAGAATGGTGTGAGTGAATACCATCTTAGAGTGGCTCCGAGAAATAAACGGGCAATTGCTTTTTACAATAAAAACGGTATGGAAGCGGTTGGAAGAGAAATAGATGGAAAAGTAATTCGGATGCGAGGGAATGTTCATGGCTGAGGAAAAAGAAAAATCCGATACAAACGATCGCATATCTAAGTTCTTTAGTAAGAAATGGTTTATTATTAGCTTAATAAGTATAGTACTCGGTGTCAGTTTTTCCTATTACCAAAATAACTTTTTAATGACTACTAAAATACAAGTAAGTTCAGATTCTATCCCAAAAGGGTTTGACAGTTTTAAAATTGTTCATTTATCTGATTTGCATAGTAAATGGTTTGGGGAAAATCAAGAAAGGCTTATAGATAGGGTAGAAAATGAAAAGCCAGATATAATTGTTTTTACAGGCGACTTAATTGATGGTAAAAACCCAAAACTAGAACCTGCTGTAAATTTAATGACTCAACTTGAGGACTTAGCACCTACTTATTTTGTAACAGGGAATCATGAATGGTGGTCACAAGAATTAAATAGTTTAGAAAAAAAATTAAAAGAAATCGGGATAAGTGTTCTCAGAAATTCAAGTGAAGTTCTTACAAGGGGTAATGACGAAATAACAATTATAGGAATCGATGATCCTGCTAATATAGAAGAGTCCTATGCTGAAAATGATGTTGTTCGCCAATCCTTAAAACAAACTATGGAAAATAGTACTAAGACCGATTTCACTATTCTCTTGTCACATAGACCAGAAATGTTTTCTTTGTATCAGGAATTCGATGTTGACCTTACTTTTTCTGGTCATGCTCATGGTGGTCAATTTAGACTTCCTTTTATAGGTGGTTTGATTGCACCAAATCAAGGACTACTTCCTAAATATACCGCTGGCAAATATACAGAAAACGGCTCAACAATGGTTGTAAGTAGGGGTTTAGGAAATAGCGTTATTTCCCAGCGAATCTTTAATCGGCCGGAAGTGGTCAGTGTAACTTTAGAAAGGTAGTGTGATAATGACTTTTAATAGTGTTATAGAATTAAAAACTGATGAGGAAGTAATGAAGGCATTTCCTGTTATTAACCAACTTAGAACTCACCTATATGAAAGAACCTACCTAGATTTAGTAACAGAGGCTAGAGAAAAAGATATGTACCGATTATTTGCGCTCTACGACAATAACAAAATTGTTGCAGTTGTCGGTTTTAAACCGATGGTTACCCTGTATTATGGTCGTTTTGTCTGGGTGTGTGACCTCGTAACAGATAAACGGATTCGGTCAAAGGGTTACGGTGAAAAGCTTCTCTTTTTCGTGCACGATTGGGCACGGCAAAACGGGTATGATTCGGTAGCATTGTCATCAGGTTTACAGCGTACAGATGCACACCGTTTTTACGAAGATAAAATGAATTATGATAAAGTTAGTTATGTGTTTAAGAAAAATCTAGATGGAGATGTTTGAGTTGTTATTTATCTTATGTACAATTTTAGGCGTGCTTGCGGGCTTATCGGTAATCAAATTAACCCGACAATTTCGTGAAGCAAATAAATCAAGAATAATCATTTTCCTACCATCGAGTATAGCCATTATAAGTGCCGTTATTTTGATGTACATCGGAAATGTGAAAATAGAAGGAATTGACGGTGCAGCGTATATGCTTCTATCCATGATTATCTTTGTATTCGGTGGAACAGTTTTGTATCTAACTGACAAAAAAATGAGTAAGTAGCTAGGGAGGCTCATTCAGTGTGGGGATTAAGTATAAACGAATGGATCCAAGTTGTCTCTGCTATTGGAACACTTGGTGCAGGAGTAGCAGCTTGGATGTCAGCTCATGCAGCAAATAAGTCTGCAATAAGTTCTTCTGCTCAATTAAAAGAAATGAAACAACAGCGAATTTCCCAAAGCAGACCGGATATTTATATTACTAACGAAAAGATTCGTTTAAAGTATAATCCCAATAAAGGATATGGAAATTTTATAGAACAGGGTCGAATGCCTGCTTTAAATGTTATCAATGCAGGTGAAGGCCATGCCAAAAATGTGGATATTAATTGGTATTTTGATATAGATAATTTCATCAGGATTATTCAGCGTTTTGATATCGGCAAATACATTTATGAATTTGTCGAGGGAAAACAACTGCATACGGAGAATGGGGTTACCTTTTTAGATAAAGATGTATCGGGATATGTTCCAGTTTTATTGAAAGATTCAACGACTAAAATTAATATACCTTTTTCCTATCTAGAGACGTTGTCTTTCTTGTTTCATTTGTATGTAGAAGATCACTATGAACCAGCAGAAATCCCTTCTATCCAACTGACAATAAACTATAAGGATATATACAGTAACGTAACTAAAAAAGAGATTTTAGTAACTCCCAAGATAATTAATCAAAAAGCGAGTTTTAGCGATAAGAAAGTTTCCGATTACGATATAGAAATTTTATTTACAATTGATGAGAATTGAGCGAAGGAGGTACTACATTGAATAAATCAACCAAAGAAACATACAACGATTTAGCAAAAACATATGAAGAGAATGTAGATCATGCTAGTCCGTACAATACAGATTATGAACGGCCAGCTATGATGAATCAGATTCCAGACAATTTAGATGGATTAAAGGTTCTGGATGCTGGATGCGCAGCTGGTTGGTATTCGGAAGCGTTGGTTCAGCGAGGTGCAACGGTTACTGGTATAGATTTGAGCGCAGAAATGGTTGAGGCTGCTAAACGGAGGCTAAAGGATAAAGCAACTATCTTTTGCCATGACTTACAAGAAAAGCTTCCTTTCCCAAATGAAGAGTTTGATATCATTATCAGCTCATTAACCATGCACTACTTAAAGGATTGGGAGTTGACCTTTGAAGAATTTAGTAGAGTGCTAAAGCCGGGTGGGACATTTTTATTTTCAACACATCACCCATTTATGGATTTCACTCGATATGATGAAGTGGAGAATTATTTTGAGAAGAGACTTCTAACGGAAACCTGGCATAAGCCAACTATAAGCATCGATGTAAGCTTCTATAGAAGATCAATGCAGGACATCATCGCAAGCACTACAAAATTCTTTACGTTAACATCATTAATTGAACCAAAACCTCTAGAAACGATGAAGGATAAGAAATCTGATTCCTACAACTATCTGATGAAAAATCCACACTTTTTACTTATCAAGGGAAAAAACTAAATTGACGTTCATTCAACTAGATGATACAATTTTCTTACAATTACGGAGGGGAGTGAGACACGGCTTTATGGAAAAATTCACAAAGATAACCTTGAAGAATAAATTAATTGCCGCTCACTCATACGGACAGAAGTAATACATATTTTTGACGAAATGAAATGGGCCTAGGTATGGCATAGGCTTGTTCAGCTGGAATGAAACGATCGTAAGCTACAGGGTTATGCTATATAATTCTGTAGCTTTTTCTATGCCAATTTAGTCTTCAATTGTTAAGTATCCAAAGTGGCTACAGGAATTAAGTGAGGAACTCATAACAAGCTAGATCACTATAGAAAATCATTATGAGGAGGAGCGCATTGATGGCAAACTTATCGACGGAACGTTTTGAAAAGGCAAGAGATTTCTTAAGGTCAAACGGGAGAGGGTTAGAAAGGGCTATTTTCGAATATGAGTTTGAATCAGGGAGCCGAGAAGCCGTTTTACATGAACTAGCAAAATTTCAAAATGAAGATGGTGGCTTTGGAAATGCCTTAGAACCAGACTTCCGTTGTGCAGCCTCATCAGCTATAGCCACATCAATTGGATTAAAGCTATTGTCACAGGTAAAGGCGGATGCGCAGAATGAAATGGTGCAAAAAGCTATCAACTACCTTATTGATACATTCGAGGAGAATTCAATGGGTTGGAAACAGGTACCAAGAGAGGTGGAGTCAGCTCCACGCTCTCCTTGGTGGAATTACAAAGAGACCCGCGAGGACTGGGGAAATCCGAATGCAGAGTTGCTAGGTTTTTTCTATGAGTATCATTCGCTGGTGCCAGAACAACTAATTCGTGATATAGCAAAAGTTGCGACAGAACATTTAGATGACTTAACGGAGTATGAATTCCATGAATTGCTGTCTTACTTGCGGTTGGAAGAAAGAATGCCTAAACAGGAAGCAGCGTCTATTTCGAAAAAACTGAACGAAATTGTTTTGGAATGTGTGGAGATTAATCCAGAAAAATGGCAATCGTATTGCCTACAACCGATTCAAGTAGTGACATCGCCAGCATCTCGTTACTACAGACTTTTTTCAGATGTTATACCTACTAATCTGGACTATTTATTAGAAAAACAGCTGGAAGACGGAAGCTGGGAACCAACATGGACATGGGGACAATACGAGAATGTTTGGAAACGGGCAAAAGTAGAATGGCAGGGTGTGCTGACATTGGATTATTTGCTGTTGTTCAAAGCGTTTGATCGAATTGAAAAATAACAAGGTGGTGGTGAAGTGAATGTATTTGGTGAGGTAAGAAAATGGTTTAGTCCGAAGTGGATAAAGGTGATCAGTATCATAGTCAAAACATTCCTCGCCTTAGCGGTATTTGCCGTGTTTCTTTTTTGTGCAATTATGATCTATTTACTAATTCAGGATTACTTTCATGATGGTAGTGATTTTCAAGAAAGTAATGATGTGAAAGTGGAGATTAGTAGATGAAGCGAGTACGAGGTTGTAGGATATCAGAAAAGACGTTGAAAAGCTGGGATGAAAAATTAGTACCAGCTTTCGATCTATTTTACTTTAAAGAAAAACCTGATTACATAAAAATAGAAGAAATAGATGAAACACGTAATAATTTTAATTTAGATACTCGTACTTCTTTTGAAACATGGTCAGTAAGCGAGGATGCCAACTATATGAGTATCTTGAGCAATGAGGATTTTCTAAGATTAGACCAAGAACACCAAGAAGAAATCGTTCATCAACAATGGCTGTTGAAACGAGGTATGGTATTCGGAAAGCGATTGTTTCGAGAGTTACTTGGTGAGTATCACGAATCTGTCGATAACTTCCTTTCTACTAGGTTGAAGACAGAAGAGGAAATTCTACTATTGCAAAAATATGCTTGGAAGCAGTTATCAATAGAAGTAAGAACTACCTTTCTATTAAACTATGCAGCTTTATGGACAGACGAAATTGCTTCAGTCGGACAGGAACAGTTTGTAGAAACCACATTTCCATATTTGGCTTCTTTTGTGAATCATTTTCCTTCAATTAACGGACCTAACTGTTTTGCGGCCGTTGCTACAGCAGTGACAAAGAATATGGACTATATTGTAGAGTGGATGCAAACGGACGCGTTTTTACATGTATTACGCGAAAATGATTTTGTCCAAATGGAAGTAGCGGAAATGACAAAACAGGATGTTTTAGTCTGGTTTACTAACCAAGGAGCTCCAGTACATGCAGCGTTTATGTTAGACGATGAATTAGTTTTCAATAAACATGGTCAAACAATGTTTAACCCATGGCAGATAGTCGATATAACCGATTTATTAGCTGTATGGAGTGACGAGGATTTTCAGTTAAGAATTTATCGAAAAATGGATGTGGTTTAATTTGTGGTTTTTAGTTTTAGTTATGGCATGTATTACATTTTGTATCAATTTAGTATCCATAATGAAAAAAATCAGATATGAGTAGATACGAAAAATAACACCATTTTTTTAACTATCTCATTTACTTTTATTATCTTATTTTTATCTTTAGGGGTACTTTTGGGAGGTTAACCTATGACAAACAAAACAAACATAATCAATTCATACAACAAAACTGCGAAAGACCGTGATTCATCGCAGCAACAACAATGGAAAATAGATGTGCGGGATACGTTTTTTGCTTTATTAAAAAAGGAAAAGAAGCAAAGTATATTAGAGGTTGGTGCAGGGCCAGGTAAAGATAGTTTATTTTTCCATCATGAAGGATTGAATACATATAGTACAGACATATCGCCAGAGATGGTAAATCTGTGTAGGGAAAAAGGGCTTAAAGCAGATGTGATGAGCTTCGAAAAGCTAGATTTTCCGGATAACCATTTTGATGCAATTTGGGCAATGAACTGTTTGCTGCATGTACCAAAGGATGAAATTAGGGATGTGTTAACAGAGATTAAACGTGTATTAAAGCTATCAGGGTTATTTTTCATGGGCGTTTATGGAGGTAAGGATCAGGAGGGCGTTTGGGAAGACGACTTTTACGAGCCGAAGCGGTTTTTTTCTTTTTATGAAGATGAAGCGATTCAAGCGTTACTATCTGAATTTTTCACAGTGGAAAGCTTTGAGGTCGTGCCTGCTGATGTGGTTGGAGGAACGTTTGCTTTCCAGTCGATCTTGTTGCGAAAGTAAACTCGGGGAAAATTTTTATCAGCGAGTTTTGGCGATTTATCAGTCAGTTCCACGGGATATCAGGAACTTCCGAGGATTTATCAGCGACTTCAGAGTGGTTATCAGTCAGTTTCATGGATTTATCAGGATTTGAGTAAATCATGCTGCGAAAATACAACAGTGGAGGTGATCCGAATGATTGATATTACAAATAAACTACCAGATTAAAATACAAGGAGAAAAATAATAGATGAACACGAAATTACTATTAATTGAAGGTCTACCTGGGTTTGGCAAAACCACTACTGCTCAACTTATTCGTGAAATTTTAACAGAGAAAAAGGTTAACGTGGATCTTTTTCTTGAAGGAAACTTGGATCATCCTGCCGATTATGACGGTGTAGCGTATTTTACACAGGTTGAATTTGATGAATTGTTAGCCATGAGTGGTGAGTTCAAACAATTATTAATGAACAAGGCATATTTTAAAAATGAAGGCTATATTTTACCTTACCAAAAGATGATTGAAGAGCTTGATCCGAAGCTACCTGACAATTTGATTCAGACTTTCTATGAGAAAGATATTTATGAATTGCCACTAGGAAAACATATGGAGCTTATAACCAACAGATGGCGGGAGTTTGGACGGAAGGCACAGATGGAGGATAAAACGTACATTTTCGAATGTTGTTTTATTCAAAACCCTGTTACCATTGGAATGATTAAGTTTAATGCGGATAAACAAATCATCATAGATTATGTTAAGCAACTGACAGATAGTATTAAAGATCTGAACCCCATTCTAGTATACGTGGAGCAAGATAGTGTAGAGCGTTCCTTTAAAAAAGCAGTTAAAGAGCGTTCCAAGCAGTGGTCTGAAGGATTTATACACTACTATACTAGCCAGGGTTATGGTGAAGCGCATGGATTAAGCGGATTGAATGGAACAATTCAAGTGCTAAAGGATAGATTTGAGCTTGAAAATGAAATAATAGAGTCGCTCGGGATCCAAACTATTCATATAAATAATACGTGGTATGACAGGCTTGGACATAAATCTGAGTTGACGAAGTACCTAAAATAAAACCAAGGGGACTGGAAAGCTTCCGGTCCCTTTATACCGCCTTAACGGGCAGTAAAACTCCACTGAATGTAGTTTCACTTTATAACGAGAGGCGGACAATTTCATGAGAAAAGAGTTTCCAATCATTGAAACTAGTAGGTTAATCCTTAGACAGGTAAGAAAAGATGATGCAAAAGATATGTTAGTCTACCTTTCTGATCAAGCTGTTGTAGCACATATGGGGTTAGAACCTTTTCAATCGATAGAAGATGCAATAGACGAAATTGAATGGTACAACTCCATTTATGACAAAGATTCTGGAATTAGATGGGGAATTACATTGAAGGAGTCAGATAAGGTTATTGGAAGTTGTGGATTTTTGAATAGGAGCTCCAAACATTATCGAACCGAGATTGGGTACGAATTAAGCAATAGCTACTGGGGAAAAGGGATAGCCAGTGAAGCGCTAGAAGCAGTTGTTGCATACGGTTTTGACTACTTTCAACTTGAACGAATTGAGGCGTTAATCGAACCAGCCAATCTTCCCTCATTAAAGCTCGTTGAAAAACAAGGCTTTCAACGAGAAGGTTTACTGCGGCATTACGAGTATACATGTGGAAAGTTCGATGACTTGTACATGTATTCGATTTTAAAAGATGAATATAAGAAAAATGTGTAAAGGGGGCATTTGTATTGAAATACGTTTTAGGAATTGTATTGATTTTAGCGTATGCTATAGCTTTCTCTGTAAATTTGATACCATCTATAAAATATCCAGACGGAGAGTTGAATTTTTCCAACCTGATTGCTAGTATCCTATTTTTAATAGTTTTTGTAGGGATTTCTATGAAAGGAAATAAAAAAGGCTTGCTAGTACTAACTGGCGGAGGGATTATAGCTGGAATTATTGTGTATATAACAAAAGTATTTGAAGAAATTATTATGAATAATGCTTTGTTGGATGCAATCGCTTCGGTGCAATATCCTCTATATTTGATCTTTATTACGCCCTTATTTGGAGGAAATAGTTTACTAGCTCTAGGTTATGGTACATATGCGTTAATCATGTCAATTGTATATTTGGGGCTGTTTATTTTGGTGAAGGTAAAATAGTCTTTTCCGTGTTCTTGATTTGGCTTGTATTTTCAAAATATGGCCAGTATTTCTTGAGAACTGGCTTGTATTTTTTCAATCTCGCCAGTATCTTTAAACAATTGGCCAGTATTTTCGGAATCCAGCCAGTATCTCATTTTCGTTCCCCAATTCGACACGTATAAACGATACACTAGACCTAACCTTTACAATGATTGATAATATACATACAAGTTTTTTCGGAATAAGTAGGTGGAGAAAGTGTCTGTGAATGCGAATGAAAACGATTTAAACGTGTTAAAGATTATTGCCGAAACGTTAAACCGTTCAAATAATTTGGATAAAATGCTTCAGTCCGTGCTTGCTGAGTTGTTAAAGGTAACCGGTTTGACAACGGGCTGGATTTTTTTAGTGGATGATGAAAAACCGTACTATAACTTTGTGGCGAGTCACAATCTTCCTCCAGCATTATCATGGGAAAATAATAAACCAATGTGTAAGGGCACTTGTTTTTGCTTGAATAAATACTGGGATGAGAAGCTTACCAAACCAGTTAACATAATTGAATGCAAACGGTTGGAAGATGCCAACAAGTATTCATGGGGAGAAACGAATGGGCTGACACATCATGCGACCGTTCCGTTATCTGCTGGTGAAGAACGTTTTGGTATTTTAAATGTTGCTGCCCCTGATAAACAGCATTTTAC
Source organism: Virgibacillus sp. GM2-2 (assembly GCF_055329585.1). Lineage (NCBI taxonomy): Bacteria > Bacillati > Bacillota > Bacilli > Caryophanales > Bacillaceae > Virgibacillus > Virgibacillus sp. GM2-2. The sequence goes on along the minus strand of NZ_JBUZWC010000001.1, from coordinate 704,859 downwards.
GGAGGAAGAGCTTACCTTACTACAGTCGGTAGCTTATCAAATTGGAACAGCCATTAAGCGAACCAAACTTTACCAATCGCAAAAACAACGAGCGGAGAATTTTGCATTACTAGACGAGGTTGTTCGTTTCACATGGGGAATATCTGATTTGAAAAAGCTTCCGCAAGAGGTTGTACAAAAATGTTCGGATATTTTTAGCTGGCCGCTTGTTGCTTTTTACATACGAGAAGGCAACAGACTTCGGCTAAAGGCAATCAACAACGGTCAATCAATTTCCGATGTTAACCCAATTTTTTTGGATAGCGAAAATGATGCCGCGAAAGCCTTATCGGAAAATAAACTTATCGTGAATCGGTCTGCTCGCCATCAGTTACAGGCGTTAGGCGTTACACCATATCAATCGTCTATTACGGTGCCGCTAGTGTCTTTGAACGGTGATCGATATGGTGTAATCATGGTTGCTGATAACGGGTATAATGTTTTTTCTGAAAGTGATAGGGAAGTGTTGAAGGCACTTGCTGATCACATTACATTAACCATTGAGAGTATTCATGTTACCGAAAAGCGTGAGGAGTTTTTAGTTTACGATGAACGAAATCGACTTGCGAGGGATTTACATGATTCTGTTAATCAAAAGCTATTCTCGTTGTCCTTAACAAGTAAAGGTATGAAAGAAATGCTCCCGCAAGATGATGAAGCGCTCCAAAACGCACTTGATAGTATGAAAGATTTAGCACAGCGTGCACTTGCAGAAATGAAATCATTGATTTGGCAATTAAGACCTGTAGGATTGGAAGAAGGCTTAATTACTGCATTGAAAACATACGGGGATACGCTTCGATTAACCGTTTTAGATGATGTTTCTGGCGTTCATAATTTGCCACGTGCTGTTGAAGAAACGTTATGGCGTATTGGACAGGAAGCATTCAACAATGTGACTAAGCACGCTGCCACGAATAAGGTATCTGTAAAACTTCAAACGAACGACGATAGCGTATACTTTGAGGTTTCAGATGATGGCAAAGGTTGCGACCTCGCTACGAAAAAGAATAGTGGATCACTCGGATTAGTTACAATGCGAGAACGCGCAGAGTTGCTAGGAGGTACATTTTCCATAAAAAGCAATCCCAATAACGGAACGACGATAAGCGTATTTCTTCCTATAGGAAACAAAGAAGCGGGTGAACAGTGAAATGGCAATTAACGTGTTGCTAGTAGATGATCATTTGGTTGTTTTACATGGATTACGATTTTTCCTGAATACACAGGATGACATCGAAATTGTAGGTGAGGCAAGTAATGGTCAAGAAGCACTTGAAGCAATAGAAAAAGTAAAACCTGATGTAGTATTAATGGATCTGATGATGCCTGTTATGGACGGTGTGGAAGCGACTAAACAGATAGCTTCCAAGTATCCGAAGGTCAAAGTAATTGTGTTAACTAGCTTTTCCGATCAGGATCATGTTCTGCCTGCACTTAGAGCGGGGGCTGTTGGTTATCAGCTGAAAGATATTGAGCCGGAGGAACTCGTTAAAACCATCTATGCTGCATGTAAAGGGCAGAAGCAGTTGCATCCTTCAGCTACTGATCTTTTATTGACTCATATGTCGACAGAGGATAAAACAAATGAGGTTGAGGCTAACATTTCTGGATTAACGAAGCGGGAAAAGGATGTATTGTATCAACTGACGCTTGGTAAAAGTAATAAGGAAATTTCATCAGAATTATATATTACCGAAAAAACGGTAAAAACGCATGTTAGTAGCATCTTAAGCAAGCTTGATTTACATGATCGAACACAGGCAGCAATTTTTGCGGTAAAAAATAAACTGTTTGAGGACTAGAAGACGATTAAACCACTACATTTCCCGTAGTGGTTTATAACTAGCATTCTACTGATTCTTATTTCTTTTTTTCTGTTTAACTTGTTCAAGCCATTCGTCGAGTTGTTCTTTTGTCCAGCCTGCTTTGTCTCCAATCATAACTGTTGGTTCGGGTAATTGGCCCCTCCCTTTGTATACGGACAATTGCCGTGTGCTGTAGGCGATTCCTTCTTCTTTGGCAAGATCGGATAGTTCCTTTAGTCCGTAATACTGTACAGGCTTTTTGGAAATCATAACACTTACCTCCATTTTTAATTATTTCTTCTTTTGGCAGATAAGAAAGCATAAATTCTTTCTTACTGCATAAGTGCAACTAAGGCTTTGGCGATAAGCCAAGTTTCTAATACTTGGATAGAATGGCAAATGTGATACGACTTATCACTATTGAGGCAATACTAATAATGAAAGTGGCAGTTTGCAATGAGTCCAGCTTCTTGACAAAAATAGAATAGTAAGGATATTATATGAATATAATAGTGGATGAGGAAAGGGGTTTCCCCCTTAAACCTCAGTGGTGTTTTTTAGAATCCTTATCCGGTTGGCTCGGAGAAGGATTCTTTTCTTTTCGGCTACGTAAATCGCGGTACGTTGTTACAATAGACGTAACAAGTCCAACTACTGCCGTAACGAGACCGATCATGGCCGTTAGAAGTAATATCATATCCACTATCATCACCCCCTTCCAAAAGGGGTAGGGCATTTTCATACCCTTATGTAAAATATATTGCATACTGTTGAATAAGTCAACTTTATATATCAGACCAAAGTCGTAGAAACCCTTACTAGTAAAGTAGGGGTTTTTTTAATGCAAAATTCATTCCATTTCCCGACGACTAAGGTGGAAATAACTCGTATGATAATCGTAGAAGTACTAAGGGAGGAACGCACAATGACTTTTAACGAATACGCATTTAACTTTGAAGTTGCAGAACGAAAAGTCCAGCTTGAAAAGGTCAGCTGTATGGAAGAGTTGAAGATTGAAAAACTAAATGAGAAAGCTCGATATAAGAAGGATAAAACCATGCTTTCTGCTATTCCATTTTTACAATTTAAAAACAGATGTTGCTGTATATAAAGGAGTTGGAACGAGTGATTGAAGGATTATACGAAGCGCATTTACCAGTTAAGAATCTAGAAAAATCTATCCAATTTTATGAAAAGTTAGGTCTGGAACAGGCATGGCAAAATAATGGTTCTGTTTTTTTCTGGATAGAAAAAGGTAAGTCATGGCTTGGTCTTTGGGAAGGGGACCAATACAAAATAGAATATCATCCTTCCTTGCGTCATATAGCTTTCCGGGTATCCTATCAAAACTTAAAAGAATCCTTGTCATGGTTGGAATCATTGGATATTGAACCAGTACCATTTGGTAGTAGAAAATCAGTTGAACCGTTTATTAGACCATATCAAAGCAATGGTTCTGTTTATTTTAAGGATCCGGACGGTAATAGTTTGGAATTAATGTGTTATGTCGATGTACCAGAAGGGTTAAAGCAGATAAAGGAAAAATTGTGGATTGGCGAGTGGGAAGAGTTACTATCGCAGTATTCGCTTTAAATGGATCCTATTAAAAGGAGAGGAGGAGTAACCATATGATTTATCAAGAATTTGGTGTCATTCTATTCGTAGAACGTTATGATGAATGTGTTGATTTTTACAAAAATAAATTGCAGTTGCCAGTAAGAAAGGTAAAAGATGATCTCGTTACGTTTAATGTCGGCAATGGTTACTTTATGGTGGAACGGGATGGATTTGGATTAGACGGAGAAAAAAACAGAAAACAAAACCCTACAGTAATTCGGTTTAATTCTAATTCACTACGAGATTCGGTTAGTGAGTTAAAGGAACAGGGTGTAAGGTTTATTGAAGAAGAGCTAGCCTTCGACTGGGGTACGATTGCCGTTTTCGTAGATCCAGATGGAAATAGAATTGAGATAAATAGCATTGATTAGGAAGGAAGAATGATCATGAAGTTTACTAATTTCACAGCAGCACAATTTAGGATAGCAAGACCTACGGACAAATTTGAAGAAGTTATCGATTTCTATGAAAATGGACTTGGTTTGAACCGACTGGGTGATTTTTCTGGGCATCGTGGATATACAGGTTTGATCTATGGATTACCTGACCTACCGTATCATTTAGAATTTACAAAACATGTTGATGGAAGTCCGTGTCCAGCACCAACCAAAGACAATTTACTAGTCTTTTATATTCCTGAAAAACAGGAGATTAACAGTGTGTACAAAAGGCTTCAACAAATGGGTTATGAAGCAACAGAGCCTGAAAATGAATATTGGCAGGAAAAAGGTATAACGATTGAGGATCCAGACGGTTGGAGGATCGTTCTCATGAATACGGAAGGGATATAGTAAAGGGGAAAAGCGTATGTTCATTAATAAAGTAATATTATATAGCAATGCCTTAGATGAATTAAAAGATTTTTACGTTACAAAACTAGGATTTAATCTATTAGAAGCTGTTGGGGAAGCTTTTACCATTCAAGTGGGTGATAGCGAACTTACTTTCCAAAAGAGTGCTCCACAGGAAGATCCTTTCTATCATTTCGCTTTTAACATTCCGCAAAATCTATTTGAAGAAGCGAAGGAATGGGCGAAAAGTAAGGTCATGTTAAATCGAGAGGATGGTTACGACGAGGTTTACTTTGAGCATATGGATGGTTATTCTTTTTATTTTTTAGATCCCGCTAACAATGTTGTAGAGTTTGTTGCTAGAAACACGAATCCAGAAGATAAAACGAATATCTTTTCAACGCAATCCATCCTAAACATAAGTGAAATAAATATTACGACGGATAAGGTTTATGCGGTAGGAAATCAACTAATGAAATTCGGAATCCCTGTTAGAGACAACGAACCCTTAGAAGAAAGTGGATTGAATTTTATGGGAGAGCGACAGGATGGTGCATTCATTTTGCTTGGGCCGCGAAATCGTCGTTGGTACTTCTCGGATTTATTGGCGGAGTCGTATCCTCTTTCGATTCAGATTGATAAGGAAAAGAACATCATAATGAACAGAAACGGTAAAGTGACTACTTATAAGGACTAGATTATTCTGGTTCTTTTTTTACACTGATAGGAAAATATAAATTTTATGGATATCAGTATAAGGGCAACGAAGGCTTTCGCCATTAAAGCTTCATGGAAGCCAAATTTTCTAATTGCAATATATAAGTAAATTGTTATATAATAATATACGCATGATAAAGGAGGTCTATATAAGATGTTACAAACAATCATGGATACAGAAAAAGCAGCGCTAACCTTAAAATTGTTGGGTGATAAAACCCGGTTAACAATGGTAGGGCTGTTAAAAGATAATGAATGCTGTGTGTGTGAATTTGTAGAGGTATTTCAAATGAGCCAGCCTTCCATCAGTCAGCATTTACGAAAGCTTCGAGATGCTGGAATTGTAAAAGAACGAAGGAGTGGACAGTGGATATTTTACGCGTTGAATAAAGAGAGTGAAAGCTATCCATTAATTATGTCTGTACTAAATCATATACCAGATCAGAAAGAAAAACTGGATTGCCTTGAGGAAGAGGGCAAGAGGATTTGTTGCAACTAGGGAGGAATTGAATTGGATTTATCGGTTTACTTAGCCATTGGGATTTTTATCATCACGTTGGTATTGGTCATATGGCAACCAAAGGGATTAGGCATAGGATGGAGCGCGTGTGGAGGTGCAATTTTAGCATTAATTGTCGGTGTCGTCACATGGGGTGATGTCATTACGGTAACAGGAATTGTGTGGAATGCTACGTTAACGTTTGTTGCAGTTATCTTAATATCACTAATTTTAGATGAGATCGGATTTTTTGAATGGGCTGCACTGCACATGGCGCGGGTTGCGAAAGGTAATGGCGTTAGAATGTTCATTTACATTATTTTATTGGGTGCGATTGTAGCAGCATTTTTCGCCAATGATGGTGCTGCATTGATATTAACTCCTATCGTGCTTGCGATGGTACGAAATTTGAACTTTAAGGAAAAAATGATTTTGCCATTCATTATGGCTAGTGGGTTTATCGCTGATACGACATCGTTGCCGTTCGTAGTCAGTAATCTCGTAAACATTGTTTCTGCCGACTTCTTTGATATTGGGTTTGTTGAATATGCTTCACGCATGGTTATGCCGAACTTATTTTCTATTGTTGCAAGTATTTTGGTATTGTATTTATTTTTCCGAAAAAGTATTCCAAAAAGCTATGACTTATCACAATTAAAGAAACCAAAGGAAGCGATTAAGGATCAGAGGATGTTTAAGCTATCTTGGTTTGTATTAGCTGCATTGTTGGTCGGATATTTTGGAAGTGAATTTTTATCGATTCCAGTGTCCATAATAGCTGGAATTATTGCGATATTATTTTTAATCATGGCTAATCGGAGCCCTGCAGTTCATACTTCGCAGGTTGTAAAAGGAGCTCCATGGGCGATTGTTTTCTTTTCACTAGGAATGTATGTTGTCGTTTATGGACTACAGAATGCTGGATTAACAAGTGTATTAGCAGTACTTATTCAGTGGACAGCTGATCAAGGGTTATATGTAGCAACGATCGGCATGGGTTTTATTGCTGCTATTCTTTCATCGATTATGAACAATATGCCAACTGTTATGATTGACGCTCTCGCAATTTCAGAGGTGCAAACGACACCAATGATTAAAGAGGCGCTAATTTATGCGAATGTCATTGGATCAGATTTAGGTCCAAAGTTAACGCCAATTGGTTCATTAGCCACGTTATTATGGCTACATGTATTGTCACTAAAAGGGTTTAAAATTTCATGGGGATACTATTTCAAAGTAGGCGTTGTTTTAACTATCCCGACGTTGTTCATAACATTGTCTGGATTGGCGTTATGGCTTTGGATAATTCTATAGAGGAGCGTGTAATTTATGTCTAAAAAAACAATTTACTTTTTATGTACTGGTAACTCCTGTAGAAGCCAGATGGCTGAAGGTTGGGCAAAAAAATATTTAAACGACGATTGGAATGTGAAAAGTGCAGGAATTGAGGCACATGGATTAAATCCAAAAGCAATAGAGGCAATGCAAGAGGTAGGGATTGATATTTCTAATCAACAATCAGAAATCATTGATTCAGAAGTCTTAAATAACGCTACGTTAGCTATTACATTGTGTGGGGATGCGGCTGACAAATGTCCAATGACGCCTCCACATGTGAAACGCGAACACTGGGGATTTGACGACCCAGCAAAAGCAGAAGGAACTGATGCAGAAAAGTGGCAGGTTTTTCAGCGCGTTCGCGATGAAATTGGAGCTAGAATTAAACAGTTTGCGGAGACTGGCGAGTAATAGAGTTAGAACGTTAATAGAATTCATCATTCAATTAATCATCGAAACAATGAAGAACCAAACACAGAGAAAAAGAGATAATCTAGGTCGAATCTAGACCCAGGTTATCTCTTTTTGTATAAAAACTTTTAACAACAATTATTTCCGCCACAGGCACTGCCTGAGTTCTCCCCAATAATTTGTAATTGTTTCGGTGTTGGATTAACTCGGCAAACTCCTGTTTCTGGAAGCTTTAATTTAACTTTCTCCGCTCCCTCGATATCCCCTGAGAGATAAGCAACAATGGAGCGGACCTGTTCATAACCAGTAGTCATTAAAAATGTTGGTGCACGGCCATAACTTTTTACCCCTGCAATATAGAAACCTGGCTCGGGTTGACGTAATTCTTTTACACCATGTGGTCGAACAGTACCACAGCTATGAAGATTCGGATTAATTAATGGAGCAAGCGCTTTTGTGCTCTCTACAACCGGATCAACGTCCAGCCTTAATTCGTTTAAAAATGAAAAATTAGGTCTTGCACCTGTGTTGACAACGACTTCATCCACGTTATTTATGGAAACGCCGTCGCTACTATGAATACTGAACGATCCTTTTAGCTCGCTTATATCTTCCACGTAAAATCTAGAATGAACAGTTACCAGTCCATTGTCAACCACTCGGTGCGTCTTTGACCCAAGTTCACCCCTAGCCGCAAGCTCATCGTTTTCTTCTCCACCGAAGGCTTCTTGTGCATGTTGTTTACGCACAATCCATGAGATTATAGTTTTTGGGTACTGTGTTTTTAACTCTGCTAAATCATTCAATGTATTCAATGCGGAATGCCCACTACCGATTACAGCGATGTGCTTGTTTTTAAAGGTATCAGCTTCTTTTTCAATGTCTGGAATAGACGTATGCAATCGTTTTTTTAGATCTTCATTTCGCCAAACACCATCAGCAAACGGAGGGTTCGGTGTATTCCAAGTTCCAGTTGCATCAATCACAGCACGTGCTTCTATTTTTCTCATCTTCCCATTTATGTTTACATAAAGCACAAAAGGTAGTTGTTCACGGGAGTTAGACTTCATTTTATCGATATTTTTCTTTGTAATAGATAAAACTTCCGCACGGTAACGCACATTTTCTTTGATTTGCGGATGGTTTGCTAAAGGTTCCAAATACTGTGTGACTAATTCATTTCCAGTGGGTAATGTATTTGCTTCTGGCTCTACCCAATCTGTTTGTACTAATAGCTTCTTTGCTGCTTGATCTACGTTAAATTCCCATGGCGAAAATAATGCCACGTGTCCCCACTCTAAAATGTTGCTTCCAGCCGATTCGCCTTTTTCAAGAATTAAAAATGGCAGGTTGTATTCGTGTAAATGTGCAGCAGCTGCAAGCCCAATGGGACCTGCTCCAATAATAACAATGGGTAAATTGGTTAACATGTTAATCACTCCTTACTATTAATCAAAAAAAGTTGATTTATTGAATAAAATTTTAGCAGCCAGGTGGAACGAACAGACAGCAAAGTTCCTCACTAAGTAGATGTCTTATTTCTTCTCTATTTAAACTGTAGTAGCTCCAGGTTCCGCGAGTATCTTTTGTGATAATATCTGCATTAAGTAAAATTTTTAGATGATACGAAAGCTTTGATTGCGTCATACCCATTAAAGGCTCAATATCACAAACACACATTTCTCCGTTATTTGTAAGCAGGTTCATGATTTTTAGGCGTTTTTTGTCAGCAATCGCTTTATACTTTAATTCGTATTTTTCAAAGGTCTGTTCAAGGTTTTCATTTTGTAGTATGTTAAATTCCTTCACGTCTGCACCTCTTCATCAACTTTTGTTGATTTAATCATATACTACCATTTTATGGTCGTCAACTAATAAATCAAAAAAATTTGATGTACAAGGAGCCGCCTTTTAAGACAGGTCTACATCATAAAGACGAGCATACGATACTAACAAGGATAATTCGCTGGAGGCGGTTAGATGAATAAAAAATTGTTGGTTTATTCTATAGTGATTGTCGCTTGTATTCTTGTGTACCCATTGATTATAGCTGGTTTCTCTGAGGATGAGTTGACACTTATGGAAAGTATGAAAGAAACGGAACAAGAGCGAGCAAAGGTGAGCCAGTTTTTAGAAAAAGCAACTACGGCATTTCGCAAAAAGTTTGATTTTAATGCATCTATTGGTTATGAAAATAATAATGAAGTATTTGTTCTAGTAGATTCAAATCAGCTCGTACAAGAGAAAGAGGATGAGATGAGATCCCTAATCCATGACATCGCAACTCAGCTTGAACTTGATGATATTACGATAAAAATAGAAACTAATAACTACGAACCGAGTGCGCAACAAAAATATCACGACGAACTTTTTGAAGAAGTAGCTCAACTAACGAATAAAGCATTAAAGCAAACGGATTTAGAATTAGATAGTCTATTGATTACACCTAATAATTCAGCATTTAACCTTACTATCACCCTTCCGCATGATTCGGTTGTGAGTGACCTGAAAAAAACAGAGGAACTTGTTAGAAAACAACTTTTGGAGAAAACGAATGAGGAGTTTGAAGTTACAATAAAGAAAAAGACGAAAACACAAGAAATGGATGAAACGTGGGGTCCAATATTCAACGCAATTACAGTAGAAACAGAAAAGAAATTTGAGGAGTACAGAGGATTTGCATACTCCTTTCATCCAATGCCATTGCAAATTATTATTAAAACAGAATTAAAGGAATCTAATTGGTTGGTACCCACAGATAATAAAGTACAACAAATTGTGGCGTATGTTAAAGAAATTATCCAAATAAAGAGAGAAGAAATAGGTATCAAAAATATCCCATATAAGATTATCATCAGAGGCGAAAATAACAAACAATTAAACTAATTAGTAACCTTTTCCATTAATCCATCGTCTAATTTAATAAAGGGGATTGTTGTGAATGAAATGGATTGCGAAAGTTTTAGTAGTAGTGTTGCTGTTGACCGTAACCTCTCTATATATTCCTACGAAAAACTCCGCTTGTTCTTGTGCTAAACCAGAACCGGTCGCGAGTCAATTAGACGATAAAAATACGGCAATTTTCTCAGGTAAGGTAATTAAAAAATCTGACCCCAATTTTCTGGATAACATTCAATCATCGGCAGATCCAATTTCTTATTTATTTGAGGTTGATAAAACGTGGAAAAAAGTTGATCATTCTCAGGTAATTGTTACATCTGTTCGTTATTCTGCCAGCTGTGGTTATGAGTTTGAGGTAAACAAGGAATACCTTGTATATGCATTTGAACGTGGCGGCGATTTAGAAGTAAGCTTGTGCTCTAGAACTGTAGAATTATCAGCTGCTCAAGCTGATTTAAAGCAATTAGGAGCAGGTGCAGAGCCAATGAAAAAAGTTGATCTTTCTGATTCGATGGAGGGTATGGGGATACTGTCGATAGGTATTTGGACAGTAGTTGGCATAGTAGTGGTTGGTGGTGTTTTAGTATTTCGGGCAAGAAAGGGCAAATCAAAATAATCATTTTACAAAAAACTACACTTTAGAAGCGGCTCATATGCTCTCGTGCTTCTAAAGTGTAGTTAGTTTTAAGACGAAAAATTGCCTGAAGTATTCAGGTTGTCCGTTTATCCCGCGCCTTAACGGGCCCTAAAACCCCTACTGAATGAAGTTTCACTTTATTTTTTGTCTTTGTGATGCTCTTTTTCACTCTGTGACTCATTCTTTGATTTGGATTTCTTCTTCTCATCTCTTTGATCTATTTTCAAATCTTCCAACGGGATATCATCTACCAATTGTTGTTCTTTGAAATCGTCTAGTTTGGGCTTTTTTTCAACATGCTTACCCTTTTTATCTGAGGATCTTTTTTCATTTGGTTTCATGATTTCACTCCTCCATTCACGTAGTGCATATCTTTATCCTATTTCTGATTACAATAAACATCAATTTATCGATTAGTGTTTGCTAATGCCCAGGCATGTTCGTTTATCGAAGATTCATTCCACTCCGCGTATGAATGATCTGCCTGTTTTGTTATTTTTTTAATAAGGCTCTTGTATTCCTCTTCATTATCCGTTACTTTTGCGATGTTAAAGAGAGCATGGTAAAACTTTCGTTTATCTAATTCCTGCATATATTTATATTCAAATCCACTTGCTGTATAAACGGCAAATTCCCATACGGGTTGGGAATTTCGTTTGCTTACTCCTTGTGCAATTGCCTGAAGAACTTTCAATAGCTCAACGGTAATGACCACGTTATCCCTTGAGTAGTGCTTTATAGAAGCGAATCCGATATATAAATAATCATCAAAGGTAAGGTTTTGCAAAATAAGACGGAGATTATAGTCTTTATCCGTTAAATAAGGAGTAAATTTTGCCTTCTGAGAAATGTTTATCAGTAAATCTCCAATCTCATAAATGGTGCCCGTTGCCGTTTTAGGGTCATCATTACCCAATGCCCGAATGGCAATCTCAACAAATTTATTGATACTGAATTCAATATCTTGAATTTCCGTTTGACTATTTCCCATATGAAACATGTTTTTATATTTAAATTCATCAATAGTCGCATTTTCTTGCTTCCAATAGGTTAACAATGGCGTTGATCCAAATACAAAATTTCCTACTTTATACTCTAACCGAATGATGAGATCATCCTTACATGCTTCCTCGATTAATGGAATAAAATCAATGGTCTGTAAATAACCCGAATCATCAACCCATATTTGTTGCCCTTCACATTCCGGAATTTGTCCATTTATTCTTCCTACATCATCTACCCTGTAAGGCTCAAGTTCACTAAGCAAAGAATTATCAATGATATCAAGGGATTCTCTTTTCATATCACCCGTCATATTCGATACTTGTAACCACGTGACAATGTGATTTATAAAAAAAGCAAATGTACCTAAGCATAAAGCTGTCAATAGTGTAGCTGTTATCGGTATTAGGGAATACTGGGAGGCTTTTTCTCCATTAAGAAATAATAAACAAAGCAATACATATAAGAAGCTCCCATTAAAGATTCCTAGTGTTCGCTGCGTAGCCTTGGTCATCATAAAATTTTTGAGTATTCTGGGTGAAAATTGACCAGCGAAAGTAGTTAAAGCGGTTAATACACCATAAAAGGTAAAGGCATTTAATGATAGCAGTCCTGCTGTGATCGTACTTAAAATCGTTTTCGTTAATTCAAAGTTTGCACTAAGAACGGAAGGAATCATGTTACCAAATTCCATCTGAAGATCTGCCCATACGGTTACAATAAAAAGCATTAAAGATAACCCCGCATACATAATAGGTGTCACCCAAAGGTTTGAATAAATCTGGTGCCATTTCTCGCGTTTGGACATGTTTTTGTACTTCTTAATTTTCTTTTGGAATTTATTCAAGTTCATTTCGACACCTCGATTGTTTATGATATATCTTCCTGTACCCCTTTTCAGATGTTCATTAATCTTAATTAGAAAAAGTTTTGGCTCTCCCCTATTTAATTAGACATCCAATAAATGTTCACAAAAATTTGTTGAACTTACATTTTATTATGCTATAATCAAATTGTGTTTCTAATTGATAATGAATTTCATTACCAATTAATAATACAATCTAGATAAGAAGGTTCAGTATGAAAATTATTTATCTATTCATTACGGTTACGGTGTTAGCGGTTATTTCTCTATTCATTGGAGTATCGGATATTAGGCCGTGGGATATTTTTAGCCTCTCGAAGGACCAACTGGATATATTGATGATCAGTAGGGTCCCTAGACTAATTAGTATCTTAATCGCAGGAATGAGTATGAGTATTTGTGGGTTAATCATGCAGCAGCTCAGTCGTAACAAGTTTGTATCGCCAACAACGGCAGGTACACTTGATTCCGCTAGGCTGGGGATTTTAGTAGCATTAATGGTTTTCACTTCAGCTAGTCCATTGCAAAAAATGCTCGTATCATTTGTGCTCGCATTAATTGGGACGTTCATCTTCATGAAAATTTTAGAGAAGATTAAGTTCAAGGATGCCATCTTCATTCCGCTAGTTGGTTTAATGTTTGGGAATATTATCAGTTCAAGTGCTACATTTTTTGCTTACAAAAATGATCTAATCCAGAATATGTCTTCCTGGATGCAGGGCGACTTTTCCATGATTATGAGTGGGAATTATGAACTGATGTATGTCAGTATCCCAATTCTTATCATTGCCTATTTGTACGCAAATAAATTCACGATAGCGGGTATGGGGGAGGACTTTTCCAAAAACCTTGGGCTGAACTATCGTCAGGTCGTCAACATTGGACTTGTAATTGTTGCGTTGGTAACCGCATCGGTTGTGCTGTCTGTTGGCGTGATTCCGTTTTTGGGCCTTATTATTCCGAATATCGTTACCATCTATCAAGGCGATCATTTGAAAAAAAGCATCTTACATACAGCGTTGCTAGGAGCAATTTTCGTATTGTTTTGCGATATCATCGGTCGCATCATTATTTATCCGTATGAAATCCCAATTAGCCTTACCGTTGGCGTAATAGGAAGCGGAATATTTATTTACCTGCTTGTAAGGAGACGGAAATATGGGCTATAAGAAAAAAACAATCATCCTAGCAGTTATTGCAGTGATCATCACCGCGCTTTATATTCTTTACGATCTAAATGGTAACATCGGATACATTTTACCGAGGCGAATCATGAAGGTTGTCGCAATTATTATAACTGGTATAGCAATCGCCTTTTCAACAACTGTGTTTATGACAATCACCAATAACCGAATTTTAACACCGAACATCTTGGGATTAGATTCACTATATCTCCTCCTACAAACATTTATCGTATTTGTTTTCGGATCACATTCATTAGTCATGATGAGCAGCAGTATTAACTACTTTCTCTCACTTGGCGTGATGATCCTATTTTCACTAGCACTTTATCGATTCTTGTTTCGAGGGGAACAAAACAATATTTACTTTTTATTACTCATTGGAATGATACTCGGAACATTTTTTGGTAGCTTCACATCCTTTATGCAGGTTTTGATTGATCCAAATGAATTTATGATTGTGCGGGATCGCATGTTTGCGAGTATTAACAACGTCAATGAAAACTTGGTCTATCTTTCTCTTGGAATGATGGTTCTCATAACCTTGTACTTTATGAAATTTTACAAATACTTGGATGTGCTTGCTCTCGGTAAGCATCAAGCAATCAATCTAGGTGTCCCCTACGATTATGTTGTAAAACGACTACTCATTATTGTTGCGATTCTCATTTCGATTGCGACAGCGTTAGTCGGGCCGATAACATTTCTCGGTTTGCTAGTGGTCAACCTAGCGTATGAGTTTTTGAAAACGTTTCGCCATTTTTACCTGATTGTCGGTTCATCCTTAATTGGTATTATCGCCTTACTCGGCGGTCAGTTCATCGTGGAGGAAGTGTTCACGTTTCAGACGACGGTTAGTGTGATTATTAACTTTGTGGGTGGCATTTACTTTCTTTATCTTTTGTTAAAGGAGAATAAGTCATGGTAGATCTTAAGAATGTGTTTAAAAAATACAATCAAAAAAGTGTCATAGATGATGTTTCATTAACAATCGAAAAAGGCACCATCACGTCCTTTATCGGACCAAATGGCGCTGGTAAAAGTACGTTAGTTTCCATGATTAGTAGATTAATTACGAAAGACGATGGAATGATTACGATTGATGGAATCGATATTACGAAGGCAAAAAATACGGAGTTAGCCAAAAAAATCTCGATTTTAAAGCAATCCAACAACATCAATCTAAAGCTTACCATTCGCGAGCTCGTTTCGTTTGGTAGATTTCCTTATTCGCAAGGAAAGCTGACGAAGGACGACTGGGATAAAGTAGATGAAGCAATCACATACATGGAGCTTGGAGACATGCAAGAAAAGTATCTGGATGAACTAAGCGGTGGACAGCGCCAGCGCGCATATATTGCGATGGTTATTGCACAGGATACGGAATACATATTACTTGATGAACCGTTAAACAACCTGGATATGCGCCATTCCGTTCAAATTATGAAAACGTTGCGTAGATTGGTAGACGAACTGGGCAAAACAATCTTAATTGTCATTCACGATATTAACTTTGCATCGTGCTACTCGGATCAAATTGTTGCGTTAAAGGATGGGCAAATTGTCAAGCATGGCCGCACTTGTGATGTTATTGATGAGTGTGTGTTGAAGGATATTTATGATATGGATATTAATATAAAAAATATAAACGATAATCGAATTTGTGTTTATTTTGCATAGACTCAAATGGTTAGTATTGTTACATGCCGCAGGGGAAATATACTCGCTTTCCGCGGGCAAGTGACAAGCCTCCTCAGCTCGTTCCGAGCCTGCGGGGTCTTGTCTATCTTGTTCTTCCCGCAGGAGTCTCGCATATTCCCCCTGCTGGTGAGATTAAATTCCCAATTATTTAATAAACAGCCAAATTTATTATAAAAGAGAGGTTGGATGAAATGAAAAGGTTATTATTCGTTATGTTATTAGTTGCATTGTCTGTTATTGCTACTGCTTGTGGGGGTTCGGATGCTAGTGGAAGCTCTGAAAATGCAGAAACTATTACGATTAAACATGAGCTTGGGGAAACAGAAGTTAGCAAAAATCCAGAAAAAGTTGTTGTGTTTGATTATGGAACGCTTGATACGTTAGATAAACTTGGAATTGATGTTGCAGGTGTGCCTCATGGAAGTATTCCTTCTTACCTTGAGAAATACGAAAGTGACGACTATGCAAATGTAGGTAGCCTAAAGGAACCTGACTTTGAAAAGCTTTCAGAAATCGCTCCAGATTTAATCATTATTTCTGGACGCCAATCATCACTATATGATCAGCTAACGGAGATTGCGCCTACTATCTTTTTAGGTGTGGACACGACTCGCTACATGGAATCATTTAAAGAGAACCTACAAACTATCGGTAAAATTTTTGACAAACAAGAAGCAATCGATAAAGAACTAGCGAAAATCGAGGATTCCATTGCAACATTACAGGAAAAAGCATCAAGCAGTGATAATAAGGCACTTATTATTCTTGCTAATGATGATAAGATTAGTGCTTATGGACCAAGTTCTCGTTTTGGAATAATCCATGATGTGTTTGGTGTAGCACCTGTGGATGAAAATATTGAAGTATCTACACATGGTATGAACGTAACATTTGAGTATGTTGTAGAACAAAATCCAGACTTACTATATGTGATTGACCGCGGTGCAGTGGTTGGAAGTGAGTCCTCGGCTAAGCAAGTTGTGGAAAATGAACTGACGAAAAAGACGAACGCGTACAAAAATGACAACATTGTATACTTAGATCCAGATTATTGGTACTTATCTGGTGGTGGATTGTTGTCAGTGCAAGCAATGGTTGATGAAATCGCGAAAAGCTTGAAGTAAATAATCGTCGTTAGAAGGTGACTGTTATCGGTCGCCTTCTTTTTGTTTTACGTCTTATCAACAGGGAATAGGATAATAAACAACATATTCACAGACTAAAAACATATTTTCCACATAGTTATCCACCATTTTCTGTGGATAACGTGTGTATAAACGTTATTTTATCCAGAATTTTACGTAATTCTGTTGAAAGGAGGAAAAATGATGAATCGTTTAACATCGGAACAAATCAGGGATTCTTTGACTAATTCACCGAATTGGGAGCTTGTTGATGGGAAGATTGTAGGCGAGTATCGTTTTGAAAAGTATTTGAACGGAATCAAATTTGTGGATAAAGTGGCACAAGATGCTGAGAACAAACAGCACCATCCGTTAATCTCGATCAACTACAAAAAAGTCAACGTAACGTTCTACTCTTGGCAGGAGAAGGGATTGACAGAATTGGATTTTGAAATGGCAAAACGGGTTGATGAAGTGTATGAAGTTGTGGATAAGTAATGAAAGGACATCATTCGTTTAATTAGGAGCGAATGCTGTCCTTTCTTTAGTTTACACAACGCCAATCAAATCAATAAAACTATCAATATCTCCAGTAATACGATGAACACCATCAACATAATAAAAAGTTGACGCGTTTTCCATATTAATTTCTTCGGCTGAATAAATATACACCTGTTTGCCCAACCCTAGGGCAATGCCTAACTCAACGTGACTACTTTTGCCAGCTGGGTGTAGCATAATGAAACTATCACAGCTACTAACCGCCCGTTTTTCTTGTTCACCAATTGCTCTAAGTGTAGTAGGATCCACAGCTCGCTGATTTATTGTCCAGTCGTATGTATGAGTGAATCCTCTAGAAATTAGTTTTTGCGAAACATAACGAACCGTATGTTGATTCTGAAAACTAGAAGCTATATAAAATCGCATGCGCCCCTACTCCTTCCACTCACTTGCGAGCATTCCATAAACAACATGGTCAACGTAGTGATCATACAACCATTCAGCTTGTCTGATTTGTCCTTCTTTTACAAATCCAAGACGTTCTGGTATTGCGCGACTTTTTTTGTTACCATATGCTGCGCGAATGTCTACTCGATTTAATTCAAGTTCGGTAAACGCATAGTCTGTTAATGTCCGGGTCACACGCGTCATTATTCCATTACCTTGGTAGTTTTGGCCAAGCCAATAGCCAATATATGCTACCTTATTCGTCCAATCCAAATTGTTGTAGCCAGCAGTGCCAACAAGTTCACCTTTAAAACGTATTGCAAGAGCCATACTTTTTTTATCCTCAAAGCTTCGTACCGTATGCTCGATAAAGCTACGTGAATCGTCTACCGTTTTCGTACCATCTACCCAAGGTAACCATTCACGCAAATATTCCCTTGAGGCATCTGTTTGTGCAAATAATTCCTCAGCATCATCTATATCCATTAATTTTAAAGAAAGATCATCGTCAATTTCGCGGAAAAACATGTCAAACGCCCCTTATGTGTGTAAGTATAGACACTATCATAACATAGATATAGTCGGAAAATAACAACTTTATTTGCTGAAACAATGCCACCTAACGGCCATTTGATTCGATTAGTATAGGTAATAGGAAAAAAAGAGAATGATGAGCTATAAGCACATCATTCTAGTATCCAACTTCCACCGCCGCATTTACAATATACATTAAATCATTCTTATCCTGTTTATCTTCTAATAAGATGCCGCTAGTCGTAGCCATCCCACCAGTAACAACCTCCACGTTTACGTCACCATATGGAATCATGTCCTTGACCGCTTCAACGTCTAACTTATCATGGTCAAGTGGAAGTGCTAGTTTTACATTTACTTTCATATTTTCCAGTCGTTGATCGGGAAGGCTCTTTTCAATTCCAGGCATTGAATTATAGTGAATCGCATCCTGTATGGCGCGTGTTGAAGCTTTTGTAATGTTTTGTCCGTGTACATCTATTCCTGTTCCAGTTTGGATAAATAGTATTTGTTGCATGATATCGTTCCTCCTTGAATGAGTTTGTAATCATGTTACCCGTCCAAGAAGCAGTACAAACCCAGCTGCGATTTTGGTAAACTATGTATTAGATATGCTTCATGCAATATTTGGTAAGGGAAATGGAGACATACTTCTCCTGCAGAAAATAATGAGGATGATGCCAGATTTCTTGAAATAGTTGTTTGATTAACCTGATGACTTTCTTCGCGTCATTGATTTTACGTTTGATAAGATTATATAAATAAGTGCTGTATCGATTATATAGCTCCTCTAGCGCTTTCGACTCACCTTCTTGTATTCGCCTAACTAATACCTGATCGGTATGCATAACAAAAACTCCTCATGTTGCGCTACTTTCTGCAACATAATTGTAATACCCTTGTAACAAAATGTTCAAACACTTAATTTAGTGGGAAGTGGTTATCGATGAAGTTAGATCAGACGTCACAGTTTGTGAAAAATGTTGATATAAAAAGAGACACAGTTCCGTCGTATGAAGTGTTTCCATTCAATTTGCCAGTAATAGAAAACTTTAAGCCAATTGCTTTTCACCCTAATGTAACGTATATCGTTGGGGAAAACGGGATGGGTAAGTCTACTTTATTGGAAGGAATCGCGGTTGCACTTGGGTTTAACCCAGAAGGTGGAACGCGTAATTTCAATTTTTCTAGTTATGACTCCCATTCGGAGTTGGATCGGTACTTGCGGATTGCAAAAGGTGCACAAAGAGCAAGAGATAGCTTTTTCTTTCGTGCAGAAACGTTTTACAATGTATCGACGAATATTGAGGAACTAGATCGTGAACCATCATTTGGACCAAAGATTATCGAGTCGTTTGGTGGAAAGTCATTGCATGAGCAATCTCACGGCGAAGCATTCTTTTCAGCGTTTATGAATCGGTTTTCAGGTGACGGGGTATATATTTTGGATGAACCAGAAGCGGCATTGTCCCCGTTACGGCAAATGTCGATGCTGGCACGCATTCATGAATTGGTAAACGCTGGGTCACAGTTCATTATTTCCACCCATTCACCAATCATCATGGCATATGAACATGCCAAAATTATTCAGCTTACTGAGGAAGGAATAGCCGAAGTTAGCCTAGAGGAAACAAGTCAATATACGATTATGAAACAGTTTTTTGAGGATAAGGATCGGTTGTTGCATCATTTGTTCCGCTAATAGGAAATGGATAGAAGTATATGTACCGCTAGTAAAAAATCTGAGATAAGCAGGTTTTCTAACAATAAAAAACGGCTATTCTGATGGAAGTAGCCGTTTCTGTTCATTAACGCCATCGGAGTGCCATGGTTAGCTTACAGCATTCTGTATCTTCTACCTCAGATTGCATGGATAAGTTAATACCATCTGGATTATAGCTAACCTCCACATCAGCAGGAATTCCAGTTGACTTAATAAGTTCCTTCACTTTTTCAGTTTGACCCTGCTGGGCAGCATCCATGATTTTATAAGCAAACTCCTCCGAATCAGAAAGCTTATCAAGCACAATAGATGCATCGTCCAGTAACTTTCTAAACGCAGTAGCCGATTGATTAAAAAGCGTCGGATCCACTTCTGGATACGTTTCGGGTCTAACATTTCCATAGTAATATGCGTAAGGATCTGGATGCCAATAGTGCTGTTGCTCGTATAGCCGGCTATACGGGTATCCATAGACAGGATAAGGCTGCTTAGGGTAATACATCGTAAAAAATACCTCCTTGACTAAACTCCCTACAGTCTATTCCTAGGACTAGGCTCACGTGCCAGTTGTTTGGTAAACTTAAATCATCAATCAAAAGAGGACGGAATCGTACATGAATATTAAAATAATTGCAGTCGGGAAATTGAAGGAAAAATACTTAAAACAGGGTATTCAGGAATATTTGAAACGGTTATCTGCCTATGCAAAGGTTGAAATCATTGAAGTAGCCGATGAAAAAGCCCCAGAAAATATGAGTGAAGCGGAAATGCTGGAAGTGAAACAGAAGGAAGGCGAGCGGATCTTAGGGAATATCGGAGCGGATACATACGTGATTACACTAGAAATAGGCGGAAAAATGCTAAGCTCGGAGCAGCTAGCAGCTAAAATGGATGAGCTTGCGACGTATGGAAAGAGTAAGATTGCATTTGTGATTGGCGGATCGCTTGGAATTAGTGAAGCGGTACAGAAGCGAAGTGACTTGGCGTTGTCTTTTTCTAAGATGACGTTTCCGCATCAGTTGATGCGCTTGGTTTTGGTGGAGCAGGTTTATCGGAGTTACAGGATTATTAGGAATGAACCGTACCATAAATAGTGGTAAAGCAAAGGGTAGAAATAGAATTAAGTAAAACTTTATTAGAACAAAAAATAATAGGATTCAGCTCCTATGAACTCTTGAACAAGTTTGAAGGGGTTATTTTTTATACCAAAATATAAAATTACAATTATGGGAATAAATGTTCCTCTTTAATTAAGTTATCCAATGTTCTAATGGTATAATAGTACATACAAGAAGGTTTAGAAGGTGGTAAATTAAATTCTATTAAAAGGGAGTGAAGATAATGCAAAATGAAACTGACATCCTAATCTATCAAACAGAGGATGGAAACACCAAAATAGATGTTAGGTTGGAAAACGAGACAGTTTGGATGACACAAAAAGCAATTGCGGAATTGTACCAAAAAGGAGTAAATACAATTAATGAGCATATTAAGAATATATATACAGAAGGGGAACTTCGAGAATCGGCAACTATTCGGAAAAGCCGAATAGTTCAATTTGAAGGAAAGAGAGAGGTTGAACGTGAAATAGCATTCTATAATCTTGAAATGATTATCGCAATCGGATACCGAGTTCGCTCCCATCGAGGTACACAGTTCCGGAAATGGGCAACAGAACGTTTGAACGAATATCTCGTTAAAGGATTCACAATGGATGATGTCCGTCTGAAGGAAATGCGTAACTTCGGACAAGATTACTTCGATGAATTACTTGAAAGAATCCGTGATATTCGTGCTTCAGAGAAACGATTTTATCAAAAGATTACAGATATTTATGCAACATCGGTTGATTATGATTCAAGGGCATATATCACCCAAGAGTTTTTTGCAACGGTTCAGAATACACTTCACTTTGCAATTCATGGTCAAACTGCTACTGAACTCATAGTAAATAGAGCAGATGCAAAAAGTAAAAATATGGGGATTACCTCATGCAAAGGTGATAAAGTACGTAAGCGAGATGTGACAATTGCTAAAAATTACTTAAATGAAAAAGAATTAAGAGCACTTAATCGGATCGTTACTAGGTATTTGGATTATGCAGAAGACCAAGCAGAAAGAAAAAGACCGATGTATATGAAGGATTGGAAAGGAAGATTAGATGCTTTCCTAGAGTTTGATGAGCGCGAAATTCTTCATGATGCTGGAAAGGTAGCAAAGGCTGTAGCAGACAAAATAGCCATTGAAGCATATGAAAAATTTAATCAACATCGAATTGAGCAGAGTTCTTCTAATGATTTTGATCAGTTTATTGAGAATAATAATTTGAAAAAGTAACTTCATCAGTATTAGGATCTGAACTCAAAAAATGGCAAAGCAGAAAATTAAAATAATCCGTCAGCAAAGGTAGGCTAAACAAAGTTTAATTAGGATGCTCCAGTGTGCGTTGATATCTATGAAATTATTATCTGTAAAGAATTAGTAGTGTAGGAAAGTTCTAACTCTTCTTCAATTAAAACCAATAGAACAACCCCTACTCTTCCAACTATTATAATTGATCTTATTCGGTCTTATCGGTGTGCCGCACCTTCTTAACAAGTTTGAGAAGTTTTATTATTAACTAGAAAGATAAATAACCGACTAAATTCTCTCTGAAATGATGTTCTTAAATTAACGAGTGCGTTACTTTAAGAAGGATTAAATGGAATTTGGACAACTATGTTATTTTAAAAAGAGATATTGAAGGATAAAATGAAGTTTTTCATAAATTTGTTGCCTTTGATTTTGGTATTTTCGGGGTTCTAAATTATGTGTCTTTTGCTAAAGACATTGTTTCAACAGTTGTACTTTTATCTCTTAGTGTTATGGTTTCGATATTTAATCTGATAAGAAAGAAAAATATGATTGCTTTATTAAGCATTGCAATTATAATATGTTTAAAGGAACAATGTCATTATTCTTAAAGAAAGACTATTAAAATAAAAGAATGGGAGGATGGATGAAATGACTAGAGAATGTCATGAGTGCGGGAACACAAACGAGGAAGAGATTGAGTATAAGACGGTAACTACTGACGAAGGTGACGGGAACGAAAAAAAGATAAAACTTTGGTTATGCATAGATAACGATGATTGTGAAATGAGAGTGTATAACAAGTACTACGCTAATAAGTAAAGTAACAATTTGAGCAAGACCACAGTGGAAGAAGTATAATTTTGATTTGTGAGTCGTTCTCTTGCAGAAACCTGTAAAGCATAAGGTGGAAAATAAGATTAGAAAAGGTATTTTCATGGTTAATACCAGTTAGATAATTTAAAAACCTTTTGAACTTCTTAACAAGTTTGAGAGGTTTTAAAATTAACTAAGAAGATAAATAACTGAATAAATGTTCTCTTATTAAGATTCCCAACAATTCTAAGGACTCCCATTTTCTACAAAAGTCTTTTCAATCAAATTCAACTTTCCACCCTCGCTCCAATTCTTCTCCATAGTCCCCTATTTATTATAAAAATTCTTTTGTCCCATAAAATTGAGGTTTAATCCGAATACAATAAGTAGCTGTAGTTTTTTAGTGAAACGTATGTAAATACTTTTAGTTTGTGAATGGTACAAGAAAGGTATGAATAGGAATAGATATGTATGTTAGAAAACCAAGATTAAAGAATCATAATGAAACTAACGATTTGAGGGATTAGCGTGACAACGGAGAATAAATTCATTAATAAATCCTATTATGAAGCGATCATAGATGAAAACAAACATGGCCATCCTATCAGGGTACTGGGTGAGATGTATACGGAGGAAATGCAAAAACCACGGCCAAATTTATCTTTTATTCGCTTTGCACAAGGGGAAGTTTATTTCCTGAATAATGATTATGAAGCAGCAATTTACAAATGGGAACATCCTTTAGAGGAGGAATTCATCCCATGGGCACAGAAAAACATAGCGGATGCACACTTAGAAATGGGATTATTGAAGGATGCAGAAAAATTTTATAAGCAGGTTGATTCTACATCACTTGTATTGCAATCGGAAATCCTCTTGCAACTGTTTTCGTTGTATCTACAACAGGATGATCAAGAAAAGGCTGTTGATACAATTAAGGATGCTGTTGAGCTTAATCCGGATTATTCCGATGTAACGGAAATAGCCCAAAACTATTTAGAGGAAATAAATGATTGGGATAATGCGGTTGAACTAGCGATTGGTGAGGCAATAAGAACGAAGTCACTTTCTTGGTTTGATGTTTTAGCAGGCTATGTCAAGCAAGGTAGAACGTCTAACTATAAACCAACCTATTTTAACGAAGTGCTAGTGACTTTACTGCAACTGGATCAGAATCGATTTGAGCGTTTTACGGAAGTATTGGGGAACAGCTATAGCCAAAGCGATTTTTATATTGAGTGGCTAGAATTGATTAACCGGCTACTTTGGAATAATAGCAATGAAAATTCGTATGATTGGGAGAGACTCCCCATCGTATTTAAAGAGGCATATTACGAATTAATTGGTGGAAAGTTTCTAATCAAGGACATTTCAGGATTAATGCAGCGCCACTTACCAAACTGGTTAAACGTTTCTTCTGAATCGGATCTTTTCATTCCCGCTACTGCCACCCTTGCATGGAATGAAACGTTTCCTTCCCAACTGGATGCAGTATTGATTCGTGAAGCGGAATCCCACTTTGAAAATGCAAATCCGAATCAAGATGGTAGAAAAGATGGTATAGAGTTATTTGATTCCATCAAGATATGGGCAGAAGGAGAAGGTTTGGCAGATGATTTGTCTCAAATGACAAAGCCAATGGTAGAGGAATCCAATATTAATGTGGCAAGTCCGTCAAAAATCAGGGATTTGGTTAAAGACTCGATCGGTTTTCTGCTGGAACAAAGAGTAGCATTGGAAAATGCTGAACAGGAAAAAATAATTCGAAATGAAGGGTTACTCACAAACCTGCATGATGCCCATCAGCAGATAAGTGAAATGGAGAAAGAGATGACGAATGACATAACGGATTCGTTTCGTATAGTAAAAGAATCTACCATGCAACAGGTTATTCGTGAGCTGCCTAAACGATTACAAAATTGTTCTGAACTTGTTCGGGAAGACAGTGACTTTTCAAAGCTCCATGTAGACCTAAATGAAGAAATGAATAGACAGATTGCCGATTATCTCAAAAGTTTTGTCTTGAATGATCTGAATCGTACTGTTCGGAAGTGGATCGAGGATTGCAAAAAGGGCTTCCAAGACAGTCAAATTACGTGTAATGAACTAAGCGAGAATATGAATCAAAACGATGATGAGAACATTGTATTACAGGGTGATTTTAAGGTGCTAGATGATTGGCAGCGGGACCTAGAACGGATATCCCGTGGCTTGCTACGTCTAGAAAATGTAAATGTTTTGTTACGTAATACTCCTTCCCAATTATTTTTGAAAGGGGCGGGAAAACTATCAGGGTCTATTTTTAAAAATAATGAAATTCTCTATAGTAAATACAAAAACTACATTGAAAATGCAGATTATAGTCAAATAGCAAACGATATCATCACCCCGTTCGTGCAACAATTGGAATTGTTCGAAGGGTCAATAGAGTGGGACGTTAGCAGGTTTTTCCAAGATCCACTAGATGAACTAGGGCGTAAAATGGATGAAGTACAGGTGAATATTGAAAGGCATGAGGATTCGTTAAATAAATTGCGTGATAAACCTGAAATCTATCGTGATCCACTCATTTTGTTCGAGCTAAGACTTCGGCAGTATGAGTTGATGAATACGATAAGTTGAATCTGATTGGTAAATTGCATAAAGCCTTTTGTCCGACTTAAGGACGAAAGGCTTTTTATTGTTATGAAGGATGATTAAGTTTCTTGCCAATGGTTGTGCCAATTATAAAAGTGCCAACCTTTTTATCTAATAATCACGTAATCTCTATCCTATCACCTTTATGAACATCCTCTGTTCCAGCATCCAACGCAGTTTTGTAATAGAAACATTTATGTTCAATAAGTTCCATTGTCTTTTTTAATTCTTCCATCTGTGCTTCTACTGTAGCTTTCCTTTCTAAAAACATATCATATCTTTGTTGCAATGAGGTATCCCCTTCTGAACACCAATCAATAAAATTCTTTATTTCCTTAATTGGCATCCCGGTTGCTTTTAAACATTCAATGACTTTTAACGCCTCAATATCCGACTCTTTAAATACTCTTGTACCACTATCTGTACGTTCTACAAATGGCAGCAGTCCTTCTTTGTCATAGTATCGTAACGTGTAGACGGTAAGATCCAACGCTTTTGCAACCTGGCTAATGGAATATTTTTTCATCTTGTATCTTCCTCCTAAAGGTATAAACCTCGAGTTAACTTGAAGTTTGAAGCGAATTTTACCATGGCCGATGAGGGTTGTCAAAACTCCTTATGAATCTATCATAGTAAAAATTGAGTTTTCTACTTGACCTAGAGTTAACTCTAAACATTAACATGTGTTCAAAGAGAATAATCGATAAATGAAAATATCTTTTAACTAAGCAATTCATTTGTCTAAAAAAGCATGTTCTCTTAAAAAATACGTCATAGGAGGAATTTATATGGTAATTGCTAAAGCAAGAGCTGTTGACGGACCGGATAAATCATTCCGATCAGCTGAAATTCAACGACGTGAGTTAGATTCAAAGGATATTTTAATCGAGATAAAATATGCAGGGATATGTCATTCAGATATTCATACTGCAAAAGCTGAGTGGGGAGAAGTAAACTACCCACTTGTTCCTGGACATGAGATTGCAGGTATTGTGACAGGTGTTGGCCCTGAAGTAACCAAATACAAAGAAGGCGATCGCGTTGGTGTAGGTTGCATGGTCGATTCTTGTGGTGAATGTGAGAATTGCCGTAAAGGTGAGGAACAATACTGTTTAAAAGGGAATGTCCCAACATACAATGGCGTTGATAAATACGGTGAGCCAACACAAGGTGGCTATTCTACCCATATCGTTGTTACAGAGGATTTCGTATTAAGCATTCCAGATGATATTGAATTGGATGCTGCAGCACCGTTACTTTGTGCAGGTATTACGACGTTTTCTCCATTAAACCACTGGAATGCTGGACCTGGAAAGAAAGTCGCTGTCGTTGGCATGGGAGGCCTTGGGCACGTGGCTGTTAAAATTGCGCATGCGATGGGTGCAGACGTTACCGTGTTGTCACGGACGTTAAATAAAAAGGAAGATGGATTAGAGTTTGGAGCGAGTGCATATCATGCCACAAGTGACCCAGCTACATTTGAGAAACTAGCTGGAACATTTGACCTGATTATTAATACAGTAAGTGCAAAGATCGATGTAGATGCATTTCTCTCCTTGTTAACATTAGATGGTACGCTTGTGAATGTTGGTGCGCCAGCAGAACCATTGTCAGTAAATGCATTTTCGTTAATTGGTCGTCGTCGTTCGTATGCAGGATCGTTAATTGGAGGTATTCGGGAAACACAGGAAATGCTAAATTTCTGTGCAGAACATAACATTGCTCCTAATATTGAGGTCATCTCTGCAGATCAAATTGATGAAGCGTATGAACGCGTTTTGGGATCCGATGTGAAGTATCGATTTGTCATTGACATCAGTACTATGTAATGAAGTAAATGATTTGTTAATAAAATAGAGTGTCTTTAAAGCATTGCTTTTTAGACACTCCATTTTAATTTATCACTGATCAATTTTGTACCAGTCACCTATGACCGTGATTTGTAGATTATCGATAACCTTGTTCTTCTTATTCATGTTTGGACTTAGTAAAATAGCTTCTTTTTGAAACATTTTATTTATTTTTGACCTTGAAATGCCAAAGATTTCTGCGAGTAATTTATCTATTCGCAGACCAAAATCATATTTATAGCAAAGTCTGATCGTGACTTCCTCGGATAGTGAATCCGGTTTATCTTTTCTTAACTCGTAACGGATATCTGTATTCACATTGTTACATAGCTTTCTTAGTTTATTGATTTGAAAGGCATAGTACCAGATTGTCTCTCGATCATTATTCATAAACTTTTGAATGAGCATAGCGTCAATTTTACTAATATTTACCCTCGATAAAATCGGGTAATTCCAAGTTCCTTCACAATGTATACAGCTATAAATAAGCCAAATATCAACTAGTTTCTGATTCGCATTTACCCTAAACTTCTCACTACAATAAAATTCTGTGTTCATTTTACACTTACTGCAGTTTCGATTTATATGAGGTGTTTCCTGAGCAATGATCTCATACGTAAATAGATTAGTTAAATCCATAAAGTGGTTCCTCCTATTTTGCAGAGGAACGCAAAAAACGATTGAATGGAGAAAATTTCCCACTAAAAAAGCGGAATACCTTATAGGTACCCCGCTGGAATTGAAATACAACTGAATATCCTGCGCTCCCTGTAATGGTTAAAAATAGGCACACTTCTCCCGTCGTTGAACAACAGTGTTCAAAAATAGAAATGTACTATGCTGCTACGAAACCATTACAAGTATGTTGGCAAACCAATTCCACCTTCCGTACTTCTCCTGTATGTGTAGTATACCAGTTTTATCCTTTAAATCAATATTGTTTAATTACTCCATTGGTATTCTATCAAACATATTTGTCGCATAGCTTCATAGAGGAATGGAAAAACAACCAAAACTAATAATATGTTTGTTTACAATTGTTTTATACGTTCACGAATATGTATTTTACTTCTGGATATAATAATTAATGATTATATATAAATCGTTAATTAGTAAAAATAGACATTTCGTTAACTATAAGCTATAATGGAGGTGGAAGAGGGTGAAGATGATGACCACAACAATATTCGAAGAAACTGAAAAAGATATTGAAAACGCTTATAAGTTACAAAGTAAGTCAAAGATGGAAAAAGAGACAAGCTATGTGTTGAGCCAAATTATCGTCATCATGTTAGGAACTTTTAAGGATCGCCTAAAGGAAATCACCTTTGATACTTTCTACCTTCATTTCAATGAGCAATATATTTTATCGGATAAAAACCGTCTGGCGTTATTAGATTGGTTAAAAAGGTTAATGATTCTTAGTTCGCCAATTAGTGATTTAGAGTTTGGAAAACTTAAGTTGGATTTAGAGGATTGGTATTACAAAATTAGTGGTCAAGCTATTGAATTTGAATATCGAGAGGACTACTTGATTAAACCAAAACAAGCAGCAGAACTTCTAGGTGTATCTAACGTAACATTGAATAAATATATGAAACAGGGATTTGAACATATAGATACGTCTTCTCATAATAAGATTCCGATACATGCGGTAGAACTCTGGAAAGACCCCGTGTATTGCATTAAAATGCAATATCTTTTTCAAGAGAAGAAGCGATTACGTCAAACTCCTGAAGAACGGTTGAGTGAAGTTTACGAAGAATTGATGCACTATAAGAAAAAATACAAAACTCCTTACTTTGAAAACGCCTTTAAAGGAGTAGATATTGATGCAATGGATGATCCATCTGATTACTATGAATGGCGTGATCTTCTTGAAGAGGAAGAGGAGTTAACCATTCAAGTTATAGGAGAGAAGGATTTTGACTAGAGATACTGAAAAAACCCTTCTTCCCGCTGACATCCCAGAGATACTAGGGAAATATGGTGACTTGTTATGTAATTATCCTCAATTGCCACCAAATGATTCGATATATGGTAAATATAAGCGAACGAATAAAAAGTTATCTGTATTATTTCCACTGATTGAGCACCCTGTTCATGGAAAGACTGGATTACATGCAACAGAAAAATATCAAGAGGGCGTTGTTATAGAGTACCATTACCAATGGAAAATTATTGTCCCAAAAATGGGCAAGCTATATCATCATATTTCGGCTTGGGAAAATGAATCACATGATGCGCCAGGAACCCCAGAGAAATACAGGATTAAATCAGAACCTCACCACCATCATCATGTACCCGGTGACAGGAAGCAGCGAAAGGAAAACTGGGACATTTTAACTTTAGATGAAGCTTTTTCATTTGTAGCCTATTACCTACGTAGCGGTGAAGAGTATAAGCTGTAGAGAACACCAAACCTCTTTTTACCTACATAGCACTTACTTCAACTGGGAATAGGGTTGGAATCCTCCAATAACATTAGAAATTATAAAATGATTGTAGATCATATAAAAAATTCGGCATTCACTATTAAGGGCGAATGCCGAATTTTTTATTCTAGCTATGCAGTGAGCATCATAATTAAGGTGTTTGCAAAAAACTACCGCAACTTAGTACGGGAGGTAATGGCACCCCAACAAACCGCCCCTATTACTACTTAACCGTACCCGCATCCGCCGCATGAACGCCATGACGGTAAAACTCCTTATACTCAGGCTTCATTGGTCTTTGACCACGGATAATATCTGCTGCTTTCTCTGCCAGCATTAACACTGGTGCGTGGATATTTCCGTTTGTTGTATGTGGCATAGCAGATGCATCAACAACCCGTACATTTTCCAGGCCATGGACTTTCATGGTTTCTGGATCTACAACTGCCATCGGGTCGGAAGCTGGACCCATTTTTGCCGTACAAGATGGGTGAAGTGCTGTTTCTGCATCTTTCTTAACCCATTCTAGAATTTCCTCATCCGTTTGAACAGATGGCCCAGGTGAAATTTCACCGGTGCTGTATGGTGCTAATGCTGGTTGCGATAGGATGTCCCGAGTAACGCGTATTGCTTCAATCCATTCTTGTCGATCCTCTTCGGTAGATAGATAGTTACATACAATACTTGGGTACTCGAAAGGGTTACGTGAACGGATTTTCAGGCTACCTCTGGAGTTGGAGTACATCGGTCCAACGTGTACCTGGAAGCCGTGATCAGTATCTGCTTTTTGCCCATCATATCGAACCGCAAGCGGTAGGAAATGGAACATAAGATTTGGATAATCAACTTCATCATTTGAACGGACGAATGCGCCACCTTCGAAATGGTTTGATGCCGCGGGTCCTTTACGTCCAAGTAACCATTGCAAGCCAATCCACGGCATTTTCGCTTTATTTAAGCTAGGCTGCATGGATACTGGCTGTGGACAAGCGTGCTGAATATATACTTCAAGATGATCCTCTAGATTTTCGCCTACACCTGGCAAATGAAGCACCGGATCAATACCAAGTGAACGTAAATGCTCTTCGTCACCCACACCAGACAGTTGTAATAATTGCGGCGTGTTGAATGCTCCTCCAGAAAGAATGACTTCGCCTGCGTTAACCGTATAGGTTTTTCCATTTTGTTGATAGGTTACACCTTGTGCTTTTTTGCCATCAAAATTGATACTCGTAACAAAAGCACGTGTTTCTACGGTAAGGTTTTTGCGCTTCATTGCAGGACGTAAATATGCTCGTGACGCAGAAACGCGTCTGCCGTTGTGCACTTGACTGTCAAATGGACCAAAGCCTTCCTGGCGAAAACCGTTTACATCTGGTGTTTTGGAGTATCCAGCCTCAACACCGGCATCGAAAAAGGCTTGAAATAAAGGATTCGTTGCTGGTCCACGCTTTAATTTAACAGGACCATGATGCCCACGATATTCATCATCTGGATCTGCACCAAAGGTTGTTTCCAGTCGTTTAAAATATGGTAGACAATGTGCATAATCCCAGTTTTCCATACCTTCTTCGGCGCCCCATTTATCATAGTCCATCGGGTTACCACGTTGATAGATCATGCCATTAATTGAACTTGATCCTCCAAGTACCTTCCCGCGTGCATGCGCAACACGACGTCCATCCATATAAGGTTCAGGGTCGGTAGAATAGATCCAGTCATAGAGTTTGTTGCCTGATGGAAACATCAACGCTGCTGGCATTTGAATAAATAAATCCCAAAAATAATCATTACGGCCAGCTTCTAGAACAAGCACACTTTTATTTTTATCTATACTTAGACGGTTACCGAGTACAGAACCTGCACTACCACCGCCAACAATTACATAATCGTATGTTTTATTCATTTAAATTACCTCCTTGAGAATGGTTACTGCTTGCAAGGAAGATGAAGTCATTTACCCTAAAATATTGTGCTGAACGAATCTAACACTCCAGTTCATCTTCTTGTTTTTATTATTTTATTTAGTTTGTTAAATATATTTTTAACGTATCAAACAATATTAATATAACACGTTATGGATAACTTGTAAAACATCGGCTAGTTTTTTAGGTAAAACAAGGTATACCGTGCTATAAACGTAATATAGCTCCAAGCCTTATTGGAAAAAGGCTTGGAGCTATTGATTGTGTTTACTTAAACCAGTTAACCGGTTCAGGTCGCTTGTTACGATAAATATGCTTCACTTCGGTATATTCATCCATGCCTTCTCGACCAAGTTCACGGCCAATACCTGATTGCTTGTAACCGCCCCACGGTGCTTGTGCAAAGTAAGGGTGGAAGTCATTAATCCACACGGTACCCATTCGTAAGCGCGCTGCAACAAATTCTGCTTTACTCAAATCTTCTGTCCAGACGGCTCCAGCTAAGCCATAAATCGTATCGTTCGCCAACTTGACAGCTTCCTCTTTCGTTTTGAACGTTTCTATTGTCAATACCGGGCCGAATACTTCTTCCTGAACAATTCGCATATCGTTTGTACAGTTTGTAAAAATGGTAGGTAAATAGAAAAAGCCGTTCTGTAATGAAGGACCATCCGGGCGTTTTCCGCCTACAGCTAGCTTAGCTCCTTCGTTCTTACCGATTTCCACATAGTTTTCCACCTTTGCGCGGTGTTCTGCCGAAATCATCGGGCCACTTTCTGTATTTTCGTCAAAACCATTGCCTAGTTTGATACGTTTTGTGCGTTCAACAAGTGCTTCAACAAATTCATCGTGGATGCTTTCTTCAACTAACAGTCTAGAACCTGCAGAACAAACTTGACCTGCATGGAAAAATACAGCATTTAACGCCTGATCAACCGCTGTTTCAACGTCAGCATCGGCAAAAACGATATTCGGGTTCTTTCCGCCAAGCTCAAGTGCAATTTTTTTCACATTATGACTGGCTGCCTGCATGATGGTTTTACCGGTTTCAATGCCACCGGTGAATGAAATTAAATCAACTTCATTACTAGTAGCAAGTTCAGCACCAACAGATGCCCCGGAACCAAGTACTAAGTTGGCTACACCCTTTGGTACGCCAACCTCTTCAATTAGTTTAAAGACTTTAACGGTTGTTAAAGGTGTGATCTCACTCGGTTTCATCACAATGGTGTTACCTGCTGCTAAAGCCGGTGCAATTTTCCATGCCGCCTGCAATAAAGGATAATTCCAAGGTGTGATTTGGCCGCAGACACCAACCGGTTCGCGAACCACTTTACTTTCACTGTTTGGGATTGGCGAGGCAATGACTTCACCACCATCTTTATCGGCTAATCCACCGAAGTAAAAGAACACGTTCGCGATGTCAGCCATATCAGCACGGCTTTCTTCGACTGTTTTACCTGTATCCAATGTTTCTAATTTAGCTAGTTCTTCCAAGTCACGCTTGATTAAAGTGCCTATTTTGTAAACCAGCTCACCACGTTCACTAGCAGGTAAAGTGCTCCAGCCGCCTTTATCAAATGCTAACCTTGCTGCTTGAATAGCTGCTCGCGTATCTTCCGCATTTCCTTCTGCAGCGGTCGCGATGACTTCTTGATTGTACGGGTTAATGATTTCACGTGTTTCCCCAGATTTGGCGTTAACCCACTCACCATTTATATACATTCTTTGTAAGCTCACATTCTCACTCCTTTATGGAATTATGTTAAATTTGTTAAATAAAAATTAAATATTGTTAATGGTTTTATCCTAACAGTATGTTTCATCACTTGTCAAACAAGACTCCGTTTAGGTAGTACTACCTGAAATTCAAGGTGGGTTTGAAGAGAGCGGACACACAGTTCCTTATTTGTGAATAATAGGGGTGAATCCGGTTGTTCGCGGACTGAGGATCCCTTATTTA
Organism: Virgibacillus sp. GM2-2; assembly: GCF_055329585.1. Lineage (NCBI taxonomy): Bacteria > Bacillati > Bacillota > Bacilli > Caryophanales > Bacillaceae > Virgibacillus > Virgibacillus sp. GM2-2. The sequence goes on along the minus strand of NZ_JBUZWC010000001.1, from coordinate 671,045 downwards.
GGTGAAAGTAGGTGGAAATTGTACATTGCATACTGAATAAGGAATCCTGTGTCCTTTAATCTTCAAAAACACACTCAAAATGCAAAATAAGAGATTCTCTGTCCGTTACTGTATATAAAAAGGCATAACAGCACCATAGCAAGACAAAATGAACCGTTTCAATTTGACAAAACGAAATCTTTCGTTAACCTATTAGGTAGAGTAAAAACATTCAAAAAAAATTAAATGAATTTATTTTATTTAATAAAAAGGGGGACGTAATTAGATTGAAGAGCACTTCTGGCAAAGGTGTATGTTTTTACTAAATGTTTGCCACTATAAAAAATAGAAAGGGTTTGACAATCAATGAATTTCCGTAGAATTACGCAATTAATATTATTTACAATACTTCTCTTTGGACTAGCAGCTTGCGGTTCAACTAGTGAAAGTGAAGAATCAGGTAGTGCAACCGGTGACTCAAGTGAAAGCAAAGGGACAATCACGATTGGTCAGATTAATTGGCCAGAAAATATTGCAGTTACAAATTTGTGGAAGGCCATTTTAGAAGATAAAGGCTATAGTGTAGAGTTTAAGCTTCTGGACATGGGTCCTCAGATGGCTGCTTTGGCTTCAGGAGATTTGGATGTGGCACCGGAAATTTGGTTGCCTGTACAGGATAAGACTTACTATGAACAGTATAAAGACGAAGTTAATTTTTTCGAAAATCCGTGGTATGAAAATGGGAAGGTTGGATTGGCCGTTCCAACGTATATGGAAAATGTAAACAGCATTAAGGATTTAAATGAATACAAAGAGAAATTTAACGGCGAAATAATTGGCTTTGAATCTGGCGCAGGAACAATGCTAGTAACACAAGATGTAATTAAGGAATACGGTCTTGATTATGAATTGGTAGCGAGCAGTACTGCAGCAATGATCGCATCCATTAAGGATGCGGTGAAAAATAAGGAACCAATCGTTGCACCGCTATGGAAACCACATTATATCTTTTCTGAAGTGGACTTAAAATTCTTAGAAGATCCGAAGAAAACCTTTGGTGGAGTAGAAAAAATCTATATGGCAACTCGTGATGGATTTGCCGAAGACAATGAAAAAGTGAGTAAGTGGTTGAAAAACTTTAAACTAAGCGACAAGCAACTTGGTGAATTAATGATTAGTATTAAAGATAATAGAGACAACCCGCTTAAAGGCGCGCAAAAATGGGTGGAAGAAAATCAAGATTTAGTTGAAAAATGGATGAAGTAAGATAGTGAAAAGAGACGGTACTCGATAGGAGAATCGTCTCTTTTTCTTCAAGAATGAAACTTTTTTGCTAGGAATTTTATAGGAAAACTATTGCTGAACTTGAGTTGCATCTTCGTATTATTAACTATAAAATGAAAGAAACATTTAATTTATTATTAATCAATTTAACAATGAAAATGTTCTTATTTACCACAAAAAAGAGGTGCCACAATGGAAGGAAAGCAAAACAATTTTACGAATGAAAAAGCCAAAGAAAAAATTGACCAAGCTGAAGGTATGATGGTAAATACGATTTCAGAGACGATGGACCTTTATGGTATTACCCCTTCAGTTGGACGTCTATACGCAACCATGTATTTTAAGCATCAACCAATTACCCTGGATGAAATGAAAGATGCACTCGGGATGAGTAAACCAAGCATGAGTACATCGGTTAGAAAACTTCAGGAAATTAATATTGTTCAGAAGGTATGGCAAAAGGGTTCCAGAAAAGATACCTTCATGGCAGAAAAAAACTTTTTCAATTATTTCTCACAGTTCTTTGGTACGAAATGGGAACGGGAAGTAAGTATGTTTATGGTTAGTATTAAGAAGTCTCAAGAACAACTCAAAGAGGTAATGGAAGATAGTGAAACAGATGAAACATTACGAGAAAAAGCTAAGTTGCATTATCAACAGCTCGATGAAGCCTTAGTCTATTATCGTTGGTTGGATAAGCTTACGAAGCTTACTAAGTCAGGTGAGATATATGATTATATACCTGTGGAAGATGCTGGGAAGAGAGGTTAGTTAGAATAAGGATATTTCTGAGCCGTGAAAATAACCATCATGAAAAGGGTCAGTGCCTCAATGCGCTAAAGTGTAAGCGTTGTGGGGCTGACCCTTTAATTCACAGAATAATTTTAAGAACTAGCTAGTATTGATGATTAATATGTAATGGATAGCAAGTATTCGAAATGTGAGTGTGAATAATCATATTAATAGGCTCGTCCAAACGTCCAGTTAACAAAAAGGAACACAAGGCGCTTATAAATAAATAACAATTGTAACACAATAAGTCAGCTACCCTTTTGGTATCAGCCTCTTGGTACCTCGATACAACTGGTAATGTTAAATTCCTCAATCATTATAACAGCCCCTACGCCTATTAAATTAAGGTTTTATATGATAAAATTACAAATATGTTACAATTAAAAATAATTTAAATTAATAGTCGGGAAATAGGAGCGATACCTATGAGTGAATTAGTAGAATTTATTAATAAATTTAATAATCAGGCTGCTAGAGAAGTTAAATATATGGAAGAAACTATTTTTGATTACCCAAGTAATTCAATTGTCAACGCAAGGAAATTTGCTGAAATTATAATCGATAGGGTTATGGAAAAGGAAGGTATGTACATAGAATATGCAAAACTATATGAGAAAATATCTAAATTAAGTCGTGAGGATCTTCTTAATAAAGAAATTCAAAAATCATTTTACACCATACGAATTGCAGGTAATAAAGGAGCACACGTTGGTAATGAAGTAGAACTTGCTGAAGCTTTTAAAGTTCATAAAGAAATATATAAAATTGCTGTATGGTATGCAGAGTTATATTTATATGAAGAAATTATTCCACCAGTTTATTCTGCACCAAAAAACAATTCGGAAGAAAAAATGGAAGCAATTATTCAGCGGAAATTGCAAGAAATGATGAAGAAAAATAATTTACCTAAACGCAATGTTGAAGGTTCAAAGTCAGGATCCACAAATAAAGAAGAAAAGACACCGAAGCAAGTTATTGAAAAAAATTTGGAACCAAATCAAAGCTATTTATTAAGGGAAATTATGCGTTTAAAAGATTCGTCAAAAGAAGCAATTGAGAACCCACGCCAATTTAGTAAGTTTAAAAAGTATCTACATGTAGATCGAAAGATACAATTAGACCTCGAAGAAGCCTTGGAAAAACATAGTGGAGAGTCTAGACATTTGATTTTATTATGCGGGAATGTGGGGGACGGTAAATCCCACCTTTTATCTTATCTAAAAGAAAGAAGACCAGATTTGGTAAAAGACTATGATTTCCATAATGATGCTACAGAGAGTTTTTCACCTGAAAAGACAGCAATTGAAACTTTAGATGAAGCTCTAGTTGACTTTTCTGACCGATGTGCTAATCAACCCAGTAAAAAGCTTATTCTTGCTATTAATATGGGTGTGCTAAATAATTTTATGAATCAGGAGCATATTGAGGATAAATATAACAATTTAAAACAATTTGTTATAGACAGCAAACTGTTTACCGAAGAAATAACAACTTTCTATGAAGAAGGCAACATGACGTTACTAAGTTTTGGTGACTATCATTCTTATGAGCTAACTGAAAATGGAGCGGTTTCTAGTTTTTACGAGGGCTTATTGGGAAAAATTACTAAAGTAGATGTTAAAAATCCCTTCCATGCCGCATATGAAGAAGACATTAAAAACAGTAAGATTACTATGTTACATGATAATTATCAGTTCCTTAGAAATAAAAATGTACAAAGGATGGTTGTTAGTTTAATTTTGCAGGCAATTATAAAGAAGAAATTGATTATTTCTGCTAGAGCATTTTTAAACTTTATTTCAGACATCCTAATACCTAGAAAACAAGAAGATACTAGTCACTTATCTGAATTTGAGATTCTGGATAATGCACTTCCGAATCTGCTGTTCACTAAGCCAGACCGTTCGGAAATCAATGCAGCTATTCAGGAATCTGATCCGATCCATTATCGGATCAGTTATATTGATAGCCTTATCATGCAGTTGAATGTATTAGACAACTGGAAGTCACTTAAGCTTCATTTAAAGGATGAATTAGCTGTAAAATGGTTATCCCCTTTTATAGAATTAGATGATCTAGAAGGAAATGTTTTAAACTTTTTTACAGAATCATATATACGCTTGATCTACCTTTCAAATGAAGTATTTGAAAAGGAAATGATCGACAATTCCTACAAAAGTTACTTAAGGTTTTTATATGCATTCAATACTGATAATAAAGAAAAAATTAGAAAGTTTTATGATTCTGTAAAGACTACAATTTTTAAGTGGAGAGGTTCACCAAAAAAAGACTATATCTTCATTAACCATCCGGATGAAAATTATAGGTTAGCCCAGAAAATAAAATTAAAACCCTTTCTTCAGAGAATAAACACTCATAAAGATCCAACTTTACTAAATTCCTTTAAGGATTATATTTATTTCTGTTATCAAGATGAGAATACTAAAGAAATAGCTAGTTTAGAGATTGACTATATTTTATACGAGTTACTTCGGGACGTTGAAAATGGATATCGTCCAAACAAGCGGGATGAGGAAGAAGCGATTAAGTTTGTAGAGTTTATTGACAAAATTTCTGCATGGGGAAATAAAAAAGAGGAAATATTGATCTATCATAAAAATTCACAGGAAATGTTTACGTTACTTAAAGATGATTTTGGCAGTGATTTCATATTAGAAAAGGAAGATAAAACATGAGTAAGGTTTTATATTGGGACTGGTTAAAAGAACAGTTTGAAAAGAAAAACAAACATGATGACAGCTTTGCCCTAGATACTGTTCCTTTTTTAACAAAACGACCTGGAGGTGTTAAAAAAAATTTCAAAGGTGTTATTGGGGAGTACGTTAGAAATGTTTGTAATTACGAAGTTGATTCCGGAAAGCTTAAGCAACAGGTATATTCTTATGAAGGTAATGAACATCCTTTTACACACTGCGTAGCTGATAGTATTAAGTTTAATAATGAAGATGATAAGTATGCCTTTGTAAAATTTCTCAATGAATATATATTTAATGGAACTAATATAAAACTCATTCATCCGCATCTTTTCAATTATGTCATGACTGGAAAAAACCACAATGAATTTAGAAAGTATGGAAAGTTTCTTAGTGAATTATTCGTAGATGGAAAAGAAGATGAAATTGCAAGGATTTTTAATAATAAGCAGTCAAATGATATTTTAACGGAATTGATTCTTACTAAGCTGGATGTTTTGAAGGCGAAAAAGAAGCTAAATAGAGAGTACCAAATATTATTACCGAAAATCCCAGACCTTTATCAGGAAGATCTTCTGTATCTACAAAATTATAAAGAAAGCTTTATTCAGTGGTTCCCTTTATTAACACAGTATTATACATTCATGTATATAAATCAATTAATTCTACAGTTGGAAAAGTTCGAGGAAGGTAAATATAATGACCTCGAGCCGCTATACTTCACACTTGAATGGGAATCGCTGACAAAAAGAAGAAAGGCATATAATGATTTAGCAAGCTATAAAACAATAAAATCTTACCATGAAAATCTATTTCCACATCTCCATACGTTGGCGCATCTAAGCTATAATACGTTGAACGATTCAAATATTAGTCAAAATGAAAAAATAAGGTTATTTACTTATAGGGATATTCTAAATCATATCAATAGCGGTGAATTAGATGAGGAAAAATATTTAGATGACTTAAACAAATGGTTACTCGAATATAATAATCTACATAATCTAGAGCTTCATTCTGAGTTTTCAAGTGTAACAGAAGCAATGAAGGCATTGTTTACTTCATTAAAAAAGGGTACTAGTAGACGAGTAGCACAAAGATTTGGAGAAAATCAGGAAGACCTTGGTGCAGGTGAATTTTTAAAGAATAGAGGTAGTTTAGGTGGTGTTTTTAATATGAAATATGATTTCTTATTATTGATCACCGCTGTTAGTGTGAAAGATAGAAGAATACCTTTAAATGATTTATTCAAAGAGTTTGAACGAAGAGGTATAGCAGTAGACCGCTATACCAAAAAAGAAATTATTACATTATTTAATAAGCTGAATATTATTGATAAAAAAAGTGATAGTGGTGATGCCCAATATGTTAAACCAATTCTATAACTACATTACGAATATTTTAACAGAATATTTTATTTCAAATTCACCTTCTCCAGGGGATCGATTTTATATTTCTATGGATTCCGAGAAAGAAGTGGAGAACTTGGTGAACTCTTTTAGGGAAACGAAAGATGTTGAAACTTTTTCTTATAAGCATAGCCAAGGTAACGAATATAAAACATTTGGAATTTCTTTTAAAGATTCTTTTCTGATTATTTCTAGCAATTCTGCAGAAGTTAAAGCTGATTATTTAGTAACTCTACGAAACATGGTTGGTGAACAAACCAATAAGTTTGAAAACACATCTATTTTATTTATCGTTTCCGAAGACTTGGATTCTGTAAAGGGCGGGAGTAGCAATCTTGAGCATGAAGGTATGCCGTTGCACACAGAGTCTTTATATCAGACGATGAAAAAAGATATTGAATATAGTAATTTGAAAAAGGTAGAAAAAATCATTCTACAAGATCACCTAAATAATATTATGAGAGACCAGTTTTACAAGAATATCTCAATCTTCGAATTTGAAAGTATCTTTAAGACTCTTGAACAAGGTCGGATTGATGATAGGGAATATGCAGAATTAGGGTTATTCAAAGACCCTGATCTTGACAGATTTAAGGGCAGTGAATTACGAAATAGGTTGGAGGAAAATAGTAAATTATTTGAACAAGTATATAAGGCTCATCAATATGGCCATGGAAAATATGAATTAGAGAAATTGTTTTCCCCAACCGGTGCTAATGAGTTAATTAAAGATAATTGGGAATCGACTTTGTTTACAGACGTATTTAAATATCGAGAGGATTACACTAAAAAATATGAAAGAAAAACAGTAAAATTTCATAAAATAGACCCTTTAACGGATCAGAAGATATGGGAGAGGCCTTTAAGTGAAAGGGCTGCAGGCAAGAGAAAAAGGCAAGTTGTTTTTTTTAACGCTCAACATGAGAAGGAACTAAAATTCCAGGTTCAATTTGAGCTTTCATCAAATGTAAAGCTATCACGTGAATTCTTTAAAGTCACAAGCAATAACATAAATGAAAAGCAAGTTTTATTTAATATCCAAAAAGAAAAATTAGTCATAACAATTAATTTAGAAGGCACTGATTGGGATAGGAGAGCTAAGTTTTTCAAGTTAAATTATAAACACGATAATGAAAATACACTCGGTACAGAATTGCACTGCGTGGTATTACCGATAGAACCACTAAAACTTGAAAGTATTAAATCAAATTACATTGTTAATACAAATAAAAACTTTCTTGAAGTGAAGATTAATGATACCAATATATTAACAATCGGGGACGGTTATGAAAAGAAAGAAATTGAACTGGCAGACGGAATCGACCTTCATTTTACTGAAGGTCTGCAATTAAACCTTGTTACAACAATAGATTCTTTCAATGACAATGATGAATCTAAATTCTATCTTTACTTTGAACATTTTGGATTACCAATACTGATAAAAAATGAAAACTATGTAGCTACACCAATTACCGGAAAGAAAATTTGGACATTAATTAGAGAATTATCCAGTGATATGCTGTGGGATAAGAACAATAATAGACTACAAATTGAAAATAGAGAATTCTATGTTCAGCAAGATTATCAGAAATTTTTCAAGTGGGAAGACCAATTTTTGAGTGAGAATTTAAAATGCGCTGAAATTGTTTCTGATAAGTTAGTTGCGGTTGACATCAATTTAAGCGTTGAACTGATGGAAAGCTATAGTAGGTTGATGAATTACTTCAAAAGTAATGCAACTATTCCTAGTCTATCGTATGTAACTAAGAAATATAAAGAGTTGGCATTGGAATACATCAAAGCATATATAGATGAAATTAAATCTTTTACAGATGGCAATCCTGCCGGTCTAAAAGGAACTGATCTATTTAAACTTGGTCGAGTTTATTCTCAAAATGAATCCTATTTAACTCCTTTTCATCCACTTATTGTTTCATATAAGCTGAAGTTATATGAAATGTTAGAGGATAGAGAAATTGATTCAAACATTTTAAACCGTTTAACACCTGAAGGACTTTTACCTTTTATTTATGATGAATATGGGAAACTTTTAAAGCCTGAATTTGAATACACTGTAATGGAATGGCTTCCATATAAACCTGTAAATCAAGTTTCTGTTGCTGATGCAGACAATTATTTGTCTAATGTAGTGGAAGATAAATTAACTCAGTTTAGTAAACACTTTCAATATTTGTTTTTAACCAATTCCAATGCGCCAATAAAAATAAATGTTATTAATATTAATAATGATAAAGAAATTTTAAAGGGTGTTTTGAAGTGGATGAACAAGCAGTTAAAAACCAAAGGTGAGGATGGATTAATTCCAGTAGAAATCTCTTTATTTAGAGATGAATCTTTAGAAAGCGCATTTGATTATTTTTCTCAAGTTGAATCTTCTGATGAATTCTTTAAAGAATATGAATTAAGTAAAGAAGTAAAAGATTACAATGAGGAGGATGTTATTAGAATCTTGAAAGAAAAACTATTCTTTTATAAACAGGATTCTTTTGGAAAGCAACATTATGCGCATATCAGTTTCTATAATATGAAGGCGCGGGAAAATATAGCAATTCTTCCAATGGATGAGATGCGTTCTGGCGTATCTTTGGAAGGGTTAAGTTCTTCTTTGCCTTCGATGAAAGATGAATTAAGTTACAGAAGTGGATTTGGTACTAGAACCTATCATGTAGATGACGGAAACTATGTAACAAGCACTGCCTATTATTTGAACGAGTTAGCTGCAAATTTAAGAAATGATGGTAATGATAGTTATCATAAGAATTCCGGAATTTACTCAAGAACTACACAAATGGACCAAGAAGAATTGGAAGAAATTTATAAATCATCATATTGGGTCACTTTTGTTGATCCGAATGTAGATTTAGATTTTTTTAATAATCAATACGATGACCTAATTGTTATTCATTATAGTGACCAGTATTCATCCTCTAGTCGTTATGATGCAATTACCGTGACGAATAAATCAGACCAATACCGATATGTTATCAAGGAATTCTTAGAAAAAAAGGGTGTAGAAAGTACTGCGGGTAATATCAATAATGCCATACAGGCATTTAATAGTTTCAATGGTGAGTGGTTATTAAGAATCATTGGTTCTAAGGGGCATATGGATCGAGAAAAATTAAGTATTATCTCTGGAATAAAATATTCACTAGCATATTTGGACCACCCGGATATCTTATGGGTTCCAATCTCTTTAGAGGAAATCCTACGAGTTGCTGGAGCGGTTAATTTAACCCGTGGAAATGGTGTTTTTAGTGCAAAAAATTTAGGCTCTAAAGGAGCACACAGTGATGATTTACTTCTAATAGGTATTAACCAAATTAATAAAGAACTTTATTTTTATCCTGTTGAAGTTAAAATCGGGGTCAATCAAAGTTCTGTCATTGAAAAAGCAAAGATCCAAGTTGAAAAAACAGCGAAATTATTAAGCGAAACATTAACAAAAGAAATAGATGATTTATTTGTTACTAAATTTTATAGGAATTTCTTTATCGATCTAATTATTTCAAATGCAAATAAATTACATCAAAATGAATTTTGGAATGAAAAAGGTTACGAATTATCCAATAAGGTCTTAGAGGATTTGCTAAAGGATCGATATACGATTTCATATGTAATAGAACCTTACATTGGAAAAGGGGCGGTTTTATCCTTTAGTAAGGGAGTTTTTCATAGGAGTGCTAAAAAGGAGGATTCCGTTCTTAATCTGAATTTGACTGAATTGGATGGTTATGAAGGGGTATCGCAAAATATAGTTGATATTCATGATTGGATTCAACATCAACCAAATGATTTCATCGCAGATCAATTTCTTTCTAATAATTACGTGGTTGAAAAGAAAGATGAAGAGCATTTTAATAATGAATTGGTGAAAGGCGACAAAGATTCAAACAATGAAGAGCTGTCAATCAAAAGTAATATCGATGAAACCAATCATAAGGAAAAAACGACTAATTCGGATGAGGGAGTAAGTAATCCAAATTCCTCTATCTCCAAAAATGAGGAAGTTAAGCATGAAAATGAAAAAAGTAGATCTCCAAGTGAACTGAATGCGAAATTCAAACAATCACTAGAAGATATTCGCTTACCAATTGGAAAAATTGATGGTTCGAATAAAAAAATATATTGGGAATACGGTAACAAGGGGTTAGCAAATCGCCATTTATTAATATCTGGAAAGTCAGGACAGGGTAAAACTTATTTTATGCAGTGTTTGCTCCTTGAAAAAGCTAAGCAAAATATTTCAAGTATAGTAATTGACTACACAGAGGGTTTCCTTCCAAATCAATTAGAACCTGAGTTCAAGGAATACATGGGAAATAAGCTTAAGCAACAAATTGTATATAGTGATCAATTTCCGATCAATCCATTTAGTAAGAATGAGAGAGATATAGGTGGTATTCGAATTCCAGAGTCAAATACAGATGTAGCTGAAAGAGTTCAAAGTGTTTTCAAATCTGTTTACGCCTCATTAGGTATCCAACAATTGAATGCTATCTATGAAGCCACAATCAATGGCTTGGAGCAGTACGATAAAGAAATGAATTTATCAAAGTTAAAAGAAGTGTTAGAAAATGATGGTTCAAATTATGCTAAAACTGCTCTTTCACAAATTAGACCATTAATTGACCGTAATCCATTTAGCCATGAAGATACAATTAGCTGGGAAAAGATTATTGATGGTGAGGGAGAAGTATTCATCATACAATTAACAGGGTTTCCAAGAAACGTGCAGTTAATTATAACGGAGTTTATCCTTTGGGATCTCTGGAACTATTCGGTTAGAAACGGTAATAAATATAAGCCAATGCCAGTTATAATGGATGAGGCTCAAAACCTTGACCATACAGAGAAGTCGCCTTCTGCGAAGATTCTAACAGAAGGTAGAAAATTTGGATGGTCGGGATGGTATGCTACACAATTTTTACGTTCACAATTAGATAAAGGCGAATTAGCTCGTTTACAAAATTCTTCTCAGAAAATTTACTTTGCCCCACCTGAACAAGAATTATCTAATATTGCAGCAAGTTTAACGAACGATCCTTCTGAAAAAAAAGTGTGGGAAGAAAAGTTACTTAGTCTAAAAAAAGGGCAATGCATTGTTCATGGCCCTACTATAGACCAAAAAGATAATCTAACAAATCCAATTGCAAATGTTGTAAATATTACCTCATTATCTGAAAGAATATAAAAATGCTTCCCTTCTTAATAAGGGAGCATTTTTTATATTATAGCAAGTCTACTATCCTCTAATGATGTTTTCTCCTGGCTTATTTTAAGAAGGATTCTCAGTCCCTCCTCAATAAAATACTCAAAATACCTTTGAACTTCTTGGTCATTAAGATGTTTTTGGATTTCTTCAATAGTAAGGTGCTTAAAAAGTAAATACTCACTGTCTTTTATAATCCCATCTGGAACAGTCCATCCTTTGTCATAGTCTTTAAATTTAATTTCAGCAGAATTATTTTCCGCAATCCCTTTAGCTAGAGCAACTTTTAATAATTCAGGTCTAACCATATCTAAAATATCAACTTGTCTATCTAATATTTCTTTACCTACTTTCGAAAGGTTAAGTTTTCGGTTACTCACATTTATCACACCTTATACAAAATTGAAGTATCCCTCTCTGATTATTGTATATTTTTTTTCTTCGTTATAGTCCAGCATATACTGTTTATAAGAGTTTTCCTTCATCAATCCAACATATTCACTAGTTACTTCTGTATCGGTCGATAGTATAATAACTTGCTCACTGAGGTACTTATAGTAATAATTAATTAAGTGATTACGATGGAAACTGTCAAGTCTACCTAGTGGTGTGTCAACAACAATAGGCAAGCTTAAATCAGAGACCCTTGTCAGTGCCCAAATAAGTGCAGAAGAGATCATTTGCATTTCTCCAGCTGAGCGATCATTTACACTGATCTCCTGTCCATGATCATTGAAAAGTTTAATGGTAAATGTTTCGATATCAAACCTGATCTCACCGAACTCATCTTTTTTACGAATGAGTTTATTTAACATTTTTGAAAACTCTTTTTGAATTTCATTAGCCTTTAGAAGGGTAACTTTTTCAATATATTCTTTCAACATTTTTATGGTAGGTTCAAGTAATTTTTTTTGTTGCATTAATTCATCTATATTTCCTGATTTATCCTGTAACCGGGTAAGTTTATTTAGGATATTCTTTTTCTCTATACTAAATGAGTGGTGTTTTTTCCTGAGTTTAGACAGTCTTGATTCAATTTGGCCAATATCCTTATTTAATCCATCTATTTTATTGTTTTCTTCATCAATACTTTCTTCGGTTGGAGCGTTTCTAATCTCTTCTTCTACATTTAAAATTTCAGACTTTAATTGATCAATTTTCTTTACCATAGAGATTACGTCTTCTTTATTACCTATTTTGAAATTATTTAACGTCTGTTGTTCTCTGGAAGGAAGATCATGGATAATTGGCATCTCTTCTTTAAGTTCAATATTAGACATTTTTGCCCACAATTGATTCCCGATTTTTTCAATTTGTTCAAATTGAACTTGTGATAGAGGAGGTGTAATCTGTTTAGTTGATAACTGCTCAATAAAATCATTAAATGGTTTTAATTTTGTTTCACGTATGATCTGTTGTTTTTTTGATGTCTCTTCATTTGAAATACTACTTCTTAACTTTTTATATTTAGTAGAAAGAATAATGTTTACTATATTTTGTTTATAATAGTTGTTATATTCTTTTGTTTTCATTTCCACTTCAGTTTCTAATCGTGATAGCTTCTTAATAATAACTTCTCTAGATTTGTTATTCGACGTAAGTTTTTCATTTCTTATAGCTTTTATTTTTGATAATTCATTTATTAGCTTCCGTAACTTATTACTATCTTTATCAATTATTCTGTCGTATTTTGTTATATTTAGATCTATATCTTCTAATTCATTATTTAGGTTGTTTAATTGAGACTGGCTAACAGCTGAGGTAATTTTTCTGTCAATATTTCTCTTCAAGTATTCTAGGTCAGTTACTAAAATGGAATAAGAATTCATTCCAGATATCTTATGAATGGCTTGTTTCATTTCAGAGCTATTTTGTCGTAATATAATTTCTTTTACCTCTTCGCCGTCAAAAATAAAAAAAGGTGCAGCGTGGTAAGGAATTATCTTATCAATAAATTGATTATATATGTCAATATTATTAATATTAACTTGTTTCTTAATCTTAGAGCCGATAGGCAGTATTGATATCTTTCTTTCCTCATGGGTAATTTTTTTATTTCGGTCGAAGTAAAATTTAACAGTCAGCGTCCATTCTTCTTTTGTATCCGTTTCTAATATTAATGTAATTGAACAGTTTTTCCCACCTTCATCAAAATAATAGTTGTTAATAGCATTTGAAAACATCTGAGTGTATTCTTGTTTTGAAATACCACGCTTACCGAATAGTACATATAAGATAGCCTTTAAAATAGTGGTTTTTCCCGCTCCGTTTAGCCCACCTATTAAAATGATATTTTTGTATTCACTTCGGACGTTTTCAGGAATATATAAATTTACTTCCTGTATACCATAATACGTTTTATAATTATCGAATGTAAGTTTCTTAAGAAGCATTTAATCACCTTTTCTATTCTTACTGTGAAACTTCAATAATTTTTCATATTCTGCAGCTCTATTTTTCTGAGTGAAATTCTCATATGCAAAACGTTTTGATTCTTTTAATAGGTCTTTTGCAAATTTAAGGGGAATATCCTTGTCATAACACAGACTTGCCAAAACTTCTATCTCCTGTTGCTTTGCCTTATTCATAAGGTAATACACTCCAATAATTTAATATAGTCATATAGATACAAAGTATGTGGCATTTTTGTATATTATTTTATAAGGATTCTAGTATATCAATATCTTTTTGATCTAAATAGGGTGAAAGTGAAAATCGAACCGATTCTCTTACGTGTTTCAAGTCATATCCCATTGCTTGCAATACATGTGATGGTTTCGAACTACTGCAAGCTGAACCACTTGATGCAGCTATTACAGGAGCTAATTTTTTGAGTAATATTTCGTTATTTAATCCATAAAACCTTACATTTAAGATGCCGGGTATTTTAGTTGTTTTTGGTGAATTAAAGTAAACTTTCTTCCCGAACTTTTTAATAAGAATTTCTTTCGTTGATTCTTCTAATTTTTGAAGATTGTTGCTGTTTTCTTCTAATCTATTCTTTGCAATTTTTGCCGCTTCTCCAAATCCTACAATATTATGCACAGCATAGGTCCCACTTCTAATGCTTCCTTCTTGTCCACCGCCATGTAACAACGGGGTAATAGGGGTAAGTTTACCATATTCATCGCTCTTTATGTAAGTTACCCCAACGCCTTTTGGTCCATGTACTTTATGTGCCGAACAAGACAGAAAGGTAATTCCACTGATAGAAGATAAATTGATAGAGATTTTACCAAGTAATTGTGTTCCATCGGTATGGAAGAATATATTATTACTCTCACATATTTCGGCAATTTCTTGTATAGGATTTAATGTACCTACTTCATTATTTCCCCAGATCAAGCTTACTAGAATAGTATTTTCTTGAATAGCTTGCTTTAACTCCTCAGTGTTTATTTTTCCTTCCTGATCAACATCAAGGTAAGTTACAGTAAAACCTTCTTTTTCGAGAAATGAGAATACATCTAGAACAGAGTTATGCTCTGCCTTTGAGGTGATTAAATGTTTCCCTTTCTTTTTATAATAATGCGCTACTCCTTTAATGATCATATTGTTACTTTCCGTCGCCCCGCTTGTAAAAACGATTTCCGATTCATGGCAACCAAGTAGAGTGGCAATATTAGCCCGACCTTCTTCTATCGCTATCTTTGACTGGGTCGCTTTTTGGTAATATTTACCTGAAGGGTTCCCGTATTCTTCAGTCAGATATTTATACATTTTATTGGCTACCTCAGGTAGGACTGGGGTCGTTGCACTATTGTCTAGGTAGAGCATGTTTAAGCCTCCTTGATATGATCCTCAGCTAATCCAATTAAATTATTTAATAGCTTATTATAGTTGCCTGCATGCTTGTACTCTTGTTCTAAAAGCTTAACGC
Source organism: Virgibacillus sp. GM2-2 (assembly GCF_055329585.1). Taxonomy (NCBI): domain Bacteria; kingdom Bacillati; phylum Bacillota; class Bacilli; order Caryophanales; family Bacillaceae; genus Virgibacillus; species Virgibacillus sp. GM2-2. The sequence goes on along the minus strand of NZ_JBUZWC010000001.1, from coordinate 655,754 downwards.
CTCTTTCTAAATGAGAATTAAATAATGAAGGAAAGTACTCTGTCTCTTCAACAGTTTTTCCAGCATGTTCAGTTATTAAAGCTTTGTAGATATAATCCTGATTTCCTGTAAGTGTATTCCGATTAAATTCCAATCCTTGACTATCTGTGGTCACATTAGCAGGTAGAGTGGGATCGGCTAAAGACAGTGATATAGATAAGCGTGCAAGAATATTCGGCGTTAGACCTGTTGAACTATACAGGTTTTTTAAAATTTCACCTGTGTTTTTAGAGGTTTTCAAACGGAAATTCATGATTGTACAACCCCTTCATTTTTGTATTCAAAGAAACGATTTTCAATGTTAGTTCTATTTTCTTCATTATTGTAATTTAGTGTAAATTCATTTGATAAATTATAAGTTAATTCCGTATAAAGTTGTTGGTCAATTTCAGAATCAGTAGATAAGATAATTGTTTGATTACTAAAATATGGAACTAGATGTTTGATAATTGAAGCTTTATGCTCCACATCTAATCTACCTAGCAGCGTATCTAAGACAAAAGGAATTTGTTTTTTTGAAGAAGAAATAGTACCCCAAATTATTGATAGTACCAATAATTCTTTTTCGCCGGCAGATAAAATTTCCTTGCTTATATTATTATTTTTACGATCGGTTAGCTTGATACTAAAATTGTCTTTATCAATGACTATTTTCTCTATAAAGTCTTTTTTACGCATTAAAGATTTCAACATTTTTGTTGAAAAATATTCAACATCAGCTATTTTCTTATTCAATTGTTTCTTTTGAAACCTACGACTAATATTAATTATTTTTTCAGCCTCTTTGAAGGAAGAGTTGTTTTTGTAGGAATTATATAATTCTTTTTTAACTTTCTCATATAATAGAGTTAACTGATTTACTTCTTTATTTATTTCACCAATATATGATTTTAAGTTTTGAATTCTACGATCGGAATTGTCTATCTCTTGTCTATAATTTTCCATTTGATGGATCATCGTAGAGAATTCAGAGGTATTCTCGTTATTTTTCAATTGTTTTTTGTATAGTTTTAGAGTCTCTAACTTTTCTCTGTTCATAGCAAGAATTACTTTTTTTTCTTTTAAATTTTCAACAGTAATACTATTCTTCAAGTTATAAACTTGATTTGCTTCGGATCCAGAAGCGTTATGCTTTATTTCAACTTCCTTGGTTGGTGCTAGCTGATTTGTAAGCTTTTCCTTAATTTCTCTTTCCTGGTCTTCTGACAAGGATTCAATGAAACTTCCCAGCAGGTTCTGAATAGATAATTCCTTAATATTTTGATTTATAAATTGGGATATCTTTTGATTTTCTTCATCTTTTAACTGTGTTATTAACCTCTTTAATAAAGGAGAAACAAGAAAAAGCGGTAGCTCTGTAGCGATAAACTCTTTAATTCTATCGCCTTGTTGTTTTCGGCTCGCTTCAGTGTGCGCGATTTTTTCATGAAGTTTTTGTCTTTCCTCATGAATTAGCCCGCCATGTAAAGAGAAATACCTTTTAATTTTTTCATATTCTTTTTTTTGATTTGAAAGGTTTGTCAATTCTTCCTCTAGATTTTCATTTTGAAGTTTTAATTGAGCAATTTTATTTGTAAGCTCCATTTTCTTTTCTTTATTATCTATTTCCAGTTGATCTTGTATTTCGGTTGTGGAACCCTGTGATAAGTATTTCAAAATGTCGTTTTCCAGGCTTGAAAATAGATCTAAATTAAAGAGTTTAGCTGATAAAGATTGAATATACATAGATAAATTATTCTCATTACTAAGTTTTGCAATGTCTTCACCATCGAAAAAGCATAACTCTAAGAGAGATGGGGGAAAGTCATTTCGCAAATGCTCGTAAAACTCTTCCTTTTCCAGTTCACTTAAATGAACATTATTTTTAATGATTTCTACTCTTTCATTTAGTTTTGCTTGATTCTTTTGCTGCCAAATGCGTGTAATTTTATATGTGTTTTCTCTTAAATTATCATTATTTGTAAAAGTAATTTGGATAAAAAATTTACTAGTTTGAGTTTCTTTGCTTTTTGAGTTTAATAACTTTTCAACCTTATTAAGGTACTCTTTAGTCTGTGTTTTAAATCCATAGGCAAGAGAGCCATATAAGGCTAAGCGGATTCCATTTAAAAGAGTCGTTTTTCCTGCTCCATTTTTCCCTCCAATTAGCACAGTGTTCTTTCCTTTAATATTATTGAATTTAAATGTATTCGTCCCTTGATAGGGGCCAATATTGTTAAGGGTTAATTCTGTAAATATCATTAGTCACATACCTCTTATAAATGTAAGTAGTCTTGTTTTAAAGCAGAAGACAACTGTTCCATTAATCCTCTCTTAACTTTATAACCTGAATATTCTTTTTCAATTAATAACAGTTTTTTCATTAGTCTGAAATCTAAATCCTCTTCTTCACATAATAACTGTAACTGTGAAAGGTCTTCATTTTCAAACATTAGCCTTTCATCCTTTTCCCAGTTAAGTTCGTAACCAAATATGTCAAGGTGTATTTTAGGAAGACTATCCTCAAAGTCACCGTCATTAAACCAAATTTTTCGTATTTCTTTTAATTCATCCTCTTGTATTAATTCATAATTTTCATCGCTTGGATGTTTAAGGTTTTTTTGTACCTTTAAGAGACGTTCCAAGATTTCTTTACGTGCCTCTAAAGTAAAACCACCAAGACCCAATCGGCAGTATTGCCCCTTATCATTGATAATTAATACATCTGGGTCATCGGAAGAAGCAAGATCAATATTATTATTTTTAACATAGTCCTTCAGTTCAGAGTGATGTATAGTATCAAATTGTTCAAGTGGGTAGTACTTTTTTTCACGGCTACCCTTTTTAGGAATTAGTATATGATCCCCATCATCCCTTTTCACAATTTGAACAGGAAGAAAATATACTTGACCGTTCATTCTGTATTTCATTCTCATTGATCGATCATCTCGAATAGAAGTTAGCCAATTACGAAAGTTTAATAAAGGTTTCATCCAATCATGCCCATTATTAATAAAGCCAGTTAATGCTTTGTCTTCATTTACAACTGTGCATACCCAGCATCCAAAGCGAGAGTTTCCACAGGATCCGGCTGATTCCTTTACTGTTTTATCTACTACAAGTGGACACTCTCCACTACTAGAATCACTATATAAACGATACAGCTCATTATTATCGTCACCCCACGGGGAGTCGTAGGATAACAGGTAATTCCATACGTCATCTACATCAAACTTTTTAATAGGAGCAAATACATAGGCGTTCGATAGAGTAGAATGCCTCATTAATACTTTTCCTTCTGTTGAGTGCGATTTAATAACGTTTGCTCTCGTTTTACTTTCTTTTTCTCTGACACCTAGTAACATGATTACCTCTCCGAATGAATTAACCTTTTCCTTTATAAATCTATTTGCTGGGTCAATCTTCATGCGATCTGTACACCATCTAAATTGTTGGTTTGGAGAGGGGTAACCTTTACCAATAATATTAGTCCAAAAAGATTCTTCGATCATTGGTTTAACCTTATAAGTTTCAATTGGTAAGCCTAATTCAATGGCTTTTGTTTCAATCCTTCTAAGTGTTGTATTAATAGATTGTATAATTAAAGGTGTTTCTACCAAAGTATCTGAAGAAATAACGTACACTTTTTTATTTAATTCAACTGGATCAAGTTCTTTCAAAGATTCAAAGACAAGTTGAACGACTACTGTTGAATCTTTACCACCACTGTATCCAATAACCCAGGGTCTTTTATCTTTCTTATAAACTGTTTTGATTTCTTCTTTTGCTTCATTAAACAGAGTGTTTTTTGTGTTATATAAGTCGGAAATGATAGACATAAATTACCCTCCAAATACGGATTTTTCTAGCTCAACCTCACTATTGGTGAGAGGGAGTTTCAGTTGTTGTTTGATTTGTATTGCAGTCAGTTTAATCGTTTGGGCATTTTTTTGAGCGCGGCCATTTTTAATTGCTCTTCCTTCCCAGAGAGAAGTATTATCACGTGACCAGTCAACTTGTTTCAAGTTTTTAATGTAAAATTGCCAGTCTACCGGATTATTATTTCTTAAATAATTTCCAACTACCCCCAAAGCTTCTAGGAATATACCGTGACCCACAATGAAATTCATTCGCAACTCTTTTGGTGATAACTCCTTGTTAAGAACCTGTTGCCATTCATCTATAGATTGTGTAAGCAGCTGCCAGAATTCTATTAAAAATTCTTCATCGTTTTGATTGATAGTGTCCCCTTTAGAAACTCCCACTAATTTTAAATTAGTATTAAAAATATGATTTAGGGCAATAATTTTCGGTGAATTCTTAGATAACGAAACTTTTTCCCTGTCTGTATATCTTTTAAGAAATGGTATAGATTCCGTAAGGTTCTTCGTTAAAATTGCTAGCTTATCCCTATGATCATATAGAATTCCAATAGAAGAAGTAGTATTGACCGCGTGTCTATTGAGATCTGAAAATATCTGTTGGGAATTCTTTAAACCTTCATCAACAAAGAAAACGACAGAGATCGTTTCAGATCCTAGTTCTGGATTAATTCGTAAAGCTTCTTCAATTGCTGCTCTTCTATGTTGTCCATCATTAATTAAAAATTTTGCATCCAATGCGATGCTTAATGTACCGACGTCACTAAAAGCGGGTTCTTCAGAAACAGAATTAAATTCTAAATCACCATCAATGGATGCTGTAAGAGATGAAAACACATAGTCATCGGGGTTGTTAACTATATAATTGGTTATTTCAGGTATTCTGTTTTTGTTTATAATGCGCTGTGAACGAAATTCCGGTGGCACCTCTTCTTCATCAAATAGAAATATTTTTGGAATAATCCTCAAAGGGCACATTGCTATAAAATAATCCTTTCCAGCTTGTTGTCCTTTAATAGAAGGAAAGTTATAAGTGAAACCATTTTCCATGTAATCCTTCCCCTTTACGTACGTAATATGATAATATTATTATGAATAATATCGACATTATTTTCAAGTATTAGATGCTGATTTAAATGAATTATTATTTTAACCATTCGGAATGGGTTTCTGGTTATTTAATGAAGGGAAGTTATCTGGAAACCTGAATGATGGTAGAGTAATCAACTGAGGGGGTTCTATTGTCTTTTACCGAACTGTGCCAGGCACTGTTCAAGTAATATCCATTAGTTGAAAAGTACAGGCCGGCAGTTGATATGAAAATAATGAAGGCACGTTGGGGTTCATCATTACTAGAGACCAATACGGTTTTACTGAACTTTAAATTTATTAAAGCATCAAAACATTGCATTGAATATGTCGTTTTACTTGAGTTAATTCATTTTAAGTATAATGTTCATAGTGAGAAATTTTATAACATGCTATATTCCCTTATGCCCGATTGGGAAAAGAGAAAGGCAATCTTGGATGAAGTAGTAGTAAAGGAATTGTAGTGATGAACTCGATAGAATTTTGACAACATAATTTTACATTGACAGGTAGTTCATAAAGATTGAACTGCCTTTTGTATATTCTCTTGTGTTTAAAAAATAATTAGGAGTGGTTTTTTGAAAAAAGTAATACTAACTGGTAATGGTCTTTCTGTTGGGTTGAATGAAGCATTCTCGTTAAAAAATATAACTCAAATTTTTTATGATCGCTTATCCCAAGAACATAAGAAATTTGTTGAACATCATATGAAGAGGATCCAAAAAGATGAATATATTCAAGTTGATTTTGAAGAGGCTATAGCAAGCGTGGAACAAGTTCACGATTCTTTGGACAGTTACGTTAATTTTTTATTAAAGGAGGAAGAAGGCAGGAGGTATCTTGAAAAAGAAAATCTATCAGCCGAGGAAATACAGAAGCATTTAAGTAAAATAAAAGAAATCATTTTGACTTATACTACATCAATTGTAGAAATAATTGATGGGAATATTCATTGGGATCAAATTGATGATCAATTATCAGGGTTTATAAATTGGTTAGAAGCACAATTTGAAGACAACCAAGGTGTAGATATCTTCACATTGAACTTTGATCTTTTGCTTGAAACTATACTTTTAGAATTAGTAGGTGCAGATAGGCTCACTGACTTTCATGTTAAAAGGGGTACGTGGAAAGGTAACGATAAGTTTAATTTTGATCCTCAGCAGACTTTGTTAGATTTCGGAAAAAGGGATGTTCGCTTGCATCATCTGCATGGTTCACTTTCTTCATTTAAAAGGCTCTCTGATGGTAGGGTTTTTAAATTAAGAACTGAGGATATTAGATTAACAAACATGTACAAAAATATAGATGCAGATGAAATTTTCCCTGCTATCATAACGGGGGGGTTTAAGAGTAGAAAGGTTCAAACCTTACCTTTCAGCTACTATTATTCTAAATTTAAAGAGAAAATGGTCGATCCAGACAATCTTTGCGAGGAACTTTATATCATCGGGTATAGTTTTAGAGACCAGCACATCAATGAGGCTATCATTGAAAGGCTAAAACTGACAAGATCAAAAAAGAATCCCAAACTATTAAAAAAGTTCATAATTGTAGATTATAAGTCTAATGAAGAGCAGGACAAGTTTGTGGAGGAAGTAAATCAATCCTTGGGTTTAAAAAGAAATAAATTGAAAAAAGAAGAACATTTTATTTTTAATGGTGCAAATTCGATTGAGGATATTCTTCAAGATGCATAAAAAAGTTTTGAAGACATTTGCTAATAATTAGCGATAGATTATAAGAGGGCGGAACTTTTGGGAAATGCGGTAAACCAATGGGGTATCATCTCTATTTGCTGTTACCTTTAAATTAATACAGAGAACCGTGCCATAAGGAATTAGATATTCGTGGGCGACTGTTTCACTCCCCTGCATTGTGTAGGCTAAAACTATTAATAAGAGATTAATACGTCTTTTGAATAATCAAGAGTCTTTTTCCATGAAATGAAGTTTTTAATTATTTTATTGCCCATGCCATCTAACCCCAACTTCCAACGATTATAAATATAGAAAACTATATTTTATTCCAAGGGTGGCAGACAATGAACTACGTTAAACAATTAAACGAATTTCATTTTAAGATTAATTTAGAGCCAATTTCTGTGTATGCGCGATCGCTTTGGTATACGTTGATAGATATTAATAATAGACTTAGCTGGCGAGAGGAATTTACGGTTGCAGCGTCTAAATTGATTGAGAAGGTTGGATTATCGGATAGTAGTTTAAACGTGCGCGTAAGGAATTAGAGGATAATGGGTATATTCAGGTAACATCTAGAAGCGGGAATCGGGCTGCGTTATATAAGATGATTTGCTTGTACTAGAATGTGGGTCATCATACATGTGCTTCAACCCTGCAAAAAGACCAAAATCTGCACCCTTTAATTAAACAGAAACAAGAAACGAAACAAAACAATAAAACAACAACTACGACGGACGCGATTGCATTTTTTCAGGATAATTTTGGTGCAATGATACCTTATGTTGCGAATGATATGATTTAGTGGGTTACGGATTTAGGTAAGCAACTAGTTTTGCATGCGATGAAGCGGGCTTTGGATCAAGGTAAAAGTAATTGGGGGTATGTGAAAGGTATACTGCAAGCATGGGCGAAAAAAGGAATTACGGAGGTTGATGCTGCTAATGCGGAAGCAAGAGATTATCAGACTGTTACTGAGAGAAAGGTACAATCTTATGATAGAGGAAGGTCGGATGAGGTTGTACCGGATTGGTTCAGAGCAGAAGCGCAAGAAGAAATTGAAGCGTGAACAGGCGGGATTAGTGAAAGAGGTTGTGGATCCTGCTATAGAAAAACAAGAAATGGAAGAGGCTCTTGCAAGAATAAGAAAAAAATCAGAAGGATATGCTACTATGGCTTATCAAAAGTTATAAGTAAGGGTATGAGTAATAAAAAAATATTTGGGTCGATTCTTGAAAATACGCTGTGGCCAGGTTTTTTGGAGAAAAATTTATTCTTGACTGGATTAACTACTCCGTGATACTATATACTGGTATTAAGTAATACTAAATAGTTGAAACATAAAATACCTGTGTTACAGCGTACTGAAAAAATATATACAAATGAGGGAGAAAAAGTGGAAAATATCACAGAAATGCTGAAAGGGGTGCTTGAGGGTTGTGTGCTTGAGATTATCAGTCGTGGCGAAACGTACGGTTATGAAATCACACAACAGTTGCGGGGACTTGGCTTCACGGATGTGGTGGAAGGTACAGTTTATACAATTGCCATGCGGCTTGAGAAAAACAATTTGGTAGACATCAAGAAAAAGTCATCTACTAAAGGACCACCGAGAAAATTTTACACACTTACCGCAGCAGGAGAAGAGCAACTTGAAGTTTTTTGGGAAAAATGGGAATTTGTATCAAGCAAAATTAACGAACTCAAAACGAAAAAAATTCAAAAGGAGGATTAGTATGCGTATTTTTGAAAAAATTATCGGAAGTCTGGATGACAAGCGTGAATGGAAGGCGATGGAGGCACGTGCTAAGGCACTTCCAAGTGATTACCACAACGCTTATAATGCGATTAAAAAATATATGTGGACCTCTGGTGGTCTTACCGATTGGAAGGAAATCAGCCGTATCTTTAACTGCATTCTCGATCTTTTTGAGGAAGGGGCAGCGGAAGATAGAAAAGTCACTGACCTTACGGGTGATGATGTGGCTGCTTTTTGCGACGAACTAATGAAGGATACGAAAACCTGGATGGACAAATATCGTGCGAAATTGAACGATACGATTGGTCGAGGTTAAGGCGTATTCATAGTGAAAATTGCCTTACAGCGATATTAACGACAGAACACTTAAATTCATTTTGGATAGATTGGTGTAAATCCGAGTCAGCGTGTCATGAAGTAAATGTAAAAATTGGAAATTTAATAGATATTAGCGACTGAATAGTTGGTTACAAATAGAAATTGCTACCTTCACTGTTCAGTTATATTTTTAACTTAGTAGTAAGTGACACTGATTACCAGTCAGACTAAGTAGTGAATTATAGGCTATCAAGCATTGCAAGGCGTTTGACGGGATATTTCTCCACTTGTTTGTGTGCAATCGGCTTGCACCAAACGAAACTTACTCATTTCCGAATCTCGCAGGCGTCCTTGTTACATTTTTATAAGGAGGAAAAAATATGAGCAATGGAGCGATTTCTGTAAAAGGGTTAAAAAAATCCTTTAAAGAAAAGGAAGTTTTAAAGGGAGTAGATGTTGAGGTGCGGCGTGGTGAGATTTTTGCTTTGCTGGGCTCAAATGGGGCGGGTAAGACTACAATGGTTAACATTCTCTCGACACTGATGAAACCTGATGGTGGTGAAGCAAGGATTTGTGGCTTTGACGTCCAGCGTCAACCAGATCATGTTCGCCAAAGTATTAGCTTGACAGGGCAGTTCGCAGCATTAGACGGTATGCTTACCGGCCGGGAAAACTTGATGATGATCGCCAAGTTGCGCGGAGTTTCTAATCCTGCACAAGTTGCTGACGATCTGCTAACTAAGTTCAGTTTGAATGAAGCAGCCAACCTTCGTGCTGACAAGTATTCCGGTGGAATGAAGCGTCGAGTTGACATCGCCATGAGTCTAATCGGAACACCAGCAGTCATCTTTCTTGATGAACCGACGACTGGTCTTGATCCTGAGGTGCGTATTGAGGTCTGGGATACCATCAAGGAGCTTGCTGGTGGGGGCACGACCATCTTTCTGACCACGCAATATTTGGAGGAAGCCGAACAACTTGCCGATCGTATTGCTATCCTGCATGGAGGAAAGATCATCACGACAGGTACACTTGCGGAGCTCAAAGAAATGTTTCCGCCGGCTAAAGTGGAGTATATCGAGAAGCAGCCGACACTGGAAGAAATTTTTCTCGAAATTATCGGCAAAAAAGGAGGAGATGTAATTGAAAAGTAAAACTGGTGTATTACTAGGACGATTAATGCGAACAATCATGCGTAGCCCGGATACAATTATTACAGTGGCAATTACGCCGATTATGATGATGTTGCTTTTTGTTTACGTGTTTGGCGGTGCCATTGAAACCGGCACTGACAACTACGTCAATTATTTATTGCCGGGAATCCTGCTGATGGCAATCGCATCCGGTATTGCCTACACTTCCTTGCGACTGTTTACCGATGTAAAAAGTGGGCTAATGGCTCGTTTCGTCACGATGCCTATCAAGCGTTCGTCGATATTGTGGGCTCACGTGTTGACCTCTCTTGTTTCTAATGCACTTACTGTCGTGGTGGTTGTCCTAATTGCGCTCTTGATGGGATTCCGTTCCAACGCTGATATCTTAGATTGGCTCATGGTAGCCGGGATACTCGGTCTGTTTACGCTAGCTCTAACATGGGTGGCGATTATTCCTGGATTGACAGCGGGATCTATGGAAGGGGCCACGGCATATTCGTACCCGCTGATTTTCCTACCGTTTATCAGTTCGGCTTTTGTCCCCACGGAAACCATGCCTGACGTTGTTCGTGTGTTCGCTGAGAACCAGCCTGTTACTTCGATTGTGAACGCGATTCGTGCCCTATTATATGAAGGGTCTGTTGGCAGTGATATCTGGACCGCGCTAGCTTGGTGCGTCGGCATTATGGTCGTTGCTTACTTCTTCGCAATTAAAAAATTTAAACGACAGTCAGGATAGGTGCATCATGATGGTGTAGTCATTTCGATATCCAATTACTCCAGTGAGTGTAGTTGCTAGAACATCTCTAGAGAATATCATTAATAAACAAGGCTTTTTACGATAAAAATCTTGTAACAAACAAGGATATTAAACCAAAGTCAGTCCATCATTTAGAAAAAATACGTTGATCAAGTGTATATATGGTTCTTTTGTATATTTATATACGGAACTAGGTTGGTATCGCGAGTCAACTCGTCCTTAGATTAGGGGCGAGTTTTTTGTTTATCAAACCTCGCCTTGTCTTACTGATACGGGGAGCCTAAAGACTCCGATACGCAGTTCATCGTTCTAATTCCTTTAATGCTGATGGTAGTTTGTGGAATTGGATTGTGCTTTGGTATGATGGGAGTATCAACCCTTCGAATTTTTACAAATGTAATCCAAGCAGGTCAGAATTCCGGGGTATTCAGCAACCATTCTGATGGTGAACAGATTTCTCGGTCTATTATTACATTCAATGATGGTCTTCACTAGATGATATAACCTTGCCGGACGGAGTCATTCCATTAGATGAACAATCTAAGCTGTTGGTTATTTGAAGACGACTAGGTGTATGAAAGGGGGGAGAGGTTTGAACTATAGTACAGTATTATCGAGAAAAGTTATAACAGCCGCGTTTTCAAGTATATTATTCGCTGTTCTATTAGCTCTAATTGAACCTAATCCCTTTGGGCAAAGACCGAACGCATTGGGAGATTTCCTTCAGACATTCGCAATTGCTGTTCCTGGATACCTTTTATATATCTATCCAGTTATTTTAGTATACGGGACAATAACTTCTACAATTAGTGATTTTGTAGCTTTTTCTGTATCAAACTATACAAAAAAACCAATTGAATTTTATGTCTCAATCGTTCTCCATTTAATTTTTGGCTTGATACTACTATGGTATAGTTTATCGGCATGCGTTATTTTTCTAGTGATTGATAAAATGTTAAGTAAAAAAAGAAGTTATGAATGGATCGATGCATTGAAAAGTGTAGGGGTACCTGTTTTAGTTTATATTGCGTTTATGTTTGCTGTTAATGTCCTGGATATTTTTCTTAGATAAAGAGTTGCAAACTTGAAGATATTTTTAATCAATAGCAAAGGGGTTTCAAGTGAGTCGAAAATCTGCATAATATGAGCAAATTGGAGGGTCTTAAATGAAGAAGCAGACTTTATTATTATTTGGTATTGTATTTTTCGCTGCAGGTATTTTAGATATCAAATATAAGGGACAGTTGTTTCAAGCACTACCGAAATCTGTCCAAGCATACTTATCTGATAGGTTGAACTAGCTGAGAGCAAGCAGTTGAGCGTACTGACTCAAGAGCTAATCGTCATTTCTAAGGAAGGTTAATACATTTTGAGTTAAATTTAGTCTTACTTGTTTAGGAGAGGTTATATGCAAAAGTTATACTTGTCAGTAATAGCGTTATTGATGCTTGCCTTGTGTGTGACATTTATTAATTCAAATAACGAGAAAAATTATGATGAATTACAAAACGAAGAAAGTCAGGAATCGCAAAGCAAAGAAAACCAGGACTCTACAGAAGTATTCAAATCATCTAAAACCTATGGAATCACAATTAACACAAGTGAATTTAAGAATTACTTTTCAGGTGTGGAAGCGAAGAAAAATATATTAGAAGGTCAAAAAGGTGTGGCTATAAAGACCGAAAGTATACCCCCAGAAAGTCGAAAAGAAGTGGCGTTAGGGTTACTTCTGGAATCAAGAAAGTCTATAAGCGTAACGGGAGAATTGAGAATACCCAAACGTGAAAATCAAGAAGCTTTTTTCCAGCCTTCTGATAGCCAATTAAGAGAGTTGATAAAGTTAAGACATAATAAACTAGCGACTAATATTGTTCAAAGAACTGTAATATTAAGAGATGCAAATGATTTAATTGATAATGATGTCATTAATAAACAAATAAAATCCGTAACGGAAAGATTAAAGCGAATAAAAATTTATGAAAAGGACACCTTCTACAAATTCAGTCTAGCATACAATGAATATAAGGAGTGTATGTTACTAATTTTAAAAATGACACGAGAAATTGGATAATTAAAGACGACAAGGTTACTAACTATAAATGTATAAAGTTAGGTGTTTCAGTGGAAACAGTTTAGGAAGAGTTTAATTGGAAAGACACAGTAGCATATGCATATTTACATACATACTGAATGTATGTTAAAATAACGTTACTTATAATAAGGGAGTGAAGAAATTGAAGCTTAGCAGTTTTTATCCAGTATTGATGACAAATAAAGTAAAGGAAACAAGTGCATTCTACCAACAGAATTTTGGGTTCTCAGTTGTTTTTGATGCGGATTGGTACGTGAGTTTGAAGCAAGAAGTGACAGGTGATGAATTGGCAATCCTGCAGGCTACTCATGAAACCGTGCCCAGTTCTTTTGGGAAGTCTGTCCAGGGATTGATACTTAATTTTGAAGTAGAAAATGTAGATGAAATGTATCAACAATTGATTAAGGAAAAGCAACTTTCCTTACATCTCGATTTACGTAACGAGGCATTTGGTCAAAGACATTTTATTACAAGCGATCCTAATGGTGTGTTAATTGATGTCATTACAGTTATTCCGCCTGATGAGTTCTTTCAAGAGCAATATAAAGACGAAGTGTGGGATTAGGATCACATGAGTGAGTATGTACCTTTAAAATATTATTTTGATCGGAAATTGGCACTTCGACTATCAGATTTAATCCATCCGCATTATTGTCGTTTTAACAATAAGTCTTTTGTAGAATCTGTAACTAGAGAAGTAGAAAATAAAGAGTTGAAGGCTCGCGTTGGGGTGATATCGAACGCATTAAAACAACACCTCCCAACTGATTATGAGGAATCCTTAGCTATCTTGCTAAAGATTTTAGGGCCAGAAAATAAAACAGAAAAAGGTATGTTTACCAATGGCTATTTTCTCATGCCGGTCGCTTTGTTTGTCGAAAGGTATGGACTGGATCACGTTGATTTATCTTTACATGCAATGTATGAAATTACAAAACGACATACATCAGAGTATGCTATCCGTCCTTATTTAATAGCAAATATCGATCGCTGTATGGCATGTTTTCACTATTGGATAAAAGATCCTAACCCACACGTTAGGCGATTAGTGAGTGAAGGAACTCGACCAAGACTCCCGTGGGCTAAAAAGATCTCTCCATTAAAGGATAATGTACAAAACAATTTACATTTACTGGAGAAATTAATGCATGACCGCTCCCGCTATGTTCAAAAGTCTGTAGCCAACCATATTAATGATTTAACAAAAGAAAATCCCATCATGGTACTTAATTGGATGCATCAATATATAGTAGAAAATAATAATATAAATCCTAAAATCATAAAAAATGGATTAAGATCTTTGATAAAATCAAAGGATGAACAAGCAGTGGAGTTATTGCATCAATTAGATTGAGGAGTGTAACAGCATGAGAAAAAATAAATTAGAAACAGAGAAAACTATACAAGACTTAACGGAAATAGCACGAAAACATTTTACTGAGTATGGGTATGCGAACGTTGCCTTAGATGAGGTCGCAAAAGAAGCAGGTTTAACAAGGGGTGCTTTATATCACCATTTTAAAAACAAAAAAGGGCTTTTTCTCGTCGTATTTGAAGCGGTTCAAAAAGAAGTAGGGGATAATGTAGAAGCGGCTGCAGCAAAAAGTAATAGTAGCTGGCAGCAATTAATCAACGGGTGTCGAGCTTTTCTCGAAGGGGCAGTAGAATCCCATAATCAACGAATCCTTTTGATTGACGGACCAGCTGTATTAGGTTGGGATACCTTTCGAAAAATGGATGAAAAATATTCGATGAATTCACTAAAGGAACAATTACTGTTGATGCAGAGGGAGAATCTAATAAAGCCTATTTCTGTAGATGCAATGACGCGTTGTCTTTCTGGTGCAATGAATGAAGCAATATTATGGATTGCTGATCACCATGATCAGAAAGACGTAATAGAAGAAGCGATGATTGTTTTACAGAACTTGTTAGAAGGTTTGAAAAATAAGTAAGACAATATAGTTGGGAGAACGACTTCGAAAAATTAAAAGGAAACCATTTATAATTGTAGCTTTTTTATGTAAAACAATGATCTACATATTTATATTGAATATTACAACATCTACATATATGATTAACTTAAATCTAAAATAGCGAGGTGTTAACAATGGAAACAGGTAAGAAAGAAACAATAACGGTTGAAGCCACAGTTCATGCACCAGTTGAAAGGGTATGGGAATATTGGACGGAACCAGAACACATAAAGCAATGGTCTAATGCTTCTGATGACTGGCATGCTCCAGTTGCAGAGAACGATTTACGTGTTGGCGGTAAATTTCTGACACGAATGGAAGCGAAGGACGGTAGCTTCGGGTTCGATTTTTCTGGCGTTTATGATGATGTGAGACAGCATGCGTTTATTTCTTATACGATGGGGGACGGAAGAAAGGTTGAAATTGCCTTTGTTGGTCAGGACAATGACACAAAGGTAGTGGAAACTTTCGAAGCGGAAGACACCAATTCCATTGAGATGCAGCAAACGGGCTGGCAGTCTATCTTGGACAATTTTAAAAAATATAGTGAAACACAAGAAGGTTAGTGTCTATTTTACACGGACAGGAAAGCATAAGTTTTTATGGTCAGTATAAGGGCAACTAATTTAGTTTTGGAAAACGATAGAATAGCAGTCTTCCTCTTCAATCGAGTGAAAGGCGTAGACCAACGATAAGGGGGAGATGAATTTCAGTTGGCGTAGCCAAAATGTATTGCAGCCCCCTAAGTTACGTAGTATAATTAAATAACAGAACATACATTCCCCTTAGTGAGATTTGGTGATTTGATATGGTAAAACAAAATAAAGCGTATAAATTTCGTTTGTACCCAACGGAAGAACAAGCTTTTTTGATTCGCAAAACTTTTGGATGTGTACGATTTGTTTATAACAAAATGTTAGCAGAACGAATAGAAATTTATGAAGCATTTAAAGAAGATAAAGAACAACTAAAAAAACAAAAGTTCCCGACACCTGCTAAATACAAAAATGAATTTGAATGGCTGAAAGAAGTGGACTCTTTAGCGTTAGCTAATGCGCAAATGCACCTTCAATCAGCTTACCAAAATTTCTTCAAAGGCAGTGCGAAATTTCCAAAGTTCAAATGTAAGCGTCATCAACAAAAATA
Source organism: Virgibacillus sp. GM2-2 (assembly GCF_055329585.1). Classification (NCBI taxonomy): domain Bacteria; kingdom Bacillati; phylum Bacillota; class Bacilli; order Caryophanales; family Bacillaceae; genus Virgibacillus; species Virgibacillus sp. GM2-2. The sequence goes on along the minus strand of NZ_JBUZWC010000001.1, from coordinate 639,861 downwards.
CACAACAAATGTAGTAAATGGAAACATTGCATTATCGAAGGATCATATCAAGTTACCTAAACTAAAAAAAGTTAAGTTAAAACAGCATCGTGAAATCCCGGCTGAATATATCATTAAATCGTGTACGATTTCTGTAAATGCCTCAGGAAAGTATTATATATCTATTTTGACTGAATACGAAAAGGATGTTATACAAAAACAAGTAAAAACGATTGTCGGACTAGATTTTTCGATGGATGGGCTATTCGTTGACAGTGAAACAGGTAAGAAAGCCAATTACCCACGTTTCTATCGTCAAATGTTAGATAAATTAGCAAAGGAACAACGAAAATTCTCCCGTAAAAAAAAGGGTTCTTCAAATTGGAATAAACAACGAGTTAAGGTGGCTAGACTACAAGAAAAAGTAGCAAACCAACGAAAAAATTATCTCCATCATAGGTCCAAGGATTTGGTGTCAAGTTATGATGCAATTGTAATTGAAGATTTGGACATGAAAGGTATGTCACAAGCTCTAAAGTTTGGTAAAAGTGTGGCAGACAATGGTTGGGGAATGTTCACTTCCTTCCTACATTACAAGCTAAAAGAACAAGGAAAACAACTGATCAAAATAGATAAATGGTTTCCGTCTACGAAAACATGTTCAGGTTGTGGAAGTGTGCAAGACATAGCATTGTCCGAACGTACCTATCAATGTGCTTGTGGTAACAAAATGGATAGGGATTACAATGCAGCACGCAATATAAAAAAAGAAGGAATTCGCTTGTTAGCATTATACGAATGAAACAACTCTTGGAACAAGAGGGTTAGCTTGGTCAATTTAGTCAGCTATCAAAAGTGGCTATTATCCAAGAAGCCCCCACTTCAATCAGATCGTTAGGTCGATAAGTGGTGGGTAGTTCACTGAAGCATTTTCTTTCATTGTAAATTGTAAGAATCAAGAAGAGATTGATTCTTACTGGGACAAGCTTTCTGCCGTGCCTGAAGCGAAACAATGTGGTTGGGTGAAGGATAAGTTTGGTGTATCATGGCAAATCGTTCCGGATAACATGGAAGAGGTTTTGTTTAAGGGGCCAAAGGATGAAGCGCGTCGAGCATCTGAAGCAATGCTGAAAATGAAGAAAATTGCGATATAGGTGCTTTGGAGAGGGCGCGTTTGGGAAGTTGATTTGACCATATTGTTGGTTAACCTTGATTACTGTACATGGAAAAGGCTAGCTTCTCAGGAAAAGAACTGAGGAACTAGCCCTTCGTTATTCATATCGCATTACTATTTCGAGTTTAAAAATGGAATCAGTTTTTCTCCGTATTTAACTATTATTTCCGCAAAATCTTCTCCATCTTTTTTCCTTTTGCTAACTCATCAATTAGCTTATCTAAATAGCGAATTTCCTGCATGGTTGGTTCTTCAATATCTTCTACTCGAATGCCACAGATTACCCCTTTGATCAAATCACGCGCGGGATTCATTTGGGGAGCTTCCGCAAAGAAGGTCTCAAAGTCTGTTTGTTTTTCCAGTTGTGCTTCTAACTCTTCTTGGCTATATCCGGTCAACCAACGGATGATTTCATCGACTTCTGATTTTGTACGCCCTTTTTTCTCTGCTTTCGTAATATAGTGGGGATAGACACTTGCAACACTCATTGTATAAATTTTATGTTTCGGCATAATACACACTCCTTCATTTTTCCATTAGCTTATTTAGAGAACACTAAACCTTAACTGCCTATTCGTTATCTGTTCTTCCAAGCTTTAACGCCCCAATTATCAGTGGAAGTTGTAACGGTAAACGCAACCATAGAATCCAAGGATTTGCTTGTTTTCCCGGCTGGAATGATATTCTTTTCACAGCCATATATACATTACCTGGAAAAACAGCGACCATAAAAAATGCTAATAGTTTCCCTGTGAGTTCCTGTCCTTTTTTCACCCAAAGCAAGACAGAAAAGGCCATTTCAAAAGCTCCTGTGACTAGAACGATGGCCCGCCTAAAGGGAAGTGCTTTTGGGACAATCCTACGGAAGCTTTGTTCATGGACAAAATGCAAGACACCAGCTCCGAATAAGATAATTGAATAGAGTATGCGGAAAAACAATCTCATATGTATGCCCCCTTTTGTAATTCCTCTTACTATGATTCTTTCTTACATTTTACAAGTATAAAGTTTATTGGAGGTTTATTTTTCTTGTCCTTATTTGGCTCGTCAATTTCTGTAAATTCCACCAATCCATATTCTCCAAATTCTTGTTTTATGGAATTTGCATCATAAAAGAACATTTTTACGCCTTCCATAATTTCAAAATAGTCCTTATCTAATTGTTTACCCTTCCCAAACATTGGAGCCTTTTGGGAAACCGTTGTAAAAATCATATAACCATTCGGCTTTAATTGATTATAGCATTTTTTAATAAACTGCTCTCTCTCACGATTATCCAATAAATGAATTAGTGCATGGCAAAATATACCGTCATAAAGTTTGTTATCAAAAGGCATATTTGTTACGGAACCATGAAAAATATCAATACCTAGACCATTTTCTCTCGCTAAATCAATCGCTGTTTTTGAAATTTCAATACCTGTAACATCTATTCCGTTTTCAATAAAAATCTTTGCATTTCTTCCATATCCGATCCCTGGTAGGAGTATGTCTTTCACATTCTCTTTAAGGAAAAAATCCTTTGTTAAAATTGCAGAATCTGTAGGTTCAAAACCCCACATCGTTTGTTTTTCAATAAAACTTGATTCCCAGAATTCCATGTTAAGTCTCCTTTTGTCTATATTGTATCAATCCTACACTAGTAAAATTTCCTTATTCAACTAATCTGATTCGTTACTAGTAAAACGTTTATCATTCTATAAACCGGGAAGCGTCAAATATATTCGGATTATTACAAGGAGGTAACATTAATGTTTCACAATGAAAAGAAAATTCATGGATACAAAATAAATGCTAGTGATGGGGAATTAGGGAAAACGCATGCTTTTTTATTTGATGATGAGAAATGGTCTATTCGCTACCTTGTGGCTGATACGCGTAAATGGCTCCCGGGTCGGAAGGTGTTGATCTCACCAATATCTGTCAATGCGGTCAATCATGAAGAAGAGCATGTCTCTGTTAATCTAACAAAAGATCAAGTAAAAGATAGTCCTGATATCGATACGGATAAACCGGTTTCTAGAGAACAGGAGTTAAGATTAAACCAATTCTACGGTTGGGGAAATTATTGGGCTGGTCAAGGTACTTGGGGACCAGGCATGTATCCGCCTCATTTACTGAGGGAAGAACTGCCGCAACTTACCCCAGAGCAAAATGAGGATTTGGAAAGCTCCCATTTAAGAAGTACTTCCGAGATAAAGGGATATGAAATCCAGGCATCAGATGGAGGAATCGGCCACGTTGAAAGTTTCCTAATAGATGATGAAACATGGAACATTCGCTATATTATCGTTGACACAAAAAACTGGCGGTCTGGAAAAAAAGTACTTGTTTCTCCGGCCTGGATAACTAGTGTAAGATGGAACGACAGTACAGTTCACGTTTCTCTCGATCAGAATTCGGTTAAAAATGCTCCAGAATATGATCCTGATGCACCGATCACAAGGGTCTACGAAGAAAATCTCTACAGCAATTATGGAAAATCACCTTATTGGGATAAGTAGATAATGAGCGGTAATAGTTTCTGTAAGAAGAAAAAGCGATTCATATTGAAATAGTATTGTTTCAATATGAATCGCTTTAGTATTTGAATTCTTTTATAGTTTTTGTTCAGTAACCACTACATTATTTATCGTCAATTAACAATAATATTTTTCCGTGGTCTAGCTTTTCTTCTAAATCATTAGCTTCAGCTTGATCGAACCCAAGTTCTTTAAATTTGGCGCGCAACTCATCACCTTTTTTACGAAAGATATTGCTGACAGCAGATCCTAATCCTTCTTCATTAACACCAACCGTATTTGCCTCCACATTATCTGCTACTCTATCGGTACGATCGTCATCATGAGAAATGACATACAAGTTTTCTTTCATAACACCCTTAGCAGATTGTGTTTTAACTTCTTGCATTAATGCTGTGTCATCTTGAAATTCCTTAACCATTGGTTTCATTGGATCGTCCTCCTTGTGTAAAAATAATGTGGTGTTCCTTCGTAATGAATGTTCCCGCATGTTCAGACTTCAAACTTAAAACCAAACTTAATCCTTCTTTTTTACTTAATCCTCAAATTTCCGTGTTTCTTCCTCTTCATGGTATTTGTTTAATATAGTTAGTTTACTTGGCTTGTGTTCCTCTGCAATACGTTCCCCAGCTTCAATTGCCTCATCTAAATTATCATATTCTTCCGCTACGGCAACATCCTCGAGTTTGATAAACCATGCTGTCGCATCTTTATTTGGTGCTATACTGTAATTTTTCATCATGAAAACTCCTTTTTGTTTTTAAGTGGAATTAATTGTTTCATAAAAAATTATTCCCCATAAAATTAACGTCGCAAACATGCTATTAATCTTATCGGGTTTAAAGTTTTGGGTAGACAACAGTTCCATTTTTTTCGATAATTGGCATGGCTCCCCACTTTCCAAGTTCATGATTAATTACGTCAATTTGATTATTGCTTTGGTCTATGATGTGTTTTACGTTCCACCCATTTGCTGTGAGCCAGTTACTAATGATCAAACGATGGCAACGTGCTGGATGTCGCTCAGCACAAAAAATGGCGGTGCTATTTTTTGAGGTATATTCACTGAGTATGTTGATCCCTTCCTGGAAAGGCTTTGTGAGGGTGTAATCAGCATAATTATGAAACGACTGGTTATTCCAGCCATCATTTAAATTTACACCGATTTCTTCTGATTTATTTCTACGGCCACCCAGCTTCGGTATATGTTGATATTCCACTCCAGCCTTGTGTAACCAATCTGGCATTGCATTCTGGGAAAATTGCGGAAACTTACGACTGCCTGGAAATGTACGAACATCAATTAGAACATCAAGATTCACATATTCGAGCATTTTTAAAAATGTTTCTTTTGTATGGGATGAGTGACCAATTGTGTAGAGTTGCATTTCCTTTCACCTCTTAACTATCCAATTACCCGACGAATAGCATTAAGAAACAGTTGATGTACCAATCAGGTAATAGGAATACATGTAATTTACCTGGTGTGTTTTAGTGGTTTTGAATGTGAAATTCCCACCCTTTTTAGACTCTTGCTAACTCCAAAAAGGGTGGGAATTGTATTTAAACTTTTGTCAAAAATGGCGTAAAACCCCTGCATTTATGTATGGGGATAGAAGCCGTGATGGTTTAAACTAGCTTTCGATTCTTGTATGAGGTATACTTGCATAAAAGGGAACAAACGTTCTTTGATGGGGTGATATCATGTATAGTGCCTATAAGATCGAAATCCACGAAAACCATGAGCTCTTTTCCTATTTTGATTCGCTGTGCTTTCAAGCGAAAAACTTGTACAATACGACGAACTTCTACTATCGACAGGTGTTCACTGCTATGCGAAACAGGACATCAAATGCCAATCAGCAAGAGGTCATGGATGCTATCACTTACCATCTTCCGTTGATGAATGCGATAAAACAGGCGAATTTCGAGAAAAGGAAAGCGAAGAGTCCAGACGATGAATCAGTAAAGCTTCATTTGTTTACCCCACCATCCGAAGTGAAAAAGACACTTGGCTACGGTCTTTTGGACGGGCTTTTCAAAGCCATGAAACAATCGGACTACCGGGCGCTCTCAGCACAAACGAATCAGCACGTCATCAAAAAGGTATTGGAAGACTGGTCCTCGTTCTATGAAGCGATCAAGGATTACAACTTGCATCCGGAGAAGTACACAGGACGACCAAAAATTCCTCGCTATAAGAAGAAAGACGGACGGACGGTGTGCGTTCTGACTAACCAGACAGCTAGAATAGCATCCAATCACACATTGAAGTTGCCGAAGACCAAAAAACGGCTCCATATCGGAAAACTAGCTGAAACGAAAGGTCGTTTGCAGCAAGTACGCATCGTGCCGTTTTACGGACGCTATGTGGTCGAATTGATTTTCAAGAAAACCGACGAAAAGGCATTGGTGCGGCCGAAAGATAACAAGAACGATTTTCTCTTTGCTCCGAAACGGATCATGGGAGTGGATATTGGTGTTGATAACCTTGCAGCCATTGCAGATAATACAGGCGGTCAGCCTGTCATTGTCAAGGGCAAGGTGTTGAAATCCATCAATCACCGGTACAACAAAGAACGGGCGGGAATGGTTCGAATCTTACGGAACGGACTGCAGGAAAAAGAAGGGCAATACATTTCAAGGAAACTGATAAACTTAGATCGCAAACGAGCGTACCGCGTCACCGACTACATGCATAAAGCAAGCCGTGCGATTGTCGACATAGCAATCGAACGAGGAATCGACACGATTATCATTGGAAAGAACGACAAATGGAAGGCGAAGGTCAAGATGCGGAAAGCTGACAAGCAGACATTCATTCAACTTCCATTCACGAAGCTGATCACGATGATCACGTATAAAGCGGAATCGGTTGGCATTCAAGTCGTGACGCGGGAAGAAAGCTACACGTCGAAAGCGTGTTTCTTAAGTGTGGACCCAATTCCCGTCTATAACGGTGAGAAGAACGGAATAATCTTTTCTGGACGCCGTATTTGTCGCGCCTTTTATCGGGTGAAAGGAACGAAGGTTCAAATCAATGCGGATATCAACGCTGCGTTTAATATCCTGCGGAAGCATTGCGGCATTGATAGCCCATTCGGCACATTAGGACGGAAAGATTTCCTTCTGTCACCAAAACGAGTACGCATCCAATAAGCAAAGCTGAAGGCTATCTAGCCTGATGTGTAAGGGGGCTTGTGGTCGCCCCTCAGTCGGACAATGCAGTATTTTATCTGTATTCCACTGAAACCCCTGGATTTATCCATGGGGAGTATCATTTGCTAATATCCTTAACATTAACTAGCTCAAAATCTTGTTCAATCACCATGTAGTTTTTAAGAAAACCCAAATCAATACCTGTTATTTGATGAAAAAAAGGTACCTCAACCATCCAATCGTTTTCAATCATTTGACGAATATCAATCATACTTTTTTTGGCAACTAAGTCAATAATTGATTTTACCTTTTGCGGTTTTTGGATAGGTAATGTTTCGTCTAATGGTTCTCTTTTTAGATAGCCTTTTCGATGTAGGGCGGCGTAAAAATTGCGATGATTTTTTGCATCTAATATACCTAAATTAGCTGCGCGATACCCTAATACTTGCAATGATGTTTTCCATTTTAACTTTAGATCAATATAAGCATCTGGATTTGTCACATGAATAACCGTTTGCATATCCTCTATAAATGATTTATCAGGTAAAAGAAATGCTCCAGCAAACAGATTTGCTTCCTTCTCAATTGCTTTATGCTCTTTTCGGTCTAAATTAGTAAATTCAACTTTGTAGTGAAGGAGCAAATGACCAAGTTCATGTGCTATATCAAAATTTCTACGAACAGCTGAACGTTTTAAATTGCCTAAGATAACAAATGGTCGATCTTGATTTGTCCATAAACTATACGCATCAATTTCTTCTCCGATAGCTTTTTCAAAAATAAATACACCACTTTTTTCAACTAAAAACATTAAATTATCATTTGTATTATTGCCAAGCCCTAGTTCTTTACGTGCAACCTTGGCAATGTTATAAATTTGTACTGACCTGTCTTCAACAGAAGAATTTAAGTAATCAATTACTTTGTTTCTCAAATGAATAATTTTTTGTGTAGGATAAGATATTTTGGCAGTTAAATAGTTAACAAAGCTGTCTAAGAATTCAATATGCTTAGCTTCAGCCTGTGTTTTGGATATTACATTCAATACTTTTGAACGGTATGCAATGTTCATAACTGGAATATTTTCTGGTTTATAGTACCGATTAAGTACATCTGTTTTATAAAAATATTTACTCTTGACATGAAAAATAGCTTTTAAATCATTTACAATCTGCATCTTAGGTGAGGTATAATTATTCTCGTATTGCCAAACTGCTTGTTCTGTTATATTTAAAACATCAGAGAGCTGTTTTCGTGAATACCCATGCAAAATACGGAGGTTCGTTAAATTTTCACCAATAAACATTATGCTCCCCCTTATCTATCAAAAGATCTAATTACTTTCTTCTTCATCATCAAAGATCCCTATATCAAATGCCGCAGGATCGATTATCTCATTTTCTTGTTCTGGAGCAATTACTTCTCGTTCTTCATCAGTTAATTCGGAACCAGAAATGTATTGTGATAGATCTTCTATTTTATATGCTATATTATCTTCCGGGTTAGGTAAATAATGCATGACCTCGGAAATTTGATAAGCTTCATCAATTCTGTAGGTAAGAATATGAAATTCATTAAAGGATGATTGAATTTCTTCAAGTTCATCTTTTACTTGGTTCTCTGGAACAAACCACGAAAGTTGCTCACTTTGTTTAAACGAATCCTCTTGGCGATGAACAAAATTTGCAAATTCAATGTGTTGATTTATTTTTGAGAGTTCATGAAGATAAGTGCGTTTAGGTCCCCGCTTTTTATTTTTATTGGGTAAAACAGCTTGTGAGAAACTATTTTCATTAAAATAAGCAGCATTTTTGATAAGGAATAGTTTCTTAGTTTCACCATGAATAAATTGCAAGTAATCCCATGTTAACCCTGCCTTTGCCTTCTTGTAAAATAAATTAAGATCATCACTATTATCAGCAATTTTGCTTTCAATAAAATTTCCTTTAGTCCAAGCAAAGGCAGAGCTGATTTTCATGTTATTATGACGATCCTTACGATGATCCACATAATCTCTATACCCTTCAACGATGGAGTTAACAATAACTTTGCTATCTATTGCATCAAATTTGTACTGTTCCATTAACCACCAACTCCTAAAATTTATCTTACATATTATTTTAATTCAAATAGAATCAAAAAGATATGATTTTTTTTCATATTCTTAAAGTATTGGTGATAAATTGACATTTTTTTATAGTTTTATTTGTTTTTCTTACTTCTTTTCTCAAATCCTTTATTACAGCTTTGCTTCGAATTATAATGTATATAAAAGTTTGTTAATTGGGAAGGAATGTTTCCACAAAAGTATAGAAATCTTAATAATGGATAAAAAGGATAGTAAACTTGGTAAAGAAGATCCTCGAGAATTTTTTTAACCGATAGGAACCATAAGTTTTGTGGGTATTAGTATAATGACAATTAAGGCTTTCGCCATTAAAGCGTGGCGATAAGCCAAGTTTGTTAGTTATTCTTTTTATCTGTCACAAACGTGAACTTAGGAAGATTTAGCGGGCAAAAATTGTACAAAGGTGGTTAAATTAAATGGCTGAGATTGAAGACTTTCAAAATCTAGATATTCGTATTGGCACAATCATAAATGCAACACCTTTTCCTGAAGCGAGAAAGCCAGCTATAAAATTAGAAATCGATTTTGGAGAAGAGATTGGCATCAAATATTCATCTGCTCAAATTACACGTAGATATGATCCGGAACAACTTTCTGGACGTCAGGTGGTAGGCGTTGTTAATTTTCCACCAATGCGAATTGCCGGTTTTAAATCGGAGGTATTGGTAATAGGTGGGGTTCCTGAAGATGGAGATGTCGTTCTCTTGAAGCCTGATGAACACGTTAAGAATGGAACAAGCGTATCGTAATATATTGTAAGTAAAGCAGTGGTGTGCGCCTCCACTGCTTTCTTTTGAATTATTTTATGATTACTTGTTTTCATCCCTCTTTTTTTCATCAGCTAGCTGCTCAAAAGATTTTACTTTTCCGTGTGGGTTTTGTGATTCTTTTCTACCTCTCCATTGTCGTTCTTGTTGTCGTTTCGGTTTAGACATATTTACAACTACTCCTTTTCGTTAGCTTTTTGCTTTGAAGCTCTTTCTTTTTTTGCTCTATTTTTGTGTGCCCGATTTGCATTTGCACTACCAAATTCATTAGAGAATTCCGAATCCGTTTTACTGGAATCAAAACCTTTTTTATTCTTTTGCTGTGGGTCATTTTTCTTTGTACGTTTAGCCATAAATCTTCCTCCTTTTTTGCTTTAGTATAGGACAAGGGACATGAAATATTCGTACATAGTGATCATATCTAGATGGAATTGATGGCTCTAATGTGAACATTATCCAGGGTGACAATTTTTTTCTCCATTTTTACAGCACAAATATCAACTTTTATTAAGCCATACTTAAAAAAATTGTGATACACTATAAAGAGGAGTATAATGGATACGGTGTAAGACTAGCTTACGCCTACACCTTTTTGGTAAATTAAATGTTTTAAGGATGGTTAATATATGAGCAAGTTACCTAGAGAAACAGACGTTATCTTAATTGGTGCTGGAGTTATGAGTGCGACTTTGGGATCATTGTTGAAGGAATTAGCACCAGACTGGGACATTACTGTGTTTGAGAAACTCGATAGAGCAGGGGAAGAAAGCTCGAACGAGTGGAATAACGCAGGTACTGGCCATTCTGCATTGTGTGAGTTGAACTATACATCGCAAAAACCTGATGGGTCTATTGATTGTAACAAAGCAATAAAAGTTAATGAACAATTTCAGCTTTCTAGACAGTTTTGGGCTCACCTTGTAAACAGCAAGCTGATGGATAACCCACAAGACTTTATTATGCCGTTACCTCACATCAGTATGGTGCAAGGCGCGGACAATGTAGCATACTTGAAAAAACGTTTTGAGGCATTATCTAACAATCCTTTATTTGAAGGGATGGAATTTTCCGATGATCCGGAAACACTGAAGGAATGGATTCCGCTCATTATGGAAGGCCGTACATCAGTTGAGCCGATAGCTGCTACAAAAATCGATTCTGGTACAGATGTGAATTTCGGTGCGTTGACGCGCAAGATGTTTGATCACTTGGAGAATGAAAATGTCGAAGTAAACTACAAGCATAGTGTTGAGAATATTAAACGTACAAGTGACGGAAAATGGGAAATTAAAGTACATGATATCGATGGCGGTAAAATCGAATACCATACTACAAAATTCCTCTTTATCGGAGCTGGTGGAGGCGCACTACCTTTACTACAAAAAACCGGTATTCCTGAATCAAAGCATTATGGCGGATTTCCGGTAAGCGGACTATTCATGGTATGTAACAATCAAGAGGTTATCGAACAACATTTTGGAAAAGTATATGGTAAAGCTAAAGTTGGAGCTCCACCAATGTCTGTTCCACATCTTGATACACGATACATCGATGGCAAACAATCATTATTATTCGGACCATTTGCTGGCTTCTCGCCGAAGTTCCTAAAAACTGGCTCTTATTTCGATTTAATAGGTTCAGTAAAGCCCGATAACCTTGTAACGATGTTAGCTGCAGGTGCTAAAGAAATGGGATTAACAAAGTATCTGGTTCAGCAGGTTATGTTGTCGAATGAAAAGCGAATGGATGACCTACGCGAGTTTATTCCGACTGCTAAGAGCGAGGATTGGGATGTCGTGGTAGCAGGTCAACGTGTCCAAGTTATCAAGGATACTGAAGCAGGCGGTAAAGGCACGCTTCAATTTGGTACGGAACTTGTCAGTGCAGAAGACGGATCGATTGCTGCATTACTTGGTGCATCTCCTGGTGCGTCCACTGCCGTACATGTAATGCTTGAGATTTTTGCAAAATGCTTCCCAGAGCAATTGAAAGAATGGGAGCCAAAAATAAAGGAAATGATCCCTTCTTACGGTAAGTCATTAGTAGACAATCCAGAGTTGTTTAAAGAGATTCATGCGTCTACTGCGAAGGCACTTGGTTTGAGTGAGAAGGAAGTTGTATCTAATTAAGAATAAAAATAAACAAACCCCTTTGAACTATAATAGGTTCGAAGGGGTTTTAGTTTGGTTGAAAAACACCTGTCACAACGATCCTCTTTCTTCAAAAAATTACATATTACAAATATAGCTGGGAAATTACTAAGGAAAAGGAGGTTCAAAAAATGAAAAAGTTATTATTAATGTTTGTTTTAACCTTTTCCGTTTTCTCGTTAGCGGGTTGTGGAGAAGAAGCGCCGGATGAGGGAGAACAAATAGAAGATATTGAAGAAGAGGACGAACTTGGTGACGGCGAAGTAAATGATGAATAAATGTTAACATAAAGGCACTTGGATTAAATCCGGGTGTTTTTATGTGTATTATTAAATTTCGCTTACTGGATAACGCTTTTTTGACGTCTATTTTTAAACCACAAGAATGTTGAACCTAAAATTCATCAAAGTCGATTTATCGAGTTTTGAAAGAAAACTTGAGGTAAGCAATATAAAAAAGAAGATATTAAATAGCTTTTAGTTAGTATATCATTTAAAATAATAAAACCTTCAACCTATTTATTGAAGATTTTTTCTCAAAGTGCGCAAGTAATTCTTAGATTTAACTATCTATGGCAAAGTAATATAATAGATCTATTCTGGGGTGATTATTTGTTTAGTAGCGTAATACCGGCAGTTCGTAATATGAAGGATTTCGAGGCAGTTCTTGAGACAGATCATAAATATGTCATTTTTTTAGAGACACGCCTTTCTCAGGTTGAAAGTATGGTTAAGTATGCCAAGCAACATAAGAAAAAGGTGTTAATACATGCAGATCTTGTACAAGGGTTAAAAGTAGACGATTACGGAATTGAATATTTGATTAATAATGTAAAAGTAGATGGGATTATTTCAACAAGGGTAAAGGTTGTTGGGACTGCTAAAAAAAATCATAAAATTGGCATTCTACGTTTATTTGCACTAGATAGTCATGCACTTGATCATAATTTAAAGGTTTGTAGAAGAATTCAACCGGACTACATCGAGGTTTTACCTGGTATCGTTCCAGAGATTATGAAAGAAATTCATGATGAGACTGATATTCCTGTTATTGCTGGTGGATTAATCCGTTCAAAAGAGGACGTAGTAAAAGCGTTTAAAGGTGGAGCTTTTGCGGTTACAACCTCAAATAGAGAACTTTGGTAATTATCTAACGATTTGATAACATCATATATTGACAACGTTTTCAATAACTATTATACTAATTTTAAAGTTAATAATTTTGTGAAGAGACTTAGGAGACACATTGGGGTCCTTGGATTATTGTATTCAAGGGTATTTCATGTGTCTTTTTTTATGAATTTAATAGACGATTATAGTAGTGCCTTCATGTCTATTATTGGTAATAGAACCTATATGGTTTATGCACAAAATTTATTAATGAAAAAGGGGGATAATATGAAAAGTCTAAAGAATCCAGTCGTATGGGTAGTGATTTCTTTACTGTTAATTTTGGTAGGAAGTGTATCTGCATATCAATTTAACAGTTCTAGTGGGGAAGTGGACGTTTCACGAATTTATTTTGATACGCCTAGGGGTGAACTTTCTGGTCTGTTGTATAAACCAGATGGTGCTGATCAAGAACCGAGGCCAACTCTCGTAACAACACATGGGTATCTTAACTCTGCTGAGATGCAGGATGCTCAGGCTATAGAGATGTCAAAAAGAGGATTTGTGGTTTTAGCATTGGATCAATATGCACATGGTCATTCAACAGGCACAATGGAGAAAAAAGTGCCATTCCTATCTTTTTGGCCACATTCCATCTATGATGCTGTTCAATATATGTATGAACAAGACTATGTGTTGAAGGATGAAAATGGCAACGGAATTATTGCTGTTTCGGGACACTCAATGGGCGGTTTTTCTTCAACTCATGCAGTCATGTTAGATGAAAAAGACTTTCAAAAAACGGGTATTAGAAAAATACACGCTTCATTGACTATGGGATCCGATTATTCATGGTTGAATACGATTGGATACAGCGATGAGGATATTAATAATTCTTATGGGCCAAGATTTTCCGGAAAAGTTGCCGGTCAATATGATGAATTTTTCTTTGATGCAGAAGCAAGTGCTACTGGAGCAACGGTTGTGAAGAAAAATTACGTTGGCACAGAAGAAGGACAAGGTTTTTTAGGTAATCCAGAAAATCCAGAAGCTGGAGAAGTTTATGAGGTTGATGGTGGAAAAAGGATAATCTATCAGCCTAATGAGATTCACCCGTGGAATCACTTTTCAACAGAATCTACAGGCTATGCAATTGATTTTTATGGTATGGCATTTGCTAATTATAGTGACGTTGTGTCACTTGATGAAAAAGGTCAAACATGGATGTATAAAGAGTACTCCGAGTTTGTTGCTTTAATTGGATTCTTTTTACTCTTTATTCCACTTATTCTATTATTATCGAAGTTACCATTTTTTAAGAACATTTATACGAAAAAACCAGAACCACTACCAACACCGAAAACAAATGGTGGTAAGTTAGCAAATTATATTTTGATTATTATTGGTGGTTTGTTCCCTGCGTTATTTTTTGCTGCATTGTATAGTGGAGACGTTACCGGAATGAGGTTATTAAGACAAATTAGCATGATATTGATTGCCTCATCAGCTATTTTCTTGATCTACTCCTATTTAAAGAAAACTGATAAAACGATTAAAGCATGCTCGATGATTATGCTAATTTTAAGTCTGATTCAATATATATTCTTAAGATTTCAGGATAAATTCATTGCTACAACAGAGTTTTTTGCATCACCAACAACCAATCCAATTGCCTACTGGGCCATTAATGTAGCAATCGTAATAGTAATGATGCTGGTCTGCAATCACTATGTTTCTAAAAAAACAGAAGGGGCAACAATTGCTAATTATGGTGTGAAGGCAAGTGCGAAGAGTGTTTTTGCATCCCTCATCGTGGCTGTCGTATCAATTGTAATTGGATATGCAATCCTTTATATCGTTGATGCTGTTTTCGCAACAGATTTCCGTATTTGGACAATCGCTGTAAAGACATTTGAAGAACAACATCTGATAGCTTTACTAAAATATGCACCGTTATTCTATATTTTCTACTTTACCATCGGTATTTCGGCCAATATGAATACTACTGGAGCTAAGTACGAAGGGATTAAGGGATATATAATTTCTATTTTTCATTTCGTAGGTGGTTTAATCCTTTACCTGGGTTATCACTATGGATTATTGTTTATAACTGGAACAGCAGGATATCCTGAACAGGCTCTGTCTTCCATTCTTGTGATTGCTCTCGTACCACTGTTGACAGTTGCCGCTATCTATAATAGATTCCTATATAGAAAAACTGGAAACGTTTATGTTGCAGCTTTCCTAAATACTCTACTTATAACATTAATAACATTAGCAAATTCAGCGCTTTATACAAATTTTTAATCGTTTTTAACTTGTAATAGAAGCCAATAAAAAGAGCAAGGGTAAAGGCCCTTGACTCTTTTTTATGGTTTCTTTTATACCGACTATTCATGTTACAAACTTTTTTTGGAGATGAAAGCTGTATGGAAAAATTTATCTTAGCTCTTGACCAAGGTACAACAAGTTCTCGTGCTATTTTATTCAATCAGAAAGGAGAGGTCGTAGAAACTGCACAGCAAGAATTCGAGCAGTTCTTCTCAAAGCCAGGTTGGGTGGAGCACGATGCAAATGAAATCTGGACTTCTATTCTTGCCTGTATTGCCGAAGTTCTACGCAAGGCAGATATTACGCCAGAGAATATAGTTAGTATAGGAATTACAAATCAACGTGAAACAACGGTTGTTTGGGAAAAAAACAGTGGAAAACCAATTTACAAAGCAATTGTCTGGCAATCCCGACAAACAGAAGATATTTGCCGTGAATTAAGAGAAAAGGGTTACAATGACTTATTTAATAAAAAAACTGGACTGCTTTTGGATCCATACTTTTCTGGTACTAAGGTAAAGTGGATCCTTGACCATGTGGAGGGTGCTAGAGAAAAGGCAAATAACAATAACTTACTATTCGGTACAATCGATACCTGGTTAGTCTACAAGTTATCGGGTGGAAAGGCTCATGTAACCGATTATTCAAATGCCTCCCGTACATTAATGTTCAATATTTATGATTTGAAATGGGATGATGAACTACTTGAAATTTTAACGGTTCCAAAAAGTATGCTTCCTGAAGTACGTCAATCATCAGAAGTATATGCAAATACGGTAGATTATCATTTCTTTGGTTACAACGTCCCAATTGCGGGGATTGCGGGCGATCAACAGGCAGCTTTATTTGGACAAGCGTGCTTTGAAAAGGGAATGGTTAAAAGTACTTACGGAACTGGTAGTTTTATGTTAATGAATACTGGTGATGAAGGTGTTAAATCGAAACATGGTTTACTTACTACTTTAGCTTGGGGGATAAATGGGAAGGTAGAATACGCTTTAGAGGGAAGCGTTTTTGTAGCTGGTTCTGCAATTCAATGGTTACGCGATGGTTTACGAATTATTAATAATGCACCAGAAAGTGAAAGATATGCTATAAAAATTGATTCTTCGGAAGGTGTATATTTTGTTCCAGCATTTGTTGGTTTGGGAACGCCGTATTGGGACAGTGATGCTCGAGGGGCTGTGTTCGGCTTAACCCGTGGAACAACAAAAGAAGTTTTCATTCGTGCAACACTTGAATCATTGGCATATCAAACAAGGGACGTTTTGGATGCAATGGTTGCAGACTCGGGAATTAACTTGAAATCTCTTCGCGTGGACGGTGGAGTAGTTAAAAATAATTTCTTAATGCAATTTCAGAGTGATATTTTAGGTGTTCCAGTTGATCTTCCTGTTGTTAATGAAACAACAGCGGCAGGTGCTGCATTCCTTGCTGGGCTAGCGGTAGGATACTGGTCGAATATAGAAGAGATTACTGAAAATTGGAAAGGGGGACGTACATTCTCAAGAAAAATCTCTAAAGTTAAAAGTGAGGAACTATACAATGGCTGGAAGAAAGCAGTTGCTGCAACAAGAGAATATAAATGATCTTTTGTATTCCATTTGTCCAACCACCTTTCATCAAGTAAAATTGAGGTTGAGCAAGTTACTCAATTACCCGAAAGGACAGAATTTCTATGTCTACTAAATTGGACTTATCGAACTTTGAAAAGAAAATGGAAGTTAGAAATATACAGAATGAAGATATCGACCAAATTTTAGAACTACAAAAGGTCTGCTTTCACAACATGGATCCTTGGAAGCGTGAACAATTGGAAAGTCATTTAGAAACCTTTCCAGAAGGTCAATTTTGTGTAGAATATGACGGTAAAATTATCGGAAGCTGCTCGAGCTTAATTGTTAACTTTGATGAATACGATGATCGCCACACATGGGATGACATCACGGATGAAGGATATATTACCAACCACGATCCAGAAGGCTATAATCTGTATGGAATAGAGGTTATGGTTGACCCAGAATTTCGGGGGATGAAGATTGGCAGAAGGCTTTACGAAGCAAGAAAGGATTTAGCTAGAGAGCTGAATTTAAAAAGTATTATTATTGGTGGACGAATTCCGAATTACCACAAATATAAGGATCAATATTCACCAAGGGAATATGTGGAAGAGGTTGGCTATCAAAACATCTATGATCCGGTGTTAACGTTCCAAATCATGAATGGATTTAATGTGATGCGGATTAACCCTGGTTATTTACCAGATGATGAAAAGTCGCTGCAATATGCGACGTTAATGGAATGGAATAATATTGAGTATCGGGCAAAAACGAAGCGTCATTTTAAGACTGCCTATCCAGTTCGAATAACTGTTATTCAATATATGATGAAGACGATTGAGTCGTTTGAGGAATTTGCCAAGCAAGTCGAGTATTACGTTGATGTTGCGTATGACTTTGGATCGGACTTTGCTGTTTTCCCGGAAATATTTACGACGCAGTTGATGTCATTCTTAGAGGAAAAAGTTCCATCGAAGGCTGTTCGTAAGCTAACGGAATACACCGAGGATTACATTGAACTTTTTACTAACTTAGCAGTAAAGTACAATGTAAATATCATTGGTGGATCACACTTTGTAGAAGAAGATGACCACGTTTATAACATTTCTTATCTGTTCCGACGAGATGGAACGATTGAGAAGCAATATAAGATTCACGTAACGCCAAACGAGAAAAAATGGTGGGGAATCAAACCGGGTGATGCAGTTAAAGTGTTTGATACAGATTGTGGTAAAATTGCCATTCAGATTTGCTATGATATCCAATTCCCAGAGCTTACACGGTATGCAGTTGACCAAGGTGCTAACATCATTTTCGTTCCGTTTTGTACCGATGATCGTCAAGGATATTTACGCGTGCGTTACTGTGCACAGGCTCGTGCTGTAGAAAACCAAGTATACACGGTGATCGCGGGTACTGCCGGTAACTTAACGCAAGTGGAAAATATGGATATTCAGTATGCGCAGTCTGGCATCTTTACACCTTCCGATTTTGAGTTTGCTCGTGATGGAATTATCGGTGAATGTAACCCAAATATCGAAGCGGTTGTTGTGGGGGATGTAGATTTAGAGATTTTGCGGAGACAACGAAAGTCTGGTACAGTGAGACAATTGCGTGATCGACGTCGGGATCTATTTGAAGTGAAGTATAAAAAGAATGATACGGTGTTGTAGGTTATGGAACGCTCATTTGCTGTTTAGTAGGTGAGCGTTTTTTTTGTATTAAAATAAGATTTCTATAAATATGTAAAAAAGGAGAGGCCGGGACAAAACTATTTTTATCAATGAAAATCTGAACATAAGATAATTAGTGCAAATAACTCGCTCCGGAAATATACTCGCGCACCTTAGGGCGGCTGGTGAGCCTACTCGTGCTTACGCACTGTGGGGTCTCACCGATGCCTGTCTTCCCGCAGGAGTCTACGTATATTTCCGGAGCTAATACAATTCATTGTTCGTATTTAAATTGGTAGTATTAGTTTTGTCTCAGCCTCGTTCGTGCAATTACGAAACAATCCAATAATTAAAATTGGTGATTTACTGACTTAAGAGGAAGCCATAACTATTGTATTGTTATAGTTATGGCTATATTTATCTATCTGAATTATTCATTAACCTTATAATGAACCCAAACAGAACCCTCTCCTACAACCTTCGTATCCAGCAATTTCAAGGCAGTTACCCCTTCCAGGCCCTTCAAATCTTCACAATCGAACACAGTAGGGGTAGTCTTTCCGCCAACTGCTAAAGGAGCGAGAACCAGACTAACTTCATCTATCAATCCTTGGCGTAAAAATGCGCCATTAATCGATGCTCCACCACTTAGACCAAGTGTGCAGAATCCTAGTTCGAATAATTTTTGTAAGGCTAGGTGTAAGTCTATGTATTCACCACTACCTGCTTGAATATAGTTGATTCCCTTGCTCTCTAATTGGTTAATATAATCTACAGATACATTTTCCTTGGTAACGACAAGCAATCCCTCTGTTTGATGCCAGTCAATTTTTCCTTTTCCGTCAAAAACAATGTATGCTTTTGACTTCGTTGGTTCGTAGAGGGGTTTCGGTAGATCTATCCAATGATTGCCGTACACCATCAATGTTTCGCTACCTGAAATTAGCCCATCACATTCCAAATCATCGTATAGTCGATTGGCTATTTCATGGGCTTCTCCGTCAATTCCTGCAGCTGTCCATTCCGATACATTCCTGTTTGGTCCTGTGGTGATTCTTCCATCTACTGAAGAGAAAATGTTAAGAATTACGTTAGGCTTTGCCAAATTAATCGCTCCTTTAGTTTATGTGATGAATAATGCTACCAACGCGCCAAGAGTATACAAAACAGCTACATACAAACTCGTTTTCGGGGAATTGTTTCCATCGTAGTCATTGTTATTAGGTGGAGCAACATAACTCATGGTTTGTGGGTCAACATTGTTACTTGCTCCACCAGAATAAGAGGTTGTAAACGCTATGCTGATTGTAGCTAGACCGCCAACTAGTATAGCGAAGTCCACAAAACGACCATTAAAAAGGGCAGCAATACCAGCTGTTATTACTAACAAAATTAGTAATGTAATGCCTGCTTTTACTAACTGCTTTTTCAATGAATCTCCTCCTAAACAAATTGTCTTAGTCAATTTTCAACTAACAATTGAAATTTTTGGAAACTTCTACCTGTATTTTATCACAACTAGTAAAAGCTGTGTCATCGCCTATGCCTTGAGAAAAGAAGTGAAATATTGTATTCTTGTTTTATTTTCAATATATGCTTTGTCGAAATGGATGTATAGTTTTTCTTGCAAAAACTGATTTACAAGACCTCTTCTCATTGTTTGATACAAGAGGTCTTTCCAAGTGGAAAGAAGAAGGGTGTTTTTTATGAATAGAGATAGAAAAGGGAATCCATGGGCATTAGTCCCATTTGTGGTGTTTTTACTATTATTTATTGGATCAGGTGTTATAACAGGAGATTTTTATACATTTCCAGTGATTGTGGCTATCGCGATTGCGGCTGTCGTTGCGTTAGCTATGAATCGAAAAGAGCGGTTTGATCAAAAAGTTGAAGTTTTTTGTAAGGGTGCTGGAGACAGGAATATTATGTTAATGGTCCTCATTTTCCTTTTAGCAGGGGCTTTTTCCGAAGTAGCAAAAGGGATGGGTGCGGTTGATTCTACGGTGAATCTTGCACTATCAATTGTTCCGCAAAATTTATTGATGGTTGGTATATTTATTATTGCTTGCTTCATTTCTTTAGCTATGGGGACTAGTATGGGCACAATTGTAGCACTAGCACCAATAGGGGTAGGAATTAGTGATCAAACGGAGATTTCGTTAGTGCTTTCAATGGCAACCATTATTGGTGGGGCAATGTTTGGGGATAATTTGTCCTTCATTTCAGACACGACAATTGCGGCAGTGAGAACACAAGGTACAAAAATGAAAGATAAGTTTAAAGTGAATTTTTTCATTGTATTACCAGCGGCGATAATCACATGTATCATTCTTATGTTTTTAACAATGGGTGAAGAAACGTCTATCACACAACAATCTTATAGTTGGATTATGGTTTTGCCATATATATGTGTACTTATCACCGCACTAGTAGGGGTCAATGTTTTTCTTGTTCTTTCAATTGGAATTGCGTTTGCAGGAATTATCGGGCTAGTAGATGGCAGCTATCAGTTAATGACTATCATCCAAAAAATTGGTGAAGGGATGGCTGGGATGTATGAAATTTCGTTCCTTGCTATTTTAATTGCTGGTATGGTGGCAATCATCAATCATAATGGTGGTATCGACTATCTGCTATATCGGTTAACGCGCAATATAAAATCAAAAAAAGGCGCTGAATTCAGTATTGCAGGTCTTGTGGGATTGACGGATTTATCGACAGCAAATAATACAATATCGATTATCACTACTGGTCCACTTGCCAAAACCATTGCTGATAATTATGGAATTGATTCGCGTAAATCGGCAAGCTTGCTTGATGTATTTTCATGCTGTGTTCAAGGTTTAATACCGTATGGAGCGCAATTGCTTGTTGCGGCAGGGGTTGCAAAAATATCGCCAGTGAGCATTCTGCAATATTCGTTTTATCCAGTATTAATTGGTATATGTGGAATAATAGCTATTTTGATTGGCTATCCACATTTCAAGAAGGAAAAGGTTTAGTTAGCGCTATATCTTATTTAAAAAGGTAGTATGGTTTTATCTCATTTGCTTTTTCCTCTTGTATAATAAAACTAATTAGAATTGTAGGGGGATCCTTTCATGCAACAGAATAGACGGGAAATTACACTTGAAGGAAGTTTTAACTTCCGCGACCTAGGTGGGTATCAGACGGAAGATGGCCGAATAGTAAAGTGGGGTAAACTTTTTCGATCGGGAAATTTAAGTCAATTGACAGAAGCGGATATAGAAGTGATTCGTCAACTTGGCATTAAGAAAATTTGTGATCTTCGTGGAGTTGATGAGATTGAAAAGTTTCCGGATCCTCTTTTAGGCGATGCTTTATGGATTCATACACCAATTGTTTCAGATGTAAAAACAGTACGACAGGTTGGCGATGTTCATTCAGTAACACTTGAAAACAGTAAGCCTGGAGAATTGTTGATATCCTTGAATCGGAACATGGTGGGCTACACAAGCGCATTTAAAAAAGTATTTGATGTTTTATTAGATGAACCTGATAAACCAATGCTTTTCCATTGTATGGCTGGAAAAGATCGAACAGGTGCAGTATCTGCGTTAATATTAAGTGTACTCGGAGTCCCACGGGAAGTCATTGATCAGGACTATATGTATACAAATAATGCTGTTGAGAAAATGAAAGCAAACTTTGATGCATTAGGCGTAACCAAAAATCCAAATGTTGAGCAGGCTGTTATGGATGCGATGGTTGAGGCGCGTGCTGAATACATCAATACATTCTTTGATGAATTGGAAAACAAATATGGAACTGTGGAAGCGTACATGAAGAATTCAATTGGATTAACTGATGATGATATACAGGTTCTGAAAAACAATTTGTTGGATTAAAAGCGAATTTTGTTTTGATATAGAAGGTCGGGGATATTGATCATCTCCGACCATTTTTATAACGTCAGAAAGCATAAGTTATGGTAGACCTTATAAGAAAAACTTCGGCATTCGCTATTAAGGACGAGGCGAATGCCGAGTTTTTCTAATAATTTTTTTCTATCTAACCGTCATTTTGTTAAGGTTTTCATTCCACAAGTCAATCTTCGTTAGTGCAACTGGGTCATTTAGAACCTCATTTGGTTTGTTTCCTTTTCCAATTATATAGTCAGTAAAATCCATTCCTACATATTCGAAGATGTGATTAAATTGCTGAATAACTGGTAATGCAGCAATCTTCGGATCTGGATTTTCACCGGTTACTATTACATAAGCACTTTTTTTACTCAATTCTTCTTTTAGATTAAATCGATCGTCCTTTAAATATTGACTCCAACGGTCAAAGAATATTTTCAACTGTCCCGACATGCCAAACCAATATAAAGGCGAGCCAAAGATGATAATATCTTGCTTCAAAAACTCGAAAAATAGCTTTTCATAATCATCATCTACATAGCTAAAACCTTCTTCTGTATGTCGTTTATCAACGATAGGATCTACCTTATGGTCCAATAGATAAACCGTCTGGTGTTCGATGCCTTGAAGCCCCCTTTTGATGAGGTATTCCGTATTTCCATCTCTTCTTGAACTTCCTAATAGTGCCATAATTTTCATATAAGCTCACTCCTTATTAACTTGAATTACGTGTACTTACAGTGTAAAGTACTTATTGGGTTCAGTAAAATAGATATTTTAGATAATTTGATTCAGTAAAAATGATAATGGGGAGGAGTATGTGATATGGAGCTTCGTCACCTTATTACATTCAGAACAATTGTTGATGTAGGAGGGTTTAAAAAAGCAGCGGATGAGTTGGGGTACGCACAGTCTTCGATTACCGGTCATATGAAAGAACTGGAAAAGGAATTGGGGCAACCTCTTTTTGATCGTCTAGGTAAACAAATAACCTTAACGCAAGCTGGTAGAAATTTTCTTCCCTATGCATTAGATATTATAAAACTCTATTCCAGATCGAAAGAGGTCATCAACATTGCAGATGAACCAGCTGGTCAACTAACTATCGGTGCAAGTGAATCGTTGATGATTTATTGGTTACCAACAATTATTATGAATTTCATGGAAGAATTCCCTAATATTGAGTTGACGCTCAAGTCGCTTAATTATGATGACCTATCAAGTCAGTTAAAAAAGGGTGATATTGACGTTGCCATCATTGTGGAGCAGTCAGAATGGTATGCAAGGGATCTAACAATTGAAAAATTACGAGATGAAAAGCTATCATTGGTCCATTCTGTTAAAAATTTAGATAATGTTCGGACAGAAACCATGCTTGTTACCGAATATTCCTGTAGCTGGCGTCAAGCTGTCGAGGAACATATAAAAAAAGAAGGAAAACCTGCAATTTCAAGAGTAGAATTACCAAGTGTAGAAGCAATTAAACAATGTGTTCTGTGTGGACTTGGAAAATCCATGCTCCCACAGTTTGTTGTGAAAGATGAAATTGATCAAGGTAACTTAAAAGAAACTCCAACAGGTGAGGAAGGGTATGGTCTTGGAATATATTCAGCCATTCATAAAGATAAGTGGTTATCGGTTAATTTGGAAGTGTTTCTTAATTTATTGAAGAATACAGGTTAGAAAATATAATATGGAGGTCATCCCAATGAAAGCTGAACAATTAACGAAAGAAAAAGTAGAAGATTTTATTACCTATTGTAAGAAACACAAATACAAAGTGGATGATTCCTTTCTGTACGATGAGGACCTAAGAGATTTTGAACCAAATGAAGAAAACCCCACCTATATTAGTAGAAATCAAGAAGGAGAGATTGTAGCGGCTGCATCTCTAATACTTGATGATTATGCGAAACGAGGCAAGAAAGCCCGATTTCGAATTTTTCATTCAGAAGTAGGTGATCAGGAACACTACCAGTTGTTGATGGAAGCTATTTTAAAGCATGCAGAGGGGCTTGATTCTATTTTCGTATTTGTCCCGGTTATGAACGAGGAATTGGATCAATCGATTAAGCGGTTAAATTTTGCGTTAGACCGATACGCATTTCTGCTCGTGCGCGATGACTTGGTTGTTCCTAATTTTCATTTCCCTAAGGATTATGAACTTCGGCTATTTCGACTAGGAACCGATGAAGAAGCATGGTGTGAAGTTAGGAATGCAAGTTTTGCAACGCTTAAAGGAAGTGAGACACCGCAAACTGTGGAAATGATTACGAAAATGATGACGGCAGAGGAGTCAATTGAAGGTGGGGCAAGAATTCTCTACCACGGGGAGCGACCAGTTGGCGTAATCAAATGCTCAGATGATGAGTATGAAAATGAACCTATTATGGATATTGGTCCGATCGCATTATTACCTGAGTATCAAGGCAAGGGCCTAGGAAGAAATATGTTGCGTGCAATGCTACACTTTGCTAAAGAAAAATCGTATGATCGAACCGTTCTGTGTGTGAATGCTGATAATCAAGGGGCAAAATCACTGTATTTGCAAGAAGGATTTAAGCAAGTAGAAGCAGTAGCTTGTTATCATTATTATTTATAGTAGTGACCTGGAAGGGAGGGGTATGCGGACACAGAATCCGTTATTTAGCATAAAACAGGTGAATTTTTGATTTACCGGACTTAGGATTCGCTATGTCATGATTTGATGGTTGGTTTAACACAATTTTTATGAAATAGGGTCTCTGGTGTCCGGTAACGTGCCAAAAAGGAAGTGTTAGGAGCAAATAGCGGATTGTGTGTCCGCGAAACTCCCTTATGGGTGAAGCGGGCTACTTTTAATTTTTAACAAGGCATGAGCTGTAACTTATGTAGCTGCGCTGCTCTGTTTGCGTTTTTCAATTGCATTAACTCCCATAACAACGATTATCAGTTCTTCAGTGGGCATTGGATTGCCGTAATTATTAAGTTCATATGCCGAGGAAGAGAAAAAACTGCTAGTTCGTTTAAACGTTGCTACCTCATTTGACCGATCATCATGGATTGTAAAATCTTTTGAAAATGCGGGGGATGAAATTTTGTAACTACTACCGTTTGCTTTCGTGTATGTATATTTTTTTGAAAATGCAAACCAACTTGTTTTTAACACGCCAAGTTCTACGTTGTTCTTATCACTTACAATCCACTGATTGGAAAAGGTTTTAAATCCTCCAGAAGTCAATAAAGACTTATCTTCTCCATAAAAAGAAACTCCTGATGAGAAAGCACTTTTCAAGTCAAGGTAACCGATTTCCCGGTTGTCTGGATTCTTAACAATTGTTTCGCCTGCTGAGAAAAAGTTGTCTGAAACATAAACGGTATTTTCCATTTGAGTGACCTCCTTAACTATAATACGTATAAGTTGGTATTTTTGTTTCATCGATTCATTTGAATGAACCCTTTTGCCAAAACTTTATCCTCACACGTGGCATTGAATAGAAGTTTGTCTTTCTGGAATGTAATTTTTAACGTAATCAAATCACCTGGATAGACTGGTGCTGAAAATGACAGTTCATATGTAGATGGAAAATCGTTTGGGTGAACTAGATTGGATGAGGAAAGTACCGACCAAATTTTTGCCATTGTTAACATGCCGTGAGCTATCTTCCCAGAGAAACCATGCGTTTTTGCATACTTGTCGTCAAGGTGTACGGGATTAACGTCGCCAGAAATCTGTGCGTACGTGTTAATATCCTGTTCTGTGATAAAAAACTGTAATTTTTTCATCGTATATCACCTGAGACAATGTGAGAAATTCCACTGAAACAGACGGTGTTTGTATCATCATACAAGTAAAGGGTCTGTTTACTAAACGTATTGTCGTTCCTTTTGCGAATATCAGATAATATGACAAAGCCTTCGTAGCGTTCATCAATGAACATCTGTTGATGAATTTTACATTGTTGTTTTCGATGAATAATTGGTGCTTCCATTGACCACGGTATGTCAAAAGATTGATAGACAATCATGGGCATTGTCGGTGGAACTGGTATGTTTCGGAAGCCTAAGCTTTTTGCGTTATTGATGTTTTCGTATATTGGGTTTCGGTCTCCGAGAACATCAACAAATTGCTTCACTTGTTCCTTCGTAAAAATGAACGTTTGTTTCTCCGTTTTCATGTTATCACCTCAAAAAGAACTGCCAGTCCAACGCCACCACCACTGCCAATGGCAGCAATCACATATTTTGCATCTTTTCTTCTTTGAGCCTCATAAAATAATCGGTTCACCAAAATGGCACCTGATGCTGCATATGGGTGGCCGATCGTTAATGCGCCACCAGAGACATTCAATTTTTCATAAGGAATGGAGAGCTCCTGTGCGCATGCTACAACTTTGGAAGCAAACGCTTCGTTAATCTCAAATAAATCAATTTCGTCAACTGATAACTCGTTCCGCTTCAACAATTCTCTAACTGTTGGTACAGGTGATATCCCAGGATAATTAGGGTGGACACCACTTGCCACGCTGTCAATGAACCGGAGAATCGGCTTTTTATTAAGTTTTGTTGCTAAGCCTTCTTCCATCACCACGACGGCAGCGGCACCATCATGAATCCCACAGCTATTAGCTGCGGTTACTGATCCATTTTCTGGAACAAAAATTGGTCTAGCCCGTCTTAATAATGTCTCCATATTGCGCATTTTATGAAAACCTTCATCTGTTTGTATGCCTTCAATCGCTACTAATTCTTGATCATAATAACCTTTATTAAAAGCGTTCCAGCTACGTTGATAGCTTAATAGAGCATATTCATCCTGCATACCTCTTGAAATGCCATATTTGCGGGCGACGTTTTCAGCTGCCATTCCCATATCGGGATCGCCTATTGAATCAGGTGAAAAACGTGCACGCTCTGGATATGGCGAGGTACTTGTACTTTCTATTCCGCCAGCAACATATAAATTACCAGCATCCCCTTGAATGAAATGACATGCTGTACGTATTGCTTCAAGCCCTGCACTACACTGTCGATCAATAGTCATTCCGGGGATTGATAATGGTAATCCAGCTTCTAAAGCAGTTAGGCGGGCAAGATTGCCTCCTGGTGCGACCGTATTTCCAATAATAACTTCATTTATTTCTGTTTCTAGACCTTTTGCCAACTGCTGGATTATAGGTGCCGCTAGTACATGTGGCTCCATTTGTTTGAAAATCCCATTTCTTTTACCGATAGGTGTTCGCTTTGCGTTTACGATTACTGCTCTGTTCATGTACGTTCACCTCGGGTTTGATTAATTCTTTTACAGCTGTTCGGGCTATTTTGCCGGTTGTTGTGTGTGGTATTTCATTCACAAAATGCCACTTTCTAGGTAGTTTGTAAGCTGAAAGATTTTTCTTGCAATGTTTTTTCAACTGACGTGTAGAGGGAGTTCCTTTAATGACGGCAACAGGTATTTGGCCCCAATAATCATGTTGGATACCAATGACAGCTACCTCTTCAACATCTGGATGATCCATTAAAACAGACTCAATTTCTTCTGGGAAAACATTGACACCGCCGTATAAAATCATATTTTTTTCACGGCCATTGATGTATAAATAGCCGTCATGATCAAGGTAGCCCATATCATCTACTGTAGCCCACCCGTTTTCATCAATAATCGAATGAATGTCATGAATGTTTTCATGAATGTATCCAGAAATAATCATATTACTTCGGACAAAAATCTTACCTGTCTTTCCAAGCTTAGCTTTATCTCCATTTTCAAGTCGTATTTCGATTTCAACATTATGAAAGGATTTACCGACCGAACCTGGTTTTGCTTGGTGATCCTCATCACGTAAAAGCGACACGTAGCTTAGTTCGCTTGCTCCATAAAATTCGAATAGGGTTACATTTAAAAACTGTTCCCGAAGCTTTTCTTTGGAGGTTGTCTCCCATTTTGCACCGGACGAAATAATTTTTAATGGCTTATGTATCGTGTGTTTTTCTATTAACATTGCCTCGATCATAGTGGGAACGACGTATAACACTGTTATAGGGAAATCTTCTAGAAGATTTAGCGCGTTTGTAGGTGAGAATTTGTCCATCAAATAGATTGTTCCACCTAAATACAACGTACTGACTGCCCCGTATAGAAAATGAGAGTGGATGAGCGAACCTGGAATTAATACGTGATCAATTTCAACCATGTGAAAGTCACTGCGGTTGCACGCAAAGCTCGAGATCCAAGATTTATGATCGCGGACAAAAGCTTTTGGCTTACCAGTGGATCCAGAAGTGAATCCCATGTAAAATAACGTGTCTTCACTAACATTCTCGTTCCAAGTAGCATCACAATCTTTCATTTGTATTGTGGCATCTTCCCAATATACGATTGTTGAATCTGTATCAAGGCGAGTAGCTAGTTTTTTCGTTGTAATGATTATAGATGGTGAAGAAACAGCGATGCGCCCGTAAAGTTCTATTCGTTTCCACTTTGCGTCAAACGTGGCAGCTATACAGCCGGCCATTGCTGCGCCAGCAAAAAGCTGTAAATAAGCAATTCCGTTCGGCATAAAGATCCCAATTGTTTTTTCTGAACCAACGTTTGTGCGCAACCAGCTAGCTGTTTTACAAACCATGCTATACCAATCACTGTAACTAACCGTTTCAGTAGCAGTTCGAATCGCAGTTTTATCAGGGTTTTTTAAAGCATGATGGGCGTATGAACCTGTAATTGTTGACACGTGCATTCTCCTTTAATTCGCAATCGGTCTCCTTTTAAAGACGGAGTAATGTTGAAGTTTATAGATTAAAAAAGATGCAATTGTTGCTTTCAAGGCATCTCCTGGTAAGTATACTAGACTCATCTTGGCAGCTGTTAAAAGATCGATGTTCATCATAAATGCTTGTACAGGAACACCAATTAAATAGATTAAGAAAATTCCTATCGTTAGGTTGATTAGTAGAATGTTAGCTAATCGTAGGTTTTTAAAGTGAGATTGGATGTAACCTAGTACGTAAGCCGTTATTGGATAGGATAGCAAATAACCTGCGCTAGGTCCAAAAAACACTCCCAGCCCACCGCGGCCACCTGAAAGAAGTGGAAGACCTGCTGCAACAAGTGCCAAGAAAACAAGCATACTCATACCACCTAAACGGGCACCGAGAAGTCCACCTGCCAGAAGCACACCTAGCGTTTGCATTGTGATTGGTACGGGTGTAAAAGCAAGGAAAATTGGAGGAATAAAGCCAAGCGCCCCCATAATTGCCGCAAATAAAGCAACATATGTAATTTCACGTATGTTCATAACGAATCTCCTATTCTATGTTAGTAGGTTGCATACCTATTAATGTAATGTGATTTACCCTTTATGTCAACCAATTATTTCACTAAGTTAACATAAACAGTTTGTACCATTGGAATGATACAAACTGTGACTAATTTCCATTTTAAATAATATACAGGTTTGATTACATAATCTGAGTAAATCATCCGGATTTAGTAGGGTGTAAAGATTGTGTAAAGTTACGTTTAATCCTCTTCTTCTGGGTTACTAGTTTATGTATGATAAATGTATAGGTCTAAAGGAGGGTGCGTATGAAAAAGGGGTCCGTATTAAAGAGAGTAGCAAAGAAAATAAATACCTTATCTATACGATCACGTGTAATAGCGAGTTTTTCTGCCGTACTTTTATTACTGATCGTAATGAGTAGTATTATCTATTATTTCATGCATACCATTTCTAATAATGATAAAGAGATTGACCAATTGGCATTACCAATCATGATGGAAGCAACTAGTATAAATAATGATATGTTGAAAATAAATAAATATTTGAATGAGATATCTAGCACGACCTTAACCGTTTCTATTAAAAAATTAGAGAGTGATATACATACTACGATAAAAAACTTAGAAGCAAGTAGAAAGAGGATTGAGCCTTTAATTGTTAAATTAGGTGATAGCAGTGTGAAAAATTCATATAAAGATTTTATAAAGCAGTGGGATAGCTATAAGGAGTTAACGAATAATGCTGTTAGCAACTCATTAAATGGAGAGCATAATGTAGCAAAAAATGATGCGTTTAAGAGTATAGCATATTTTGATCGGGCAAATATCTCGATATCATCTATTGTCGATACTGCTAAACAAAGAATAGCTGATAGAGTGGAATATTCCGTTCAATTAAGCAAGGCTGGTATAACATGGGTCCTAATTATTTGTGTTAGTTCAATTATTATAACAATCGTTCTTGTGTACATAACGTTACTGCTAATCACAAAGCCACTAGCAAGAATTTCTTATCAGGTCGAAAGAGTAGCTTCTGGTGACTTTACTGTACCATCTTTAGAGGTAAAGACGAAGGATGAACTTGGCAAACTAACGAGTAATTTTAACGAGATGACTAAATCGCTGAGGTCTATTTTCAAGGATGTTAAGAATAATATTAAACATGTTAATCATACTGCAGAACAGCTTTCTATTAATACTGTAGAGACAAAGGCTGGTATCAATCAAGTAGCTGTTTCAATTGATGAGGTATCTTCTGAGACAATTCAACAGTTTGACAGTATGGCGCTAATGGAAAATTACATGAATGATATTGCGAAGGAGGTTGAGGATGTAGAGGGAAATATTAAGACCGTCATGGATCTCTCAACTATTGCAACCAACAAGGCCAATGTAGGTAAAACAGATATAAATGTGATTGTCTCTAAATTTAACGAGATTGAATCAAACGTAAAAAAATCCGTACATAAGATTGATGTACTTGGAGAAAAAACAGGTGAAATCGATACGATAGTAGCTGTCATTAGCGATTTAGCTAGTCAAACAAATTTGTTAGCGTTGAACGCGACTATAGAGGCGGCAAGAGCTGGTGAAGCAGGTAAAGGGTTTGCTGTAGTAGCTGATGAGGTAAGGAAATTAGCTAGTCAATCATCTGAGGCTACAGTTAATATAAGCTCTATTATTGAAGCTATTCAGCGGGAAACAAAAGAAGTAATAAACGTGATGAGGAAGACAAATGATTCGACTGATAACAGTAAAGAAATCATTATGAAAACAGGTAGTAATTTTGGCGAAATTGTTGACGCCACAACGAATGTTTCGACTAACGTAAGTAGAGTTTTAGACAACATGGAGAAGGTAACGAAGAGAACGAAAGAAATATCATCTATGATTAACCAAATGGGAATAGCCGCAAAACTGAGTTCCTCTAATGCAGAAACAGTTGCTGGTATTTCTGAAGAAGTAAATGCGTCATTTGAAGATGTATCGAATAAATTAGAAACGTTAACAGCTATGAGTAATAGGCTAAATAAGAAAGTTGATACGTATGTGACTGAATAATATGTATTCAATATAATACGAGGCTGAGACATAAGTATTTTTATCAAAGTAAATTCGAACAATAATATAAATTGCGTAATAAAACCGCTCCGGAAATATACTTCGCGCACCTTAGGGAGACTAACCGATGCCTTTCCTCCCGCAGGACAAGGAATGCTTCCCTAAAAAGCATCGCACGCAGAAAAAGTGATTTTCTTTTTCAAGGAGTCTGCGTATATTTCCGGAGCTAATATAACTCATTGTTCGTGATTTTACTTGATTGATTTCTTTTGTCCCAGCCTCGTCTTACTATTTATTTAGTACTGTTTTTATAAAATTTTTCATACCCCTCAGAAATTTGCTCCAAAGATCCATAATGTTTTTCAATCGTTTTAAGTAATATTTCTTCCATTTGCTCTGTTTTATGGGCTATTCGTTTATCGATATAAGGATAATTCTTTAAATCTGATAGCATCCCCATAAACTTTTCCATCGAGTGTTCCTGTACTAAGTAGTTAATGAAGAGGTATCCGTACACATCAAGATACTTTTCCTCGCTTATAGCGGAAATCTTAGGGAACGATACTTTGCCTTCCAGTCGATCAAGCATGGTTTGTGATGCCTTGTTGCTTTTGTTTAAATCAAATGAAAACATACCGCCTGACTCTTTAAGTCCTTCTGGTAAGAAGTTTGCAAAGCCTTCTTGGAACCATATTGGGGAATTATCGTTTGTTAAATCGGATAAAAGCTGATGCGCAATTTCATGAGCTAAAATGTACTGGGTAGCTTCTTCATTGTCATTAACTACTACTTTTATCGCTTCGTGGTATTCATTCCAGCCCAGAGCTTTATCCGTCCAGAAGGGAATCGTTGCGACTAGCTCATTACTATTTTTGAAAAGTTTTACGTCAACTCGCTCTACCTGCCATTTAAAACTATTTTTATATGCCCCAACCACTTTTTTTGCATGATCTAGTACGTTAGTAGCCGTCTCCTTTTGTGATTCCAAATAATTAACAGTAAAAATTCCATCTTTTATTTCCCTAAATGGCATGCCGTATATTTTCCACTCGTCTGTATCATTAATCGCGGTAGAAATGCCGTAAGTAACAGAAGCATTTAATGTTTCTCCAGTTGGTCGTTCGATGTAAACGGTGAAACTAACCTGCCCTTTTTCAGAAGATGTTAGTGTAATATCTTTTATACTTGCTTCGATTTTATAACCGTCATATAACAAATAAACATATTCTTCAAACCATCTTTCTTGTTCTTTATAAAACAATTCATCACGTTTACTGAAAAGTTGAAGGAAAGCTTCTTTGTCTTGGTTTTTTAGGCCAGACTCTAATCCTTTAGTTAATTGTATATCAACTTGTTTCTCAGCCTTTTCTAATGTAATTTTTTCATTCTCTTTAGGATTGTCTTGTGTGGTTTGTTCGGTTTTCTCATTTTTCTCTTCGTCCGCTTTTGGTTCATTCGAACAGCCGTATAGAATTAGTGCGAGGGCAATACCAATAAATAGAACATATCTGTTCACTGCACTTCACTCCCTAAAATGGATTTCGATCCTGGTGGGGAATCATTGGAGGTTTTGTAGTGTAGGTTTCTCATTAAGGATATGTTTATATGAATTTTGCAAAAATTACACCTTAACTATATCACAATCTATTCAGTAATGATAATTAAAAAATAATCTAATCATTGGATCAGAATTATTTTAATTATAACGTCAGAAAGTCTAAGTTAGGATAGACATTCTAAAAAATTCGGCATTAGCTACTGAGTGCCAATTGAATGCCGAATTTTTCTAATGAGTGATCTGTAAAAGGAAGCTATACATTCAATATTTCTCGAATGTCTTCTTCCGTAAGCATAGCAGCAGACTTATCTTCAGGATCAATAACCTCTGCTATTAAATGCTTCTTCTTTTCCTGTAGTGTGTTCATTTTTTCTTCAATAGTACCGCGTGCAACCAGTTTAATGACCTGAACAGCATTTGTTTGGCCGATGCGATAGGCACGGTCAGCAGCTTGTTCTTCAACTGCGGGATTCCACCAGAGATCGTACAGGATGACAGTGTCTGCCCCGGTAAGATTTAGTCCTGTACCGCCTGCTTTTAAGGAAATAAGGAAAATTTTTCGTTCTCCGGAATTGAATCGGTTGCTAATTTCTACGCGTTCCTTTGAAGGAGTTTGTCCGTCGAGGTAAAGGTAGGATTGACCTTGTCTGGATAGATTTCTGCCGATCAGTTCAAGCATTTTGGTGAATTGGGAAAATATCAAAATTCTTCTACCTGCAAGTCTTGATTCTTCTATGATTTGCATCAACTGTTCAAATTTCGCTGAGCTTCCGTTATAGCCATCGACAAACAATGCTGGGTGGCAACAGATTTGTCTTAGTCGGGTTATGCCAGCAAGTATTTTGATACGGTTTTTTCGAAGCGTATTCTTGTCCAAATGCTTCAATGTGTCTTGTCTTAGTTTCGCTAAATATGCGCCGTACAGTTTTTTCTGATCTGGTAATAACTCTGCTGTTTCAATTGATTCCATTTTTTCTGGGAGCTCTAATAGTACATCTTTTTTCAATCTCCGAAGTAAAAATGGACGGATTCTACGAGAAATTTTCTTTTTTGTAAGATTGCTGAATTCTTTTAATCCCTGAAATAATTCCGGAAAAACTACGTGAAAAATCGACCATAATTCTTCTAGAGAATTTTCAACAGGTGTACCAGTTAGGGCAAAACGATAGTCCGCCCGAAGTTTCTTTACTGCTCTGGCAGTTTGGGTTACTGGATTTTTAAATGCTTGAGCCTCATCAAAAAAGATTGTGTGAAAGATTTGTTTCTTGTACCAATTGATGTCTGAACGAAGAAGCGGATAAGAAGTAATTACTACATCGCTATCCTCCATAACATCCATCTGTTTCGCAACTCGCTCTCGTATACTTCCATCCATCACTTTTGCATTTATTTGTGGCGCAAATTTTTTCATTTCGCTGAGCCAGTTATACGTCAATGATGATGGACAAATAATAAGGACGGGTTGCTTCTTTTTTCGGACTTCCAGTAGCTCCGATAAAATAAACGCGATACTTTGCAAGGTTTTGCCTAGCCCCATATCATCAGCCAATATGCCACCGAATCCGAAGCTGGAAATTTTTTTCATCCAGCGATATCCATGTGCTTGATAGTCTCTTAATACGGGTTGCAGACTGTCCGGTACTTTGTATTCTGAAGGATTAGGATTCTGGATACTTTCTATAAACTTTTGGAAAGACTCTTCGAATGTGAATATATCGTGCTTATTGGTAGTGTCGAGAAGCCGAAGACCTTGAACAATTGGCACATTCAAGCGGCTTTCCAAGTCCTCTTCCTGCACTGGAGCTGCATGTAAAAAACGTTTGATTTCTTCAAATTCACGCGTTTCAAGAGATAAAAGCGACCCACTTTTTAACCGATAATATTTTCGTTTTTCCTCTAATGCAGCTAATATTTCTCGAATATGTTTTTCATGGATGCCTTCCATTTCAAATGTAAACTCCAGCCAATTCGTGCGTTCTTTATTTACTTTGACCTTAATCTGTGGATGCTCGTTTTTTTTGATAATCCGGTTTCGGACCGCTGTGGTTGCGTAAATCGTAACGTGTTTTTCGAGTTTCGGAACGATATGGTACAAAAATGCGTACTCCAATGCTTCATTATGTAGAAAATAGCCTCCCTCTGTTTTGGAGAATGAAGCGTCTTCCATCAATTCTAGAATTGTTTCTTCTTTTTCGACGTCACGAATAACGTAGGAATTGGAAGGAAGTTCTCTACTTTCTAAAGGATTGGTCATTGTTTGATCATAATGAAATTCGAGTCCCGCGAGCAGTCGGTTTTTGACCCGATCCAAATATAGTTTAGCAACTAAAGGAGTCTTTTTAAGCTTTGTTGCGATGGCGTCAGAAATACGGATTTCGCCTAATCTTTTTAATCCAGCAAACACTTTTTCTAAAAATAAATTTAGTTGTTCTTGACGTATTGGTATATCAGTCGTACCCGAGGAATCCAACATCTGTTTTAATTCGAAAAGTCTTTTACAATCTTCGCTTTTCAGTGAGATTAATTTGTTATCAACTAAAACAGATTGATAGGCATTTAAAATAACTATTCGATCTAACCCTTTTGTTTGCAGTTGATAGTCTGTGTTATCGCCTTGTGTAAAGTAAAACTGTAAAGGAAGTCGCTCGTTTGTTACGTTAAGCCCGTCAAATATATTTCCGTTATACGATAGCTTTACTAAGGGTGCTTGTGGAAGCGTTGTTACAAGCCTTGCCCATGAAGATGGTGGGATAAGTAAAGTCTGATTACCAATTGGAAGGTCTGATTTGTCTGATAGCCCGTCTATATACACGCTTTCATCATGTACTACATGAATAAGTTGCTGCATGATGTTGTCCGTTTCTTTTTGAAAGCAATGAAGGCTTGGATCGTAAACAAATGAGGGAGTTACTGAATTTTTACCTTGTTTCAGTTGGATCAAAAAGTCTCGAATATTTACCACATCTGTTTGATCAACTTTTATTTCGATGCCAATAAGCTGTTCGCCTTTCGATACAGTTACTGGTTTGCACCTGAAAATTACATCTAGTATTTCCCTGTTTTCAAAGTGTGTCTGGTGCCTTCTTGGTCTGATTGGCTGGTCGTTAAAAAGAGCTAATAGATTATCCGTTATGGCCTGATTGGAGTCTGGCCTACGCCCCTGTTGTCCCCAAATGGAAAGTAAAACCGCTGCAATATGCTGGCATTTGGTTTTTAGTGAAGGGAGTGTTGGGCAACTGCATTCTGCGCGAAAGTCTTCGTCTTTATCCTTTTCCACAATGACATGAAAGTCTTCCGTTCCTGAAACGGTCGCTTCGCATTTTTCCGAACTGTAATTAGTAAATGTTACTTTATTATTTCGATAAAAATTTTCTCCGCTTTTAAAAGAAATAGGGCCGCACATTTTTTTAATTGTTTTTTCGTCCAGTCGTATGTTCAATTGCCCTGCTCCTTTCATTATGACTTCGTTACATCTAGTTAGGATGATTGTATCACAATGCTCGTGTATATCAGAAGGAGGAAGAAGTTTTGAGATGATGGCTCCAATGAAAGGCAAATCTAGTGGAATAGTCGATTATTAACACGATGAAGATGAAAATGTAAAAGCATGTATCCCTATATAACATACTAAGATTAGTGGGTAAAATCATCCGTCGATGATTTTACCCACTAATCTTATGTTTATAAAACTATTCTTAAATCCGAAATAATGTTTTAATAGACTTGTACTTTCCACGTTCTACATTAGCAATGATCGCTTGCTGGTACTGATCAAGTGTATATTCATGTGTGGCTAAAGGTTCTAGCGGATAGCTAGGATGCCGTTCAATTAATTCCGTTAAAAGTGAGTGGGTAGAAATTTCTTTTCCTTCCCACAATTCCTTCTTTGAATACGCGTGTGTTCCTAAAACGGAAAGTTCATTTGCCCAAACAAATGTCCAATCTAATTGCTTGATCTCACCTGCACATCCAACAAGTGTTACCTTTCCACGCTCACGAGCCATTCGGAGTGTATCATCCAGGCTTTCCTTACTGCCGATACAATCGTATACCGCATCAAATCCTCCGACAAAGACATCCCGACCGATAGCGGGTTTATGCCTGGTGGTCTCAGGAATTTTTAACATCGTAGCCTCTAATTCCTGATTACTTGTCAAAGCTTCATCAACACCAAGTTTAAGACCCATTTCTTTCTGATAGTCGAGTAAACTGATATGCGTAATATGACAGTCAATTTCAAGCATGCGAATGGCTGCAATTACCGTGTACGCGATCATACCACCACCAATGACTAGAACACTTTCGCCCTTTTTAGGTGGTTGTCGTAGTACTGCATGTAATCCTACACTTAGCGGTTCATACATTGCAGCTACTGTATCTGTAACGGTATCTGGAATAGGGATAATCATCGATTCATGTACAACAAGTGACTCACTCCATCCTCCGGGTAAATCCTTACAAAATCCAAGGATCATCCCGGGACCGAACGTATCGGCTCCGCTTTTATACCGACATAGGCTGTGCATCCCCTTTTTACAAGCCGGACAAAGTTCTTCTCGTCCACGGACTTCACACGTGATATAGGGGTCAACGGAAATGCGTTGCCCAACCTCTATGCCTCGAACATTATTCCCGACCTTGGTAACTATTCCAACAACTTCATGGCCCAAAACAGATGGGAATGAGTTGAAGGGTGTGAGTGCTGGAGAAGTTTTATAAAATATTGCCCCCATATCTGACCCGCAAACACCTGCATAGATTGGTTTTACTTTTACCCAGTTTTCGTTCGGTAAGGTAGGTTCATCCACCTCTTGCATGGATAGCGCAGATGGCTTCCCATAATACAACGATGGAAAACGTTTCCCAAGTGCTTTTGCTGCAATATACCTTGGTACGGAAAAGTCGTAAACAATAGCCTTCATTATTTTCCACTTCCTGGTCGTTGAATAACTCCAAATGCCACCTTTTTATGCATGAAAGAAGGCTTTGTCCCAATAGAAAAACGACTTGGGGTTAGCTCTGAACTTGGGAAAAACTGTGGTATTTTCGGATTCCTCTTGCATGGATCGGCCATTAGTTTTTCCTGTACCATCGAATTGTATTGTCTTGCTGTTCCCTCAAGCGTATTACCGTTAATGACAACCTCGAATCCAGTGTGTTTTGCATATTTTTTCAAGCCAGGTATTCCACTTTCCTCTGGTACAAAACATTCAGCTGCAATGCCATTTTCACTACTTACCCAAATTCCAGAATTCGTATTTACAACTAGCGAGTGGTTTCCTTGTGTGTGTCCTGGGGTCCATATTAAGGAAACACCAGGTCCCAACAGCACATCACCTTCTATAAACAATACGCGATCCATCGGGATGTCAGCGTATTTTTCAGGTTGGTACCATTGCGTTTGCATTGGATGCAAGCAAGGTAAAATATCCCACTCTTTTTGCTGAACAATTAGCTTTGCATTTGGAAAATAGGCTTCCACTGCAGAATTCGGACTTATATCAGCTTGTGGTTTTGTCGTTCCTAGCCACCGACGTACATCCTGAGTGTGAAGATGATCATAAGTGATAAAATCGATGTCTTCTGGTTTCAATCCGACTTCTTTTAAATAACCTTCCACTGTTCCATAGCGCTTCGTTAGTACACTTTTACTTAAAAAATCCCCATAGTTTTCGATTAAGGAGCTATAAAAAGGAGTTCCTTCCGCTAATTCTGTTTCAGAGGGTTCATTAAGTAGTGTCCATGTTCGTCCTTCTGCTTGCCATTGAACGATAAACATGCGGTTTGTGAACCATAAAAATGGTGACAAACTACTTCCTGCCCGCCATAGACCGTATTTGGTTGGATATGGTACTTTAATTAAATCAAATGAATGAAATGCTGAAGCCATGCCTGTTGATTTAAACCATTCTTTAAACGCTGGAACAGTTTCTTTAATCTTTTGTAGCTGGCGTCCTGGATTATTATCAATATGCACCTCATCAAAGTGCGTTATTTTTTGAAAAGTAGTTTCTGATATTACAGTTTCCATCGTTTTCATTCAAATACGCCTCCTCATTTAAATAATCTAAGCATTAATATTTCGGAACTTTCTAATTTAATTATACAAATCGTTGGATATAAAGTATATTTAAATATAATAATATTTACTTAAGCTAAATTAATAATAAAGGAGTAATTTTGTGAAATTAGATCAGCTTGAATATGTTGTGGAAGTTGCTAAATATGGTTCGATATCAGTTGCCTCTAAGAATTTACATGTGACACAGTCAGCGATTAGCCAATCAATTACCAATCTAGAAAAGGAATTGGGGGTAAAACTTTTTGAGCGGTCACGACTTGGAGCCACACCAACAGAAAGAGGAAGTAAAATTATTAAAAAGGCATTAGAAACATTAACGAAGCTTCAAGAATTAAAGGTCGAAGCGGATTCTAGTGTGAAAGCAATGCACGGTAAATTACGGATAGGTACCATTCCTAGCCCATTGATGTACTTACCGCGAACGCTTTCCGTTTTTAAAAAGGATTATCCAAACGTTGAGCTGGAGACTTCGGAAAAAGCTTCTCAGGATATAATTGATTCGATCAAGCAAGATAAACTTGACCTTGGAATTATTGGTTTGACAAGACGTGGAAATGAGTTGAAAGATAAAAAAATTGCGACAGAAATCATTCTCCGTGGAGAAATGATCGTTGCTGCAAGTAAACAGTCTTCTTTGAGTCTCACTGAATCTGCAACACCCGAGGAATTAAAAGAATATGATTTTGTTATTTACAATGATGATCGAATGTGGGAGTTCGTGGATTACTTTGTATCCCAATTTGGTCCGATAAACATCTTATTTTCTACGAATAATTTGGATGCGATTCGTAATGCCCTCCTGGAAAACATAGCAATTACAATTGGTCCTGATTACACGGTGAAAAATGATCCTTGTGTAAAAACAGGTCAGGTAGTACCTGTGACAATTGCTAACCTGGAACAGGATTATCCTGGCATGGCCCTAGCGTGGTCAAAAGAGAAGCAAAGCACAAGCCTTATCAATGATTTTGTCTCAAGGCTTAAGCTTGATATGATTAAATTGAAGGAATCTACTTGATGTTTTATAAAAAGGGAGAAAGTTATACAACTAGTAAGCTTACATGTCAGTGGAAAGAGGCTACATCGTAGCTGATCAACACTTGCTTCAATCGAAACAACTTGGAAGAAACAGAGTAACAGCTAGTATGGAAAAATAGGTTCCTGACACTTTTCTAAGCTTTCTAGAAAAAGTGTCAGGCAATGTTTTTAGCGGTAGATGTGTATGAGGCTATTGTCTTGCCCACGCGCGAAAACGTCGATTCGATTTGGCCCCCATGATACGGCAGCTGGCTCTGAAGTGAGTGTTCCGTTAAGATTTTGCCAACCAGACCAGCGCGATCCATTCCACGTTTTTACATATAAATCATTACCCGTTCCACGCACAAATACTTGCAGTTGGTTTGAGCGGGTAGATGAAACTGCTGGTGCTGAGGTGAGAATACCGCCGAGTGATTCCCAGTTACTCCAGCTTGATCCGTTCCACCATTTATGAATTAAGTCACGATTTTGTCCTTGAGCAAAGACATCGATTCGGTTAGGTCCCCACGAAACAGCTGCTGGTGCTGATGCTAGGTTACCACCGAGGTCTTCCCAGTCTTCCCAGTTAGAGCCGTTCCATGTTTTCTTATACAATCGATTATTTGTTCCTCTAACAAAAACATCGAGTTGATTGGATTTGCGTGATGAAACTGCTGGTGCACTTGTTAGCACGCCACCAAGGCTCTCCCAATCACTCCAGTTGGATCCGTTCCACCATTTGTGATATAAGCTGTTGTCGGTTCCTCGAACGAATACATCAATACGGTTTGGCCCCCACGAGACAGCTGCTGGTGAGGAAGTCAATACACCACCAAGACTTTCCCAATTGCTCCATTGTCGACCATTCCACCAAATATGATATAGTGCTTGGTCTGTTCCTCTAGCAAAAACATCCAGGCGATTTGGTTGCCAAGAAGCGGCAGCTGGCCCTGATGTCAGTACTCCACCTAAGCTTTCCCAATTTGACCAATCATTATCTGGTTGGCCGCCGTCACCATCTGTGATTAAATTTAATACGATTTCAATAATGGTAAGAAAAGTACGATCTACCACGTTTTGTGGAATGTTAAATCTACCGAGGAAAAAGTTAATCCATGGAACTTGGCTTTGAAACTGATTGTATATACGGTTTGCGGATTGGTTTGTATTCGCTTGATTAAGTGTGAACCTAACTACTAGTGAGAAAATGTAATCGGTAATAGCTCGGTTCATTCCTGCTTGCTCAAACGTTGTATATAAATTGCCATGACCAGTACGAAGCATTTGCATGACTTCTTGAACGCTTGGCTGTTGGCGGAAAAGTTCCTGTGACTGCTGTTCGTTGTAATTTCCCATTGGTATAAATTTTGGTTTTCTAAACATCTAGATACCTCCCGAATTTTTCACGGTCAGTATATGCGAACATGGGCAATTTGGATAACGAACAAGTAGTTAATTCTAGTAGTCTCTGCATTTTAATTTTGCCTAATTTTCGCTATACTAGTAGGAATAGACTGGAGTGAACGCTCATGGACAAAAAAAGCCTTTTAGATAAAGTTAACAATCATATACCTTCTATTCTTGGAAGTGAACAATTTTCGAAGTATGCTATTTTGCTCCCACTTGTGCAACAGGACGATGGTATCCATGTACTATTTGAAGTACGTTCTCGTAATTTACGCCGACAACCAGGCGATATTTGTTTTCCAGGTGGAAAAATGGATAAACGTGATCAATCAGAAAAAGCTACTGCACTTCGTGAAACGGAAGAAGAATTAGGGATTAGTAGGGAAAACATTTCGGACGTCTCTCCACTAGATTACTTCGTCTCTCCATTTGGCATGTTTATTTATCCGTATGTGGGGTTCGTTCATTCCCCAGAACTAATAAAGCCGAATCCTACTGAGGTGGAAGATACATTTAGCGTTCCGTTATCCTTTTTCTTAGAAGAAAAGCCGCAAATCCACCGCGTTCATTTGGATGTACAACCAGAAGAAGATTTTCCATATGAACTGATTGCGGGAGGGGAGAATTATAACTGGCGCACAAGACACATTGATGAATATTTTTACGTTTACGAGGACCGGGCTATTTGGGGATTAACGGCTAAAATTTTATCCCATTTTGTAGAGGTAATAGACGATAAGGCATAGATCGAAAGGTGGGATGATGAATGGATGCGTAATTTGTATGATGAGGTAACGGATGAAAAAGTGAAGGATCAGGCATTGGGATTAATTGACCTAGAGAAAGATCCTAAATATCAAAAGAAGTATCGAACGGTTTGGAAAAACACATTGAATAAACAAAAACACAAGAATCGTCTTCCCATTGTTTTGGATTACGGTTCTTGTGTTTGTTTCGGTATAGTAGATCCTTTTTTGTTTTTGTGCGCTGTGTTCGTAAATCTAGCTGAGCAAACGGACTTCTGCTTTTCTCCGGATTGCGCCTTCCTTCACGAATTAGTTTCTCGCGTTTTTTCCGCGCGTTCGATTTTGCCATGAATATCACTCTCCAATTTGGATTTGTTTTTTATTATACATAAACTAAAAAATTTATAAAGAGATAAAAGAGCAAAATTAATCAAGTACAATCATTTCCATTATGACATAATGAAATTGGGTGATTGTTTAAAAAATCCACTGGTGAAACCTTTCAACGATTTATGGATGACCAACGACTCTCCTATTCCGCTAATGAATTGACCACCACAGGAAAGCGAATTATTGATATTGCATTGGACTATAACTTTGGTTCGCATGAAGTGTATACACGTTTATTTAAGAAAAATTTCAATGTATCACCGTCCGCGATTAGGAATAAACAAGAGATCTATGCCTATTTTGAACCAATCTGGTCTTGTCGTAGGACTTCATTTTGTCAGTTACGCTGTATATAAAAAGGGACTCTTATGTAGTACAATTGTCCGGTTGCTACTAGAAATGTGCGAGAATACTAGTCAAGCAATTGAATTATTAAAAAAAGTACCTCATGCAGCTAGTTACAATTATTCACTTCTTGATAAAAATGGAAACATGGCAGTATTTGAGGCGACTCCAAAAAGTTATTCCGTTCGTATAGGTCAGAAAAAAATGGCATGTGTTAATTCCTTTGAATCAGATGCATTGAAAGTCTTTAATCGTTCAGAAACTACGTCAAATGAACGCTTGCAAGCATTAGAACAAGTTGATGTGAGGAAATCGGAAGTAAGAAGTATTCATCAACATTTTAGTGACGAGAGGTCTCCGTTATTTTACACCGATTACGACAACCTCTTTGGAACGCTTCACACAGTTTCGTACATTCCTAAAGATAGAAAAGTTTTACTTACCGCGGCAGGGAACGAAATGGAAGAGTTGTATATTTGAATATAAGCACACGTAACTAATTACGTAGATCTTATAAGAAAAATTCGGCATTCGCTATAAGACGAGGCGAATGCTGAATTTTTCTAATCTAAATAGAGCGAATACTACTATTATTTTGATATAATAAGCTTAACAGATTTGATGAAGGGATCTAGGCTTATGATTAGCTGGTGGAGTGAGGAAGCGGAATTTATTCAGCCATTTGATTGGCATCATTTCATTTATATTTTGATAGTGGTTGTGGCGTTGGCCATGCTTCTGTTGAATCGCAGTAAGGTTAAGGCGAACCGTAAGAAAGTCGGAGATACTATTTTAGTAGTGTTGATTTTTCAACAACTTCTACTTTACGCGTGGTATTTTTTGAGACTGGCTTCAACATGGCTGAATCGCTTCCGCTTCACATTTGTCGCATATCTAGCTTGTTAGGTATATATTTTCTTATTACGAAGAATACAAAAGTACTTGAGATTATCTTTTATTTTGGGCTTTTCGCATACGGTTCGTTTTTGTATCCACAACGCATTTATCCGATTGACCATGTGATTGGAATTTCGTTCGTTATCAATCACGCAGTTACCATACTGATGCCCTATTTCGCCTATATTGCCTATGATTGGCGACCAGAATTCAAGAGTGTGTTGAGAACATATAGTTACTTTCTCGTCTATTTCGCGTTCGTCTATTATGTCAATCCACTAATTAAGGGCAATTATTTTTACCTAAAGTATCGACCGTTTTTACATGACTGGTCTGAAGCAGTTTACATAGCAGGTGTTCTTGCTGTCACATTTGTTGGATTTATGGTGGCATATTGGGTTATCAAAACAATAAGTAGAAGGTGAATGGATGAAGGAGTATTATTACGACAAATTGCTAAACATCAACACGGGTGGTTATCAAAAGGAAACCCGTAAGTCTTTTCACTATCATCCGTACGAACCAACGCAGTATAGTGCACTC
This sequence comes from Virgibacillus sp. GM2-2, assembly GCF_055329585.1. Classification (NCBI taxonomy): domain Bacteria; kingdom Bacillati; phylum Bacillota; class Bacilli; order Caryophanales; family Bacillaceae; genus Virgibacillus; species Virgibacillus sp. GM2-2. The sequence goes on along the minus strand of NZ_JBUZWC010000001.1, from coordinate 595,122 downwards.
GAGACTTTGTTTGAAGCGTACGAAGTAAAGAGCAGTGACCGTGTAGTGGATTTTGGTTGTGGAAAAGGGCGGCTGAATTTTTACATCAATTATTTTTTTGATGCATCCGTCGTTGGAATTGAGATGAATGAGGTCTTCTACCAAATTGCTCTTGAAAATCAGCTTAGTTATCTTCAAAAACATAGACGGAGCAATATCTATTTTCATTGTGGGTTAGCTGAATCATACGAGATTGATCCACGCGATAATCGGTTTTATTTTTTCAATCCGTTTTCTAAAGAAATATTTATTGGTGTTGTGAACAGGATTTTGCGTTCGGTGGAGGAAACGGAACGACAAGTGGACATTATTCTATACTATCCACCGGATGATTATATTTTTTTCTTAGAAAATGATACTGCATTTGAATTAAAAAAAGAGATTCAGTTGGATACTTATGATAACGATATGTATGAGCGGTTTTTGGTGTATGGGTTGGGTTAATAGATAAGAAGAGGAGTTTTTACATGAACATTCCATGTGCTTTTAAAGAAAAAATAATTGGCTGTTTTGGTGATGAAGGGAAGTCCTGGTTACATACACTTGAGGAACAGGTACAAACCTATCTGAAGAAGTGGAACCTGACATTAGTTGGCCCTGTTTCCAACTTATCGTATAACTATGTGGTACGAGTACTAGATTCAAAGGAGAAACCATGTATATTAAAATTAGGCGTCCCTGGTTTCGATTTTAAAAATGAAGTTCGAACGGTTCAACTTTATAATGGTGAAGGCTGTGCAAACGTTTTGAAGGCAGACCCTGAGCAAGGTGTGATGTTGCTTGAACAGCTTGTCCCGGGAAATATGCTTTCTGATGAAAAGGATGAAGCAACAGTTATTGAGCATTACGTTAAGGTTTGGAAGGCTATTCGACGTCCATTGCCTGAGGACAATTTGACTCCGATGATGAGTAATTGGGTGAATAGTCTTGGTAAGTATCGTGATAGCTATAAAATTGATGACGGGCCAATCCCCCATAAGCAAGTGATTCGTGCTGAGGAGTTTTTTCAGGAATTAATTAAGACATCCGAGCCGGAACTTCTACACGGTGATTTACATCATGAAAACATTTTGTATTCCGCGGAGCATGGCTGGATGGCCATCGACCCAAAAGGTGTTGGCGGCGATCCATATTTTGATTTGATTTCATTTTTGTTTAATCATTTGCATGAAAAAGATGATCCGAAAGCATTGCTGAAATATCGGATTGATGCTTTTTGTGAGAAATTAGAGCTTGATCGTGATAGGTTGCTGAAAGCTGCCATTGCAATGTCTATGCTTTCTGCTTGTTGGGGCATTGAGGATAACGATCCAGATTGGGAACAAACGTATCTGTGCGTCGAGTGGTTGGCGGAGATTTTGGGTGAAGAAGTAGCATAAAGTATCTTGTTGCTCGATAGGAGTGTTTGAATGGAAAACGAAAAGTTAATCCGGAAGTTTAACAAACAAGCTCTAAAAGATGACAAAAAGAGAACGCTCCAATCGAACAACAAATGGCGGAAGAAAATCTTTAAGTCAGTTAATGGTAAGACACTTGAAGTGGCAGTTGGTGCGGGTATGAATTATGCTTTTTTTCCACCATCAATTGAATATACTGGAGTCGATTTTAGCCCAGTCATGTTGGAGAAGGCTAAGGAAGCAGCAAGAAACTATCACTTCAAATCAGAATTTATCTTATCAGACGTTGAGGCATTGTCTTTTACGGAAAATACGTTTGACACGATTGTTTCATCAGGAACATTGTGTGGTTATGGAAATCCAGTTGAGACACTGAATTTGTTTAATTCGTGGTGTAAAAACGATGGACAAATTTTACTGTTAGAGCATGGGTTGTTTGAAAATAAAATTTTGAAAGGTCTTCAACGGGTAATAGATCCATTTGCTCACAAAGTGATTGGATGCCATCAGAATAGAGATATATATGATATAGTCAATCAATCAGAACTTGAAATTGTTACATGTGAACGTGGGATTTTAGGTTCGTTGTATTTAATATGGGCGAAGTCAACAGAATAAATTAAGTGACACAGTTTTATTTTAACAGGTGTTTGATTATAGACAGAAGTAAATACGTATAAATAGTCATAAAATCGATTGATTCTTCTACTAAAATCAATCGATCTTTACGTTTTTTAGTCAGATTCTAGTATAATTATTTCTACCAAGGAGGTGCACGAATCCAATGAACAATCGTCTTACTGCTCACGCCTAATTGGGGACGATGCCAAAGCCAGTGCGGTGATACTACACTTACCGATGGAAGGTGGGGAAGCCCGTCTTACAGTGGCCGTGATAAATAAACAAACTCGGTCGTGGTCCGGATTCAATGATGAAAGATGCGTTGATGAAGATGGAACCGGAAGTAATCGCTGACCCTAAAGGAACGGCGGTGAATCTGTCACTAGTTCAACCAAGCCTGGAAACTTAAGTGGAAGAGTATACGGAACCCGCTTCCTAAATTGATGAAATTCAATTTTAGGAGGTAGGATCGTGAGCAAGAAAACAAAAGAAAATAATGGCTTTATCTGTGGGTATTGTCAAGGAGAAATTATGCCACTGACAAATGGCAGTTATCGAAATCACTGTCCATTTTGTTTACATTCCAAACACATGGATATCAAACCAGGAGATCGTTTGAATGATTGCCAAGGTATAATGAAACCCATTGGTATGAAATATAAATCAGGTAAAGGGCATCAGATTATTCACCAATGTATGAAGTGTAAAATGATCACGGTGAATAAAGTTGCCCAGGATACGGAACAGCCTGATGATGTTGATGAATTAATTTTGTTACAAAATGTATAGTTGAACCAAAAATGCAGCGTGTGCGTCACGCTGCATTTTTCAAGTTTCTTCCTTATCCATCCATTTCGTCACGTGTGGTGCTTCATACTGTGAAAACCTAGCTAGAAGCTGTTTTGGTTCATCTTCTGTTAGCACCATTTCACGATACTGATTCTTCATAAATCCCTGTTCAATCATATGGTCAAACAGTGATAGAAGTGGTGTGTAATAGCCATTAACATTCAGTAGCCCACAAGGCTTTTGATGTTCTCCTAACTGTGCCCATGTGAAAATTTCAAAGAATTCTTCTAACGTTCCTGGACCACCTGGTAAAGCAACAAATCCATCAGCCAGTTCAGACATTAATTTTTTCCGCTCGTGCATCGATCCGACAACGTGAAGCTCGGTTAGTCCGGTATGGGCAATTTCACGATCCTGAAGCATTTTTGGAATAACACCAATAACTTTTCCACCAGCTTCAAGTACCGCATCTGCAACGGCTCCCATTGTGCCGACACTTGCTCCTCCATATACTAAGGTTAGGTTTTCCTCTGCTAATGTACGTCCAAGTTTCCGAGCGCTCTCCTTGTATGTTGGACTAGCACCCATACTCGATCCGCAAAATACACAAATATGTTTCATGTTATCTCTCCTTTTATAACTGTCCACTGTACCACTTGAAATAACCTAAGTACCACGATACATATACAATGGCAAGAAAAGCAACAATCATAATGCCGAAAAATACCCAATCTTTTATGGAGGTAGAAAAAGTACGGTAAAACGTTCGATTCTTTTCTCCAGTAAACCCTTTAGATTCCATTGCCATTGCGGTACGCTCCGCTTTTCGAATGGCACTCGCTAATAATGGTATCGAAAATTTTTTGTATTGATTCCATTTCTCGCGTAACGTTTTTGCTTGGTTCATTCCGCGAACACGGTGGGCGGAACGAATCAGGAATAATTCATCTTTCATCATTGGCAAAAAACGATAGCCTGCAAGAACCCCGTATGCGATTTTCGGTGATACGTTTAATTGCTGGATTAAGCTTAAAATAAAATCCACTTTGTTTGTGGTAAAAATGAATAACAGTGATAGTGCTGCAACGCTCATGACTCGTAAAGCGAGCGCAAGTGCTGTTAAAAATGATTCCTCCGGAAAGGTCATACCTACTATAGTAATGACATTGCTGGGATCGGTAGGTTGATCAGCAAATGCAATTGTCGTCCAAAGCATGCCAAAAGCGATGATGGTAAAAGGTAAAAAGTACAGGCAATATTTTTTTATACTAACCTTACCACCAATAAATGTTAGTGCGATTGTCCAAACCAAAAATAAAAATGGTGTGATCGGATCAAAAATTAGTGCAAGCAAAATCATGATGACACTTATTGTTAACCCCTTCATGCTTGGATTAAGATGATGTAGGAACATAGCGATTTTTCCTTTCTGCTATCTCTTTCATTTGAACCTGTACCGGTGTTTCCAGTTGCCAAGCGTTAAGTGTACTTGTTGGTTTTTTCCAAAGCTCAGCAGGATGATCATCAAACGCGATCGTTCCTTGATTCATTACAATGACACGATTGGCATAGTCATCAACGATCTCCATGTCGTGCGTAATCATGACGACTGTGGTGCCATCTTCGTGGCGCTCTTGGAGCAAATCCATTAATCCCTCGGTTGAGTTTGCATCCTGTCCAAATGTCGGTTCATCTAGCAAAAGGATTTGCTGGTTATCAACAATCATTGTCGCGACACTAAGACGTCGTTTTTGACCCTGACTTAGGGTGAAGGGGTGTTCGTTTTCGAGTTGTTCTAGGTTACATATAGATAGGATTACATCTACCTTTGCACGAATCTCTGCTTCTGCCACGCCGCGTAGTCGCATGCCAAAAGCTATCTCGTCAAACACCGTATGCATGATGAACTGATGCTCTGGATTTTGAAAGACATATCCAATTTCATCGCGTAGATATGCTTCCTTCCATTGCGTCAACGGCCTTCCTTTAACATCAATACTTCCGCTAATAGGCTTTTGAATGCCAGCTAGAATTCTAGATAACGAGGTTTTCCCGCTCCCATTTGCCCCGACTATAGCCACAAATTCTTGTTCATATAGATTTAATGATACATGTTGAATGATTTGTTTATTACCTTTTGACCAGATTAGATCGTTTGCTTTAATAAGAATTTTTGTATCTATGTTAGGTGACTGGGCATAATTACCGTTCAAGGGAGTCCAATCCTCAGTCCCTTGCTCAAATTCCTTCATCGTTAATGGAATAAAAGTTGAATTTAATTGCTGTTCTAGTACGAATTGTGTTATTTTTGGTAGCCAAATTCCTTGTGACGTTAGCTCTGGCAAAATTTTTGCAATTCCTTCTCGTAATGAACCATCATAGAAAACTTCGCCGTTGCGATTTAAGAGTAAGCTCCGATCACATAGATCCATCCAACCATCTAGCTGATGTTCAATTACAATCATGGAAAAGTTTTTTTGCTCTTTCAATCGTTGAATAGTTTTGATTAATTCTTTTGATGCGATAGGATCTAAATTGGCAGTCGGTTCATCAAGGATAAGTAAATCCGGCTCCAGTGCGAGAATGCAGGCAAGTGCCAGTTTTTGCTTTTGACCGCCGGAAAGGGAAGCAATTTCCGTTGTACGAAATGCTGTTAAACCGACTAACGCCAATGCATCTGAAATTTTTTCATCCATTTCCTGACGAGGTATACATAAGTTTTCCAAGCCGAATGCTATTTCATCCTCCACTGTCAGCATACAGAATTGCGTTTCTGGATCTTGAAAGACTACACCTACATGCTTGCTTAATTCGCCGGGTTTGTAGTCAGTAGATTTTTTTCCGTTGATTAGGATGGTCCCTTGCATGGTGCCATCCAGTTCACGGGGGTACAACCCGTTCAAACAAAAAGTCAGTGTACTTTTGCCACAACCACTTGGGCCAAGTAATAAAAGTGTTTCCCCTTTGTCTAATTCAAAGGCGATAGTTGAGAGTGTCTCTTTATCTAGTTGACTTTCAAATTGCAAGCTTACGTTTTGAACAGATAATAGGTTAGTCATGCTGCTTGCTTTTTCCTTCTATATTGCTTTCCTAATGCATAGCTAGATAGGACACCAGTTTGTGCTAGACCATCACTAAGCGCTTTACCAAGTAAACCAGCAATTAATGCACCACTAATCATGCGGGTAACAAACATTCCGATTACATATGGAGTCGATAGTGCGGCAAATCCTCCAAGGAAGTAGCCGTAAATGAAGCTTGTTATCGCGGATCCAACCCCTGCCATCATTAACACCCACGTGGAATAATTTTTCCAACGGGTTGCTGCAAAAGCGGCTTCCGCTCCAATTCCTTGAATCATCCCAGATACGATTAGCATCGGTCCGACAGCATTCCCGAGTAATACCTCCACCATTGCAGCGATTGTTTCAGAAATAAATGCTGCACCAGGCTTTTGAATAATGTAGGCTGCGATGATCGAGACGATAAACCATATTCCGAAAATAAGGTCATAACCAATTGGCCCGAAGAAGCCGGTCAGAAGCTTTCCAACTGGTAAAAACGCTAAATATACGACAGCAAAGACAACTGCCAATGCAGACATGACAACGATTTCCTTGAAACGCCAATTATTCATGGTTGTTAGCTCCTTTATGTGATGGGCTATTTGCCGAGATGGAAACAGTCATAACAGTATGACTGGAGCCGCCGTCTACGGTTGCATTGAAAACCTGTTCTAATCCGTCAAAAATGGCAACTGATTCCCCGTCAAGTCGTGTCGCATAGTGTGCGTGTGATACGTCCACGTGCTGTTTCATCGCTTCAATCTGCTCCATAATTACGTCCATATAGTTTCCGCCCCCAAGTGGATAGAGTGAAAATTTTGCCGCGACGGGTTGATGAATGTCATTTACTTTCTTTTTGTTCACAGGAATATCATCCTCTGCCATATAAACATCGCCTGCGGAATCACCTGGACATCCTAGTGACAATGTTCCTTCAAATGCAACATGTGCACCCGTTTTTGCTGCATGGATAAAGATTGCTTTTGTCACATCAAATACGTGCGTTAATCTTCCTCGTACCGTAGTCGTTACATCATCTGTGTGCATCCAAACCTTTGATGTATCTACATTTTCTAGTGCGCTTGTGATAATTTTAATGAAATCATCACGCATCGGGTGAATGGAAAAGCTGCACCCCGCAATTCCCGTTCCTAAACACTGTTGATTTGTCATAACTAATTCCTCCCTAAATTTTAAATTCCATTAAAAAAACTGCATCCGTGTGGAATGCAGTCTGTTTGTAAGTATTTGCGCGCATAAAAATGCATGCTTCGACTACACTTCCCCACGCTAGTATTATCTAGTTCGGGTTCAAAGGGTCAGAACAAGCATGTTCTTCTCAGCCGCTTACACAGCTCCCCTAGTGATAAACGTACTATGCAGTTTTCTATGTTTATCTTAACGAGTCTCAATTATTTTGTAAAGCCAATTGTTATTTCAGATAAAAAACATTCGTTTACATTAATATTCTGCACTGTGCTAGGTAGCGGACAGAGGATCTCTTATTTTCCTTTTTCTGCGTGATTTTGAAGATTAACGGACACAGGATGTCTTATTCAGTGAAAAAAGCATGATTTCCACCTGTTTTAACCCAAATAAGGTATTCTCTGTCCGCAAGCTGCCTCGTTTGCCATTGTTTTTCAAGGATAAGGTATCGTGTGTCCGCAAGCTCCCCATGCAATCACTTTGGTACCTGAAAAAACGATTCACTGCTTAACACACAATATTCTTTTTACCCTTTCACACATCTAGGCAGATGCACATATTATTTGATTAGGGGTGGTGAAGGATGAACAAATCAAACGATAATGTAGAACGCGATCCTGTTGCTATAGAGCAAGAAGAATGGAGAAAAAGGCAAAAAAGAAATCAATTTAAACAATTACTTACGATATCATCTCCTATTCTTATCTTAGTTTTATGGGAATTTTTATCTAGAACTGGTCTAGTGGATGCACGATTTTTTCCTGCACCAACGGAAATAATCGCAACACTTTTTACGATGGGAGCAGAGGGAGAATTATTCAGCCATGTTGGCATATCACTTTTTAGAATATTTGCCGGGTTTTTACTAGGTGTAATACCAGCTGTTGTACTTGGTTTATTAATGGGATTGTATTCACCACTACGGCATTTCTTTTCTCCATTGATAATGGCACTTATGCCAATACCAACGCTCGCCTTGTTACCGATTATTTTAATGATATTTGGCATCGGGGAAGTATCGAAAATCGTAACGATCGCTGGAAGTGTATTTTTCCCGGTAATCATTAATACGGTAGCGGGTGTTGTTAATATCGATAAAACGTACTTGGATGTCGCGAAAAACTACGGGGCTAATTCGAAGGACTTTTTCTTTAAAATTGCTTTACCTGGCTCCCTTCCAGTCATGTTAGAAGGAATTCAGATGGGGCAGGCGATCGCGTTATTAACAATTGTCGCAGCAGAAATGATGGGTGCAAACTCTGGTATTGGTTATTTAATATGGACCTCCTATAGTGCATTTTTACTAAATGAGATGTATGTGGGTCTTGTATTAATATCGTTTTTTGGCTACATGTTCTCGCTTATTTTACGAGGATTTCAGAAAAAGTTATTGCCATGGAAATAGGTTAGTAGAGAGGTGATAAGGTGACAAAAAATACGAAGATTTCCATCAACAATCTTACAAAAGTATTTTATAAGAAGGATAGAAATGTAACAGCGGTTGAGGATATTTCCATAGACATTAAAGATGGTGAATTTGTTTGCTTAATTGGACCGAGTGGTTGTGGGAAAACCACGTTACTGCGCATTCTAGCTGGGCTTGAGAAGCCGAGTGTCGGTGAGTTTACCATAGAACAGGCTAAAAAAGATCGGCCATTACAATCAATGGTTTTTCAGGAACAGGGGGTCATCCCATGGTTAACGGTTGAAGAGAATGTTGCGTTTGGGCTCAACATGCGTCATTTGCCTAAAAAAGTAGTAAACGAAAGTACGTCTTATTATTTAAAAAAAGTTGGGCTAGAGAATTTTAAAAAGCATTATCCAAAGGATTTATCGGGTGGTATGAAGCAACGCGTCAGTATTGCACGTGCATTTGCAAATGATCCAGAAATTTTATTAATGGATGAACCGTTTGCTGCGTTAGATGAGCAGAACAAATTTATTTTGCAGGAAGAATTATTAACCATTTGGGCAGAAATGAAAAAGACGGTTTTGTTTATTACACATAGCATCGATGAAGCGCTGTTACTTAGTGACAGAATCCTACTCATGAGTTCGCAGCCAGGCAAGATTATTGATCAAAAGGTTATCGATTTGCCTAGACCGAGAAATATGGAACAGGTACGTGCTAATAAAGAGATGGCAACTAGTTTTGTTGAGATATGGAATCATTTACATGATGAAGTACAAGGGTCAAGAATTTAGATTAGGGGAGGAAAGTTAACGTGAGAAAATGTAAGTTTCTGTTTTTCATTCCATTGTTTTTTATTGCACTGCTCATTAGCGGTTGCTCTTCCGGTTCAGAGGATAAGACCGGCCAGGACGAGAAATTGAATGTCGAAGTAAGCAAGGATAACCCTTCTGGCGATTTAGCTCCGCTTGAGGAAACGGCAACAGTTGTAATTGCTGAGGATGGATCGGCTTCAGGCGCAGGCTTCTATATTGCTAAAGAAAAGGGCTATTTTAAGGATTACAACATTGAGGTAGAGTTCGCCAAATTTGCTAACAGCGATGATATGTTGCCAGCTTTAGCGTCAGGTGAAGTAGATATTGCTGGAGGAATCTCGTCCGCATCATTTTTTAATGCAATTGCTCAAGGAATAAACGTTAAAATTATTGCCGATAAAGGGCATAATATTAAAGGAGACTCTTACTTTTCGTTTGTAATCGATAAAGATTTGCAAGATGAGATGGATGAGTACGCCGATTTTAAAGGAAAGCGGATTGCCGTTTCCACTAAAAACGCGGTGGATGATTATATTTTTCATAAAATGATAGAACATGCTGGGTTAACCGAGGATGATGTAGAATTTGTACTTATGTCGGACTTTGGGAACATGCTTGCATCCATTCAAAATGGTTCGATTGACGCTGCACTTCAAATAGAACCGCTCCTTACACAAGGAATTGAAGAAGGAATCCATGTGCGCTTTGGTGATACAACTGATTATGCGCCAGAGGCTCAAATTGCGATGGTTTTAGGTTCACCCAAATTTATAAATGAGGAAAAGAATGTTGCCTTACGATTCATGGCTGCTTATTTAAAAGGTGTTCGTGATTATAATGATGCTTTCATAAAGGGCGAAGGAACCGATGAGATAATTAAAATTATGACGGAGCATACACCGTTAAGTGATCCGGAAATATGGGAAAAGGTTGCTGTTACAGGGCTGAATCCGAATGGTGAAATGTTTGTTGATGATATTAAGAGCCAATATAAAATGTACCAAGAAAATGGTGCTATTCGTGGCGAGCTAGATTTTGATAAAGCTATTGACACATCTATCACGGAAAAAGCGGTAGAGATTATTGGAGTGTATGAATAAGAATTTTTCGATTACAGTAAGAGAGAATTAGTTCTCTTTTACTGTAATCTAGTTTATTATTTTAGATAGGACTTTATAGAAAGTTGGTCGTTTATGTCGGAAGAAAACATTACCAGAATCCAAATGAATGGAAAAGAAATCATTTTAATTGGAACTGCACACGTTTCCAAACATAGTGCAGAACAAGTAAAAGAAGTAATTGAAGCAGAACAACCAGACACCGTATGTATTGAGTTGGACGAGCAACGTCATCAATCAATTACAGATGAAAATAAATGGCGCGAAATGGATATTTTTAAAGTTGTAAAGGAAAAGAAATCATCACTATTGCTGATGAATCTAGCCATTTCTTCTTTTCAAAAACGAATGGCCAAACAGCTTGGAATTAATGCTGGTCAAGAAATGATTCAAGGAATGGAATCGGCTGAGGAGATTGGTGCCGAACTAGTACTTGCCGATCGAAATATCCAGACAACCTTTTCCCGTATTTGGAAAGGAATTGGACTGTGGGGAAAAACTACCTTGCTAACATCGGTCATTATGAGTATTTTTAATAAGGAAAGCGTGACGGAGGAAGAGCTTGAGCGAATGAAATCGGAGGATATGCTGAACTCGATGCTACATGACTTCACTGAGAATTTTCCAAAGTTGAAAAAACCATTAATTGACGAACGTGATCAATATTTGGCTCAAAAAATCAAAGAGGCACCAGGTGATAAAGTTGTTGCGGTACTAGGGGCGGCACATGTTCCAGGGATTAAGGAAGAAATACATAAGGAACATGATTTAGAAAAGCTTAATGAAGTTCCACCAAAGTCGAAATTACCGAAGATTATCGGATGGGCGATTCCAATTTTCCTTATTAGTGTAGTGGTATACACATTTATGTCAAACCCTGAAGCTGCATTACAACAAACGATTAGCTGGGTTCTGTGGAATGGTTCGCTGTCTGCGCTTGGCGTCATACTCGCCTTCGGACATCCATTAGCAGTTGTTACGGCGTTTGTTGCAGCACCGATTACATCGCTCGATCCGATTACTGCTGCTGGCTGGTTCGCGGGCTTTGTACAAGCTTACTTTGCTCGACCAAACGTTTCTGATTTCGAAAGTCTTTCTGATGATGTAACATCATTAAAAGGATTTTGGAATAACAAGGTAACACGTGTTTTACTTGTAGTAGTATTTGCGAATCTCGGAAGCTCGCTCGGTACCCTTATTGGCGGGGTTGATGTCATTCGTTTATTTTTCGAAAATTTGTAAGCGTGAAAGTTTTGGAGGGTTACCATGCAATTGTTAGCCAAACAGCCTTATATTAAAGTTGAGCGAGAGGTAAACAGTATAGAGCAACGAAAAATTGTTGATGAACGGATTATCTATTTGTACGACGAAAAGATCGTTACTAGGCATCGAGAGTTTCAATTAAGTGAGATTTTGGATATTTCTTTCCGGACGTTTGGTGCAGAAGGTGGTCTCTTATATATTCATACAAAAGGTGGTCAATTCACATACACAGTTGAATCCTCGCCAAAAGCGTTTATTGAAGTATATGAGGCGCATATCGGAAAAAGATAGCAGGATTGTAGGTTGGAACAAATAAGAAAACGCACCATACTATGGCGCGTTTTCTTTATTTAGATAAAACCTAGCACGATAAGAAAATAAATTAAACTTCAATTTGTTTGATTATTTTAGCCGGATTACCGCCAACTACTACGTTATCTGGTACATCCTTCGTGACTACTGCACCTGATGTGATAACAACATTATCTCCTACAGTTACTCCAGGATTTATGACTGCACTTCCACCGATCCATACGTTATTGCCAAAAGTAATTGGTTTTCCATACTCTTTCCCAGAGTTACGTTCAATTGGATTGAGGGGATGTGTTGCAGTGTAAATGTGTACGCTAGGGCCAAGCATACAATTATCGCCAAAACGCACCTCACAAACATCTAGGATGGTACAATCAAAGTTTGCAAAAAATTTTTCTCCTACATAGGTGTTATAACCATAATCAAATCGTACATTAGGTTCCATATATACGTCTTCTCCAGTGGAACCGAGTAATTCCTCTAATAACTTTGTACGTTTCTCTCCTTCATATTCAAAAGTTTGATTATAGACGCTAACTTTACGTCTTGCTTCCTCGCGTTCTCTTAGTAATTCTGGGTCAGCAGGATTATACATTTCTCCAGCCAGCATTTTTTCTTTTTCCGTTTTCATTTAAATGACCTACTTTCCACGAATCTAATAAATATACGTTCAATATACTTGTATATACAAATATATTTCAAGTTTAATTGTTTTTCTAGTCGTTATATAAGTTTTTTAATCTTCCTATTTTATTTCTTATCCTGCCTAACTCAAAAACTAATCAGTTTGTCCTACAAACTTCTCGGTATCATGACGTGTACCCATGCATAAGCTATATAAACCCTGACATAGATGGAGGGAGTTAGGAGCATGGATATACTAAATAAGGTAAGGAATTACAGGGACGAAGAAAGACGGCTACAGTGGGAAGGAACATTTGCGGAGTATTTAGAGATTGTGAAGGAGAAGCCTGAGGTTGCTCAGACTGCCCATTCACGCGTTTATAATATGATAAAAAGTTCTGGATTAACCGAACGAGATGGACGAAAAATGTATCAGTTTTTCGGAGAGGAAATTTTTGGACTAGAGGATGCGATTGAACGATTGGTTGAAGAATATTTTCATCCAGCTGCGAAACGTCTCGATGTCCGGAAGCGGATTCTACTGTTAATGGGTCCAGTAAGTGGTGGTAAATCTACCATTGTGACCATGCTAAAGCGTGGACTAGAACAGTATTCCAGAACGGAAGAAGGTGCAGTATACGCGATTAAGGGGTGTCCAATGCACGAGGATCCACTTCACATTATTCCGCATCATCTTCGGGAAGACTTTTACGAGGAGTATGGGATTCGAATCGAGGGAAGCTTATCGCCGCTAAACCGGATGCGACTGGAACAGGAATATGACGGTAAAATTGAAGATGTAATGGTCGAACGAATCTTTTTCGATGAGGATAAACGAGTGGGAATTGGAACATTTAGCCCATCAGATCCAAAGTCACAGGATATCGCTGATTTAACTGGTAGTATTGATTTTTCTACGATTGCGGAATATGGGTCAGAATCCGATCCACGGGCGTATCGCTTTGATGGAGAATTGAATAAAGCCAACCGTGGAATGATGGAATTCCAGGAAATTTTAAAATGTGATGAAAAATTTCTATGGCACTTATTGTCACTAACACAGGAAGGGAATTTCAAGGCAGGTCGGTTTGCACTGATAAGTGCGGATGAGCTTATTATCGCACATACGAACGAAGCAGAGTATCGATCGTTTATTTCGAATAAGAAGAACGAGGCATTGCATTCGCGAATTATCGTAATGCCAATACCATACAACTTACGCGTTAGCCAGGAAGAACGAATCTATGAAAAAATGATTAATGAAAGTGATATGGCCCATGTGCACATTGCGCCACACGCGTTACGGGTAGCAGCGATATTTTCTATCTTAACAAGATTAAAAGCATCGAAAAAACAGAGTGTTGACCTTGTGAAAAAAATGAGGCTGTATGACGGGGAAAGTGTAGAAGGCTATAACCAGGTGGATGTCGACGAATTGCGAAAAGAGTATACGGATGAAGGGATGGAAGGTATCGATCCTCGTTACGTGATTAACCGAATTTCGTCTACAATTATTCGCAAGGAAGTACCAGCAATTAACGCGCTGGACGTTCTGCGGTCATTGAAAGATGGATTGGATCAGCACGCGTCGATTTCACAAGAGGATAAAGAAGATTTCATGAACTACATCGCAGTAGCGCGTAAGGAATATGATGACATTGCCAAGAAGGAAGTACAAAAAGCATTTGTGTATTCGTATGAGGAATCAGCGAAAACATTGATGAATAACTATCTTGATAATGTTGAAGCGTACTGCAATAAAAATAGATTACGAGACCCTCTAACTGGTGAGGAAATGAATCCAGACGAGAAGCTAATGCGATCGATTGAAGAGCAAATTGGTATTTCGGAAAATGCAAAAAAAGCATTTCGTGAGGAAATTTTGATTCGTATTTCGGCTTATGCTAGAAAAGGTAAACGGTTTGATTATACGTCGCATGAACGCTTGCGAGAGGCAATACAGAAGAAGTTGTTTGCTGACTTAAAGGATGTTGTAAAAATTACCACGTCAACGAAGACTCCAGATGAGTCACAGCTTAAAAAGGTGAACGAAGTAATTGCGCGGTTAATTGATGAATATGGCTATAATTCTATTTCCGCGAATGAGTTATTGCGTTATGTTGGTAGTTTGTTGAATCGATAGAGTTGAAAAAATAACAAGACTGATGTGCAGCTGGTCTTGTTATTTTTTTACCCTTTTGTATGAGGGGTAGGAAACCCATGTGCGGACTCAGGGTTCGTTATTTGATCGAAATTGGCATTTTTGGAGGTGTTCGTGGACATAGGATACCTTATTCACTAGTTTGGAGTAGATTTTAATACGATTTTTAGTGAATAAGGAATCTGGTGTCCGATTGGCACCAGAAAATAGGGTGTTTTGTGAAAATAATGGAATGTGTGTCCGCCCAATCAGTATGAAAGGCTAATTTTATTTAAAAAGGAATATAGATTAGCCGACAACAACTTGTTTGCTGTTGCATAAGCTAAAAAAAGCATAGATAGGAGAGGATGGTATGCAAGAAGAGCGCAAGAACAATTTTGTCGTCTCCAAGGAAAACTGGTCCCTCCATCGCAAAGGCTTTCAAGATCAACAGCGCCATATGGATAAAGTAAAGGAAGCGATAAAAAATAATTTACCCGATCTCATTAGTGAGGAAAGGATTATTATGTCAAATGGTCGAGATGTCATTAAAATACCGATTCGGTCATTGGACGAATATAAAATTCGATACAACTATGATAAATCAAAGCATGTTGGTCAAGGCGATGGTGATAGTCAGGTTGGAGATGTAATTGCTCGTGATCCGAGTGGTGGTGACGGTAAAAGCGGTGCAGGAAAAGGAAAACAGGCTGGTGATCAACCTGGATCTGACTACTATGAAGCAGAGGTATCACTCGCTGAATTAGAGCAAGCTCTATTCAAAGAGCTGGAACTTCCAAACCTACAACAGAAGGAACAAGCTGAGATTAAAAATGAAAAAATAGAGTTTAACGATGTTCGTAAAAAAGGGTTAATGGGCAATGTAGATAAGAAGCGAACAATTTTAACCGCGTTAAAGCGAAATGCTCGCGAAGGGAATCCTGGAATCACACCTATTTATAATGACGATTTACGATTCAAAACCTGGAATGACGTAACAAAACCAGAATCAAAAGCAGTTGTGCTTGCGATGATGGATACGAGTGGTTCAATGGGTAATTTCGAAAAGTATATCGCCAGAAGCTTCTTCTTTTGGATGACGAAGTTTTTGCGAACAAAGTATCAGACAGTGGAAATTGAATTTATTGCGCATCATACCGAGGCAAAGGTTGTTACGGAGGAATCATTTTTCTCCAAAGGTGAAAGTGGCGGAACGATTTGTTCGTCTGCATATAACAAGGCGCTTGAACTAATCGGAGAGAAGTATCAACCTTCACGCTATAATATTTATCCGTTTCATCTGTCGGACGGTGATAATATCGCATCCGATAATGCACGTTGTATCAAGTTGGTGGATGAAATGATGGAAGTGTCCAATATGTTTGGCTATGGTGAAATCAATGAACGAAGTCGCAATACGACGCTCATGAATGCATTTCGCTCCGTTGATAATCCGAAGTTCCGTCATTATGTTTTTAAAGATAAACGAGATGTGTACCACGCAATGAAAAGCTTCTTCCGGAAAGAAGAAGCGTTGGTTTAGTAAAAAAGCACCTAGGTTGGTGCTTTTCTACTGTGTTGGATTTGTGCTGCGCCAGGCAGTCATTTTTGGGTCTGAGCTGCTTATCTTCAATTTCAACTGTTGCAGAAAAACGTGATTTCGCCGTTGATTGGAAGCATACCGCCGATGGCAACGTAATTTTCGCTGATAAATTTGTCAAACCCGCCGATGTTTTACTGCAGACCGCCGTTGATTCAATAAAAATCGCCGATACCCTCTGGCACATCCGTAATTCGCGAGCATCCTCACTTAATCTACCAACTCAATCGTATACGCACCGCGATCGGTATTTAGTGCAAATCGTGCACCATCATATTGATATTCCGTAGAATCCTCAAGTGGTATTTCATAAGTCGACAGTGGAAGAGGACTAAAATTGTTATCCTCGTTTTCAATTTTTCCAGAGCCGTTTAACTTAAGGGAATGCATCGCCTCGTAATCATCTATACGGCGTGTGTCGGTCGAGTAGGTTATGTCCTCTAATTTCATCATCATTTCGTCATTATCGCGTAACTCATGCTTGGAAATTTTGATGTTTTTACCTGTCCATTTGTGTAGCATTTCATTAAATTCTTCAACTGATAATTGATTCAAGTTTATCACCTCTACCATATAGCGTTTCCTGGATGGCTAAAAACATACGAATGGAAAACCGCGTGCTCCAATATAAACATGCGGCGAATAAATAATCTTTTACAGCACAAACCTTGAGAAAACGTTCAAGATTTCAGAATAGTATCATAAACTATAAAGTAAAACTTCATTCAGTGTGGGTGTTCCTTCCCGCTGAATGTTAGTTGAACAGAATCGGACCTTTACGGTCAGTTGAACCCCTATTCACCGTACCCTATTTTTGTCAACTTGAAGTGGGGGTTTTACTGCCCGTTAAGGCGGGATAAAAAGTACTTCTTGGAGGGATCACGTTGACAGAAATGAAGGCACTCCAATACGCGATTGATGAGATTACGGAAATTGCTACCGACTTTGGACTTGATTTCTATCCAATGCGGTATGAAATTTGCCCTGCAGAGATCATTTATACATTTGGTGCATATGGTATGCCGACAAGGTTTACTCATTGGAGCTTTGGAAAACAGTTTCACAAGATGAAGCTGCAGTATGATTTAGGTTTGAGTCAAATATACGAGCTCGTTATAAACTCTGATCCATGCTACGCATTTTTACTTGATACGAATAGTTTGATTCAAAACAAGTTAATTATTGCCCACGTACTGGCACATTGCGATTTTTTCAAAAATAATGTGCGTTTTTCTAATACGCGGCGTGATATGGTTGAAAGTATGACCGCGACAGCTGAGCGAATTGCAGATTATGAAATGATTCATGGCAAGGACGAAGTAGAAAAGTTTCTAGATGCGGTGTTATCGATTCAAGAACATATTGATCCATCGATTGTTCGACCAAATTTATCAACACATAATTCGGAATATGAAAAAGAAATGGAGCGACCTGCGACTCCTTATGACGATCTTTGGAGCTTGGATGGAGACAATTCAAGGAAAAAGCCACTAGAAACTAAAAAGAATAAGTTTCCGCCTAGTCCAGAAAAAGACTTGCTACTTTTCATCGAGGAACATAGCCGGGAACTGGAGAACTGGCAGCGTGATATTTTAACAATGATGCGTGAGGAAATGCAGTATTTCTGGCCGCAGCTGGAGACGAAAATTATGAACGAAGGCTGGGCTTCATACTGGCATCAACGTATATTAAGAGAAATGGATTTAACGTCTGATGAAGCAGTCGAATTTGCTACATTGAATGCCAATGTTGTGCAGCCATCTAGGCAGCAAATTAATCCGTATTATCTCGGAATAAAAATTTACGAGGATATTGAGAAGCGCTATAATAATCCAACGAAAGAAATGCGCGAACTCGGTGTGGAACCAGATTCTGGTCGCGAGAAAATATTCGAAGTACGCGAAATCGAATCCGATATTTCGTTCATTCGTAATTACTTGACGAAGGACCTTGTTCAACGGGAAGATTTATACCTTTTTGAAAAACAAGGGCGGGATTACCGCATTACCGATAAAGATTACGAGCAAGTAAGAGATCAACTTATTTCGATGCGAGTAAATGGAGGGTTTCCGTTTATTTCTGTTGACGACGGTGACTATATGAAAAATGGTGAACTGTATTTAGTACACGGTTATGAGGGAATTGAGCTTAATTTACCTTATCTAGAAAACGTCCTTCCATACATTTATCAGCTATGGGGACGCATCGTCCATATGGAAACATTCGTGGAAGAGAAAAGAGTGCTCTACACGTATGATGGTAAACGTGTTAGTCGGAAATATATGTAGCAGAAAAGGTGCCTGGTTCCTGTCTAGAACCTGGCACCTTTCTTAATAACGTCAGAAATTATAAGTTATGGTAGACCTTATAAGAAAAACTTCGGCACTCGCCATTAAGGACGAGGCGAATGCTGAGTTTTTCTAATCTTTCGTTACTTTTTTAAAACACACGTACATAAACACTCCTGCTGCAATTACCCAAATTAAAACGACACCTAATGGAAGCCAGGAACCGGAGTCGTGCATTCCGATCAACACCATAATTGGGAAAGTATCAAAAATTTTCATTACCAAACTGTCCTCACCAAGCCTTAGAAAGTCGACCATTGGTGTAAATCCGAATAAAAACATAATCGGCATTAAATATGCTGACGTTGCGGCAACAGTCTTGATGAAAAGTCCAAGGCCGATCCCGAGAAATAAAAAGAACAAAAATAGTAATAGTAATCCGATAAGTGGTCGTACAGCTAAGAACGGATCAATGCTGATAATGATAAGGGAAATAACTAACGTAATCACGGTCATAAGTCCAGCCACGAGGCTTTTTCCCACGATAATGTCCGCCATCGAAGCAGGTGACAAAATTAGTCCGCGTAATGTTTTCTTTTCGTTTTCTTCAGCCATCATCGTCATGATACAGCTAGTCGTAACCGAGGAGAAGGTAACACCTACGATTAGATAAATCATTTCAATTGGCATTTCCTCACCGTCGCCTAACCTGCTATACAAGATTGCTAGAATGATAGGAATAATCGGCATCATTAATAGCATCATATTTTTCATAAAATCTTTTATATCTTTTTCAAAAATGGCACCAATACGTTGCGTATTCATTATACTAACTCCTTCCCAGTTACGCTTAAAAAGATTTGGCCAAGCGTCGGATTGTCTGTATGCATCGATTTGACTCGCCCAGCTGCGATTAATTCTTTTATTTTATCCGCATTTCCAGGCTCATTTTCAATAACGATTTGTTGCCCGTCGATGGTCTCAATGTGAAATGCGTGAGTGGAATGTTTGTAGCGCAAAGAATTTGGATTATCTAATTCTTGTAATTTACCATTATTCAAAAATGCTACTCGATCACATAGATCAGTTGCTTCTTCCATGTTATGTGTGGTTAGGAAAATCGTTGTCCCAGCTTCGTTTAACTTCTGCAACCCGCGGTGAATGTGTGCAACATTTCCAGGGTCTAACGCAGATGTCGGTTCGTCTAAAAAGACAAGCTTTGGCTTATGGATTAATGCTTTCGCAAGTAGTACACGTTGTTTCATTCCTTTTGAAAGCTTTGATACCACTTTATTTCTTGCATCCTGCAAATTTACTTCTTCGAGCATCACATCAATTTGTTCAAGTGGCGCACTGTATAACTTACAAAATAATTTTAAATTATCGTAAACAGTTAGGCGCTCATACAACGCACTATTATCCGATAAAATACCAATTTGTGATTTGAAATCGGCTGATTTGAAGGCATTTGATTGATAACCTAGTACCGTTGCTTCACCATCCGTTTTTTCTAATTCACCAGTCAAAATCTTAATCGTGGTTGTTTTACCAGACCCACTAGGACCTAAAAACCCAAAAATTTCACCCTTTTTCACATCAAAACTTATACCGTTAATCGCTGTAGTTTGATCAAAAATTTTACGTAATCCACGTACTTCAATCGCATTTTCCAATAAAATAACCTCCCCTGATGATCTACACCAATTCTATAACTTATTTCTCGTAAATGCAGTCATATCAAGGTGAGTTGTAACAAAGAGAGGCTAAAATGTACCTATTTCAAGTTGAAAATATCCTGTATATCTTGTAATTTTGTTCGTGATAATGGGATTGTCGATTGGATTTTATTATCCAATTTAAGCGAGTATGTATTTTTTGACCACGTAATGATTTCCCGTACCTTTTGCAAATTCACAATGTAGGAGCGATGACATCGGTAGAATCCGTAAACCTCCAATTTTTTCTCGATTTCTGCAAGTGTAGAGTCCATTGCGAACGATTCATCATTAATAACGATTTTTGATTTTCCGTCTTGACTTTCAATGTAATCAATTTCTGGAGGATCGAAAAGAATAACTTTATCCTCTATCTTCGCAGGAATTTTAAATAAATTGGCTATTGTAGGTGATGATTCCGCTATTTTAGTTGTACTTTCTTCTTCTGTTTCAATTTCAATCTGATTTGCCCCTTTTTGGTGAAGCCTGTAAGCAACATCGCCAAGCAATAAGGCATGTTCCATGTTCGATACAAGGACAAGCACGGGAATTTGTTCCTCGGTCAACTTCTTTAACATCTCGATAAATGTATTGATGGTTAAAATGTCGATGCCATGAATTGGTTCCAGAAAAACAGAAGGATTTCCGCCCGTCATGAAGTGCTTTGCGTAATGAACTCGAGCAAATTCTGAAACCGAGCAATTCTTCAGCGGTTTTTCAGCACAATTATGTAAATTAAACAGTACAAGAATTTCAGATAGTGTTCGTTTACAACCAAACCACTTACGATAAAAAGCAACATTCTCTTTAATTGTTAACCGGTCATACAAGCCGTCTTGGCGATCACAGATAGCTATTGTTTTTCGTAGTTCTTTCACTAGTTCCGCTTGCATGTCTACATCACTATAAATCGCAGTTGTATGTGAATCATTTACCACAATTGAGAACTCAGGGAATATTTCACTTTTTACAATTTCGTTATCTATTTTATAATTAGCCATAATAAAAACTCCATTCCATTAAGTGAGAAAAAAATGAACCGAACAGCGTTTAGCTTCTCGATTCATTGTACTTAATTTATTGAATTTGTGAAAGTGGCTTTTACACGTTCTGACTTGAGAAAATATCCGATCCAAATGAAATTAAAGAGGATGTTCAACCAATTTACCTCTTGCATCTCTGATTGGTAAATAATAAACAACCCAAAGATAATGTTTGATATGTAGTTTATTATCATCAATGTGGGCAGTACTTTTTTTCGCTTGACCCAAAAGTAAAGAATAAACAAGTAAAATACAAAGTACAATGCATTGAAATAGTAATCAAAAGGATAAGCAGTAGGATCAGCATAGATAATGAGTATCAACGAAGCAAGTAAAGAGAAAAAGACTCCAATTGCAGGAAGGAGAAGCCAACCAGCGATGATAGCATAGCGACTTTCGGTATCGAACTTCGGCTCAATAGAAACAGCCATTTGCTTGTTTTTCTGCATTCTAAATCCCCCATGAATTTTTTTAAAAACGTCAGAAACTATGGTAGACCTTATAAGTAAAACTATAACATAACTGTCAGATATTTCTATACAATAAAAAAATGCCCCTGTTCATGCACAGGAGCAATTAATTTACTTTCGTTTTCGTTTATTTCGTTTACCATCTAAGTTTAAGAATTCACTCTCATCTTCTCTAGAAAATTCAACATCACCACGAGTTTTATCGTGCTTGTTTTTGTTGTTTTGCCTTCCCTTATCCTTGTTACGGTTTTTATTTTGTTCAGACATATCATCCCTCCTGCCATTAGTTTGACCCTTTTTGAAAAAATTATTTAGAGTGAGTGCTGGGTGAGACGCTTTTGACATTTGACTACCGGAAAATTACTATGTAGTAGAGGTGAAGTTCAATGGGACTAAATAGAATTTTGATTGTGCTGAGTATATTGTTAATAGTTCTTAGTGGATGTGGTGGAGAAGATCAGACTACAGAAACGAATGAGAATAAGGATAAACAAGAAGTAACACAGAAAGAAAATGGTTCCACTGGCGACCAAGAGAATACCGAATCTTCCGCTAAACAGGAGAAGGAAGTGGAGGAAGCAGATGATCTCTCACTTGCTCAGTATGCACCAAGAGAAAATATCGTTAAGCAATTCAAAGGTACAGGTAATGAATTTGCTACGTATAAAGTCGAAACCTACACACAACAAGGCGATCTATTTGGTGTGGTACAGTATTCTGGTACAAATATGTTAAAGATCTATCAAGTTAAACCAGAGAGCATTACGTTATTACATATGGAGCCAGGGTTTGATCAGGAAAAACTCCCTGAATTAGCTAAGCTTGTTCAGAAAGATCAACGAAAGGACGAGATTATGCTGGCAGCCCCAATTAAAAAAGGTGCGTCATTTGGTAAATGGACTATCCAGGAAACAGAAGCTACTGTTGAACTGCCCTACAAGACACTTGAAGATGTAATCGTCGTAAAAAACGAGTCCAATGGATCAACTGTGACCTATTACTGGGCAAAAGACTTAGGTATTGTAAAAACTGAGTATTCGGATGAAACGCCAGATGGTCAGCTTTTTCAAGTAATCTCGGAGTTAGAAGCAGTGAAGGAAAAATAGCTTTCTATCAAGGTACAAACACGTTCCTAGGAGTGGAAGTTGGGCGAGAGGAGGCTGACGGGCTTCAGCAGCGGACACAGAAGCCGTTATTTTACGTAAATCACCCTTTTTTTAGCACGAAGCGGACAGACGATATGCTATTTGCGTAAAAACACATTAAAAACACTGTAGTTTAATAAAATAAAGGCTCTGATGTCCGCAAGCAACCATAATTGGCCAGTTTTTATATTAATAAGGTACCTGATGTCCGCCAATCATAAAGAAGGATTCTAGAGATTGCCGATACTGGGAACTCACTGAAGAATTTATTTCAGGAATGGGTTCTTAAAAAGAAAGTGAACGTAAAGCAATTCGAAAAAAATTAAAAGCCACCTCCACCGATACCTCCAGGTGGCCCATTTCGTCGCGATTTCTCTTTTTCAATTGCAATTTCCAATTCTTTTTCTTGTTGGGTTTTCTCCAGGTATGGATTATTAATTCGCTTTTTCTTTTTTCGTTTGTCGCGGTAAACCAACAGCACAATAAATATCAATAGAAATAATCCCCATAATATATTTGTAAGCAATTTATCAACTCCTTTGTAAAAATTAATTAGCTTTATTTTCATTCTCAAGAAGCGGATTGTACATCATAATCGCATGATTTTCCGTAACATATTGATCGTCTATCATTTCATTTCGGCCATTGTAAACCCTACGATATATAGTATTATGCCGCATATATCCTCCCCAGCTTTCGGAAGTTATTTTATGTTCTTTTTCATATACTTCATAGGACATAATCTCTGGATTTATAGCACGCCACTCTCCTATTAGGTGTTTATCAGTTAAATAAAGGCAAAGCTGAAAAGTATTGGCGGAGTTATTCAAAATTTGAAGATCTAAATAATTGTAGTAGCAGGTTGCTCCACTACCAAAAGGTTGTGTGCGTTTCGAGTCCGGAAAAACATCATAGCTATGTCGGTGGCGTTCTGTAATAGACAGAGGTGTATGTAAGGTAATCCAATAAATGAGGTTTGAAAGTTGGCAAAGCCCACCACCTATTCCTGGTTTGAAGCCACCATAATGAAGAATCATTCCTTCTATGTAACCCTTTCTTTTCGTTGGATTTCCAATAAGCTTCCAATAGGAAAAAGTCTCGCCTGGTTTAATGATGACGCCGTTCAGTTTTTCCAAAGCAATTTTTAAATTACTAATTTTATTTTCCTGATACCACATATCCACATCCTTAAGTTGTCTTCGTAAAAGGGTTTGATGCCTTTTGACTTCAAATGGATAAAGCGTTTTGTCCTTATCTTTAACGTAGATTTTTTTATCTGTATACCATTCGATTGATCTTTTGAGACGATAATAGCTCGTTCCAAGGTAGATTCTAATTTTACTTCTGTTTTTCGGCTTAAATTTTTGTGATTGAAGCCAGTTCCATTGCATAGGAAATATCCCCTCTTATAATAATTGTTCAAAGATCTGTGAACCCAAAAAATTCTTGTTCTGGTTTCATCAATTTCGTAGTACAAGTTGTAACAGTTGAATCGTTGTAAATGCAAATGATCTCTGGAGGATTATTAATCCATGTTGTTGACGTATGAACAGGCCTTCGATCAAACATAACTCTAGTTTGTTCCTCAATTTGATCATAATGTGATGAAATCCACAATTCAAAGTCCATCGTATCTTTTTCCCAACGGGACATAAAGCCGCTCCAATCGTTTTCCATGTCATCATCGTCCAGTGCCGAACCCTCATACTCAACTTCCCAACCATACTTCGGTAACTCGTTTATATAAAATTTATAAATATCCTTCCAATGATCACCTTTGATAATATAATCATACTCAGTTGGTTCCAAACCATTATACAGTGGTATATCATCATGCTGTTCAGGTATAATCGTCATTCCTTCATATGTAGTATCAGTTAGTTTTTGATAAATAAGCCAACTGCCAGAAAGTAAGATAATTGCTAAAGCGGAAATCAACCATTTTCTTTTTGTCATCCAATCAACTCCTTTATAAAGGATCAACAAAGTCACCATGAATATATTTTTAAAAATTAAAAACAATAATTCCGAAACCACATTGTTTGGCCAAACGAAAAGCTTTCTTCCTTAATGGTTATGAAAGATAATACAAATATAAAAAGATTTTGATAAGGGGATATTTGGTGGTGGTGGATTTTTCGAACCAGGTGCTGAAAGACATTTTCATGCGGAATATCAAATAAAAGAAAGTGCTGATTTTGACAAAGTAAAAAAGCGAGCGTTTGATTCGACGTTGCTTATTATAGATGGGATAACTGTTTCTAAGGAATTTCCATTAAAGAAATTTAGCACTAAAAATTGAACGTTTAACCACTATGACATTTCCATAGTGGTTTCTTCTTGCTTGATAATAACATAAGATTAAAAATATTTATATAACTTTTTACATTAAAAAAGGGATGCGAGTTGCATCCCTTTAGTCAGCTATTTCTCAATAAACATCTGCGTCCAATAGTCGCCATTTTGCACGTATCCAACGCCTATGTGCGTGAAGTCGTTGTTTAGTATGTTTGCACGGTGGCCTTCACTACCCATCCAAGCGTTTACTACTTGCTCAGGTGTTTGTTGGCCATAAGCAATATTCTCACCAGCAGATTGATAGGCAATACCAAATTCACTCATCATATCGAACGGGGAACCATACGTAGGGCTTGTGTGTGAAAAATAATCATTACTTACCATATCCCTTGATTTTAATTCTGCAACTCTGCTTAAGGAAGTGTGCGCCTGTAGTGCTGGTAATCCTGCTTTTTCTCTTTCAGCATTTGTTAGCTCGATTACTTCCGTTTCAAATTCATTTAACTGTTCAGCAGAAAGTGGTTGGCTATCACCATTGTCATTTGTTTGGCGTTGCCGTGGTTGTTCTCCATTCTGTTCAGTGGCATAATCTTGTCTCGTTTGGCCCCTGTCTTCGTTATTTTGCCTTTCCCACTCCGGGCTTTTTTCATTATCATTGTTGGGTTGCTCATTGGGTTGTCCAGGAAAACCTTCGTCCAAGTTGAATTCAAAGTCATTGGGGAAATGGACCTGCTCCATGTTGGAAAGCTGAGCATCATTTGAAGATCCTGTAAATATACTCGAAATATTACCATCGTTTGCAGGTTGATCATCTGGATGTTCTAACGCATTTTCATTGTTAGCACATGCCACAAGTACAAATAATAGAAAACCAATAATACTAATTCGCATCTACTTATCTCCTTTGCATATTTTCTTTTATCTTTGCTTAATTTTAAAAAAATATACCACTTCAAAATACCTACAAAAACGTAGCGATATAACCGATAAGTAATTTATAGGCAAGCAAAGGGAAGCATCGAGATGACAGACAAAACAAAGGTTATGGACACAACGAATTTAAATCGTAAAATTCTCAATGGCTGTTGGTGGCTGACGCTCATTGTCATCGTTATTTCCATATCCGGCATTCTTTTTTCTCTTACAAAAAACAGTTCAGCAATTGCATGGGCAAGATTCATTACATTCGTTTTAATCCCACAATCTACAATTATTATCGTGCTATTCTTGATGGAATTCCTAACGAAAAAGCTCAAAAGCATGAGCGATTATATTATCATTTTTGGGATATTTTCTATGTTGCATGTGCATATATTTATGGCACCAACTGTCGAGGGTATCCAATATATCCTCTTCGTTCCAATTCTTGTTTCAGCGTTGTATTTTCATAATGCAATTGTATACATTACCGGATCAGCATGTCTTATTTCGCTTATAAGCCTTTACTATTTTTATACACCATTAGCTAGCCAAGTTTCGATTAGGGAAGTGCTTGCAAGTATTGGGGTTTTTGTATGTTGTACCTTTATATCGGGAGGTATTATAAAACGGGGTCAGTATTTACTTGAGCATTTAGAGGAATCGATTAGAAACCAAAAAGATTTACTAGTTCAAAATATTATGATGGATAAAGCAAGTAAGCTGGATCCATTAACCAATCTATACAACCACAAGACTTTCCATGAGTATTTAGAAAAGTTAATTGAACAGAGTGAAAGCACGCACTTTCCTTTACAATTAGCTATTATCGACATCGATAATTTCAAGCGGGTCAATGATAATTATGGGCATTGGGTGGGTGATATTATTCTGAAGCGTGTCGGTGAGAATATTCAATCACACATGACTTCAGACGATTTCGCTTCACGTTATGGTGGGGAGGAATTTGCTGTTATTTTGAAGGATAAAGACGCTGAAGAATCCTATGAGTTCATTGAAAAAATGCGGGTTAGTGTCAGCATTATGAATCATGAAGAACTAAATGATCAGCCAGTCACAATCAGTATAGGAATGTGCAATTATAGCAGGGACCTTGGTAAAGAACAGTTTTTCAAGTCCGCTGATGAAAGTCTTTATCAGGCAAAACGTAATGGAAAAAATCAAACCATGGTTGCAAAAAATATTAGCTACTAGTTTGGAGGAATCTTATGAATAAAGTTGTCTTGCATGTAGAAGGGTTAGCAATTTTGGTGTTAAGTATATATTTTTATGCAAGTCTCGATTACAGTAGGACATTGTTTTTCATTCTATTTTTAGCCCCGGATTTAGCTATGCTAGGATATTTAAAGAACAGCCAAGTTGGTGCTGTCGTATATAATCTTTTTCACACATATAGTGTGCCGATTGCAATTATTATGCTGGGACTCTTATTGCAAGATCAGGTCATGCTAGCTGTTGGTCTGATATGGATTGCTCATATTGGGATGGATCGTATGGTTGGATATGGATTGAAGTATCCGACTGAGTTTAAGGATACGCATTTAAATCGAGTGTGAACATGACGTATCATAATTTATGTTCTAAATTTTATGCCATCCTTTGTTAATTTGATATTACTAAATTTATGGAACAGTAAAACGAGATTAGACCTTTCATGGTCCAATCTCGTTTTTTTTAAGAGCAAAGAAAGTATAAACGAAAAGCTGTCTAACTACATCGCCCAGAAGCTGCCGTCATAAGCAATGGACACTTCGAACGCTAAACCCATGCGTTCTACGGTCCCTTGCTTATGCGTCCGCTTCTAAAAGGGCGCTTGCGCTTTTCTTATCTATTTTGCGGCCATGATCCTTGTTGTTTACGTAGCAGGACGATTTGCCCAGTGTGATAGGCGTCGTGCATCATCCATCTTGGAAGCACCTCAGTTAATGACAATCGATCTAATTCATCATCATTTAACTTTTCTAATGCAGATCGAAGTTCATCTTCAATTTTACGAGTTCGTTCAACAGTATCTTCCCAGCATTCTGTGTCGTCAGGATTTCCAGGTTTACCAAATGTAGCATCGTTTGATATGTCTGATTCCTGTGGATTCCCGTTCAAAGCGGAAAGCACCATTTCGTTCCAATAGTTTAAATGATTTACCGTTTGCCATATTGTGTTACCACCTTTTTCAGGTTGCCAAGCAGCTTCAGCAGAACGTAATCCTTCTAACGCATCAGCTAGTGGCACGAACCAGCCTTCTTTTTCCCAACTGTACACTCGTTGAAAACGCAAAAGTTCCACTTTACTTTGCATAGTTGTTACCTCCTCTTGGTAAATTGACATAACAATTATAACCGTCTAAACTCATGTTAGTGGTTATAGTATAAACTTATGCTTTCTAACTGTCAATATTCATTTAGAGGGTTATATTTTAGAAAGGGTGAGATGGTGCAAAGACAAGAGAAGTACACTTTTTACCGACTCAATGAGAATATATGCTTAGATTTTATTAACACTGTCGGATACCATTTCAATGAAAACCCTAATGAATGGCTAACTAGTTATGAAAAGTTAGTAAGATGGGGATTTGAAGTGGATGCTTTGCAGGGAGATAATCAGATTGAATCGCTAGAAAGATTGGCAGCAGTCCATGATAAGAGAGCCGAGCATGTTTTGAAACGTGCCATTGAATTAAGAGAAGCGTTATTCCGAATTTTTTGTGCAAAGATACAAGGAACGGAAGTCAGTTCAAAAGATCTGTTCATTTTAAATAAGCATTTGCGAAGGGCGAATAAATTTTTGGAAGTTAAATGTAACAATGAAAACGAGTTTACTCTAGATTTTCGTCCAAACAGTTCGGATCTTGATTACATGCTGTGGCCCGTAGCAAAATCTGCTGTCAATTTATTAGTTTCTAAAGAAATTAATCGCGTAAAGGTATGCGAAGGTGGTACTTGTGGCTGGTTGTTTCTAGATACGAGCCGTAATCGCAGTCGCCGCTGGTGTTCAATGGACGATTGCGGAAATAAGGCAAAAGCTAAACGACACTACCAAAATAAGAAAAAACTGTAAAAATATTTTTACAAATTTGTTAAATAGTAAAAGTATTATAGACAATTCTCTGTAAAGTGATAAAATAATAGCTAAGTATATTTGCGGGGAGAAATTGTTATGAAGCTCTGGTTGAGAAAAATATCCGTAATCCTAATCACATTTATGACACTTGGAGTCTATATCCCACCGACGTATTTAAATGCGGAGGAAAATACCGAAACGGTTACTTCGGAAGTAGCGACTGAAACTCCAACTGCAGAAAATAGTGAAGAGGATAGGCTAGAAGAATCTGAAGAAGTTGACATAATACATGCATTAACGGAACAGGCTAAGGCTCAAACTTTAACCAAACTAGGGCCAAAAATCATGCATCAAGTGGAAGATGATTTTACAAATACGATTTTACCGAATATGGAACTCGTCCTTCAGAGTATACTAGAGGAAGCGGGAAAAGAATCACCGTATCTTGCCATTACTGAAATGCCAGCCCGAGGCTATGGAGAAAAAATCTTTACCATTTATGACTATCAAACGAAAGAGGATATTGTACGATTTGACGTCCGTCGTGATAAACGTCCGAAAGAAGGGTACTGGTTTAATTTCCATTATCACGTAAACAAAGATAGCTTTGAGGAGCACCACAATATTGGTGAAATCTACTGGGATAAAAATGTTCCGCTGAAGTGGATGTCTTAACTAACCATTGAATTTGATGGTTAGTTTTTTAGTTTTGAGACGGTTCCAGTCGGGAGTTAATTGGAAATACTGGCCAAATTTTTAAAATACAAGCCATGTAGGAAAAATACAGGCTGAATTTCACAAAATACAAGCCGAATTAGAGAAATACGAGCCACCACAAAATATACCTATTTACTAAATGAGGGTGACTGGCATCCGTATGAATACCCAAGAAATGTAAAACCGCAGCGCTCTAAGATTGGTCTGCTCATCGGGCTTGCATCAACGGTTAGAAAAGGATGCCCCTTTTCAAACGCTCTACTCGCGCGGGTAGCTAGTATTGCACGATAGAAGCCTTTTCCACGATATTCTGGAAGTGTTGAGCCACCCCATAAACTCGTAAAGGAAGAGTTTGGCTCGATGTACATCCAGGCAGCACTTACTAGCTTTTCCTTATCATACATGCCGTAAAGATATAACGACTCAGGATCGCTCTGTTTATCGCGCCATAGTCTCTTGCCAAGTTCTGCATGTGACTCATTCCAAATAGTGTCCTCGAGTTGGACAATATCCTGAATGCCCATTTCGTCGGTGATTTTTGTTACATTTTGCCCTCCTGAATGGTGAAGCAAAGAATGTGATTCATCCAGTTTCATAACCATCAGGGCTTCGGGATCATCAATTGTAAATCCCTTTTGGGAAAGCAACTCAGTTAAATTTGCAGGCTGGTCGTAGCTATACACTTTCCATTCAAATTCCTGTTTACGATCCCGGAAATAGGCTAGTTCCGCTTCTATTACTTTCTTTGCATTTGCGTCCGTCAAACTAGATGCAATAATGAAGTTTTTCTCGCCACCTTGTGATAGATGGCGCACCACATAATCCGTCTCTTTCCGTTCGTATCCGAGTGTTTTGGCATTTTGACGTAGTTCTTCATGGAAAGTCGCTAGTAACTCGTTTTTGTACATATAAATTTCTCCTTATAACTAACAAAATAATAGGAACGTTCGTTCGAATATGCTATAATAGATTAATCAATAGACTAGCTTCATATGAGGGATTTTGGCATACGCTTTACCTTCAGGGCTTTTGTCCATGAAGGGAGGTGCTGCCTATGGATATAAAAGATGTATTAACGCTAATGATTTCATTCGGCATGTTAATAGCGTTTATTATGTCCGAAAAAAGTAATAAAAAATAATCCCTCATATGCTTTAGCGAGACAGTGAGGGATTATTTCCAGAGCTGTGCCAC
Source organism: Virgibacillus sp. GM2-2 (assembly GCF_055329585.1). Classification (NCBI taxonomy): domain Bacteria; kingdom Bacillati; phylum Bacillota; class Bacilli; order Caryophanales; family Bacillaceae; genus Virgibacillus; species Virgibacillus sp. GM2-2. The sequence continues at coordinate 563,856 of NZ_JBUZWC010000001.1, read as the reverse complement.
CCCTCTTGATGGGGTTGGACTATTGTAACCGTATCATGTGATTAGCATGGTACGGTTTTTACTATATTATGAACTTCTGTATTTATTATACCATGAATTGGAGTTTTGTACACATTTCAATAATCATCCCAGTTATCGATCGTTTGCATGACTAATCGTTTAACGTCGCTAACCTTGTTGACTCCTCCATGTTTATTATTTAGCAGATCACATAAAGCAATTAAATCAACTAACTTTGCGAGCTTCTTCCAATCTTTCTGCAACATGACGCCACCAGATTGTAAGCCGTCAATAAAAGCTTTCTCGAAATCAGTAATAGAGGAGAAGTTTTCATAACGCAACATATTTCCAATGTCTACATGAACTGGACCAGCAAAAGCAAATTCCCAGTCGATAATACCAGTAACTTCTTTTTCCGCAACCACTATATTCAAGCCGTTGTAATCACTATGTACAAGTGCAGGTGTCGGATCAATATCTTTTAAAAGGTGACTGTTCATTCGTGTGAAATTCCACAGTTTTTCAGTTAGCTCTTCCCCTAGCCAGTGACCCGTATGGCCGTCTATTAAAAATTCTTCCATAAACGAAAGAAACGTGTCAGGCGTTACCTTCATCGGTACGGTCACTTCTAAATTTTCATTGAAAAGTCCTGCTTGAGTAAATGTATTTTTTCTCATTTGAGCAAGCCAATAGCCTGTAGAATAGGCTGCTTTTTTCAAAAAAAGAGTATCGTTACTATACATCGTATCCTTCAGGTGTATCCCCTCTTTCCATTCCATGATGGAAAAGGATGCATTTCCTTGATAGTGACTATAATAGATTTCTGGAACAGGCAGTGACTCGTGCAACTTGGTGTGTAGTGCGCTCTCGAACCTACACTTCTTTTCATCACTAATTCGCAATACCAATGGTTTTTCACTAGAATTAATTTTTACTTTGTAATTTGTATTACTAAATCCCCCACTTAATAATTGAACAGATTCTAATTGCATGCCTGGCGAAAAATGGTGGATCATTTCTTCAAGTTCATGATTCGGAAGTGAATAAAGCGGTTTTACTCGTTCCCAGTTTTCCTTCATATTTCTCCTCCTCATTGGACTCAACCCTAAGTCTATCACTATTTCACTTTGCGGAATAGTGCGAAAGTATAGTAACCTATTGATAGATAATTAAAAGGGGAAATGACAGTGAAAAAAATCAATCAACTATCCATACCAACTAACGCAAGGGTAATCGTGATTTCGGATATTCACGGGGAGTTGGAGCTATTCAAAAGGCTATTAACAAAAGTAAATTTCAGCGAAGAAGATTACCTAATTATTAACGGTGATCTTTGTGAAAAGGGTCGTGACAGTATTGGGGTTGTAAATTATGTAATGGCACTGCAAGCTTCCAATGCTAACGTACATGTGACAGAGGGAAACTGTGATTCGATTGTTGAAAATCTACTAGTAGAGGATCCAAGGCTCATCCATTATGTTTTGAAACGTAGATCAATTATAGGCGAGTGGGCAGAAAAGATTGGTTTTGAAATCAATGAAGATACAGATGTTAAAGAACTAAAGGTAATTTTGCTGGAGCATTTCGGAAAAGAAATCACTTGGCTTATGGAACTTCCAACTGCAATTGAAACGCCAAACTATATCTTTGTTCACGCAGGAATTGAGGATGTGGAAGATTGGAAGGACACAGAGCGTGATTTAGCTATAGCGATGCCGACGTTTTTAGAAAAAACCCACCGCGCAGACAAATACGTAATTGTGGGCCACTGGCCAGTGGCAAATTATGCAACAGACGCACCAGCAAATAATCCAATTATCGATACCGATAAAAAAATCATTGCAATCGATGGCGGGAATGTGATTAAACCAACAGGACAATTAAACGCGTTTATTATCAAAACTGCTACAAACGGAGATGCATTTTCGAATACATATATGGACCATTTCCAAACACGTGAAGTGCAGGAAGATTTTCGTACCGAATCGGAAATGACGGGTGCCATTACGTATCCGCACTATGAAATTGTTCCTATTGAAACGGGCGATAGTTTTTCGCTTTGTAAGCAATTAGGGACAAATAAGCATTTTTACGTAAAAAACGAATATGTTAAACAACAGGAAGATGGAAACTATACCGTCAAAACAGACGTATCGTGTACGCAACTCCATGTCAAAAAAGGTGATATCGTTTCGATCGTGGATGATAGCTGTGAGGATTACACGTTGATAAAAAAAGATGGAAAAGAAGGTTGGGTTCGAAAAGACATTTTAGCGAATTTGTTGTATACTACAAATTAAGTGAATAGGTTATCAAGAGTGACTGAGAGATCTGGCTCAACGACGTCACAGCAACCTGCTTAAGCAAGGTGCTAACACCAGCAAAGTGTATGCTTTGGATGATAAGTCGGTAGGAGACCCCTTTATGCAATCCAAGCATAAAGGGGTTTTTATATATTTTTTTAAAAGGAGATGATTTTGGTGAAGCGAATTTTTGTGGAAAATGGAAAGGTAAGAGAATTAAGTGAGGAAGAGTTTGAAAAATTGCCTCCATCAACATCGGTGTCTGATATCGTAAAGGAAATGACTCCAGAAGAGATTGAAGCGTTTCATTGGGAACGATATGAAAGGTTTATTAAACCATTGATGGAACATAACCAGCGTGAGTTGAAGCGATTAAAATAATTCGCGCATTGTTATGGTCAAAACGCGCAGCAAACAAAATAAATCGATCAATAATCCATAGAAAACGCGCGACAGCACAATTGCTGCGCGTTTTCAATCTGTTCATGCGCGGTTATAACGCAGGTTCGATCGTTCTACTTTACATTATGCTCGATTTGCTAACTCTTCTATGTTTAATACATCCCAGAACGTGAAACACCTATTATAGAGTAACCATTTCAAGGAGGTAATCGAGTTGGTAGTACCGTTTAAACATGAACCGTTTACTGATTTTACAAATGAAGAAAATCGAAAAGCATATAAGATTGCATTGCGTGAGGTGGAGAACCGTTTAGGTAAGGATTATCCACTTGTAATTGGAGGAGAACGTGTTTTTACCGAAGACAAAATGACATCGGTAAATCCGTCAAATAAAGAACAAGTAATCGGATATGCTTCAAAGGCAACAAAGAAGCATGTAGATCAAGCGATGGAAAAAGCCCAGGAAGCTTTCAAGAAATGGCGAGGATTTACTCCAGAGGAACGAGCTGAGGTATTGTTCAAGGCAGCAGGAATTGTCCGACGCCGAAAACATGAGTTTTCAGCGACGATGTCTTTTGAAGCCGGGAAGCCATGGGGGCAAGCTGATGCCGATACCGCGGAAGGAATTGACTTTCTTGAGTATTATGGCAGACAAATAATTGAACTTGGTAAAGGTAAGGAAATTAACGATCGAGAAAATGAAAACAATACTTATTTCTATCAACCGATGGGGCCAGGTGTCGTAATCCCACCATGGAACTTTGCGTTTGCGATAGTTTGCGGGACAACTGTAGGGCCGGTTGTAGCAGGTAACCCTGTTCTGTTGAAGCCAGCTGAGGATACGCCAGTTATTGCATATATGCTAGTGGAAGCTTTAGAAGAAGCGGGCTTACCAAAAGGCGTAGTAAACTTTCTTACTGGCGATCCAAAAGAAATCGGTGATTATTTGGTTGACCACCCTGAAACCCATTTCATCAACTTTACAGGTTCACGTGGAACAGGAACACGTATTTATAAGCGTGCTGCTGAAGTCCAAGAAGGGCAAAACTTCTTAAAGCGAGCTGTTATAGAGATGGGTGGTAAGGATACGATTATCGTTGACGATAATGCTGATTTGGACTTGGCGGCTGAATCAATTGTCAACTCCGCATTTGGATTCCAGGGCCAGAAATGTTCGGCTTGTTCGCGAGCGGTGATTCACAAAGATGTTTATGACGAAGTGCTTGAAAAGTCAATCCAGCTTGCTAAGGACGTAACAGTTGGGAATCCAACGGAAGAAGATCCGTATATGAGTGCGGTTATTAACCAGAAGCAATTTGATAGAATTAAAGGATATATCGATACAGGAAAAGATGAGGGAAAGCTCGTATTTGGTGGTGAAACCGACGATTCGAAAGGGTACTTCGTCTACCCAACGATTTTCGCTGATGTTGATCCAAAAGCAACTATTATGCAGGAAGAAATTTTTGGACCAGTCGTTGGTTTTACTAAAGCAAAAGATTTTGATGAAATGTTAGATATCGCAAATAATACAGACTACGGATTGACTGGTGCAGTGATTTCGAATAACCGTGAGCATTTAAATAGAGCGCGGTATGAATTCCAAGTTGGAAATCTATATTTCAATCGTGGCTGCACAGCGGCTATTGTAGGATACCATCCGTTTGGCGGATTCAAAATGTCCGGCACCGACGCAAAAGCTGGTGGACCAGATTATTTATTAAACTTCCTTGAAGCGAAAACTGTATCGGAAATGATGTAAAAGAAATGGCAGCCTAGCTTAGCTGGGCTGCTTGATTTATGGGCAGTTACTCTAGCCCCAATACTTCCAAACCAATCTCAGCAAGCTTCATTTGCCCTTTGATAGTTGGATGGATGTCACCTTGAATTACATAAGCTGCTTGGTTTTGACCAAATGCGGTATAGGCATCAGCCAGTAATACATCATCGTAAGTTGCATTGTAATAAGCGGTTAGTCCAGCAAAATGATGATTTATACTAGGTAGAATCTGTATTCCAACCGTATGCAATGGATCCTCCACCTGGAATGGATTATAAACGTTGTACATAACAATCGGTGCATCTGTAAGTGTCCGCGTTTCCGCAATGATTTTGCCGATATTACCGAACAAATTACTGCTTTGAATTTGTTGCTGTAGTGACTGCATAAATAATTCCGGATTGCCGTTACTCGAATCCTGAGCAGCCCTTAACGCCTGTAGTAAGTCATTATTTCCGATCGTTAACGCAATATAATCTGCATGTCTAACAGCTTGCCGATATTTTTGATCAGATTTTAAAGCAATCAACATTTGCTCGGTTTGCCAGCCAGGAACGCCAAGATTCCGAACACGAAGTTCAGCATTTTCTCCAATCAAAAATGGATAGGCATACTTGGAAGGATGATGGTTGTTTTGCCCTAGGTTATACCCGAAAGGAATCGAGTCGCCTAAAGCTACAAGTGATTCTTTAGCCTGGTCACTTTTTGCAAAAGCAGTTGATGAAAACAGTAAACTTAAGATTAAAAACAATGCCAACAACTTAACGATTATCTTCAATGGAAACACTCCCTTTTTATGTAGCATGTCTTCATTATAATTGAGCTTTGAGGAATAGTATGTCGAAATAACGAACACAAGAAATGTTTATTATGGTATGTAATCCATTAGTTTCGCTTTAAACATCTTATCCTTATGAAAGAACAAGTACTTTATTCGTTTTCATTGGTTAAAAGAAATTAAAGGCTAATATTATGATAAAATAAATTTATTAAAATCATTTTGAAAATGAATGTTTTTATTATTTAAATAAGAAATGAGTGATTAACGTGAACATTTCCCCAACCATAAAAGGTAAATCCGTGCTACTTCGAAAGCCTATGGACAGTGATGTTCATGATCGTTTTAAATGTGGACGGAGTGTAGAACTTATCAGATTGTACGGTGGCAATACTAAAAATTTAAAACCTTTCACGATGGAAGGTGCACAGTATTTTGTAGATCAAATTTTGTCACAAAAATTAAATTGGTGTGTGGAATACCAGGGTAGATGTATAGGCGAAGCTAGATTAACTGTTTCTGATGAGGATAATCGAGCAAGATACGCTATTGGCCTGTTTGATACTACAGTTTGGGGAAAAGGATTGGGTACTGAAATAACACAATTAATTTTGCAGTATGCTTTTGATGAACTTAAACTTCACCGAGTTGATTTGCGGGTATTAGAGTACAATCAACGAGCGATTGCTTGTTACGAAAAGTGCGGTTTCATAAAAGAAGGATTCGAACGTGAAGGTGCGTTAATCGAAGGCAAATATGAGACCGATGTCATGATGAGTATTTTAGATAGGGAGTATGCAATACTTAAGGATAATGGGTGATACGAATGAACAAACATTTATTTTTGTTCGGTGGTGGCCTGCCGTTTACACCAAGACTAGCAAGGGAATTTAGTTTGATTGTGCAAAAAAGCAATAAACCTGTTTCGATCTTGTTTATCGAACGTGATGGCTGGGAGGAATACATATCCCGGGTTCAAAGTGATTTAATGGAATTTGGGTTAACAAATTTTCATGCTATTCCTCTTCCATCGACTCCTCACGAGGATGCTGTTCAGAGGATACAAAACAGTTCTGGCATTATCATTCTTGGTGGTAACACAAATTTGTATGCCGATTACATCGTTGACACTCCTATTTCACAAGCAATTAAAGCTGCCTATGATGATGGAGTACCTGTAACAGGTTTTTCAGCTGGCGCACTTATTAGCCCGGAAACGTGTATCATTTCAGCTAAAGATAATGATCAGCAGGAATACCAGGAGCGGATAGGCTTAGGGTTGATTTCTAATGTCATCATTGCCGTACATTTTTCTCAATGGGGCGATGAAGGTCATATACGGCAGGCAGTCAGCAAACATCCAAACTATATAAACTATGGAATTGATGAGGATACTGGTATTTATCTGAAAAATAACCGCCTTATGGACATGGAAGGTTATGGTGTATACAGCATAGAAAACGGTGAATTAATAGGCATAAAGTAATACAGAATACCCGAACACTTTTTGTTAAAATTAAATACAGGTGCAAGAAGGCTTTCATGGGTGGTGGCTCATTCCCTTTTTGAAAGGGGGTGATGCCTGGATGACAGTATTTGAGACTATTTTTTTGATGATTTCGTTCGGAACTCTAGTCGTTGCGATTCTGTCAAACAAAAACAAATAACCACCCTAGCCTGGTGAGCAAGTAGGTGGTTATTTTCCACTTTGTGAGCCGCCGCTTTTGAAGGGCTATTGCACTCGGCCGTATGGTGTAACAGCACCATGCGGTCTTTTGTATAGCATATGATTTTCTATTTATAGTATACCTCATTTGTATGTAATGTTAAACCTGAATGGAGTTGAAGCTATGTTTTATCGGAGAAAATTTTATATTGTGAGAAATGAATTTGTAGAGGTTTTCAACGAGCATTTCAATAAAACCAACCTGCCTAATCAATTAAAACATGGAACGAGGTTGATCGGTCGGTGGATGAAACCGAACGATGATGATACGGTTGAGATATTTGCCATTTGGGAGTACGACAGCTATGAGGACTACATTGAAATTGAGTCTAAGATTAGAAATGATGAGGATCATTTGCAGCGAATAAAAGCGTGGTATGAAAAGTATGGGGGAAAAGAATATATTACTAAGAACTACATACTCGAAATAAGGAATGAGGAATTAGAATCCACTGTAACAAAAGTGTAAAGTTTATGTTTCTTCTTTTATGGGAATTTCTCCTATAGCAGGATGCATGCTGTGATAGAAAAATCAAAACATCTAGGAGAAGAAAACATGAAAAATATATTATCATTCAAAGTCCAATCTAACTCGTTAACCACTTCTGATACATTAAGTTTTTATCAACTGTGTAAAACGTCTAATTGTATTATTTATCTGCTAAGAAACGGTATTTCGTGTCGCGTTGAAAATATCCCAAATCTGATGTCTTTCATTTTAACACAAAGGGAACAAGACTTACTTGTTGTAATCGAGGGGAATGATGCGAAATCGTTAAAAGAACGACTTTCTGCGTTTTTCAATCGACAAAAAATTCTAATCGGTTAATATAAAGATGAGCCCTTGAATAAATAGATCATATTAAAAACCTACGCAACTTACGATAGATGCGTAGGTTTTATCATGTTCTATAAACAAAAAAAGAGCAAAATTGGTGTTTACTTACTAGTTATTATTTGTAGATAGGGAAGCATCATCACGATCATCATTGTCTGTATCTGGACCTTTCATTTTTGCCAGAATGATTGAGACTGCTACAATCAACAACATTACACCCCAGAAGGTAACCTTCCACCAAATGCTATGCGTGAATTCTTCCGTTATTAATCCAAGCTTAACATCTGGGTGAGCTAATGTATGCATCGCTAGTTTTACACCTACCCATGCAACGATAATGAATGCCGCTTTTTCGAGTACTGGATATTTTTTCATGAATTTTACAACATAGTTTGCTGCAATTCGGATGAACGCGATTCCGATCAACATACCGATGAAGACAACAGCAAATTTTCCACCATCCATGCCCCCGATCGTTGGAAAACCGGTATTTGGTAGAGCGACTGCAATTGCAACTGCTGCTAAAATCGAGTCGATTGCGAATGCGATATCGGTAAGTTCAACTTTTAAAATGGCTTTCCATAAACTTTGATCACCGTCGATCGACGAATTAGACGAATTAGATTTTGACTCTTTTTTCTTCTTAACAATGCTTTTTACCCCTAAGTAAATTAAGTAAGCAGCACCGATTGCTTGAATTTGCCATATGTTCACGACAAATGAGATCGCGAATAAAGCAGCGAATCGAAAAATGAATGCTCCGACTATGCCATAAAACAATGCTTTTTTGCGCTTTTTTTCTGGTAAGTTTTTAACGATCACACCCATGACAAGTGCATTGTCAGCGGAGAGTAAACCTTCTAGGCCAATAATGACAAGTAATGCCCAGCCATATTCGAGCCATAATCCCACTAAAAATCACCTTTCTTTCTTTGCTGATTGTATGTTCCCTCATTCGATTTAAGGTAAACGTACTAGCGTTATCGTGTTAAACTGTATGTAATGTTCTGAAAAGTGAAGGGTGAGACGATGGGATTTAAGTATCGTTATCAGAGTATGTGGATGAAGAAGGGGTTTGGGTCTTTTGTCGGTGCAATTATTGCATTGGGGATGTGTGCTTTCTCCATTTATACAATGGAGGGAGCGCCAGGAATTGCTGTATATGTATTTACTGGTATTGCTTGTGTAATTGAAATGTTGTGGGGTATTTATTATATAAACTTACCGGATAAGGATTACATACTACTTGAAGATCGTGCGCTTACAATCTATCAAGGCTTGATTTTTCCTAGGAAGAGAATTGGCTTTGAATCGATTGAAAAAGCAATTGAAATAAATACGATCATTGAACTGAAACTAAAGGATGATGACGAGCAAGTGTTATATATGGAATGGCTTGATAAAAAAGATGAAAAAGAACTAAAAAAGAGACTTAAGGAAAAAGTAAATTGGAGGACTGCCGATGTCAGTTGAGGCGATTTTCACTAAAGTTCCATTACTAGAAACGGATAGATTTTTGCTACGAGGGTTAACATTGCATGACAGTGCTGCGTTATTTGAGTTTATGCAGGATAAAGAAACGATGAAATTTATCACACCTCACCCAGTTGAGACGTTGTCAGCTATGAAGGACAAAGTTCAAGATCAATTGTATCGTTATGGGAAACGAAAGGAAATTCCATGGGTAATTATGGATAAGGAAAATGAAGCAATTGTTGGCGATTTCCACTTACATAAAATTCATTTGTGGCATATGAAGGCGGAAATGGGTGTAGTCATTAAGAAAGAATACCAAGGCAAGGGAGTCATGAGTGAGATCATGGAGAAAGTTCTTGACTTTGGATTTAATGAACTTGGTTTAAATCGGATTGTTGGAGACATTTTTGCAGGAAATGTTCGTTCTGAAAAAATTTTACTAAAGTATGGTTTCAAGAAGGAAGGAGTTCTTCGGCAGACGGATTTTGATGGGAAACGGTTCCATGATACGGTTGTTTTTTCGATGATGCGTGATGAGTATGAGAAGTTGTATTTTAAATAGACAGATACTGGTGGCAGGTTGATTACGGTCCGGTATATCTATTTTGTAAATTAATCCTCGTTTGTTTGTCTAAATTGTCTTTCAAGGGATAGTAAAAGTTCTAGTTAATAGTTCTTATTTTTTATTCATTTAATTCCTGGATTGGGAAATACTACGTAATAGAACGTAATTTCTACATCAGGAAGGATGAAACAACATGAAAAAGAGTTTAATTTATTCACTAATACTCGTTCTAACACTAGGAATAGGAGCACCCTCCGTAATGGCTGCTTCTGATGACGCCTCTAGTATGGAGCGTGGTATTATTAGTGAAACGCATAGGAAAAATGCCATGTTAAATAGACATAAGGCAATGATCATTATTCAGGCAAAGGAACTGGGAATTGAAACGAGTGGAAAAGAACTTAATGTACTGGCAAAGGAAGTAAAAGAGGCACGGATAAAACGAGCGGCAGAAGAACTTAGCATTGATACGAAAGGGAAATCGTACGAGGAACTTGCCAAAGAGGTACATCATGCACGTGTAAAGGAAAAGGCAAAAGAGCTCGGAATTAGCATTGAAGGTAAAGACCCGAAAGAGCTAGCAAAAGAGGTTTATGAAACAATGCTAAAGCAACAGGCAGATGAATTAGGTATTCAAGCTAAGGGTAAAGAATTCAAGGAATTACAGAAGGAAGTATCCGAGCGTATGATAAAAGATGAAGCAGATGCTCTCGGAATCAAAACGAAAGGAAAAAGCACACATGAGTTAATGAAGGAAATTCATGAGAAGAAAATCTTCCAATCTGCTGAAAGACTAGGCATTGAAACGAAAAATAAGGATGCTCGGCAGTTAGTTGAAGAGATTATTAAAAATCATTATGAAGAAGCTAAAGAACGTAAACTTTATCCATTTGGTGAAAAGAAAAAAGGGCATATGAATTGGTAAATTCAATTCATATGACGCAAATGATTAGTAATTATAGTGAGATGCCTCCATTTACGTCGGAATAATAAAAGGTACGCGATAACTGGTCACTTTAAAACCATTATCGCGTACCTTTATTTTTTTCTGATGCCAATTTGTCGGCCGACTTCATTGGGGATTGGGTACGTCTGATGCAGCTTCGCCATATCGATTATATTTGCATCAATGGTGTCTGGAAAAGGCGCCGGTCGACCGCTTTCCATATTCATACCCATAAGCATTTGCTCGCTTGTAGCAAGACGTTCTCCTGCCTCATTTTCCATCACGAAAAATGTGTGTAATCGTTTTGCATCATTGTCTAATAGTTGAACCGATACGTTAATTGATTCATTAATATGGGCCTCTGCCAAGTAGCATACGTGTGTTTCCAAGGTGAAAATAGAATAATTTTCTCGCTCGCGGAACTTTTCGTCTATGCCAATTTCGATCATAAACTGGTCAACCGCCATGCTAAAAACACGTGAATATTCAGCATCGTTCATATGTCCATTATAGTCAACCCATTCAGGGCGTACCTGTTCTTCTAATAAAGTGTGCTTATTCAGAGTCATTGATGTACTCCTTTCCAGCTGTTTTCTGTATACTGCTGAACTATATCTTTCCGTTTAAATTTGCTGCTGGCCAATACTTTTCGAGCAGTTGTTGAAGTTCTATTAAAAAATCATCACGGCGCTGTTCCAGTTCGGTAATGGAATGCCCCTCTGTTTGTTGTTCACAACCTTCTACAACACGTTCTGTTAGTTCATCAGTTAACTCAGGTGCAACAAGTTTAGTCCATGGTAATTTCAATGCTGGCCCAAACTGTTCAAGCATATGACGCATACCCTGCTCTCCACCTGCTAAATGTAAGGTTAAAAAAGGTCCCATCAGTGCCCACCGTAAGCCAGGTCCGTAGACGATTGATGCATCAATTTCTTCCGTTGTCGCGATGCCGTCATTCACAAGGTGCAGAGACTCACGCCAAATAGCTTCCATCAATCTGTCTGCAACATGACCGTCAATTTCTTTGGAAAGGACGAGCGGCTTCATGTTTATGGATGTATAAAAAGCTTCAGCCCTTTTTATATTCTTGGGATCCGTATCCTTTCCCCCAACCAATTCAACAAGCGGCACAAGATATACTGGATTAAATGGGTGTGCAACGATCACCCGCTCGGGGAACTTGCAATCTGCCTGCAAGGTACTTGGCATAATACCAGAAGTGCTGGATGCAATGATGGCATCAGGTTTAGCTAAGCGATCGATATCAGCTAAAAGCTTTCGTTTCAAATCTTCTCGTTCTGGTGCATTTTCCTGTATCAAGTCAGCTTTTGCTACGGCACTCTCAAGGTTTGCGTCAAAATGTAGGCGATCTCGTGATGCTCCATCAACTAAACCGTGCTTTTCTAAAGCTGGCCATGCATTATCAATTGATGCTCGCATTTTTGCTTCGGCGCCAGGTGCTGGATCGGTTGCGGTTACGTCATATCCTTGTGAAAGGAAACGGCCAATCCAGCCATTCCCTATAACACCTGTACCTACTACGGTTACATGCTTGATGGTATTTTTGATTTCGTTCATTATTATTCAGCCTTTCTTTGTGAAATTCTTAACCCTAGCTGCTCGCGCGCTTCTTTTGGTGTCATTGGTTCAGAACCTAGGCTTTCCATGATGGATACAGCTTTCTCAACTAGCTGGCCATTTGTCGCAAGTACTCCTTTTTTCAAATATAGGTTATCTTCTAACCCTACGCGGACATGACCACCAAGTAGAATGGATTGTGCAACCATTGGCATTTGCATACGTCCAATTCCAAACGCTGCCCAGTGTGCATTTGCTGGAAGTTTATCACGCATGTAAAGCATGGTCTCTGTATCAGCATCGGCTCCCCATGGGATCCCTAAGCAAAATTGAAACATTGGATCTCCGTCAATGAGGCCTTCATTGATTAGCTGTTTTGCGAAGCGAATGTGTCCAGTGTCAAAACATTCTAGTTCTGGCTTTACACCACTTTGCTGAATTAATTGAGCTTGTTTACGTAACCAATCAGTAGGGCTAATATATAGCTGATCACCAAAGTTAACGCTACCGCAGTCTAGTGTACAAATTTCAGGTAAAAATTTCCCAACGGGTTCATGGCGTTGTTCTGGAGTCTGAATATCTGTACCTTCTCCACCTTTAGTGGGGTCTTCTTCACTAGGAATCCAGTCACCTCCACCCCCGGCTGTAATGTTAAGGACAACATCTGTTTCAGATGCGCGGACTCTTTCCACGACTTCGCGGAATAACTCAGGGTCATGGCTAAGCTCTCCAGTTTTTGGGTCACGCACGTGAATGTGGGCAATCGTAGCCCCTGCTATAGCTGCTTCAATTGCTGAATCTGCTATCTCTTTCGGTGTTACCGGTACATGTGGGCTTTTTTCAGTAGTAGCTCCAGCACCTGTTATTGCACATGATAGAATGACTTTTCTTGGCATGATAATTCCTCCTAGCATTTGACTAACGTTATTTTTCTTCGCGAATAGGCACGTGTTTAAAGACCTCGCCACTTTCAAAAAACTCTGTAAGGCGATCAATCCAGTCATAGTAATCGAGCCATATACGCGTTTCCTTCAATAATTCATTAACTTTTTGTTCGGTTTCTTCATCTAAGGCTTCATTTTTCTCTATATTTGCAAGCTCTCTTTGAAGCTTCTGTTCGAACATTTTGCTTTTATTTATAGCTTTGCGCCAGTTAGACGTAAATAGAGATATAAAGGTCTGATAATAATCACGCTCAACATTGTAAAGGTCTTTTCTTATCCCTTTTTCGAATACCTTTTCGGCAATGTTCAGGTCTAACATTTCTCGTACAACTTGACTCATTCGAGTTTTGCTCATTCCAATGCTTTCTGATAATTCATCTAGGGTCATTGGTTTTCTATTCATATAAATAGTTCCAAGAACTCGTCCAACGGTTGATGAGATCCCGAATGTATGCATATTTTCAGCAATTTTTTCTACAAACTGCTCTTCAATTTTAATCGTTTTGTCGAACGGTTTTTCTTCCACGCTCTTCATCCTCTCGACTGCCTAATGTATATAAGATAATGTAACATACCTGGTTAAAAAATGGAAAATGAGCATTTTAGAGTATTTTGAAGTAAATTTACGTAATTCTACGCAAAACCACTTATAAACTTTATGCAATAAAAAGTTTATAAACTTTATAAATTATACGTACAATAAATAAGGTTTTTATTTTATGAACTATCCTTTATACTTATTATTGTCAAATTAGTATGACCGAAAACAGCTAAACTAGATAAAAATTATTTGGAGGTGTCTTTCACTTGCTGAAATTCAATCACGTGTCAAAAACATACGATGGAGGAAAGAAAGCGGTTGATGGTATGACCCTAGAGGTAGATAGAGGGGAATTTATTGTTTTTATCGGACCAAGTGGTTGTGGGAAAACAACAACTATGAAAATGATTAACCGTTTAATCGAACCTTCTGAAGGAAGCATTCACATAGAAGGAGAAAACATTTTGGAAAAAGATTTGGTCCAGCTTCGACGAGAAATAGGTTATGTCATTCAACAAATTGGACTATTTCCACATATGACAATTGAGGAAAACATTTCTCTTGTTCCAAAACTATTAAAGTGGCCAGAGGATAAACGACGGGCTCGTGCAGAAGAGCTATTGCAGCTGGTGGGCATGGAGAAAGCTTATCTAGATCGCTATCCACATGAACTTAGTGGCGGACAGCAACAGCGTATTGGTGTGTTACGTGCACTGGCGGCAGATCCTCCCCTTATCTTAATGGATGAGCCATTCGGTGCTTTAGATCCAATAACGAGAGATGCATTACAAGAAGAATTTAAAAAACTACAACAATCATTAGGGAAGACAATCGTTTTTGTCACGCACGATATGGATGAGGCATTAAAGCTTGCTGACCGAATTGTGATAATGCGTGATGGGGAATTAGTACAAGTTGGAACGCCTGACGAAATACTACGTAACCCAGCCGACGATTTTGTAGAAGAATTTATTGGTAAGGAACGATTAGTACAAGCACGACCAAACATTCAAACTGTTGAACAGATTATGAATGCAGATCCAGCGACGGTAACTGTCGACAAAACATTGTCAGATGCAATTCAAATTATGAAGCAACGTAGAGTTGATTCATTACTTGTTGTGGACGAGCATGGTCAATTAAAAGGATATATTGACATCGAAATTATCGATCAAAATCGCAAAAAGGCTACACTTGTCGGTGATGTATTAGAAATGGAATTATATACAGTTCCAGAAGGTACGTTACTCCGTGATACGATTCATAAAATTTTAAGAAGAGGTATGAAGTATGTACCAGTAGTAGATGAAAATCAGCGACTTAAAGGTATAGTAACGAGAGCAAACCTTGCGGATGTAGTTTACGACTCTATCTGGGGTGAAGAAGACAATCTTCATACATCGAATGTATAGAAAGGAGGAAAGGATATGGATCAATTAGTGGAGTTTTTGGCCAACAACAGCGGTCAATTATTAGTGAAAACATGGGAACATTTTTATATTTCCCTTATTGCAGTTGTTCTTGGTGTAGTCGTAGCAATACCACTTGGCGTGGCACTTACACGTGTCCCTAAAATAGCTGGGTTTGTAATTGGTACGGTCGGAGTTGTTCAAACCTTTCCAAGCCTTGCAATTCTCGCCTTTTTCATTCCAATACTTGGTGTAGGGAAAATTCCAGCGATTGCTGCATTATTCTTCTATTCCATGCTACCGATGTTGCGAAACACATATATCGGTGTAAAAGGTATCGATAAAAATTTATTAGAAGCAGGGCGCGGTATGGGAATGAGCACATGGCAGCGTATCCGTAGTGTTGAATTGCCATTAGCCGTTCCTGTAATTATGGCGGGAATTCGTGTATCAACCGTTTATTTAATTGGTTGGGCAACACTCGCTTCCTTTATTGGAGCAGGTGGGTTAGGTGATTATATATTTAATGGCCTTAATCTATACCGACCAGATCTTATTATTGCAGGCGCTGTACCTGTTACATTACTAGCGTTAATTACAGATTTTCTTCTTGGGCGCTTAGAAGGAAAGGCAACGCCAAATGGCATAAAAGGTTCAGAGGAAGCCATTTAGAGAGGGGGATGATTAGAAGATGTTCACGAGAAAAAAGAAGTCAATTCTCGCATTAATACTTACTTCAGTATTACTCAGTGGTTGTTCATTGCCTGGATTAAGTGGACCTGCTGAGAAAACAGTTACGATTGGGACGCTTGGCACAGCTGAATCAGCAATCATGGGCAACATGGTGCGCCTGATGATTGATCATTATACAGATCTCCAAACAGAAATGATTACGAACATGGGATCATCTACCGTGCAACACAAGGCGATGATGGCTGGTGAAGTAGATATAACGGCAACTAGATATACTGGTACGGATTTAGTAGGAGCGCTTGGGATGGAACCCATCACTGATCCAGAGAAAGCTCTTAAAACCGTGAAAAGAGAATTTGAGGAACAGTTTAATCAGACTTGGTTTGATTCATACGGTTTTGCCAATTCATATGCTTTTACGGTAACTAGTGAACTAGCTGAAAAGGAAAATTTAAAAACTGTTTCAGATCTTGAGCCTATTGCTTCCGACCTGAGGTTAGGTGTAGACAGTGCATGGATACGCCGTCCAGCTGTAGGATATGAATCATTCAAAAAAACATATGGATTTGAATTTGGACGAGTTTTTCCAATGAATATTGGTTTGGTTTATAAAGCAGTGGAGAGCGGAGAAATGGATGTTGTACTCGCCTATACAACGGACGGACGCTTAGAAGCATTTGACTTGGTAACATTGAAAGACAATAAGCATTTGTTTCCACCATATGATAGTTCTCCTGTAGCTCGAAATGAAGTATTAAAGAAACACCCAGAGTTACGTGAAATTCTTCAAAAGCTAGCAGGGAAAATTTCAACGGAAAAAATGAGGGAAATGAATTATTTAGCTAATGTAAAAATGAAGGAGCCACGAATTGTGGCAGAGGAATTTTTAGAGGCACATAACTACTTTGAATAAACACTTTCAGGAGGTGAGAAAATGGTAGAGATACTGGCAGATTTAGGAGTGTATTATTCACAGAATATAGCGTATGTATGGGAACAATTTGTCCGGCATTTCTTGATGTCTGCATATGGGGTGCTGTTTGCGGCAATTGTTGCGATACCAGTAGGAATAGTAATTGCTCGCCACGCTAAGCTTAGTGCTTGGGTTATTTCGTTAACAAATGTCATTCAAACGATACCAGCACTAGCGATGCTAGCAGTGCTAATGCTAGTTATGGGACTCGGTGCTAATACAGTGGTGTTTGCGTTGTTTTTGTACTCATTATTACCGATTCTCAAAAATACGTATACCGGAATTCGCGGAGTTGACAATGCATTACTTGAATCCGGTCGTGGTATGGGAATGACCAAATTTCAATTATTGCGGATGGTAGAACTACCACTTGCATTGTCTGTGATTATGGCTGGACTTAGAACGGCTCTCGTCATAGCAATTGGAATTGCCACAATCGGTACATTTATTGGTGCAGGAGGATTAGGGGATATTATTATCCGCGGAACGAATGCGACCAATGGAACAGCAATCATTCTAGCTGGTGCCATACCAACTGCATTGATGGCAGTTATTGCAGACGTAGCAATGGGCTGGATGGAACGCATGCTTTCACCTATTAAAAACAAAAGTACACAGAAATCAGAAGCAACCTCATAAATAGAAGTTCCCAATCCGAAGATGGTTGGGGACTTTCTGCATGGGTGAAAAAAGTAGTAACTGGAACATAACTACTTTTAATCAAAGGAGGAACCAGAGATGGAGATAATCGTTGAGAAAAATGTTGCATGTACAATGCGTGACGGTTGTGTCCTGTATGCGGATATCTATCGTCCTAGCGAAAGTGGAACATTCCCAGTATTATTAACACGACTTCCTTATAGTAAAGATTTGCCCTTATATTCTCATCGTTATCTGGATACACACCGGATTGTACAAAGTGGATATGTAGTAATAGTTCAAGATGTGCGAGGAAGATTTCAATCTGAGGGAGAGTTTGAACCGTTTGTTCATGAAGCAAATGACGGTTATGATACTGTCGAATGGGCTGCATCTTTACCATATTCCACTGGTAAGGTGGGAATGTTTGGGCTTTCCTATTATGGATTCACCCAATTATTAGCAGCTTCCAAACGACCACCTAACCTTCATGCTATTTTTCCAGCACAAACGCTTAGTGATCAACGACATGGTAATTTCTATTACAATGGAGCGTTAGGGTTAGGTGGAACGGAAACATGGGTGTTAGAATCCATTGTACCAGACCTTTTAAAGAGGAAATACACAGATACTGGAGAGTATGCGGACCTAATGGAAAAATGGGCGGACAGTGTAGACCAAATCGAATCTTGGTATCGGCATACACCGATTGATGAATATCCACCAGTAAAAGAACTCGGTATCGCTACATATTTCTTTGACCAGCTGGGGCGAGAAATGACAGATGAGAGTTGGCTGGATACGAGCATCACGAACAAATATGTTCAGATGAATGTTCCGGCATATCATGTGGCTGGTTGGTATGATAGTTTACTAGGTTCTACAATAGAAAATTATGTAGGAATGAAGGCAAAAGCTGATGGTGTCAGGGCTAGAGAAAATCAGAAGCTTATTATTGGACCATGGGCACATGGGAATTTTGGATCAGTGATTGGCGAGCGGAAGTTTGGAGTACATGCCTCAGAAGACTGGATTAATCATAAAGAAGATCTAACAAACTTGCATATACGCTGGTTTGATTACTGGTTGAAAGAGAAAAATACCGGTATTGTCGAAGAGGCGCCTGTTAAAATTTTCGTAATGGGAATTAATGAGTGGCGTGATGAACAGGAATGGCCACTAGCGCGTGCAAAAGAAGTACCTTTTTATTTACACAGTGAAGGAAATGCGAATACGAGGTACGGCGGTGGTACGTTATCTGTAAAAAAACCAGGTGATGAACCAGAAGACAACTATAGCTATGATCCTAAAAACCCAGTGGCAACAAATGGTGGGGGAACTTTGTATGATGGCGTCAATACCACTGGCCCTCACGATCAACGTAACGTTGAGGAAAGGGAGGATGTATTGGTTTATTCGTCAGCCCCCCTAAAAGAAAATTTGGAAGTAACTGGATATATTAAAGTTAGGTTGTGGGCTTCAAGTGATGCGAAAGATACTGACTTTACCGCGAAACTGATTGATGTTTTACCTGACGGGACAGCATATAATTTAACTGATGGAATTATACGAGCGAAATATCGGAATGGATTCGATCCTGAAGATGAACTGAGTGGTGAAGTAGTAGAATATGAGATTGACCTTTGGGCAACGAGCAATGTATTTCTAGCGGGACATCAGATACGGGTTGAAGTTTCTTCTAGTAATTTTCCAAGGTTTGATACGAATCCTAATACGGGTCAATCCTTAATTAGCACTACTGAAGTCAAAACAGCCATTCAAACAATCTATCACAATCAAGCATATCCATCACATATTATACTTCCCATCATTCCAGTAAAAAACTAAATGAGAAAAATAGAAAAAGGTACCGTGTAATTAGTTACTATTGGTAATCAAATACATGGTACCTTTTTTAAAAGAAAAGAATGTATAAAATCTGTCTAGCGCAAGCGGACTAGACACTCGAGACATAAGCGATCCACTTCCGTGTGGCAAAAATCACCGCACTGCAGCGTTCTGCTTATGCTTGTCGTGTCTTGTAAGGCGCTTGCGCTTTTCTTAGTACTCTAGCTTCCATATCAGGTTTATAATTTGCTGGATTTCATGTTGGAACGTTGATTTCTCAAATGCTTGTTCTAAGGACATTAGAACGCTCTCTATTAAAAAGGAGCGTGGACTGTCTGATTGAAGTTCAACTAACAAAAACTCGATATAGTTCTTACGTTTAGACTCATTTTCCTTGCCGAGTTTTTGGACGATTTCCTTTAACTCTAACTTCCAAACATGTCCCAAATGATGCGCGATGCCAATGAGCATTACAGCATGGTCTAGTGTATACGGCTTAGCCTCAACAGGATAAATTTCGTCAAGTCGTTTTGCAATCCATTGAATTTCAGTTTGGTGTTGTTTCTTCATGAAAGTCTTTAATTCTAAAACCCCTGCATTCATTTATGGGGATATAAACCGTGGTGGTTTAAACTAGCTTTCGATTCTTGTAAGAGGTATAATAATATTGATATAGAACAAATGTTCTAATGCGAGGTGATACCATGTATAGTGCCTATAAAATCGAAATCCATGAAAACCATGAGCTCTTTTCCTATTTTGATGCATTGTGCTTTCAAGCGAAAAATTTGTACAACACGACGAATTTCTACTATCGACAGGTGTTCACAGCCATGCGAAACGGGACATCGAATGCCAATCAAAAAGAAGTCATGGATGCGATCAACCACCATCTTCCGTCGATGAATGCGATAAAGCAGGCGAATTTCGAGATAAGGAAAGCGAAAAGCCCAAACGATGAATCAGTAAAGCTTCATTTGTTTACCCCACCATCCGAGGAGAAGAAGTCGCTCGGCTACGGATTTCTGGACGGGCTTTTCAAAGCCATGAAACAACCTGACTACCGGGCGCTCTCAGCACAAACGAATCAGCACGTCATCAAAAAGGTATTGGAAGACTGGTCCTCGTTCTATGAAGCGATCAAGGATTACAACTTGCATCCGGAGAAGTACACAGGACGACCAAAAATTCCTCGCTATAAGAAGAAAGACGGACGGACGGTGTGCGTTCTGACTAACCAGACAGCTAGAATAGCATCCAATCACACATTGAAGTTGCCGAAGACCAAAAAACGGCTCCATATCGGAAAACTAGCTGAAACGAAAGGTCGTTTGCAGCAAGTACGCATCGTGCCGTTTTACGGACGCTATGTGGTCGAATTGATTTTCAAGAAAACCGACGAAAAGGCATTGGTGCGGCCGAAAGATAACAAGAACGATTTTCTCTTTACCCCGAAACGGATCATGGGAGTGGATATTGGCGTTGATAACCTTGCAGCCATTGCAGATAATACAGGCGGTCAGCCTGTCATCGTCAAGGGCAAGGTGTTGAAGTCCATCAATCAGCGGTACAACAAAGAACGGGCAGGAATGGTTCGAATCTTACGGAACGGACTGCAGGAAAAAGAAGGGCAATACATTTCAAGGAAACTGATAAACTTAGATCGCAAACGAGCGTACCGCGTCACCGACTACATGCATAAAGCAAGCCGTGCGATTGTCAATATCGCAATCGAACGAGGAATCGACACGATTATCATCGGCAAGAGCGGCAAATGGAAGGAAAAGGTCAAAATGCGTAAAGCTGACAAGCAGACGTTCATCCAGCTTCCATTCATGAAGCTGATTGCAATGATTACGTATAAAGCGGAATCGGTTGGCATTCAAGTTGTGACGCGGGAAGAAAGCTACACGTCGAAAGCCTGTTTCTTAAGCCTTGACCCGATTCCCGTCTATAGCGGCGAGAAAAACAAATTTATTTTTTCTGGAAAGCGTATTTGTCGCGCTTTCTATCGGGTAAAAGGAACGAACATTCAGATCAATGCGGATGTTAACGCTGCGTTTAATATCCTGCGGAAGCATTGCGGCATTAACAACCCATTTGGCACATTAGGACGGAAAGATTTCCTTCTGTCACCAAAACGAGTACGCATCCAATAAGCAAAGCTGAAGGCTATACAGCCTGATGTGTAAGGGGGCTTGTGGTCGCCCCTCAGTCGGACAATGCAGGACATTATCTGTATTCCACTGAAACCCCTGGATTTATCCATGGGGAGTATCATGATGCCAGTAATGACAAATGGTTTAAATCAGTTGTCGCCGAAAAATAACCCACACGGTACTGCGATGAATAGTACGTTGCAACAAGTTTCTGGTGCAATCGGGTCTGCGTTGCTCATTACAGTGATGAATAACCGTACGGAAGCAGAGGCTAAAGACTTAACTGCCGATGCAATGGCAAATATGGCTGCAACACAACCCTCTGCACAGGCTGCCGCTGAAGTGAAACAAGAGATTATGAACCAAGCAATGCTTCATGGTATTAATTTCACCTTTTTCGTTTCAACATTGATTGCGTGTGTAGCGTTAATTCTTGCCTTTTTCATAAAACGCGTAAAGCCCCACCAGCAAGATAAAACAGGTGAAGAAGTTGTTGTAAATTCGAATAATACAGTGACAGAATAAAAAAACGGATGATGCCTAGTTGGTATCATCCGTTTTTTTCTCAATTGCTTTCGTAATCATACCAACCGTTCCAGCAAGAATATTACGTTCTTGTAGAAGGAAAAATCAAAGAAATGTCGAATGGATATAATATGCGCTCATTTTAGTGGTTCGTACAATTGGTTTAAACACTGCAATTGAGTGTATAATAAATAAACATCATGAGCTATCATATTTAGGATTTAATATGAATAACTTAGACCCTGGGAGGTATGTGAAAATGCTTGTGAAAAATGATTACGTGGAATTTCAGAATGTAATAAATGTAAAAGAAAGTGACGACCTTAAAAATGCACTAGGTAAGCTTGAGGAATCTGGATATCGTTGTATACCAGTACTCGATGAATCAGGAAAAAAGTTTTTAGGTAATATTTACAAGGTTCATATTTTGGAACATGAAAAAAACGAGGGGTCATTAAGTGACTCTGTTAAAGAACTTGTGCAAGACCAAGAGGGCTCTGTACGAGAAGATGATTCTTTCTTTAAAGTCTTTACGAGTATTAAAAAACTTCCATATTTAGCAATTGTGAATGCTGATGATGATTTCTTAGGAATATTAACACATGCAAATGTCATAACTGTTCTTGAAAACGCTTGGGGTGTAAATAACGGCGGATATTCCTTAACGATTGGTACGGTTGAATTCGCTGGTGCACTACAAAAGATGTTAAAAACAATTAATAAGCATTGCAACGTGCAAAGTGTCATTTCACTCAATAACAATTCCAAGTACGCACGTCGTGTGTTAATCGTTTTACCAAAAGAAGTTGACCTAGATGAAGTTGAAACAATTAAGAAAGAGTTGTATAAGAAAAACTTTATCGTAACTGATGTGGAAAAATTAAATTAAAAATTTGGGCCCTAAGTGGGTCCTTTTTTATTTCAGTAACGAATATTTAAACTGAAATATTACTGGAAACAAAGGAATCCCAAGCAGTCCTGTCGAAAATAAATAATATAGATTTTGTACAACGAAGGGGAGTATTTGGATGACATTTTCAATTGTAGGTTTTGATCCAGAGACGAAAGAGCTTGGTGTGGCTGTCCAATCAAAGTTTTTAGGTGTCGGGTCCGTAGTTCCATGGGCGGAAGCTGGAGTTGGAGCTGTCGCAACGCAAGCTTTTGCGAATCCCGCATATGGTCCTGATGGACTGAAGCTTATGAGTGAAGGAAAGACGGCACAGGAAACGGTAGATATTTTGACTGAACAGGACGAAGGAAAAGCTGATCGACAAGTTGGAATCGTTGATGCAAACGGAAATTCAGCATCCTTCACAGGGGAGAAATGTTACGACTGGGCTGGTGGAAGGGCTGGTAAACATTATGCTGCCCAAGGAAATATCTTAGTGGGCAAAGAGACTGTTGGTGCAATGGCAGAAACGTTTGAGCAGGCAAAAGGAACATTGGCAGATCGTTTATTGCAAGCACTGGACGCTGGGCAGGCGGCTGGTGGTGATAGTCGCGGAAAGCAATCGGCTGCAATTTATATTGTGAAAGAAAAAGGTGGGTACTTAGAAGCCAGTGACCGATACATCGATTTGCGTGTCGATGATCATCCAGATCCATTTAAGGAATTGATGCGTATTTATCAACTGCAACAGCTATATTTTGGTACCACGAAGGAAGAAAATATTCTGGAAATAAAGGGACTAGTTCGCGAAGAGGTTGAATTGCAATTAAATAAATTGGGCTTTCTCGACGACGAGAACGTTGATAACGAAACACTTTTAAATGCCCTAACTTCATTTCTCCATGTAGAAAACTTTGAGGAACGCGAATTGGAAAAAGGGAAAATTGATAAGGAAGTGTTAGATTTTATGATAAACAAGGGGGATGCACATGAGTGATAAATTGCAAATAAAAGTGAATGACAATGGATCGCTACGAGTATCTGGTGACATCGAGTTAGTGGACGGCGAAGGAAATGCATACACAACAAAGCGAATCTTTTCACTGTGCAGGTGTGGGCAATCATCAACAAAACCATTTTGTGATGGTACGCATAAGAAAATTGATTTTGAGAGTAGGGTAAGGGTTTAGTTATAGGTTAAGGCACCTGTGTGAAAAAATTAGACAGGTGCCATGCCCTTAAGTTATTTAAATGACTTTGCTGTTTCGATTAAATCCTCTTTTGTTACTTTCACATCAGACCTTACTTGAAAAAACTTCAATCTATAATGGATGTTTTCTTCCTTCCAAGCTAGTTCTTTAATTTTCATTTCAGCTTCTTTCTCGAAGTATTTCCCATCTAAATTGCCGATTTTAACATGTTCGTAATCAATGGAAGAACGAACTGTCCCGCCGTTTGTAATACTCATCGCTATGTGTGCACCTTTTTCACCGTAGAAACTTACAACGAACGTATCGATTGGCCTATGTGGTGGCGGAGTAAAATCTGTTTCTTCAACCTCAAATGGCATTGTTGTTGGTAATTTCGGGTTATAGTCTAAGTTTAAATCTTTAATTTCTTTTTTCCAAGCTGTGTTTTCCAATTTATTTTCATTTTGCTTTTCTGCGCTTTCACTATCTGTTTTCTGGTTACTGCAAGCTACCATCACTAATGTCAATAGAAATAATAATAAGATTGTTTTTTTCAAAATAAACGCTCCTTTATTGATTTATTGATAAGGCATGTAATTAACTTTCCAAACATTTTTAGTACTATTTTTAGTAAGACTGAAGTAGATTTCGCTCCCCCTGCCAGCATCAAGTATGAAGCTTATGTTTGCTTGATTCTCACCATAAGAGGTTTCAAGTGACTTTAAATTCTGCAGGTCTTTATAGAAAATTTTTTTATTAGGAGCAGCGTATTCATTCTCTGATTTTATAAAGAAAGTATCAGTGAAAAATCTCTCTTTTGTAGGTGTTCGTGTGCCCATATCTTTTTTGGTGTACAATGCGTATTCAACCTCTCGATTTCCATTATTAATGGCATGAAAATACAATTTAAATACTTCTATTGGGGTTAGACTACGTAATAGATCATCATCAAAAGAAATAGAATAATCCTCGTAAATAGTTTGTAATTTGTCAGAGAGTCCTAGTAAGGTATTTGAAATGGAATAGTTTTTTTCCTTATTTAGCGTAAGATTAATTTGTGAACCATTTGGTAGAAAAGTATACTGAATTTGTTGGACCATACTTTTTGTATATTTTGCATAAAAGGACCCGCGCACTTCCTCTACCCCAAAATAGGATTCTATTTCTTTATTAACATGAAAAAAGAATGGAATTTTTTTGCCTATGTCACTTTCTGCAAAGGGAATGCTTTTTAATGATTGATCATCGGGCATCATCATTAATCTATCATCTTTGAATACTACACCTGTCATTTCAAACTCTCCATTGAACGTTATAATAGTGCTTTGGCCATCTCGTTGGACATCCACTACCTTCATCTCAGCAACAACATCACCAACCGCTATTGACTGAGGGTTAAACGTTTGATAAGGGACATCGTCAGCTTCAATTAACGTACTATACTCCTTATCATCTGGAATAGAGGATGTATGGTTTGAATCAGAACTTTTTCTACCACTATTCATGAATCCAAATTCGTCACTCATAACATTAAACCCTACAAATAAAAGAGCTGTAACAACAATAGCGGACATTGCTTTTGGAAAAAAATGAGAAACCCTATTATTCTTTGGCTTCCTTGCTTTTATTTTTCTTCGGATTGATTGTCTGTCTTTTTCCGTAAAAGTTGTAGGAGATTCTTTCTCAAATTGATCCTTTAACGCTTTTAGCTGTTCATCCATGGTTCACACCTCTTTCTGTTGCTAAGAGTTGTTTTAGTTTTTCTCTACCTCGAGTTAATCTTGTTCGGACAGTGGCTTCATTTAGCCGGATGAGTTCACTGACTTCTTTCGTCGTAAACTCCTTAAAGTAATAAAGAATAATTATTTCACGATACTTAAGAGGCAGTTCCATGACTTGTTGCAATAGCTCATTTGATTCCGCTTGATGAATGGATACATCTTCAGGTGTAACGCTCGCCGTTTCATTAACGTGTACAGCTTGCATTAGTTTCTCTTTCAATCTTCTGTTTCTCGACTGCCAGCTTCTTAGATAGTCCTTACATTTGTTAATTGCAATGGAATAAATCCAGCTTTTAAGTGAGGAATTGCCCTTAAATGTATGTAGCTTTTGATATACAGTTACGAAGACTTCCTGTGTCACATCATCTGTATCTGCATTGTTTTTAACGTATGTATACACAAGTCGCTTAATTTCCTCACCGTATACGTCCATAATCCTTTCAATCGATTCATCAGGGTTCATCTGAATGGTTGAGATATCGAGATTAGTGGGTGGTGGATGTAATGATTCGGAAAATTCCATGCTTTTCTCCCCCTTTGCAAGGCAGTCATATGTAAGACGTAACGACTTTATAAAATGCTTCATTTCTGAAAAAATATCTTTATTTACTATTAGTTTACCTGATAGTAAAGGGAATTAGCACTATTCGCTAAAGAACTTGTCTCTTTTTGTCGATAAAAAAGTATACTAGCATAAAGAGAGTTTATTTGGTGTGGGGTGGAATTTGTGAAAGCAGTCAGGCATCCAGCTACTTTATTTGTTATCATCTATACTGCGGTTTATTATTTGTGGATACTTATATTTAGAGGGAACGATAATTTATTAAATATAGGATTTTTGCTATTTTCTATACTAGCTGGGGGCGTTAGCTTTTACTGGTTGAATAAGTCTTATCGCGTTATTCAGTCAAAACAACGCTATTTTTGGCTATGGATGAGTTTTGGTGTGTTGGCATATTCGATTGCTAATATAGCGTGGTATTTTGAATATGGCTTGTTTGATACTAATAATATAAATATAAGCTCTGCTGATTATTTTTGGCTTGTTTCTTATGTTTTTTTTATCATAGCGTTTTTCTACCAAGCAAAACGTCTGGTGAATGGGGCATCCATTATTCCAGTTATTTTTAATATCGTTATTTTTCTAACGGTGGTTTATTCAATTAATGCATATTATATAATGCAACCTATTATTGAGTACACGTCCCTACTAGAAGAAAGCACTTCGATGAACCTAGCATATCCAATTTATAATTTAGGTTTTCTGTTTGCGACAATTAGTATTTATTTTTTATCGTATGGAACGGAACGAAAGTTTATCTCGTATATAATTACTGCGCTAATCATACAAAGTTTTGCTGACCTATTATATGCATATTCCATGTTAACGGGAAGCTATCATGCAGGTAGTCTTGTCGATCCATTATGGCAACTTGTTATCCTTGTATTTGGGCTAGGGGGGATATCGGATCGAAATAGAAAAGTTGACCAACCGCCTAGACTTCAAGATATTCAAAAGGCACAGGGTAGTCTTATTCCCTATATAGGTGTGTTAGTTCTCTTTGCTCTTGTAATTATTAATCACAGAGATGATATAAACGCTCTAAATGTCGGTCTTAGTATCTCGTTTATTTTAATTATAGCGAGGCAGGTTTATGTACTAAAGTCGAATGCCAAATTGCTAAGAGAGTACAGGGATTTAGCGCATATTGATACATTAACTGGATTAAATAATCGATGGAAGTTTGAAGAGGATATGTCTAAAAATATTGCTACGGCAAAAGCTGTAGACAATACAGAAACACTCATGCTTTTAGATATTGATCGATTTAAATATATCAATGATACGCTTGGACATAGCACAGGAGACCACATCCTTGTTGAATATGGATACCGATTACGCAAAATTATAGGAAATACAGGAAATATGTACCGGGTAGGTGGAGATGAATTCGTTCTAACCTTTACTAATCTACCACCGAACGAAGGGGTTTGTTTGGTTCAAAATTTGGTGAAAGAACTTAAACTACCATTTATTGTTGATGAAAGTGAGATCGTAGTTACACCTAGTATTGGAATCAGTATGTTTCCTGAAGATGGTTCAACCATCCAAGATTTGATGGATAAAGCTGATGCAGCTATGTATTTTTCTAAAGAAGAAGGTAAGGAAAGCTATCAATACTACAATGAGGAATTGAATAATCGAATTGCTAGAAAACGAATGATAGAGAACAGTATTAAGGATGCACGAATGAATGGTGAGCTGGAACTTTTTTACCAACCACAAATAGAACTAGAAACGAATAAACTGATAGGTATGGAAGCTTTATTACGTTGGAATCATCCTGTATTAGGTTTGATTCCACCTAATGAATTTATTCCACTAGCTGAAAAGACGGGTCATATTGTTTCGATGGGTGAGTGGGTTATAGAAGAAGCGTGCAGACAAAATATGCGATGGCAAAATGCTGGGCATACGGATCTTTGTGTATCTGTTAATGTGTCAGCAAGACAGTTTAGACATAACAATTTCGTACAAGCTGTTAAGCGAACTTTGGAACAATCTGGTTTAAACCCAAAGCTACTCGAGCTCGAAATAACGGAAAGCGTCATGCAGGACGTGGATGAGTCTATTATGATTCTTAGCCGTTTACGAGAACTTGGAATTACAGTATCAATTGATGATTTTGGCACAGGTTATTCATCACTATATATGTTACGACAGTTGCCAATTGATACGATTAAAATTGATAAGTCGTTTATCGATAACATTATTGACTTCACTAACCAATCTATTGTAAAGACAATTATCGATATTGGAGATAGTCTAACATTAAAGGTTATAGCTGAAGGAATTGAAACGGTTGATCAGGTTGATGTACTGAAGCACCACGGATGTACTCTTGGACAAGGATATTTGTTTAGTAAGCCACTACCGGCTAGAGGTTTTGAAGAAATTCTACAAGAGAAACGTAATGATTTGTCGCCTATATCTTAGATGTTTATGAAAGAGTGCCGAGAATTCACGTTGGTGAAACGGTGCTCTTTTTCTGTTCGTTGCTGTATAATAGAATGAATAAATTGAAAATTATAAAAGGACAACTACCAATGACTTAGAATTGATTGGAATGTTAAGTAAAAATATAGGAGGGTTTATTGATTATGCAAAAACCAAAAGTAATTGCTTATCATGGCTTGCCAGCTGTAGCTATTGAAAAGCTACAGGAGTATGTTGATCTTGTACAATTCGAGAATGTTACAGAGCATTATGGAAGTTTTTTAGATGAACTAAAAGACTGCCAAGGATTGATCGGTATGGGATTGCCGATTAATATGGAACTTTTAGAGCATGCCTCTGCCCTGAAAATCGTTAGCAATATCTCGGTTGGGTATGACAATTTAAATTTAGCAGAAATGACAAAGCATGGCGTTATGGGAACGAATACACCCGATGTGCTTGATGATACAACAGCTGACGCAATGATGGCACTAATACTTGCTGCAGCAAGACGAATACCAGAGCTTGACCAATATGTGAAAGATAAAAAGTGGTCAGATATGATTGGTATCGAACATTATGGTGTAGACGTTCACCACAAAAAGCTAGGGATTATTGGTATGGGACGGATTGGAGCAGCGGTTGCAAAACGAGCACATTTCGGATTTGATATGGAAATTTTGTATCATAATCGAACACGAAACGATGAAGTAGCTGCGGATTTTAATGCACAGTATTGCGAGTTTGATGAACTGTTAACTGAGGCAGATTATGTCTTGTTAATGGTACCGGCAAATGCAGAGACGAAGCACATAATAGGCACCACGGAATTTTCCAAAATGAAACAATCTGCCATTTTTGTGAATGGGTCACGTGGGGAGAATGTTGACGAAAAAGCGTTAGTAACAGCACTGAAAGCGGGTGAAATTCGTGCAGCTGCATTGGATGTATTTGAAAAAGAACCGATCCCGGTCGAACATCCATTGTTGGGGTTGTCAAATGTGATTACTGTTCCTCATATTGGATCAGCAACGTTTGAAACACGCATGAAAATGTTTGAGCTGGCTATGAAAAACTTAATTCAAGGATTGAACGGACAGGAGCCTGTAAATCTTTTAAATAAAGAATTATTTAAATAAGGGGGATGTATAAATGGATGTAGACGTAATCGTAGTAGGTGCTGGACTTGCGGGATTAGTTGCGTCGGCTGAGCTAGCGGATGGGGGTAAGAAAGTATTACTTCTTGATCAAGAACCTGAAGCCTCGTTTGGGGGACAAGCATGGTGGTCATTTGGAGGGTTATTTTTAATAGATTCGCCAGAGCAACGTCGAATGGGAATAAAGGATTCAAAAGAATTAGCGTGGCAGGATTGGGTTGGAACTGCAGGTTACGATAGCGAGGACGAGGATTACTGGGGAAAGAAGTGGGCAGAAGCGTACGTAAATTTTGCAGCAGGTGAGAAACGTAAATGGTTACGCGAGATGGGTGTGAAATTTTTTCCGGTAGTTGGTTGGGCAGAACGTGGTGGTTACCTTGCTGAAGGTCATGGAAATTCGGTACCGCGCTTTCATATCGTCTGGGGCACTGGTCCTGGAATAGTGGCTCCTTTTGAAGCCCGTGTGCGTGAGCATATGAAGAATGGCAAGATTGTCTATAAGCCACGTCATCAGGTCGATGAGTTGATTTCCGAAAATGGAGCGATTGTTGGAGTGACTGGATCAGTTTTAGCTAAAAGCCTAGCAGCTCGAGGTGAGGAAAATACGCGCGAGGTAATTGGTGATTTTGATTATCGAGCAGAAGCGGTATTAGTATCGAGTGGTGGTATTGGAGCTAACCATGAGTTGATTCGAAAAAACTGGCCGAAGCGGTTGGGTGATGCGCCGAAACATATGATATCTGGCGTTCCAGCGCATGTCGACGGACGTATGCTTGCAATCACGGAAGCTGCTGGAGGGCGAATCGTGAATCGTGACCGGATGTGGCATTACACAGAAGGTATTAAAAACTGGAATCCAGTTTGGCCAGCGCATGGTATTCGAATTTTACCTGGTCCATCGTCACTATGGTTAGATGCGGAGGGGAATCGTTTTCCAGCACCTAATTTCCCTGGGTTCGACACGTTAGGGACGTTAGAAACCATTCAAAAGACTGGCTATGATTATTCGTGGTTTATTTTGACACAAAAAATTATTGAACGTGAATTTGCGTTATCGGGATCCGAGCAAAATCCAGATTTAACTGGTAAAAGTATTAAGAAGGTATTAAGCAGGGTAATGCCTGGTCCGACATCGCCAGTTAAGACATTCATGGATAAGGGCGAGGACTTTGTAGTAGCAGATAATATTGATAACCTTGTAATTGGTATGAATAAATTGACTGGAGCGGGGTTGTTGGATCGTGAGCAAATTTTACGTCAAATAGAGGCACGTGACCGCGAAATAGACAACGCGTATACAAAGGATTTGCAAATCACGGCAATACGTGGGGCGCGTAACTATTTGGGTGACAAGCTAATCCGTGTCGCGTCCCCACATAAAATTCTTGATCCGAAAAATGGCCCACTCATTGCAGTACGGTTAAATATTGTCAGTAGAAAAACGCTAGGTGGACTTCAAACCAATTTGGAAGGACAAGTATTAAATGATGCAGGAGAGGCTGTTCCTGGGCTTTATGCAGCAGGAGAGGTGTCAGGCTTCGGCGGCGGAGGATTACACGGCTATCGAGCGTTGGAAGGTACATTCCTAGGAGGATGTCTTTTTACTGGACGAGAAGCAGGAAGAGCAATTGTAAAAAAATTAACCTAAAAAAAGCGTAAGCGCCCTTACAGGCTAAAAACGCGACGTCCTCGAAAATACAAAGCAATTTTCATCGTGCGATGTTCATTCAAAGGAGTTTTCCTTATCCTGTCGCAACGCCTGTACTAGCACGTCCTGTGCGTCGTAGCAACGTACAAACTGCGCCCACGCAACGTGGGTGGTTCGATGTTGCACGCAAAGTGCGGTTTTAATCGAACTTCCTTTTTGTACGAACCGGTGTTGACTTTCACCGCAAGGGTATAAGTGCGACTAAGCCTCTGGTTTTACCAATCGGCAAGTCTTCTAATCGCAGTGGAGGAGTGTGAAGTTTGGGGCTGCGCTAAATGCTCGCCCCACCAAAACATCTGATAGTTGCTGGGCGCTGGAGCTAGACAGATTTTATATATTTTTATCTTTTAAAAAAGATGACCAAGGCTACATAAGCCTTGGTCATCTTAATTGTACTTATTTGTAAATCAATACCTTACCAACAGTTTCGTCAGCGCTTTGACCTACAACACGGAACTTCAATCCGTATTCAGGTACATTACGTCCAGCGTCAACTAAACTTGGGTTACTCCAGTCAGCGCTGTCGTCAAACAATGGAATACGCTTCGTAAAGTTGTCTTTCATAGTAAGACCTAAAAGATCTGTGTAATCAATGAACATTTTTTCTTTCTTATCTAGGCTAAATGCAGCATCGTGGACTTGATAACGAGTAGATGCTACTGAGCCATCACTCCATTTTACCGCATGTTGATCAGCGTCAACTACGCCTAGGAATCCATCACCAGGGTGAACACCTGTCCAGTTGTTGTCGTATGATTCATCTACATACCATACTACTAAACCTGGATCAAAACTCATTAAACTGTCTCCACGACGGATGTGAGCAAGCCCTTCGTCAATACCATTATGTGTTCTCCACTCAAGTAGGTAATAATGATCTGTCTTATATTTACCGTCATGCTTTTCAAAACCGTTTAGGTCAAACTTAAGATCTCCTTCAGCTCCATCAAAGAATACTTCGTTACCATCAGCAGTAACTGTAATATTGTCAGCGAAGAATCCATCTAAGTTTGTTGCCCAGTCAGTCATAGAACGGAATTGAAGCAGAATTTCTTGACCAGCATATTCGCTTATGTCAATAGTTTCATGTACCCATCCATCACTTGAACCAGTATAGCCAGGTAAATTTTCCTTTATCGCAGGGTATCCATTTGGATCAAGTTGTGTTTGTGTACGCTCACTTGATAGTGATGTCCAAGTAGCACCATTGTCTGTTGAAACTTGAACCATTGCATAATCCCAATATTGCTCGATATTATACCATGCATCGAAATCAAGCGTTGCATTTGTTGCATTTGTTAAATCGATGGATGTTACCATTTTGTGGTCAACTTCATCGCCTTTTCCACCATAGTATTCAAATTCTCCAGCTGCTGGAGTGTTTAGTATGTTAACCTTTTTCGGTAAATCAACGCGTACTGCGTCATTGTTTGTTCCTTTTGTGATGGCTTGGTCGAGAAGAACCGATGTTCCTTCACTTGTAATTTCAGAAGAATTCAGGGTAGTTCCGCTTAACCAGTTACCACCGTGATTAGTTTGTAACATTTGTCTTGCATATGGGCTAAATCCAGTAGGTTCTGTTCCAGGTACTTTACCAGCCCAGCTTCCGCTTGACATGATTGACCAGTAAGATACCGGTTCGCCAGCACCACTGTAAACGGTGTCATATTCATCTGGAAGACCTAAATCATGACCATATTCGTGAATGAATACACCAGCAGCTCCGTCTTCAGGCTCAATTGTGTAATCTAATGCTGCTAATTGCCCGTTGAAGCGGTCACTATCAGATGTACCACCAGGAACTGCAATAAGACCACCTAAGTTCCAACGGTGTGACCATATCGCATCACCGCCAAGTGATCCACCGCCAGCCTCTTCACCGACACCTGCGTGAATTACCATTAAGTGATCAATTACACCATCTGGCTCAGCTTTTACGCCGTCACCATCATAATCATAACGGTCCCAAACATCGTACTCACTTAAGTCAACATTCGGATCTGCACCAGCTTTTGATAGTGCTTCAAATACCAATTGACGCGGACGTGCATCACTGCCATCTGGAGCTGGGTAATTTCCGCCATAGTAAGCAGCTGGATGATCTGCCGTATACCAACCAGCAACCGTTCCATCTACCGTATAGCTACCGCCAGATTGTTTTTCGTAGTATTGTTTCATCGAAATAAGGTTTTTACCGTTTGGTCCTTCATATCCGTTTTCACCAAAAATCATATCTTGGAAATGAGATAGTGGATAATTTTCATACCACATATCTGTTTCCTCTTTTGTGATTGAACTATGTTTGTAGTCAGGGAATTCGATTGCAAGAACTAATACTTTATCAGAGCGAACTTCACCATTCCAATCTTCTTCCACTACAGAATCTGGTTTGTTTTTCTTAGCATGGCCAAGTTTATTACCTTTGCCATTTGTTAAAGCGTTGTTGTGCTTCTTATCTTTACCTGCTAAATCAGCATCAAGACCTTTCGGAAGCTTGTCCCTCGTCTTTTTCGCATTTTCAGCTTTGCCTTTTAGGTATTTTTTTAACGCTTTATTCGCCTCTTTAGGCGTAGCATCCTTTGCGATTGTGCCGTTCTCTTTCAGCATCTCTATTAATTTCTCATCGTTTGCAATGCCTAAATCTACTGGTGAACTAACCGAATGTGGTACTTTTGCCGTTAGGTCATTAGATTCAGAAACACTTGCTGTCGCTGCACTAATATTTGTTGCCCCTAAACCTAGCGTAAGTGCTAGAGTTGTAGAGAGAATAAATCCCTTTTTCAACATAAGTTTCGTTTCC
Source organism: Virgibacillus sp. GM2-2 (assembly GCF_055329585.1). Lineage (NCBI taxonomy): Bacteria > Bacillati > Bacillota > Bacilli > Caryophanales > Bacillaceae > Virgibacillus > Virgibacillus sp. GM2-2. Next base: position 529,210 of record NZ_JBUZWC010000001.1, on the reverse strand, counting down.
TCCTGTTTTTTTAGATTTAACTGCCCTTAAATCGTATGTAAACCCCCTCTATAGATTAATAGTTTAGTTGTTTACCTTTAACCTCTTAATTAAAGAAGTTTGGTAACAATCTAATAATAAAGTCTAGGCTAAATATTGTAAATATTTTCGACGGAAAAGGACAAAAATAGTCCTAATTTACTGAAAATAAATTAAGTAATTTGACCTATTTATACATGTTTATACATAAAAAGACTCACATAGATATGTGAGTCAATCATTATTACTAGTTTTACTATTGTAAGTTTAATGAATAGCTCTTTTCTTAAAACGCCCACCTTTTACATCATGAATATCACCGACAGCTAGAAAGGCTGATTCATCTTTTTCTTCAACGATGCTTTTTACTTTGGCTTCTTCAAGACGTGTTATGACAGTGAAAATTACTTTTTTATCATCGCCAGAGTATGCCCCTTCACCATTGAGATAGGTCACGCCACGACCAAGCCTAGCATTTATGGCATCACCAATTTCTTCGTGTTGATCACTGATAATCCACACTGACTTCGATTGGTCAAGCCCTTCAATAGTGAGGTCGATTGTTTTAAACGCAATGAAGTATGCAATTAAGGAATACATGGCACGATCCCATCCGAACACGAAACCGGCACTTCCTAAAATAAAGATATTGATAAACATAACAACTTCACCGACCGAAAAGGGAGTTGCCTTGTTGAATAAAATTGCCATTATTTCTGTTCCGTCTAATGATCCACCATGACGTATAACTAAACCTACACCTACCCCTAGACAAATTCCACCGAAAACAGATGCAAGTAGAAGATCTTCTGTTATTTCTGGAACGTGATGAAGAACTGCCACACCAATTCCGAGAATGATATCGCCTATAACTGTAGTAATTGCAAAGGTTTTCCCGATTTGTTTATATCCAATTAAAATGAAGGGAAGATTGAAGAGGACCAATAAAAGTCCTAGGTTAAAGTCGGTTAAATAGGATGTGAGGATGGAGATTCCGATGATGCCTCCATCGATGATGTTATTTGGTACTAGAAAGATTTCTAGCCCAACTGCTACTAACATAGCACCTAATGGAACAAAAATCATGCGCAGTAACAGCTTTTTTTTAGTTAGTCTTTTTTGCCGATTAGCCTTTTGGATGCTTTCGAAATTCTCCGGAATAGTTTCATCTTGCATAGTTTTCCCCCTATATATTCATCCACAACGATTGAATGTCCATTATCTATTATAACACTAATTTGGAAAACTCTGTATAAATAAGGTGTCTGGTATGTTGTTTTAGTGTAACCAACTACCAGACACCTTATCTAAGCCTTTTTTTCTTCTGATTTATTGATAATACTTGTTCCGACTAAATCGCCAGTTACGTTTAACGCTGTACAACCCATACCTACTAAAGCATCAATTGCAGTTAGAAGACCGACAGCTTCCATCGGGAGCCCAAGTTGTGCGAAAACGGTGGCAATCATGATAATTCCTGCCCCTGGCACACCAGCAGTTCCTACTGAAGCCAATGTTCCTACCAATACAACCTGAAGCATTTCTGTAAAACTTAAGGGGTCTCCGATAATATTCGCAGCAAACACTGCTGATACAGCGATACGGATTGCAGCTCCGTCCATGTTAATTGTCGCCCCAAGCGGTAAACTGAATCCATATAAACTTCTTGATAAACCAAGATTTTTTGCTGCATCTAAGGTGAGTGGTAAAGTGCCTGAGCTACTTTGCGTAACAAATGCTGTAATCATTGGTGTCCGAGCGTGTGAAAAGAACGTTGATGGTTTTATTTTGGATAAAAGCATGAAAATAATATAGATACCAACCTGGACAATCAACGCTACATAAAGAACCATTATCATATTACCGAGTGAAATTAGTGTATCTGCACCCTGATTCCCGACAGTTTTTGCTATAATGGCAAAAATCCCAATCGGAACATATTGCAGAATAACTTTCATAATGGCTAGTGTTGCTTCATTTAATCCGTTTACAACCTTGTAAACACTTTCTCCGAGTTCAGCATGTTCTTTTGACGAACGTAAGGATGAAATAGCAATACCAAACACAATTGCCGTAAAAATTATACCTAGTAAATTTAGCTCACTAAATGCGGTAATAATATTATCTGGAATAATACTAAGTATTACACTTATTGCACCTGGGTCTTCTGGTACTTCGAACTTTTCATTCGTATCCAACGTCATACCTGTGCCAGGATCGAATAAGCTCGCGACAGCTATCCCTACAATTATTGCTAAAGCAGAAGTGACTAGATAATAAGCAAATACTTTTCCGCCCATACGTCCTAGATTACCAATTCGTGTTTGATTAACCCCAACAATTAACGTGAATAGGATCAGTGGGATGATTAAAAATTTAAGCAAACGAATTAACAAGTCACCAAATGGGGCTAATACGGCTGCATCTTTTCCAAAAATTACGCCAACAATAATACCAAGAATGAGTGCAACAGTAATTTTTAAAATGAGAGATGCATCACGGTACCCTCTCCATATCGCTTTCATATTGAAACCTCCTTCAAAACTACTATTCCCTATTGAGAAAAGAATAAGTGTTCAAGTTAAAATATTGTATTCATATAAAAATACTACGAATTTCACTTTCATAAACTACATCACTGGAAGAAAAGAGTCAAAACAACTGCTTAAGAATTTGCAGAAAATCCCTAACATAAAATTTCAAAAATTAACCACCCTATATAAAGTAGGGAGGTGATGGAATGCAACAAATTCGAGAAATTATGACGGAGAACGTATACACAGTAAATGAAACACAGTCAATTCAAGAAGCAAGTTCCTTAATGAGTCAGTATAATATCGGTTCGATTCCGGTGGTTAATAATAATGGTGAAATGGTTGGTATGATTACTGACCGAGATATCACGCTTCGTTCAACTGCTCAAGGTGAGGGTACACAAACACCGGTTTCTGAAGTTATGACCGCACAACGAATTGTACAAGCAACTCCAGAAATGGATGTTCATGAAGCTGCTCATTTAATGGCTGAACAACAGGTTCGTCGGTTACCTGTTGTGGAGAACGGACAAATAGTAGGAATGATCGCGTTAGGTGATTTGGCGACACAAAATCAGTTAACCAATGACGCAGAAGAAGCACTTTCAAACATTTCTACACCATCTGACCCGCAGAAATAAAATGTAAAGCATAGAAGTAGAATGGATATGACCTTCTATTTCTATGCTTTTTAAACACGCTAAATCGAGGTGCAAAAAATGAAAGAAGAAAAGGTAGAACAGGTGGAAGGGTATTATGATGCGTTCCACCGTGTACATAATGAATTCGGTAATTATTGGCTTGATGAAACGTTTCTCCAATGGGATTGGTGGTTAGCCATTTTGGTGGGAGTGGGAGCTTGGATTATTTGGATTTTTTATCGAAAAAAAGATAGCACCCATCGACTGTTATACGCAGGGTTGTTTTCCATCTTGGTTGGAGTCTGCCTCGATTACATTGGGGCTGCGCTTGGTCTTTGGTATTACACAGGAAAACCAATGCCAACTTTCCCAGCATGGGCGCCATTCCACTTTTGTATGTTACCTGTTGCTATTATGTTTTTTATTCAAACAAAGCCACATACCGCTCCATGGAAAAAGGGATTAGTTTTCGGATTAATAACAGGATTTATAGCAGAACCGATTCTTGTATGGACAGATTATTATGTACTTACTGGATGGCAATATATTTATTCGGTGCCCATTTATATGGTTATTTATATAATTTGCGATTGGCTGGCGAATCGAGATACGTTAGAGAAGGTAGGAGTGTAATGGAAATCGGAAATGAATTCGAGTGTGCGGACACACGATCCTTTATTTTAACAAAATAAGCATGATTTTGGGATGACGCGGACACAGGAGACCTTATTCGGCGAAAAGTCAGTCCTATTCTCTAAATTGTGGGACGATAACGCATCCTGTGTCCGCTTGGACCTTGAAAATACCTCTTTTAATGGAAATAAGGTACCTGGTGTCCGTAAATAATGAATAATGTAAAGCTTTTTTCAAAAACTATTCAGTAGGAAGGGGGCATTATCATGGTCAACAAGGAGAAGGAATTTAATAATCAATTTAAAGAAAATAAGAACAATGGCGAGCATCGAAACGGGCGGAAGAGTCAATACAAAAATTACAATGCACACGAAAGTGAAGCACCAAATGAATATAATAGTAAAAAGGAAGATTAATTGGAAACCCCGCTGATTTTACAGCGGGGTTTTATTAATAACGTCAGAAAGTTATGGTAGACCTTATAAGAAAAACTTACGACTAACCATCTTATACTAAATACCAAAATATGTTAGAATTATTATAAAATTATGTACTAAGGGTGGTTAGGGTTGAAGTGGAAAAAGTATTATCAATAAAGGATTTGACCAAACATTTTGGAGGAACATCTGTATTGAATGGAGTAAACCTGGATGTGTATAAAGGACAGATAATTGGTTACATTGGCCCAAACGGAGCCGGTAAAAGCACAACAGTTAAGATTATGCTTGGTTTAATCGAGAATTATAGTGGCACGGTAGAAATTTTTGACCAGGATATAGCTACTGGCGATCATACATATAAAAAAAGAATCGGTTACGTTCCAGAAAGTGCAGACGTATATGATAACCTAACAGCAAGCGAATATCTTACGTTCATGGGTGAGCTGTATGGAATGGATAAAGAGGAAGCAAGTTTAAAAGCAAGTCAATTAATGAATCAATTTGAAATGGACGACGTTTTCCATACACGAATCTCTTCATTTTCAAAAGGTATGAAGCAAAAGGTTTTAATTATTTCGAGTCTATTGCATGATCCTGATCTGTTATTTTTGGATGAACCATTAAACGGATTGGATGCAAATAGTGTGATGATCATTAAAGAGGTTCTCGCCCAACTATCGAAACAGGGAAAAACGATATTTTATTCCTCACATATCATGGATGTCGTGGAAAAGATCAGCAATCGGATTGTTTTACTCGTCGATGGAAGAATTGCCGCAGATGGCACCTTTGAAGAGCTAAGGAAGCAAAGCAAGGAAGGTACACTAGAAGAGATATTCAACCAGTTGACTGGGTTTGATGAGCATAAGGATATCGCTGAAAAGTTTGTTGGAATTGTTAACCGAGGTAATCATCATGAGTGATTTTCAATCGTTAAAAATTGTTGATGCCTTTAAATTTCTTTTCAAGAAGCTTGGTGTCGATTACGAAGCAATGCGAAAGATTCTTGAGTTAAAGTTAATAATGGACGGGCGGCGAGCCCCAACAGTTTTTGAAGCATCTAATTCTAAGAAAAAGAAGGAAGGGAATCAATTTTTAAAATCATTATGGCTGTATGCGCTATATGGACTGATTATAATTCCTTTTCTATTTCTTGGTGACAATTATATTTTTCAAATGAGTATTGTGTTCGGAATCATTATGTTTATCTTGATGACCTCGATGATTTCAGACTTCTCATCGGTATTATTAGATGTTCGGGATAAAAGCATCCTTGGTACGAAGCCAATTCATAGGCGGACAATAAGTGCAGCAAAAATGGTGCACGTTATCATCTATATGACACTGTTAACTGGCGCTTTTATCGGTGTTCCGTTTATCGTTATGCTTGCGACAAAGGGTACTGCATTTTCGTTATTATTTTTAGCTGTATTATTCGTTAACGTGTTATTCGCTGTTGCATTGACTGCATTGATTTACATCATAACATTACATTTCTTCAGCGGGGAACGACTAAAAGACATCATTAATTATGTACAAATCTTATTATCGATAGCAATCTTTGTTGGGTACCAAGTGTTAGTGAGGTCGTTTGAATTTGTTGATCTAACTATTTCTTATACTTTTAGCTGGTGGCATGTTTTTATTCCGCCTATTTGGTTTGGTGGACCATTTGAGCTGTTGCTCAACCAAAATTACTCCGGTGTAATCGTTGGATTTTCTCTTCTTGCGTTGATCATTCCAATTTTATCGATTCTAATTTATTACAGGTTGATGCCTTCCTTTGAACGGAATCTGCAGAAGCTATTAAATGATACTGGAAGAGGGAAGAAAAAATCTGGTAAATGGAATGAAATTTTGGCACGAATGGTTTGCTTTAATCGAGAAGAACGTGCGTTTTTCCAATTTGCGGCGTTATCAATGAAGAGAGAACGCCAATTTAAGTTGAAGGTATATCCTTCGTTAGGATTTGCATTCATTATTCCATTTATTTTTCTACTAAACAGTGTACGCGATGGTTCATTTGCTGAAATTGGTGAAAGTAACATGTACTTTTCTATTTATTTCAGTAGCATTATGATTCCTATGGTTGTGCATATGCTTAAATTCTCGGAGAATAGTGATGGAAGCTGGTTATTTCATGTAACACCTATTACGGATTTGTCAGCGTTGAATCGTGGTACTATCAAGGCTTTTATCATTAAAATCTACTTACCAATCTTTTTGATTTTAAGTGCAATTTTCGTTGGGTTTTTCTCGGTGAAAATTATACCTGACTTGTTTATTGTTTTTTTAGCGGGGTGCCTGCATACGATTATAGCTTTTAAACTGTTAAACGATGAAGTGCTGCCTTTTTCGCAGTCGTTTGAATTTGCTCAGGATATGAATACGGCAAAAAATATATTGCTAACCTTATTCGCTGGATTTTTCTGGTTAGCACATTATTTAATGTCTATGGTTGACTACGGAATTATTATCTATATGGTCATACTTGGAATCGCAAACGTCGTTGGCTGGAAGCGAACAATGACATCCCGCTAGGTACTGAATTGTAATCGTAGGTTAGAAGCCACAAGTAAAAAGCGCTTGGGCACGCATGTACTGATAGAGAATGTTTGCTTGTCGTCCTTCTTTTGTGTGCGGATTACGGCATGCTTGCAATCGTCGGATAAATTCAACGTCACATTTACAGCGTGGCTCGTTTCTGCGATAGCAATAATCATGTTCTTTGCAGGCCGCATCTACCCTGTTTATTGGTGCACCTGGGCCGCTGCATCCTGGTCCACACCAGTTGTAGCCTGGAAAAATGCAAAAACGTGGGAATGAACGGTTCATGCGATCGAACCTCCTCGTACTAGAATAGTACATAATATGCTTTTTCTAGTAGAAATGGGAGGTCAAATGCCTAGGAATGACTTGGAGATTTCTAGCTCTGTTTTTCTATCACAGTGGAATGGAACTTCAGTCTAGTTGTTGTGTAACTATGGTTATTTCATATATTTTTACGGAAAAAAGGCGTTAGCTACTGTTCGAGATGTAGCTGACGCCTTATGTTATTAGGATTTGTCTAGCTATCTATTTGTACGCCGCTAAGCAGTCGCCTACGCTTTTCTTTTGTCTAGCTACGGCTCCTAGCGCCTAGCAAATAGGTAGTCAGGATGAACGTATGGAAAGGGCACCCTACGATTCACCTGCCTAACTATTTGTACGGCACTAAGCAGTCGCCTGCGCTTTTCTTTTTAATGTCGTTTATTCAGCCAAAGGACACCGGATTTTGCTAATCGTGGCAATAACCCTGTTGCAGGCTTCTGGAACATGTTGCCGAAGCCATCTGATTTACCAAGCGAACCTAGCGTTCCTTTTAATTTAATTTCCTTTGGTTGTTTCACCGTCTCATTTTTAAATACAGAAGCCAGGATGTCAGCTATTTGCTCACCTTGTAGTCTAGCTAATTGAGCACTTGGTGAATGTTCGGATGATGCGCAGTCACCGACAACATATACATTCGTATTCGTCGGTACCTGATAAAAGTCATTCACAATAATTTTTTCTTGTTCGTCTTTTTCAAAATCCAATTCGCGCACTAGATAGTTTGGCCGTACACCTGCTGTCCAAACGGTTACATCATTTACATAGCACACGCCATTATTGCAGACGCCGTCTTTTTCTACATAATCGACATTTGCGTTATGCAATACTTGTACATCATTTTTTACGAACCAGTCTTCAACATATTCCTGTATTTTCGAATCAAAAGGTCGTAATACAGTTTCTCCTCGATCAAGCAGTCGTATATTTAGATCGGGTCTACTTTCACGAACCTCAGACGCTACTTCAATTCCACTTAATCCTGCTCCTACTACGGTAACTTTTCCGTATGCCTTTAAGTTATTTATCGCAAGTCCTGCATTCCGAGAGTTGGAGAAAGTTTGCACGCTCTTCGTGAATTCACTTGCTCCTGGAACACCATGGTAATTATCCTCACAGCCAAGCGCTATTACTAAATAATCATAACTAACAAATTTACTGGAATCTAGGAATGAAATTTGCTGATTTTCGGTATCAATTTTTGCAACTTCACCAAATTCATATTCCACTTGATTATGTTCGGGAAAGTCGATACGTACATCACGATCGGACTTTGTCCCTGCAGCTATGGCGTAATATTCCGTTTTTAACGAATGATAGGGATTACGATCTACTACTGTAATATGTATATCCTCGGGTAGGTTGCTGTCTAGCAGATTCGATAATATTCGTATACCACCATATCCGCCACCTAAAATGACTAATCGTTTCATGAAAAACCCTCATCTCTGTTAATAAAAGTGCTTCTACCATACAGATTACCAAAAAAATAAAAAGAAGACTAGAAAATCAATGCTTTTGTATAGTTTTGCAGAAATTAATTTATTTTATCCGCAAAAACAGTTGCATTAAAAATGTATAATAGGAGTAACATTAGAAAATTTAGTTTTAATCGTCAAGTCTTTATGACGAAAGCCTAAGTTGCACTTATGCAGTAAGAAAGGATTTATAGTTTCTTACCTGCCAAAAAAGGAGAGGGAAATTTATGACGGAAAAATTGCTACATGCTATTCAGGATGAATATCCAGAAGACTTTGCTTGGTGCTATGGATGTGGGAGAATGAACGAAAGTGGTCATCATTTTCGTACAGGCTGGCAAGGGGACAAAACGGTCACTACATATACACCACAAAAAGAACATACTGCGATTCCTGGGTTTGTTTACGGTGGTCTAATTGCATCACTGATCGATTGCCATGGAACAGGATCAGCTTCGCTTGCACTACACAGAGAAAATGGTCACGAACCAGGTGATGGAGTTGAACCACCACGTTTTGTTACTGGATCGTTACACGTTGACTTTATGAAGCCGACGCCACAAGATATACCATTACAAGCTATTGGTACAATTGAAAAAGTACATCCGAAAAAGTGGAAGGTACACACAGAAGTTTTTGCTGGCGATACACTTTGTGCCAAAGGTGAAGTTGTCGCGGTTGTAATGCCTGATACATTTGCGAAGTAGTTCTGCAAACGGAGACAGTGCGTGTTGATTTTCATTCACTCATCAAGTCAATGTAAGCCAAAAAATTGCGGGAACCTGAAAAAATTTTTGGTGTGGTATGCTAGTCATAATTTACCGCCACTACGGCATTGTACTTACAAAAAATCGTAGCATACATGACATTTGTCATGTATGCTACTTGACGTTTATGACTTCTTCCATGAATGGATTTTCTTTATTATAGATAATACTATAACTATATCCTTTTCATAGGAGGAAATGATGAGTAAACAAAAACAAGCACAATTACGAAAAGACGTTGCACAATTTGAAAAAGCAGATATGAAAGCAAGTATAAAACAATTAATTAATACAATATTACCGTTCATTGCTCTTTGGTTTCTTGCCTATCAGAGCTTAGCGGTTTCTGTTTGGTTAACATTGGCACTAGCCGTTGTTGCTGCAGGATTCGTTGTTCGAATCTTTATCATTTTTCATGATTGCACACACATGTCCTTCTTTAAAAATAAAAAAGCGAATCGTGTTGTCGGAACCATTACTGGTATCATTACCCTGTTCGCATTTGAAAAATGGAAACGGAACCACGCGATTCACCACGCAACGAGTAGTAATCTAGATAAACGTGGAACTGGAGATGTCTGGGTAATGACAGTGGACGAGTATGTTGCTGCATCGTTTTGGGGGAGATTGGCTTATAGATTATACAGAAATCCGTTTGTGATGTTCGGGTTAGGACCTTTTTATCTATTTTTAGTTTCCAATCGATTTAACCGTAAAGGTGCTAAAAAGAAAGAACGCTTTAACACCTATTTAATAAATGTATCGATAGTCGTTTTGTACACGCTGATGATACTTGCGATTGGCTGGCAAGCATTCTTAATCATTCAGCTTCCGATTCTTTTCGTGGCAGGATCAGCAGGTATCTGGTTATTTTACGTACAACATCAATTTGAGGATTCCTATTTTGAAAACGAAGATGAATGGGATTATGTAAAAGCTGCGGTAGATGGTAGTTCGTATTATAAATTGCCAAAAGTAATGCAATGGTTGACTGGTAGCATCGGATTTCATCATGTTCATCATTTAAGTCCAAGAGTACCAAACTATCATTTGGAAAAGGCGCATGAATCAACACCACCACTGCAAAAGGCAACCACAATTACATTTATGTCTAGTTTACAATCGATTCGTTTTCGTTTGTACGACGAGGCAAGTAAATCGTTTAAAACTTTTAAAGAAGTGAAGGAATTAATGAAAAAACCTTCAGCACGTGTGAATTTGAATCCTACTAGGTCTAGCGTGCAGGAAAAATAGATTTAATTATCCGATTGCCCTTCTGTTATTAATAGGAGGGCTTTTGTTGGTATAATAAGTATAGAAAGTATAAGCGCCTTGCAAGACGGGAAGAGCATAGAAGTGCGAGTTGCCTTCTAAGCGCTATCACTAGACAACGTTGAAACAAAGGAGGGTTTTACATGCAAAATTGGTTTCATATTATCCCCAAAAATACAGGGCTCAGTGCGTATGCTTGGATTATATTTTGTGTATTACCCTTCTATTTTGTATTTCGTTCGTCATCTACACTGGAGATCATTATAGGGATCTTTATGATTCTAATCTTTTTTGCCACGTATCGTTTATCTTTCATTTCACAAGGGTGGACGGTATATCTATCCGTTGGAATAGAAATGACAATTAGTATTGTGATGACGCTGTTTTTAGGATATGTGTATTTTTCATTATTTCTAGCATTTTATATAGGTAATATACAAAATAAAGCTGGTTTTATTTCGCTTTATGTTGTTCATCTCGTAACCACAATTGCGGCAGTAAGCATAGGCTTTTTTACACATACTGAAGCTTTCTTTATGCAGTTACCATTCATCATTATGTGTATTGTAGGAGTTATCTTGCTTCCTGCAAATATGTACAATCGAAACAAACAGGAGAAATTAGAGGGGCAATTGAAAGACGCCAACAAACGAATTTCCCAGTTGGTTGTAATCGAAGAGCGCCAACGAATTGCGCGTGACTTACATGATACGTTAGGTCAGAAGCTTTCGTTAATTGGATTAAAAAGCGATCTTGCTGGTAAGCTCATTAACTTAAATCCCGAAAATGCGAAGGCGGAAATGAATGATATCCATCAAACAGCAAGAACTGCATTAAAGGAAGTGCGGGAAATGGTTTCTGATATGAAAGGAACAAGACTTCAGGATGAAATTATTCGTATTAAACAAATGTTAACTGCAGCACAAATCAATGTTGAAATAGAAGGTAGTCCGAGTCTAACAAACACTCCTTTATTGGTCGAAAATGTTATCAGCATGAGTTTGAAGGAATCTGTTACGAATATTGTGAAGCATAGTCAGGCGGAGAATTGCTTTATTCTGATTGAGCAACTACCAAAAGAAATGCGTGTTACGGTAAAGGACGATGGTATTGGTCTATCTGAAAATGCGGCTTATAAAGGACATGGGCTACAAGGGATGCGTGAGCGACTTGAATTTGTAAACGGTAAGCTTGAACTTGAGTCTAGGAATGGAACCACGCTTATCATTCGGGTTCCAAATGTTATTAAAGAATCAGATGAGGAGGGGTTGTTGTGATTCGTATTGTTATTGCGGAGGATCAGCGCATGTTACTCGGGGCGCTTGCATCATTATTGGATTTAGAGGAAGACATGCAAGTAGTTGGAAAGGCTAAGAACGGGGAAGAAGCGTTGGCACTTGTCCACCAGCATGACCCAGACATCTGTATAATGGATATTGAAATGCCCTTGAAGACAGGACTCGATGTAGCAGAGGAATTGAAGGATCACCCATGCAAAGTGATTGTATTAACAACATTTGCCCGTGCAGGTTATTTCGAACGCGCACGAAATGCCGAGGTAAGCGGCTATTTGCTAAAAGACAGCCCAAGTGAGGATTTGGCCAATTCAATCCGTACGATTATGGATGGCCGTAAAATATATGCACCCGAATTAGTAGATATGGCGTATAGCTCGGGAAGCCCGCTAACTGAGCGCGAAGAACAAGTCATCCAATTAATTGCTAACGGGAAAAACACAAAAGAAATTGCGAACCAGCTGTTTATCACAACAGGTACAGTCCGAAATTACGTATCTGTTATCTTAGACAAACTTGACGTGACCAACCGAATTGAAGCAATCTCGCGGTTTAAGGAAAAAGGTTGGTTTAAGTGAATAAATAAATCCAGGAAGATCTGACCACTAATGGCAGGTCTTTTTTTACTGTGCATATTAGCGCTTTTTAGAAACCGAAGCTAGTAGAGAAAAGTGGTAATTGAGGTCTGGCCGGTAATATACGGACTCAGAATCCCTTATTTCACGTAAATTGATCTTTTTCAAGCCTGAAGCGGACACCAAAGACGTTATTTACGTAAAAAAGCCTTTGAATCACTGATTTATAACAAAATAGCGTCTCTGGAGTCCGATAGGCAACCAAAATTAGCCCATTTTATACCAATAGGGAATCTGATGTCCGCCAATCGTAACTTAAGTACCATTCGTTGCAGTAAATTTATAACGGAACTAGAAACATGCCGGTTTTCCTTTTCTTGTTTGATGCAACTATTTTCGGGAAACATAAAAAGACGATTTGCTAAACAAGGAGGAATTGTACAAATGGGTATTAGAAACCGTATTCCCCGTGATAAAAAGCTAGATAATAGTCTTGCTCTCCTCTCAGAAGGCTTCTTATTTTTACCGAATAGATTTCGCAGATTCGATACGAACATTTTTCAAACACGTCTCCTAGGTGGTCAAAAAATAATCTGTATTAACGGCAAGGAAGCAGCCAGTATCTTTTATGACAATGAAAAATTTCAACGGAAAGGTTCAGCACCAAAACGTGTTCAGAAAACGTTATTTGGTGAAAATGGTGTGCAAACGATGGACGGTATTGCACATAAGCATCGTAAGGAATTATTTATGAAGTTGATGACACGAGAAAGTGTAGCGCGGATTGCTGAACTTACGAAAGAACAATGGAATTTGGCACTGAATAAGTGGGAAACGAAAAATAGCATTGTCTTATTCGATGAAGCAAAAGAAATCATGTGTCGGGTTGCATGTAAATGGGCTGGGGTCCCGTTAAAGGAAAAAGAAGTTACAGAACATGCCAACGATCTAAGTGCGATGATTGATGCATTTGGAGCTATTGGTCCAAGACATTGGCATGGAAGACAAGCCCGCAAACGATCAGAAAAGTGGATTCGTGGTATTGTTGAACAGGCACGTGCAGGGAAAATAGAAGCCTGTGACGGTTCCCCATTATTCGAAGTTATTTGGCATCGTGATTTAGATGATAAGCTTTTGGATACACAAATGGCAGCAGTTGAACTGCTAAACATTGTGCGGCCGATTGTAGCAATCACACGGTATGTAACGTTTGGAGCTTTAGCAATTCATGAGCATCCTGAAACGAAAATGAAGCTACAACGTAATGAAGATAATTATCGTCAATTATTTGTACAGGAAGTTCGCCGTTATTACCCATTTGGTCCATTTTTAGGTGCCCGAGTGCGTAGAGATTTTATTTGGAAGGAATGTAAATTTAGGAAAGGTAATCTGGTGTTATTAGATGTTTATGGAACGAATCACAGTCTAGAACTTTGGAAAGATCCTGACGAATTTAATCCAGAAAGATTTAAGCATTGGAAAGGTAGCCCGTTCGACTTCATACCACAGGGCGGTGGTGACTACAAAAATGGTCATCGTTGTGCTGGAGAATGGCTCACAATTGAAGCAATGAAAGCTAGTTTGGCGTTTTTAACAATTCAAATGAATTACGAAGTGCCCGAACAGGACTTAACGATTAATTTGGCGCGGATGCCCACTATTCCTAAAAGTAGATTTATTATGGATGGGGTTAGAAGAAAAAGTAACTACTAAAAACGCCCTTCATACGAAAACTCGTTTAGGGCGATGAAATTTATGTGTCAAAACCACCATGAAAAAAAGGATGTCACATTTGGTTCACCTTTACCTAATGTGACATCTGCATTTATTTCATCAGTTCGGAAACAATTTCATATGAATGTAATCTTGCTTTTTGATCATAGATTTGCGCATTAATAATCAGTTCGTCTGCTTCCGTTTTCTCAATAAAGCTTTCTAACTTTTGCTTCACGGTTTCGGGACCACCAATAATAGTTGCTCCTGCATCTAGTGTTTTTTCAACAGTTGCTCGTTCCATTTCCGTCCACACCTCATCTATGTTATCGATAGGAGGTTGTAATTTGGTAGGCTTTCCTCTCCGAATGCTTAAGAATTGTAGTTGTTGTGAAGTAGCTAATCTTTTTGCTTCTTCATCTGTGTCAGCCGCAATTACATTAACCCCAAGCATCGCGTGTGGTTTTTCCAATGCACTTGATGGTTTAAAGTTGTCTCGATAAAGATTTAAAGCCGGAATGGTATAGTCAGGCGCAAAATGACTAGCAAAAGAAAAAGGTAGTCCTTTATGTGCAGCGAGCTGTGCACTAAATCCGCTCGAACCTAATAGCCAAAGTGGAATATCTAGCCCTTCACCAGGGACAGCACGAACACGTGCCTCTCCTGCAAAATATTCTTGAAGCTCGTCAACCTGTAGCGGAAAATCCTCTACACGCATATTTAACGTACGTCGCAGTGCATAAGCGGTTGCTTGATCACTACCTGGCGCTCGTCCAAGACCAAGGTCGATTCGTCCTGGGTAAATTGTTTCGAGCGTCCCAAATTGCTCAGCAATTACGAGTGTTGCATGATTCGGTAGCATAATGCCACCTGCACCTACTCGGATTTTACTAGTTGCACCAGCGATATGGCCGATGATTACCGAGGTTGCTGAACTTGCAATTCCAGGCATGTTGTGATGTTCAGCTAGCCAATATCGGTTAAAACCCCATTTTTCTACATGCTGTGCTAATTCTACGCTATTACGAAACGACTGTGCGGCGTTCCCACCTTCTATGATAGGGGCGAGATCCAAAACAGACATTGGTATATGATTAAACTGTTTACAATTTGTTCGCGCTAAAGACACATTACATCACTCCTTGATAAGAAATGATACGCCCCAACTAAAAAACCGTCCAGTCATCTGCTCCATGGAAAATGGGGATAATAAAAAATCCAAGGAGTGAACATAACTTAGTTCATTTCTTGGATTTTGAATGTATAGTTAATCCTTTTTTCTAGAAAACTTTCCTTTTGCACTTTTGAAAGCTTTTGAAGAAGTATCTGATGCTTTACCAATGACGCTGTTACCAGTATTCGAAACCCCTTTTATTACATTAGATGAAGCATCGGATGCCTTACCTACAAGGCCGCCTCTACCAGATACTGATTTAACAAAATCATTAGCAGTATCTACTGTTTTGTGCACTAAGTCATTCGCATCATTTGAAGTATTCTTAACCAAATTTTCTTTGTTGCGCTTATTCTTGTTGCTTTCTTCAGAAATAAGAATCTCCTCCTTAAAGGTTATACTTATTACTTATGATTCGGTATTGTGGAAAATACCAATTGTCCTTAAAAAGACAGGCATTCTCCGGAATTTTATATGTTTTCCACTAGTTGATTGTACCGTTTCTAACTGAGATTCGATTTCTTCCATGTCTCTTCGATTGTAGTAATAGTTGATCTGCTTGGATGTAGCCTTTTTCCATAGAAACGTGTTCATTTGCGACAAAATAGTACAGACCAAATGACGCAGTAAAAGAAATAGATACTGTTTGTTCATTATATTCCGCGCTCACAGAACTAGTTTCTGTATGATGCTTAACTTTTTTCACAAAGTCAACAGTCTCCTTAAAATTTCTCTTTCTAAGGAACAGTGTGAATTCTTCCCCGCCACTTCGGAATACATAATCGTCCTTATTCAAAAAGTCTTTAAGTGTTGATGCAAATTGTTTAATGACATGATCACCTATTGCATGGTTATACGTATCATTGATTTTTTTAAACATATCAATGTCCGCAACAACAATACCTAATGGTTCATTTGAATGATCTAATTCGTTCATTTTCAGATCCATATATGCACGGTTATGTAAATTTGTTAAAAAATCGCTATAGGCCATCATTTCAAATTTGTCCCGTTCAATTTTGTTTTGCATACTTTGCGACTTGTCCAAAAAAGAACGACTAACAAGATAGTTTAAAATAAGCAAACTAATAATTATTTCCCATTGTTGCTCTTGAAGAAAAAGCAGTAATAAACCATTCGTAAATGAAATTTTGCCCATATCAAGGATGGATCGCGTTTTAATAAAATCAACTGCTTCTTTCATTGTATTCATTTCGCCAAGAAGCTTAAAAACGATAATAATGAAAATATCAGATAGGAGTGACATGACACCTATAATAAGAAACAATAAAATCCAAAATCCGAATGGAATCGTTTGAAAATATGGATGAAGCCAATAGAATATGTAATAGCCTAAAGTTCCATTAAAGGTAAAGGAACCAATGTTATAAATGGTATGCCGTATTTCATCTGGTTCGGCAGTATTCGTTCGTTTTTTATTAACAAACTCGGTAAATCGCAATATCGTTTCATAGATAAGCAGACCAATTGGTCCGGAAAATAGTGCAATTGCAAGGCTATAATTAATCCCGTAATCGATGTATGCACCTTCACCTTTTTTGCTTGTAACAACTAACTTGAAATGATCGTAAAGACTTGAAAAAAGCCATAATAATCCAAAAGCTATAAGATACGTTTTCCAATCAGCGATGGGTTCCTTGGATGTTATAGCAAATACTGCAGCAACGATAAATAAACCATATATAAAATTTCTAGCCTCGTGCATAACAACTACTTCTCCCCTTTAATACCCTTACTAATTATTTTACACGACAAATTAAAGTATTAGTAGAAATATTTTAAAAATTATTGGATTAATTTTCCTAAATAACTTACTTGACAATATTATGTTATATAAATATACTTAATTACGTAAAGTAACCTGTGTTATATACTTTATCTTAATAAAAGTCGACTAATTGGTAAAAATAAAAGGAGTGTAATTCATGGGTTTTTTCACTAAAATGTTTAAAAATAAAAAGGAGATAGAGACTATGTCAAATGTTAAATTAGCGGTTATTTACTATAGTTCAACAGGTACGAACTATCAAATGGCAAAATGGGCAGAGGAAAGTGCAAAGGAACAAGGTGCAGAAGTTCGCGTATTAAAAGTAAATGAACTAGCTCCAGATGCAGCAATTGATTCTAATCCTGCATGGAGAGCACATGTTGACGCAACAAAAGATGTTCCAGTGGCATCATCTGACGATTTAGATTGGGCAGATGCAGTAATCTTCAGTATGCCAACTCGTTTCGGTAACCTTCCATCTCAAATGAAGCAATTCCTTGATTTACAAGGTGGATTATGGGCAACAGGTAAAACAGTTAATAAAGTAGTAAGTGGAATGACTTCTGCTCAAAATCCACACGGTGGTCAAGAAGCTACATTACTATCTCTTTACACATCCATGTTCCACTGGGGTGCGATTATTGCATCACCTGGATACACAGATCCAGTATTATTCGGCGCTGGCGGTAACCCATATGGAACTAGTGTATCTGTAGACCAAGACGGAAATATGGTTGAAGATGTTCAAGGTGCGGTTAAGCATCAAGCAAAACGTACAATTGAAGTAGCTGCAATGGTGAAAAACGGCTAATAATATAGTTGAAAGATAAATCAGATCTTCGCATGTAATGTGAGGATCTGATTTTTTTATTTGCGGGGTGAAAATTGCGTCCAATACAGCTTTCGTTTAGGCCGGTTTATTGAAATACGATCGAGATTTCAACATTTACGATCCTAATTTTAAAAATACGATCCGAATCAGATGAAATACGATCCAAGCACAAAATACGGTGCTACCTCAATCCATAAATTAATTACACCTCAAATACATCTTCTACTACTACAAATGGTCTAATGATTTTTTTATTGTTCAAAATGTAATATATATATTGCAAAAAGTAATAAATAGTATATAATAGGATTACAAGATAAAATTGGAGGTATGCTTAATGAATTATTTGAGGTTTACTAACAAGGTAAAAGATGAACGTCTAACACAAATGCAAAACAAAATTTATCGTGAAATGTACGTTTTAGTAGTAATTATTTGTACCCTATCCTTAATCGTAAAATCGATTGTCTATGGGGTGGAGATCGAAAATGTTGCAACTGAGCTAATCATCTTGTTCGTTCAGGGAGTATACTATGTGTTTCGGTCAAGTAACATGGGACTCTTTTCAGCAGAAACAGAACTGCATGATCAGCAACACAAGACGTCTCTTTCTAAAAAGAATGTGATAGGAGGCATTGTACTAGGTATTGTATTTGCGGTTATGATGGGCTTACACAGTGCAAGATATGCTGAAGCGATTGATACAGCTGTCACTTATTTTATCATTACGTTTTTGGTTTCACTTATGATTTATATTCCATTCTTCTTACTATTTTTCGGCGGTAGCTTTGCCTTTTTCAATAGCCGTAGTGAGCACGTAAATGAAAAAGAACTAAACGAAGATGAATTTGGTGACGACGATGAAAAATATTAAAATGAAAATGGCGCGTGTGGAAAAGGACTTGTCACAAGAAGAACTAGCTAAGCGAGTAGGTGTTACGAGGCAAACGATTGGTCTCATAGAGCTTGGTAAATATAACCCAAGTATCAGTTTGTGTATTGCTATATGTAAGAATCTTTCGAGAACGCTAGATGATTTGTTTTGGGAGGAACAATAAAAACAGGCCAGCCAGCACGAAGCTGGTTGGCCTGTTTGTTTAGTCTCGTAATTGGTTTTTGAAAAACAATACCGTTTCTAATACGTCTTCTCTGTCTTCAAAAATGGAAAGCTTTTTACCAACAGAAATTGCAAATTCGATATATGCATTTCCTTCAGCTGTAATTAAATTTTCGCAGATTGTTACGTCCGCATCACGTTTGTATTCCCTATTAAAATACTCCGGAAATTCATGTTCTTCCATTGACGTGGAGTAGTTTCTTTCCCGTAAAACACCAGCGGCAGCAAGAAATGTTGGCCCACCACAAATTGCTGCAATGAACTTTCCTTTTTCATCGAATGATCGAATGAGATCAAGCAATCGTTTTTCTTCCACTAGAGGTTCAGGGTTTCCGCCTGGAATAATTAACATATCATAAGCTTCTGGATCACATTTTTCAACCTGTTTATCAACCATAACCTTGAAATTTCCTTCGTGTGTCACTACCTCAGTTAACGCTGTTGTCTCGATTTCAATATCGGAAATGTTCAACATGTACGATAAAGGGCTGATTTCCCAATCGACATAACCATCGTATAAAAAGAATAATACTTTCAATTGTCCAACTCCTTTATTTGTTTAGACTACCAACAGAACAACTAAACTTTACCACCTTTTTCTTGAATATCATGCAAACCAACCCCTTTCCGATCGTTTTGAAAATTCTATAAATGATTATACCACAGTAAAATTTTTATTAAAATGAGATTGGCTATATTAGAACTTTTGGTAACGCTTCCATAAATTTTTCAAAAGAAATAACAGTCAGAATTTTATGTTAACATTAATTTTATGCTATACTATTAGTTACTAGAATTTTTTGATAATAGAAAGGGGTTGTTGTGATGACAAGAAACGGATTCCCTGCATTGCAGGGCCTGTATGATCCTGCCAATGAACACGAGGCATGTGGAATTGGTATGATTGCAAATATAAATGGAGAAAAAACACATAACATCGTGCAAAATGCGATTAACATTTTATGTAATTTAGAGCACCGAGGTGGTCAATCGGCAGATACCAGTACGGGAGATGGTGCTGGCATCCTTACGCAGATTCCACATCGTTTTTTTAAAAAGCAGTGTGAAAAGGAAAATATCGCGTTACCCAACGCAGGAGAGTATGGAGTTGGTATGGTATTTTTACCTACTGCTCACGAAACAAGGATTCAAAGCAAGGATCTCTTTGAACAGATAATTCTTGAAGAAGGACAGACCTTCCTCGGTTGGCGCCCTGTGCCAATTAATGATTCTTTCATCGGAAAAGTAGCCTCTAAAAGTAAACCCGTAATTCGTCAGGTTTTCATTAAAAAGTCAGACGATCTCCCTGATCAAATGGCGTTCGAACGCAAGCTATATGTCATACGAAAACGCGTGGAAAAGGAAATGGCAAAGAATCCCGCGTTTGATGATGTTTATATTAGTAGCCTATCAACACGAACAATTGTATATAAAGGCATGTTGATTCCGGAACAACTGGATTCATTCTATATCGACTTAAATCATCCAGATTTTCAATCGGCACTTGCGCTGGTACATTCTCGCTTTAGTACAAACACATTTCCTAGCTGGAAGCGATCGCATCCGAACCGCTATACGATTCATAATGGTGAATTTAATACGTTGCGTGGAAATGTTAATTGGATGCGTGCGCGAGAGCAGCTTTGCGCATCTGAAAATTTTCCTCGGGAAGATTTGCAAAAAGTTCTTCCAGTTATTGATGACGATGGTAGTGACTCGTCCATGTTTGATAACTGTTTCGAGTTTCTTCATCTCTCTGGTAGGTCACTTGCACATACAGCAATGATGATGATTCCAGAGCCTTGGGCAAATGATAAAACCATCGCACAGGAGAAGCGCGATTTTTATGATTATCATAGTTCACTAATGGAGCCGTGGGACGGACCAGCGGCATTGGTGTTTACAGATGGTAAGCAAATTGGTGCATGTCTCGATCGTAATGGGCTTAGACCTGCCCGTTATTATGTAACGAAAAGTGGCATGATTGTACTCGGTTCTGAGGTCGGGGCTCTGGATATTTTTGCGGATGATATTGCCTATAAAGACCGATTGCAGCCAGGCAAAATGCTGTTAGTTGATTTAGAGAAAGGCGTCATTATACCAGATGATGAGATTAAGTTGCAGATTGCTTCAGAGGAGCCGTATAAAGAATGGTTGAATCATAAGATTGACCTCGACGCTATCCCAGAGGTGTTACATGAGAAAAAAGCTATTGAAGGAGAAGAGTTACGAAAGCAACAGCTTGCGTTTGGCTATACAAAGGAAGAATTAAATAAAATTATTAAGCCACTCGTTTTAGATGGAAAAGATCCAATTGGTTCGATGGGCTATGATTCTCCGCTAGCTGTTCTGTCGAAACAACCACAGCTTTTGTACAACTATTTTAAACAGCTTTTTGCCCAAGTAACGAATCCACCAATAGACGCAATTCGAGAAAAGATAATCACGATGGTAGAAACGACAATAGGTAAAGAAGGTAATCTCGTAAATCCAACACCCGAAAGTGCTAGACACATTCGACTGAAAACACCGGTGATAACGAATAATCAACTGGAAAAACTTCGCGTGGAACAGGTAGATAACTTTGATGTGGAGGAACTTTCTATTCTTTTTGATTCAGACGAAGAAGGTGCAATGGAAAGAGCGTTAGAAAAGATGTTTATAGAGGCGGACGCAGCCATTAATCAGGGCGTAACCCTTCTTATTTTGTCTGATCGTGGTACAGGCAAGGGGCGTGCCGCAATTCCAGCGTTACTAGCAGTGTCTGGTCTACACCATCATCTTATTCGTAAGCGGACACGTACCACTGTTAGTATATTGCTAGAATCGGCTGAACCACGAGAGGTACACCACTTTGCTGCGCTTTTAGGGTACGGAGCAGAAGCGATTAATCCGTATCTCGTATTTGATACGATTGGTGATTTGGTTGAAAGAAAAGAAATGGAACCATTTAATAAAAGTAAAGCCGTTGAGCGATATATTCAATCTGTTACGGATGGAATCATTAAGATTCTATCAAAGATGGGAATTTCAACTATTCAGAGCTATCGAGGTGCACAGATTTTTGAAGCGGTTGGTATTCATCAACGTGTAATCGATAAATATTTTACCCGGACATCATCACGTCTTGGAGGCATCGGGATTGATATTATCGAAAAAGAGGCAAGAATGCGACATACACGAGGGTTTGGCGATACACGTGGCGACTTGCCCCGTTTAGCGGCAGGAGATGAATTTCAATACCGAGAAGACGGGGAGGATCATCAATATAATCCACGTACCATTCATCTTTTGCAACATGCTTGTCGGACAAATGATTATGCCCTTTTCAACGAATATACAAATCTATTAACCGATGAAACGAATAATCTCCAGTCACTCCGAGGGCTGTTAAAGTTTAAAAAACAAGCGTCTGTACCTTTGGAAGAAGTAGAATCAGTCGAATCGATTTGTCAGCGTTTTAAAACAGGTGCGATGTCTTATGGTTCTATCAGTAAAGAAGCACACGAAGCACTTGCTATTGCTATGAATCGCGTTGGCGGATCAAGTAATACAGGTGAAGGTGGGGAGGATCCGGATCGTTTTTCTATGGATACGAATGGCGATCTAAGACGTAGCTCGATTAAGCAGGTTGCATCTGGACGCTTCGGTGTAACAAGTCATTACTTAGTGAATGCCGATGAAATACAAATTAAAATTGCACAAGGTGCCAAACCTGGTGAAGGTGGTCATTTGCCTGGTAAAAAGGTGTATCCATGGATTGCAGAGGTACGTGGGTCGACGCCAGGAGTAGAGTTGATTTCACCACCGCCTCATCATGATATCTATTCAATAGAAGATTTGGCTGAGTTAATTCATAACTTGAAAAACACAAACCCAAAGGCGCGAATTAGTGTAAAACTAGTTTCAGCAGTAGGTGTCGGTACCATTGCAGCTGGTGTTGCTAAAGGGCGCGCTGACCTTGTGTTGATTAGTGGGTATGACGGTGGAACTGGTGCAGCACCACGTACAAGTTTAAAACACACCGGACTTCCGTGGGAAGTTGGACTTGCGGAAACACATCAAACATTACTTTTAAACGGATTACGAGACCGTATTATCGTTGAAACCGATGGGAAAATGATGACAGGAAAGGACGTCGTAATGGCTGCACTTCTAGGTGCAGAGGAATATGGCTTTTCAACGGCTCCTTTAGTTGTACTGGGCTGTGTTATGATGCGCGTTTGCCATCTGAATACGTGTCCTGTTGGTATTGCAACACAGGATCCAGAGCTTCGCAAAAAATTTATGGGCGACCCAGAGCATGTGGTAAACTTCATGCGATTTATTGCTAGACAAACACGTGAATTAATGGCCGAGCTTGGTTTCCGTACGATTAATGAAATGATCGGTCGTACCGATGTTTTGGAAACAAATGAAGAAATGAATCACTGGAAGGCAAAAGGAATTGATCTAACACAATTGTTATACCAGCCGAATTTACCGGCGAAAGTTGGTAGATTTGCGTCGGTCAAACAAGATCATGGAATTGAAAAGTCGCTTGATTATCAAGAATTAATACCAAACTGTCAGCGAGCATTGGACTACCAAGAACCAGTTGAATTTACAACGGCGATTCGAAATATTAACCGCGTGACTGGAGCGTTGCTTGGAAATGAAATAACACGCCGCTATGGTTTGGAGGGCTTGCCAGAAAACACAATTCGATTAACATTGAAGGGTTCGGCTGGTCAAAGCTTCGGCGCATTTATTCCCCGGGGAATAACGCTACGTTTAGTTGGTGACTCCAATGACTTCGTTGGTAAGGGCTTGTCAGGAGGAAAGATCATTGTTCATCCAGATCCAGTAAGCACGTTTCAACCTGAGAAAAATATAATCATCGGAAATGTTGCTTTTTACGGTGCATCATCTGGTGAAGCGTATATTCGGGGTATTGCCGGTGAACGTTTCGCCGTCCGAAATAGCGGTGCAAGCATTGTTGTAGAAGGTATCGGTGATCATGGGTGTGAATATATGACAGGTGGAACAGTTGTGATTCTTGGATCAACAGGTCGAAATTTTGCTGCAGGAATGTCTGGTGGTGTAGCGTATATTTACGATGAGGACCAAACGTTTCGGGAAAAAGTAAATGAAGAGTTGGTTTTTGTGGAATCATTCCTTGATGAAGCAGAACGACAGGTGGTCTATGATCTGATATTCAAACACATTAAATATACAGATAGCGCCCATGCAGAACGCATTTTAGCATACTGGGAAACGCATATTGAAAAGTTCATCCGTGTTATACCGAAATCATACGTGAAAATGCAAGGGCGAATTCAGGCATTAAAGGATAGTGGTCTTGAGAAATTTGATGCCGAAATGCAGGCGTTTGAAGAAAGCATTTAAAGTATGGAAAGCCGTTCTAAGCTTATAATCCTGGGACGGCTGTTATCTTAGTTCGAATGTATAAGGAGGAGTTCAATGGGAAAGATTACGGGCTTCATGGAGTATGAGCGACAATCACAACGCGAGCGGGATCCGATACAACGAATTAAAGACTGGATTGACTATACAGAGCCTATGCTTGAAGAGGAAATTCAAGTACAAGGTGCACGTTGTATGGATTGTGGTGTGCCAACGTGCCATGCTGGAATGGAGATAAACGGTTCAACATCTGGTTGTCCAGTTAATCATCTCATCCCCGAATGGAACCAGCTCGCTTATGAAGGGAAATGGAAAGAAGCACTAGCACTCGAACATGAAAAAAATAATTTTCCAGAATTCACGGGAATTGCTTGTCCAGCACCATGTGAAGGTGCGTGTGTACTCGGTATCAACGAAGATCCAGTGGCAATTCGCACAATCGAGCGTTCGATTATTGAAAAGGGCTTCGATGAAGGCTGGGTTGTGCCAGAACCTCCAACTGAACGTACTGGAAAAAAAGTAGCTGTAGTTGGATCAGGACCAGCCGGACTTGCAGCTGCTGCACAATTAAATAAAGCTGGTCATTCCGTTACTGTTTTTGAACGAGATGACCGTGTCGGAGGACTGCTAACGTATGGTATTCCAGAAATGAAGTTGTCCTATTCAATCGTTCAACGACGAGTAGAAATACTAGAAGCAGAAGGGATTGAATTTGTTACCAATACGGAGGTCGGCAAAGACTATTCCATCGGACAATTGAATAATGATTTTGATGCGACTATTTTGTGTGGTGGCGCAACGGTACACCGCGACATTGAAGTGGAAGGTAGTAAGTTAAAAGGTGTACATCACGCCATGGACTTTTTGCACGCTAATACAAAAAGCTTGCTCGATTCCAATCACAAGGATGGGAACTACCTATCTGCTGAGGGGAAGGACGTTATTGTAATAGGTGGTGGTGACACTGGAACAGATTGTCTCGCAACCGCTGTGCGCCATAATTGCAGAAGCCTTACTCAATTTGATATTTATGATAAAAAAGGATCTACGCGAGATGATCTAGGTAATCCATGGCCGCAATATCCAATTATTCATCGAGTTGAGTATGGACAAAAAGAAGCGGCAAGTAAGTTTGGTCAGGATCCACGTGCTTATGCAGTAATGACCAAAAAAATCGTCGGTGATACAGAAGGAAATGTAAAAGAGGTTCACACTATTAATGTAAAGCTCGTCTTTGATAAAAATGGAAATCGAGAGCGGGTTGAGATTCCAGGAACGGAAAAGGTATGGAAAGCAGATCTTGTATTAATTGCAATTGGATTTAAAGGTCCGGAGCAAGAACTTTTAAACCAGCTAGAAATTGAAACTACTGATAGATCAACCGTTGATGCGCCATATGGGAAGTATACTACAAACCGTAATGGAATTTTTGCAGCAGGCGATATGCGACGTGGACAAAGCTTAATTGTTTGGGCAATTAATGAAGGACGCGAAGCAGCGCGTGAATGTGATCGCTACTTGATGGGAAGCACCATACTACCATAGAAAAAATCCTACCGAAGTCCAGCACTTCTCCGTCTCTAGACAGAGTACACGGTTTTCAGTTGCTGTTACAATTAAGACAAGAATTCGAAGATGGGAGAAGTGATACGGATGGCGTTGTTTGGATTAAACAAAAAGGTAGTAGACATACATCAACAGGAAGCGGTGGATGGCAAGAAAATCGATACATTGCATATTTCCACTTCATCTACCGATATTGAAATTTTGCGTGCAACGGGTGATGAAATTGGAATTTTGCTAGAAGGAGAAATGAGTGAAAATCTAGCAGAAAACTATGAGTTTAAAATTATTCAACGGGAAAACAAGCTAGAAATTAGTTTTAAAATAAATACAGGTTTTCAATTTGGTACAACGTTTAGTGACATGAACCTGCACGTATCATTACCCGCAAAAATGTACGAGGATTTGCATGTTGAAACGTCCTCGGGGGACAGTATCATTAACAATGTAACTTCCAAGTCTTACACTGGTATTTCGTCATCAGGTAGCCAGATTATATCTGGATTAGAAATTTCAAGTCGTTTATTTTTGAAGGCATCAAGCGGTGATATTGTAACGAATAATAACCGTGCTAGTTCGGTAATGATGAAGGCGAGTAGCGGAACGATAAATGTTAGAGGGATCTCGTCTCAGGAAGTAAAATTGGAAACCTCGTCAGGTGATGTAGTTTTGCATAACGAATCATTCGACGGATACTTAAAATGTAGGGCATCAAGTGGTGATATTCGAATTCAAAACGACTCCTTTACTGGATCTATAGACTGTACTGCTACAAGTGGTGACGTAGACATCCGTACGAAGCACTATCCTGATTCGTTAACGCTTGATTGTGAAGTGACTTCAGGGGATATTGAATTCCGTGTAGATGGGGTAAACTACAAAGAAAAATCTGAGCGTAAAATAGTTGGCTTTAAGGGTGATTCAGGTAAAAATACCATTAATGCGAAAACAACTTCTGGTGATATAACGGTTTACTAACTAGACTAACGTCTGGTGTCCGTAAGTGGACTCAGAATACCTTATTTCACATATTTTACCCATTTTTAGATATGAAGCGGACAGACGATACGCTATTTAGGTAAAAACACTATGTAATTAATGAATTATAACAAAATAAGGGCTTTGGTGTCCGCAAGCAACTAAAATTAGGTCATTTTTATACAAATAAGGTATCTTCTGTCCGCCAACCGGTATGCTAATTCGTAGTGCTCTGTCTATTGTCCGGGCGCACAAGGAAATAACACTACAAACGAAAGAGTGATAGCTAATTGAACCTAGTGCCAACTAGGTTTTTTTAGCGTCTAACGAGAAACTTAAATGAGTTATATACATAAATAAAGGATCCTTTTATACAAATTTTTAATTAAACGAAACGTTTTAGGTAAGTCGCCAGTCTAACAAATGAATGGAAGGAGGGTGCATATGTCATTTGAAAAAACAATAAAAAAAGCAAAACTTGGAAATAAGAAAGCTTTTCAAGAGTTGATAAAACAAGAAAAACATAAATTGTATCGCATGGCTTACCTATACGTAAAAAATGAAAATGACGCATTAGATATTGTCCAGGAAACCATTTATAAAGCATACATATCCCTGAAAAATCTAAACGAAACAAATCATTTTTCCAGTTGGCTTACCCGTATTCTAATCAATAATGCACTAGACTTTATCAGAATAAGTAAGCGAATAGTTCCTTTTGAAGAGATAGGTGATTTTCAAAAACAGGAAAAACAACCTGTAGAAGAGCGAATGGATGTAATGAACGCTATTGATCGGTTAGATGAACGGTACAAAACGGTTGTAATTCTTAGGTACTACAATGATTACACGCTAAAGCAAATCGCTGATGTATTGGAATGTCCAGAAGGTACGATAAAAACGCAGTTGCATCGAGCAAACCAGAAACTAAAGTCGGATCTAAGGGAGGAGTATATGCGATGAAAGATTCTTTTCCTGAGTTAAAAAGGGAAATCAATTCAATTGATGTCCCAGAAGAAAAGTTAGAAAATGCGATTATAAATGGAATGAATAAAGGGAAAAAGAAGTGGTCGTCTGGAAAAAAATTCACTTACTCACTTTCAGCTGTTATTGTTTTCCTCGCCCTATTGATTGGGTCTGCCTTTGTATCCCCAACCGTAGCGAATGTATTAGCGAAAGTACCGTTTTTAAGTACCATTTTTGAATCGGATCCAGCAGTAAGTGGAATAGTTGAACAGTTGGATAATAAAGGGTATGACATACAAGGAGCAAGCTTTCGCGTCAAAGGGAAGGAACTAAGCATATCAGTCGGAGGTTCTGATGAATACTTTAACGATGTGAAAGGTGAGATTGAAGAAATTGCCCGTGATATGTTGGAAGCTAAAGGGTATGATGCGTATACGCTTAAGGTTGAAAAATATGAGCCATTCGTGCCAGATGTGAGTGAAGAAACAAAAGCATATATGCAAGAAACCGAAAAATTAATGGCTGCAATTGATAAAAACTTAGATACACAAACATTCAAAGATATAAATCTTGGCATTAGAAACAACAAAATTGAGAGTTTCATTTCATTGGCTATTCCAGATACCTATACGGAAAAACAAATTGCTGAAATAAAAAGTAAAATAAACAAAGGTATCCGAGAAGCAGATGTTGGGGAATTTCCAATCAAAGTAGACACAATCAATATGAAGATAAAAGCACAAGAACAACGTTGGATGCCTGTAATAAATACAGTATTCGAAGGTCTGTTAGCTAAAAAAGAGTATAAAGTTACGGGAGTAGGGTATTCTTTCCATCCATTACCGCTACGTCTAGAAATTCGCACTTCCGTAAAGTCGACACATCCAGAAGCAAAAGAACTGGGTAAAAAGATAGAAGATACAATCCGTAACTTCATCGAATCAGACGAGGTAGAAGATAATGTGAAAAATGACCCGTATCGTATTGAAGTAATGAGTAAAGATAAGAAAAAAATTAACTAGATTTGAATGGCGTTACCACTTTAGGTAGCGCCTTTTATAGGAATCATCAATTTTTCTCCCTTCCTTAAATTATATTCTTCTTGAACCATTTAATTTAATTGTTCCTTCTAATCATCTCAAAATCACTCGCAGTAGGTTTAAATTCCTTTACGTTTTCCTCTGTTTCACGCAATCTTCTTTTCTGAAATTTATAAAGTACCCCAACCTTAACCTGTTGCACTTCCTTAATGCCTTTAATAATGAATTGCATCGCAAATATACTTAACATGAAGGCTAGTAGTGGATAAACAAGTAACCATAACTGTACATCTCCGCCTTCTAGTTCATTTTTTGCACCCCCGATTAATCCAGACCACTCATTGGTCACCGAACGATCAGGACCGTCATCCACCCGAATAGTACCCCCAAAGTAAAACTCTAGAACGCCCAAATGAATTAAGACGTACAAAACTTGAATGAACTGTTGACCGAAAAGTATCGCTAACCTAGGTCCGATATGGGGGAATATGTGTCGACGTAAAATGTGTAGTCGATTACCGCCTAATACCTTGGCGCTCATGATAAATTCATTTTGCAATACATGTTTAATATCCTTGCCCACTACCACGGTGGTTAACGGGAGGACGAGTATCGTTAGAATGAAAATCTCTAACATAATTCGTTGGGAAAAAGGATAGTCAAAACCATTTATACTCCCGAGTAAAATGGGGCGAAGCAGTACATAAGCTATTAAAGTAAGTGGTAGAAAGTGTATCGAATCTACTAGATTTTCTAGAAACCTCTGTGCCTTTGCTTTAATGGTAAAGACATACACGATGCCACCTAATAATCCGATAAGTACCCTGAGTAGAGCTATTAGTAGGGTAAAAATTAGCGTATACTTTGCACCGATGATGAGTTGATCCAAGAAATCAAACCCATGTTCATCCGAACCAATGATGAATGGCTCCCCGGGTGGATGTGGGGGCATGCTTTTAATGGTAACACCGTCTTCTTCATAGATAATGTTCTTTCGATCAACATGGTTATCTGTCGTAATTGAGTACGTAAGACTAATCGCAATAACAACAAGAAAAAATAAACTACCTATCGCAAACTTCGGATTTTTCATGTGCGTTCCAAATACGTTCAGGATATAAACAAAAGGCTGCCATGGTCGAATCTTTTTCCAGTTAATCCGTTTTGTACTGTTTATCCAATTTTTAATCGACTCAATTGGTGCAAAGGATTTCTCTCTAGATAGTGTTACAATTTCACTATGCGCAGGACTATCGTAAAACCACATATCCATCACTTGGAAAAAGATAAAAAATGGCGTGAAGATCATAATCAGTGCCACTGCAATTGTCATCGGTGTAAAGCTATTAATTATAGCAAATGTAATTCCATCTACGTTGAATAAGTACTCAATCACGAATTGGCTTGATAACGTGCCCCAAATAATGATTTTTGCATGCGGCAAAATTGTAACTAGAACGTTTTTACTTACGTGTCTGGCTAAAATGCTGAACTTATGAATGCCTTTACTCTTCAAAAATATGGCATAATCCTTTAAAAACTCTTCATCAATCCGGAACAATAAAATTTTAAAAAGCGATATGGCAGGTAAGATAGCTAATGCTAAAATTGGTGCAAACAGAACCTTCTGATCCATATATCCTGCTACTCGGAAAAGGTCCACACCCCATGCTTTATATGCATATATCGTGATAGCTTGTAACAGTACAGCAATGATGACATCTGGAATTGCCTCCAAAAAGTTTAATACTCGTTTTAATCCATTAGACAAAGGCAATGGTAAAAAAACAGCAATGAATGCTAAGATAATAGCAATGAAAAAGCCTAGTGATATTGCCCCAAAGAATATTTGCATGGAATAGATAAAGGAATCCCAAAGTTTTTCAAAAAGAGGGATTTCGGCAATTAATTCAGATTCTTGATATCTATTTGGAAAACTGAATACACGGAAATTCCAAGCGTCACTGTCAAATAGATTAACGAAAAAAGCACCAAGGTAATCAACGTAACGCAGTGGGTTAGCCAACCCTTCCTCTTTAAAATACTGAGGGAACACACTTACACAGCAAATTCCAATGATTCCCATCAGATAATAGATGACTAGTTTTACAGCTTTCATATTTTCACCTTACTTTCTAGTCAAGGTAAATCTATCTGTTGTAGGATTTAACTTGACATCTAATTCTCTATCTTTCATTCGCATTTTACGATACCTATAAAGCCCCTCAACCTTAATCTGCTGTACTTCCTTAACACCTTTGATGATGAATTGCATTGCGAATATACTTAACATGAAGGCGAGTAATGGAAATAATAGAACCCAGAAGTGCATACCACCATGAATTTCCTCTTTAGAAGCTGCGACTAACCCGGACCATTCGTTGGTAACGGAAATGTCGGGGTACCCTGGTTTTGTTATAATAATTGTTCCACCGAAAAAAAGCTCCACAACTCCTAAATGAATAAAAAGAAACAATACTTGAATAAATTGTTGACCAAAGAAAATGGCCATTCTTGGTCCAATGTGCGGGAAGATGTGTATAAGTAGAATATGTAGCCTGTTTCCACCTAATACTTTTGCGCTCATAATAAACTCTTTCTTTAGAAGCAACTTTATGTCATTACCAACCAAAACAGTAGTTAAAGGTACTACAAGTACAGTTAATATGACAACCTCAATAATTACCCGATCAGCCGTTGAATAGTCGCCTGTCCCAACTGGTAAAAAATAATCTTTATTACTTTCATCGTATTTCCCCCCAAAAAAACAACTTATCTAAATCTGTATAGTTATAGAGTAAGTTTACTACCAATTCACAATTTTTACCACCCAATTTACAAATAAATCTGTCTTTTCAAAATCCTATACATAAATTCATCTCGATCTAGAGTTAGGTCTTATTAACTTGACTATCGGAAAGCAAAGTTCGGTAAGGATCTAGCAATTTTCCACCAGAAACCATTTGATTCCTTTACCTTTTTTCAGTAGTATAGGAAGGTGAAGGAATTTGTACGTGGGAAAGAAGGTTAAAAATGAGTAAAACATCCATTTATGGACTAACTTTTGATCAGTTAACAGACTGGTTGGTGGATCATGGAGAAAAGAAATTCCGGGCGCAACAGGTTTGGAATTGGTTATATAAAAAGCGTGTAACAGCGTTCTCTGAAATGAACAATGTAAACAAAGAATGCATTGCGTTATTGGAAGAAAATTTTGTGTTGCACACGCTTGGAGAAGAGATTAAGCAAGAGTCGAAGGACGGCACAATTAAGTTTTTATTCCGACTGGCAGACGGAAACTTGATTGAGACTGTACTAATGCGATTTAACTATGGACTTTCGGTTTGTGTGACAACGCAGGTTGGCTGCAATATCGGTTGTACATTTTGTGCTAGTGGATTATTGAAGAAAAGCCGTGATTTATCAAGTGGCGAAATCGTTGAGCAAATTATGAATGTGCAGAAACATCTAGATGCACAAGGTAAAGAAGAGCGTGTAAGTCATATCGTTGTAATGGGAATCGGTGAGCCATTCGATAACTTTACGAACTTAATTGACTTCATCCGTGTTGTTAACGATGATAAAGGACTATGTATTGGTGCACGCCATATTACTGTTTCAACAAGTGGGCTTGCGCACAAAATTTATGAGTTTGCTGATACAGGGATACAAGTTAACCTTGCAATCTCGTTACATGCACCGAATAATGAGCTTAGGACGCGCATTATGAAAATTAATAAAGCCTTCCCGATTGAGAAATTGATGAAGGCGGTTGATTACTATCTAGAGAAGGTTAACCGGCGAATAACGTATGAATATATCATGTTGAAGGACGTAAATGACCATAAGGAAGAGGCGGAACAGCTCGCTAGATTGCTTAAGGATAAGCGCCACCTAACTTATGTAAACTTAATTCCGTATAATTCAGTTGATGAGCATAACCAATATCAACGAAGCGATTCAACGTCCATTCAAACATTCTTTGAAACGTTAAAAGCGAACGGTATTAACTGTGGTGTGCGTTGGGAAAATGGAGCAGACATTGACGCTGCATGTGGCCAGTTACGAAGCAAGCAAATGAAGAAAAAAGAAAAGATAGGATAGATTATAATTACCTGATACCCTATTATTTTTTGAACGGGGTATTAGGTAATTTTTGTTATCGCCCTATACGTCCATACGAACATGTTTGTGTGTTTAGGGGAAGTGCGTATACCCTTATGCCATGTTTAATCAGAAAATGGGCATAGAGCATGTTTATTCATCGATTTAAAGTTAACTCACGGTATAGTATCAGATTTTAATGCCAAACTACAATTGAAAGGAGTTTGGTAGGAATGGAATTTGATTGGATTTGGAAAGCAATTATTATTGTAGTAGGTGGAACGCTCTTATTAAGATTAGCAGGTAGAAAGTCCATTTCTCAAATGACGCTTGTGCAAACAGTAATCATGATTGCTATTGGATCATTACTTGTTCAACCAGTTGCGGACAAAAACCTTTGGGTAACGCTTGGAGTTGGATCTATCCTTGTACTCACGTTAATCGCCATGGAATACCTCCAGGTAAAAGGCGATATCTTTGAAAGGTTTATAACTGGTACGTCAAAAGTTCTTATTGAAGATGGCAAAATTAATGAAAAAAACTTAAAAAAGCTACGGTTTACAGTTGATCAGCTAGAAATGAATTTAAGGCAAAAAAATGTTTCAAAATTAAGCGATGTTAAGTGGGCTACCCTTGAGCCGAACGGACAGCTTGGTTTTATGTTAAAGGATGAGGCACAGCCAGTTACAAAGAGGGAATTCAATGAGCTTTCCCAACAATTAAGCTATGTATTAAAGCAATTAAACACTGAAAACCAGGATAAAAGTAACAATCAAGATATGTTTTCAGAAGTTGAAAGAGAAGATCATTACCCTACACCACCTGAACGGCTTATGTAGGGTATATGATTCCTACTTTTCCGTAACTTCAACTTCACTTGTTAATGCATGCGTATTATCTTCTGAATCCTTAAAAAATACCATCCATGTTTCTGTATTACCCATTTTTGTAATCATATGTGGCTCATCGATAAATGGAATGCCCTTGTCGGTAAGGTCTGCGTAGGATTCTTGAATATCTTCAACGTTAAAATAGATAACGGAACTTGCATGGGCAAACGCTTCTTTTTCTGGAAGGGTTAACATGAGCCTTATGTCATTACAATCGAAAAAGGCCATTGTTTCCGTATTAAAAAGCATTGGTATTCCTAATAAATCCTGATAGAAATGAATTGCGCGTTTAATATCTTTTACTGGAACTCCTATTTGACTAATCTTATTCATCGTTTCACTCCTACATTGGTTTTCTCTATAAACTATTCCCTGTAAGAGACTAGAAATCCTGCCATTAATTCAACTTTAATCCAATGATTCCAATAATTATTAACGTTAAACAAGCTAGTTGCTTCCAGTTAATTTTTTCCTTGAACCAGAAGTAACTGACTAACGTAATACCAACGCTTCCCATTCCTGTCCACACAGCATAGGCAACCCCTGGTGTAATGCTTTTCATTGCAACAGCCATACACACAAACGAAAGTCCATATCCCGCGAAGATCACAATGAATGGCCATTTTTTCTTGTATTCATGGACATACTTTAACAAGCTCACCGCTAAAACTTCCTCCATACCTGCTACCATCAAAAATACCCATGCCATTAGTTTTCACCTTCCTTTGTGGTAAATTTCATACCTAAAACCCCGATTACTAAAATTAAAAAGAAAAATAGTTGTTTCATCGAAAAGGCTTCACCAGTTACGATCCCAACGAGGTAAATTCCGATGGTGCCAATACCGACGAACACCGTATACGCTACTGCAACCGATATCGTGCGAAACGTAAGCGTTAATAGTCCAAAACTAATGATAATAAGCAACCCAACTACAATCCACTCGCTAATTGAATTGGCATATTTCAAATAAGAAGCCCAAACAACCTCTAAAGCACCAGCGAAAATAAGTAATATCCACATCATGATGATCACCTCAAATTAATTAATGAATGACTGTCATTCATTTTAGGATTAAAAATTAAACCAATGCCCGTTTTACGAAATTAAAAACTTCTTGTTTAAGGTCGTCAATGCTCTCTACACCAGTGATACTGTTAGAAAGATACATGCGATCCGCAGTCTGCTCAATCATGTTTATAATAACGCGAACGCAAAATTCGACATTTATTTCCCGGGAAATTTCTTGTTGTTGAATAGCCTGATTTAGTTGTTGTTCCATCCAGTTATAGTAGGGGATATACATTTCTTCCCACAACTCAAACGAATGTCCATAGGCAAGGCCCGAGTAACATAACACAATTATTTCTTTGTATTTTTCCGTGTTTTCAAATGTAACATCTATAATTTCTCTAAGTTTCTGGTCAAAAGTCATTGATTCTGTTACACGTTCTAAAGTCATGTCGTACGTTTTAGATAATAATGCTTCTGCAATAGCAGGAACTAAATCATTCTTTGACTTAAAGTAAATATAAAATGTGCCTTGTGCTACGTTTGCTTGCTTTACGATGTCAGAGATGGAAGTGTTCTCAAAGCCTTGTTCTTCAATAACGTTGAATGCTGCTTCTAAAATTGCATCGTATTTTTCCTGCTTTTTTACACGCATATAATCACCTCGATTTATAATGAATGAATATCAGTCATTTTAGCACATCGTGAAAATAGATGCAAGTAGATATTGTTTTATAAATGGCTTATCAGGGAAGGAAAACTATACCTATCTAATAAGGAGGAACAATCCAAATGAGTAACAAACATACAAATAAAAATGAACAACTGGAAAAGTTTCGAGTGAAAGATAGAAATAAAAAAATGACCACAAATCAAGGTGTTAAAGTGTCGGAAGATGAATTTTCACTAAAAGCAGGAGAACGTGGACCAACACTTATGGAGGATTTTCATTTTCGTGAAAAAATGACGCATTTTGACCATGAGCGTATACCAGAACGGATTGTTCATGCTAGAGGATTTGCGGCACATGGAGAATTTGAACTTTATGATTCAATGAAAGAGTATACGAAAGCCAGTTTCTTACAAGACTCGGGAACAAAAACACCTGTATTTGTTCGTTTTTCAACAGTGGCAGGTTCAAAAGGGTCTGGTGAGCTCGCTCGCGATGCACGTGGTTTTGCTACGAAGTTTTACACAGAAGAAGGTAATTACGATCTAGTCGGTAATAATATTCCAGTATTTTTCATCCAAGATGCGATGAAATTTCCTGATTTAGTACATGCTTTAAAGCCAGAACCACATAATGGTGTGCCACAAGCTGCCTCCGCACACGATACGTTCTGGGATTTTGTTGCGAACAATCAGGAGTCAGCACATATGGTCATGTGGGCGATGTCAGACCGGGCGATTCCAAGAAGTTTCCGTATGATGGAAGGTTTCGGTGTTCACACTTTCCGATTTGTAAATGAACAGGGAAAGGCACATTTTGTAAAGTTCCATTGGAAACCTGTTTTAGGCACACATTCCGTGGTTTGGGACGAAGCACAAAAAATAAACGGGAAAAACCCAGATTTTCACCGCGCAGACTTGTTTGAAGCGATTGAAAATGGAAATTATCCTGAGTATGAATTAGGCGTTCAGATAATAGATGAAGATGATGAGTTCAAGTTTGATTTTGATATATTAGATCCAACAAAGTTATGGCCAGAAGAAGATGTTCCCGTGAAAATCGTTGGTAAAATGACATTGAACCAAAATGTTGATAATGTGTTTGCTGAAACGGAACAGGTAGCATTTCACCCTGGGCATGTTGTTCCAGGCATTGATTTTACCAATGATCCGTTATTACAAGGTCGTTTATTTTCTTATACGGATACACAATTAAGTAGGTTAGGTGGACCAAATTTTCACGAGCTTCCAATTAATCGACCAGTATGTCCATTTCATAATAATCAACGAGATGGAATGGCAAGACAAACGATCAATCAAGGGCAAGTAAGCTATCATAATAACTCGTTAGCTGAAAATACCCCAGAGCCAGCTAGTGAGGAAGAGGGTGGCTATGTTCATTATCAGGAAAAGGTAGAAGGTCGTAAAGTTCGTGCACGCAGTGAAAGCTTTAAGGATCATTTTTCACAGGCTGCACTTTTCTGGAACAGTATGAGCAAGCCAGAACAAGAACATATAAAGCAGGCATTTAGTTTCGAACTTGGTAAAGTGGAGAGTGAATCTGTAAGAAGACAGGTAGTGGATATGTTTGCGAATGTAAGCATGGAACTGGCAAATGAAGTAGCGGTAGCTATTGGTATCGCAAAACCTGACAGTGGTGGCTCAGATGTAACGAAAGCTTCACCAGCACTTAGTCAGGAAAACACGACCAAAAAAGCTACTACTCGTAAGGTTGCGGTATTACTAGGTGACGGTTTTAATGGTAAGGAAGTATCCATTGTATTGAATACATTAAAAACGGATGGTGCAGAACCAGAAATTATTAGTGAGAATCTAGGGAAAGTAGAAGGTGAAGATGGCACAATGCTTGAAGCAGACCACACTTTCTTAACGGGTGAATCCGTGTTGTTTGATGCACTGTATGTAGTAGGTGGCAAGGATGTAAGTGGTAAATTTCATGAGGATGCAGCTTACTTTATCAATGAAGCATTTGCTCATTTTAAACCGATTGGCGGTACCCATGAAGGTAAACAATGGTTAGAAGCAAGTGGTAAAGCTAAAAGCGTTGGTGTTGTTGTGAATGATGATATGGAAAAATTCAGTTCAGACTTTATTAATGCTATTCGTGCACACCGTCATTGGGAGCGAAATGTTGGATAATCAAGTAAAAAGTGACCGAACTAGAATTGGAAGTAAAGGAAGCTGGGACAAAAGTATTTTCTCAAAGAATATCCGAACTAAAATATAGACTGATGTAATAAAACCGCTCCGGAAATATACTTCGCTTTCCGCGGGTGGCTGGTGAGCCTCCTCGTGCTTTGCACTCCGGGGTCTCACCGATGCCATTCCTCCCGCAGGAGTCTACGTACATTTCCTGAGCTAATATAGTTTATTGTTCGTCATTATATATTTGATAGTATTGTTTATGTCGCAGCCCCCTTTCTATACTAATCCCCTACGAATAAGATTTGCTGATATAGGTTTTATGTCTAATTCCCGAATCCATACAGATAACTGACCAATATGGTGAATTTCATGCGCAATCACATGTCTGATTACTTCACCGTAGGTAAAAACGTCAAAATCCTTTTCTTCCCGCTCTACGTTCCATGCAGTCACAAATGCCTCAAGCTCCGGTCGGAAGGAATCTGAAAGTTTTTTTACGTCTTTCAACGTTTGGTAGTCTTGAAAATCATAGTGATTTTCAGGTTCTCCTTTTAATCCTTTGATCCACGCTTGTTCCACATCGACTATGTGGAATAATGTCTTCAATATACCTCCTAGTCCACCAGTTCGCTGGCATAAGAGTTCTTCAGAAGGGACCTGTTCCAACAACGTAAACCATTCATCTCGTACTTGCCAGTTGTACCGAAAAAATGTAATCACATGACATTCTCCTTTAGAAATCTTTTTCTACCAATTCGACACGAACAGTTGACTCTCCTTTATTTCGCAGGACGTAGCTGAAAATCAGTCTGAAGGTGGAGAGGATTTCAGGCTGTTAGCTGTTATGGAAAAATTGATTCCTGCCTATACTAAGAGTAGTAAATAGAAAGGGAGGAATTATCATGTTTAATTTGTATGAAATTGAAATTTTGGCTGAAAGCCGCCGTTCAAAATAATAATTTAAAAAAGGAGTGCTACTATTGATAAATTTAGGCGGCTTTTAAAACCTCTTCCTGATAGATGTTAGGAGGGGGTTTCATTGTTTTAGAGTACGAAGCTCACGCATCATATCTACTTGATAACGGTACATCGATCATGCCATTTTTTACAGTAACTCGGTTTCGACCAATTTTTTTTGCATCAAGTAATAGGTTGTCCGCATATATATGTGCTTTTTCTAATGTTAAATTCCTATTTATTTTGTAATAATAGAGGCCGAATGACGCTGTAAATCGGATGAGTACTGGCATATTCTTAAATGTAGCATCAACAATACTTCGCTCTACACCTTCACGCAATTTTTCTACAAGCTGAACTGTATCATCATACTTCCGATTACGAATAAATACAGTGAATTCTTCACCGCCACTACGAAATATGTAATCATCTTCACCGATATTATTACGGATAAATAAAGCAAAGTGTTGAATAACTAAATCACCAACCGCGTGATTATATGTGTCATTGATGGATTTAAAATGATCAATATCAGCTACGATCACACCAATGTATTCTCCGGAATCTTGTAGGTTTTTCATCGTTTTGTCCATAAACGCGCGGTTTGGTACACCTGTGAGGAAATCCGTGTATGCCATTTGTTCAAATTTATCACGTTCAGCACGGTCTTGAAGACTTTGAGATTTTACAATTAATGAACGGCTTACTAAATAATTTAAGATAAAGAATGAAACGATTACTTCCCATTTGCCCTGCGTTAGAAAAATAAAGAGTAATCCATTCGTAAG
Source organism: Virgibacillus sp. GM2-2 (assembly GCF_055329585.1). Lineage (NCBI taxonomy): Bacteria > Bacillati > Bacillota > Bacilli > Caryophanales > Bacillaceae > Virgibacillus > Virgibacillus sp. GM2-2. Next base: position 489,526 of record NZ_JBUZWC010000001.1, on the reverse strand, counting down.
CGTGCCACGTCCAGTATCGAGTAGACTTCTACGGTTATAAAACTGTATGATGTCTTTTCTCGTTTTAAAGTCACCTTCTGCAAAATAGATAATCACGAGGAATGTATCAGTCAAGAGCAATGATCCAAAGACTAATACGAATAAGAGTAACCAATACATAACTGGTTCGTTCTCAATTGCAGGAAATAAAAAAGCAAATAGGTAATATGCTAATGAGTTTGCTAGAACAAAGGCTCCTATGTTGTAAAAAAGGTGAGTAAATTCTTCAGGACTAGCTGTTTTCGTTCTTTTTTTATAAATATATAGAGCTACACGGTGAATCACTTCATAAATTAACAACCCTAATGGCCCAGTGAAAAGAACAAACGACATGTCATATGATGTACCATGATTTAGGTTTAGTTTACCTTTTTTATACGTGCGAAGATTAAAGAATAGTAGACTGAAAAATAAATATAATCCTAATGCCAGTAAGAAAGAATTTGTATCAACTAACAATCTATTAAAAGGGATGGAAATAGCAATGGAAGCAATAAAGATAACTGCTATTATCAATTTTACAATGCGCATATCCCGTCCCTCCTTTTTTCGTTAATTGTATACTATATTTTGAAAAAATTCTATATCTTTTTTCATAGTCTATAATACCTATAAAATTACATAGAACACGGGCTGTTAGCATTTAAGTCAAACAGCCCGGACAAGCTACTTGTAATTCTTATTATCGGTTTTTGATGTAAATAATGTAATCGATGGTTCGCCGCCGTTTCCGTGGTATAGCCGATGAATATAATCTTCGGTGATTAGTTTCACTTCTTTACTTAAAAATATCATCGGAATGACGTTGCATAAGACAACGAATGCTAGCATTAGATCAAGAAATTGCCAGACAAATTTAAGACCGCCAATTGCACCAATATAAACAGAAACAATATACACAATTCGCATGAACCTTGCAGTTTTAATACCATACAAATATTCTGCTTGTTTTTCACCATAGAATACGAGAATTCCAATCGTTGTAAAGACAAAGAAGAAAAGGAAAATAGCGATAAATGTACCCCCAAAAGCCTCGCCGTATAACGACGAAAAGCCTACTGTAATCATACTTGAAGCTTCTCCTGGTCCGACCATTTTCCATGCACCAGTCACTAACACGACTAATCCTGAGACCGTGCAGATGACGATTGTATCGACAAATACACTAAAGATACCCCAAAATGCTTGTTTTGACGGATGATCTGTTTGAGCAGCTGAATGTGCTATTGGTCCCGTACCAATTCCTGCCTCATTTGAATATAAACCGCGAGCCACTCCCCAGCGAATAGCCTGCGCAATACCTGCACCAGCGAATCCTCCTGCTGCGGATATTGGAGTAAATGCATTTGTGAAAATAAGACTAAAAACGTGTGGTAATTGTTCTGCATTTACTACGATAATAATCATCCCAAATAGTAGGTACGTAATGACCATAAATGGAACGAACTTATCTGTCACTTTAGCAATTCGTTTAATTCCGCCAAATACGATTAGTGCGATGAACACCGCCATAATAGCTCCTGTTAATTCAACTGGCCAGCCAAACGCACCTTCAACTTGAGTAGTAATAGAATTCGATTGCACCATGGCGCTAGGGATTAATTCTAGCATTAGGAAAAATGCGAATAGGGCTGCCACCTTATCCCATCCGAGAGCTTTCTTAATATAGTATTGAGGTCCGCCTACCCAAATGCCATTTTCGTTTTCTTCTCGATATTTCATACCAAGTACAATTTCACCATACTTGGTTGCCATACCAAAGAGAGCAACTGCCCACATCCAAAATAGGGCACCAGGTCCACCTAATGCAATTGCTACTGGTACACCAACAATATTTGTTGCTCCTGCAGTAGATGCAAGTGCTGAGGTAAACGCTTGAAAGGGTGTAATTGTTCCTTCATGTTTGTTTTTTGAAAAGATTTTTCCGATTGTATTATGTAAAACATGTCCAAAAAACCGAAATTGGAAAAACTTCAGACGTATGGTATAAAGTAATCCAGTAAAAATGAGTAGAATAGATAGTAAATACGTCCAAAAGAAGTTTGATATATTTGCTATTATTGATTCAAAAAATGCCAAATGACTCAGTCCTATCTCGTTGTATTTTTAATCTAAATACCCAATTTGTGGATATTTCAATCAATAGGCCGAGTCATTTATTATTTTTTGTTCACTATTCGTACTAATTCCATTTCATCTTCAATTCCTTTGAGAAGGGCTGTAAATGAATGCTGGACAATCTTCTTTTGCTCGAGTAGTAGTCGAATCGTTTCATTTTCTAAATAGGAACGATGTACTACAATATCCGCACCGATACTTTTATTCTGTATCCGTGCTGCAATGTTAACTGTCCGACCGAAGTAATCTAATCGATCATTCGAGTTCACAACGATAGCGGGTCCGCTATGGATACCTATTTTCAATACGATAGAATCACCGTTACTTTTGTTAAATTCGTTAATGTGCTGTTGTATAGAAACTGCTGCTTTTATACCATCCTCTGGTCTATAAAATACAGCCATTACCGCATCACCAATTGTTTTCACGATACTACCATTATTTTTCGATATCCACTCTGTTAAATAGTCAAAATGGCGACGGACTTTGCCATACGCATTGGCATCACCAACCTCTTCATATAAAGAAGTTGACCCTTCAAGGTCACTAAATAAAATGGTTACATTTTCGATTCCAACCTGTTGGCCAGGCGCCAATACCTCTGACGAGAATAAGTCTCTGAACTCTTGCATAGCTGTTACTTCAGCAGCTGTTGTTGCCTCATCATTCCAATTTGTTCTTTCAATTACTGCAACAATTTCTCGACAGCTTGCGTTTTTTACTGTAAGTATATCTTTACTGGTCTGATGGGATATAGTAAATCCGTCATTTGTGTACGTAAGTCCGTTAGTTGAACCGTCCGAGTTAATTGTAATGTCCTGTTTATGGTTCGCTTGTAACACCCGTATCTGTAATTTCTCTTGGGCAGGGGAAAGTGGTAGTTGGACAGTTTCTCCAGCTTTAATCACATGTTGAACGATAATGTGTGGTGTTATCATAGGTCCGCCAACACAGTAGGATTGGTCATAAGCTTTACGAATAGATGGATGTACGGAAAACTTTAACTCCACATAGTTCTCAAAGTTAGCATTGTAATCTACACCACATAAATCACAGTGAAAATTATTACTTACGTTTGATAATGATGTATATTCATCTTTAGAAACGCGACAGTTTGGGCAAATAAGGTTCCAGCTTAATGATAGGATTCCTGCCTTCGTAGCGAATAGAAACAATCGTAAAACCTCATCACTTGCTCTGTTCCACCTATTTGCAATGCTTTTTGCACGCATATTAATAACTTCTTGGTCTGGACGAGAGGTGATGTGTTGATGAAGTAGTTCAATGAGTTCAACCTCCGCTATCATAGCTTTTAACTTTTCTTCTAATCTATTCAGTTCTGCCTCTGCAATGTTATGATTCTTGTTTTTTTGTGGGGAATAGTTTTTCTCTGGATTGCGTACAAATTCATCCATATACTTCAACGTGTTTCGCATTGATTGTAGTCCTGTTACTGGAATAGCTCCGATCCCAAGTATATTACGTGGTGTGAATTCACCTAAGAGCCTTACCTTTGTTCCACCTTCCGAGGTATCTGTTAATTCGATACCACCTACAAAGTGTTTTAGTGGACCACTTAAATATCTACGTTCTACCGAATAATAATCGTTTTCAACCCACTGAAAGGGCATTTCTTCCCATTTTAGTGGGATTGCGCCAGCGACCTTTGCATTTGCTTCCCGGTAGAATACATGAAACGTTTTATTTTTTGCAGGTGTAAACGTAACAGGAAATAGGCCGATAAATCGGTTTAAGCTATCTGTATCACTCAAAAGCCGCCAGACTGTCTCTCGAGAGATTGGATACTCTTTTTCAAGTACATATTTTTTTGCTTTAAAATCCATTGAAATTCCCCCTTAGGACAGATAGATTGCAGCTGCTAATAGGATGATATGAAAAATTTGATCCGTCATGATGGATAGCCATCGCCGATTTGGTTCTGTTGCTGTTTGTACATGGGTAACCCATATTCTTACAAATGTGCCACGGTCAAGAATTATATGTCCGATAAAAATTAATAAGATTCCAATAGAGGATAAACCGCCCTCTAGTAAAGAAACGAGTAGAATGACAATTGTGTATACTGTTGAATGAACGAGTAGGGGAGTCCACTTTGTTGCTTTATATGTTGCCATCCAGTTTGTTTGAAATAGGAAATCTCCTATAAAATGGCCAATTAATAGAATGCTAAATATGTTCAAATGGATTATCCCCTTTCGTGTTTTTATCAATTGTGTAGTTACATCGTTCTAATATGCTAATGAAAGTATCTACAATTTCGCCATCATAAAGGGTATCCTTGCAACGAATTAGTTCCTCTGCTCCCTCTCGAATTGTAAAACCTTTACTATATGGTCGTACAGTAGTCATTGCATCAAAGGAATCAGCAATACCTACGATTCTTGCAAAAAGGGGAATATCATTCTCCTTTAACCTATCCGGATAACCACTCCCGTTTACTCGTTCATGATGCCAACGAGCTGTGGTAATTGCGTTCTCCATAATGTTCTTTGGTTCCATGTTTGATAGAATATTAGCCCCAATAGTTGTATGACTCTTTATTGTATCGAATTCTTCATCTGACAGTCTGGTAGTCTTTCTTAATATATCGTCAGGAATTCCTATTTTACCTATGTCATGTAATAAAGCAGCCTTGTATAGGTCATCTAACGTATCTTGGTTTAGTCCGAGTTCCTTACCTATCCATAGCGAATAGGTAGCCACTCGTTCTGAATGACCCGCAGTGTATGGATCCCGGGCATCAAGTGTCATAGCCAGTGTTTTAATCATGCTCATAAACATTTTGTACAAATCGTCATACATTTGACTATTGTGTAGGGCAAGTGTTGAGTGATTGGCAAATGTTTCTGCGAGTTTAACATCAGCCTCTGAAAAATAGGTGCAATCCTTCTTGTTTAGCATTTGAAGTGCACCAATTGTTGTCCCTTTTGCAATGAGTGGAACAGTAATCATGGATTTAGTGATAAAGCCACTCTTTTTGTCTACACGTTTTGCCCAATCCTTTTCTTTTGTTACATCTTCTATGTAGTGTGTCTTACCTGTACGAATAACTTGACCTACAATGCCTTCGTTTTTATTTAATTTTAAGTTCTGTATAGATGAGGCAGATGGGCCATATGCAGCTGTTGCTTCGATTAATTCCTGTTCGTGGTGGACAACCCATAGTGTTGCTGCTTCTGCACCAACTACTTGTACCATTTGTAGTAGTATATTTTGAAAAACCTCTTGTATTTCGATATGAGCATTCATTTCTTTAAAAGCTTCCAGTAATCCAAGTAATTCATCCACTTTTTTCTCTAATGCTTGGATTTGATCCATCTTTACATTCCTCTTTTCAGTAAATTCAGATCTAACTCTATCAATTTATTATCGGCTAAAACACCTAGATTGTGTACTTTTTTATTTCACTGATAAGAAATTATATTTTTTATGGATATCAGTATAAGGGCAACTAAGACTTTCGCCATTAAAGCTTGGCGATAAGCCTAGTTTTCTAATGTATACAAATGCGTTTACGTGTAAACAAAATGTTTTCTTAAAGTTTGCAATACCGTATACATGTAAACAAACACGCACGCATGTTGGTTTATAGGTGTTTGCGATAATGTATACAAGTACACAAAAAAGAATACGAGAAAAGTCTGATTGCCTAATCTAGCAAGATAAACTATTATTATAATGTAAGAACTTTGAGAGGAGATTGATAGAATATGACTAAATCTAGAATTGCAGCCGTTGATGTTGGAAATGACGCACTGAAAGCAAACTTTGGAAAACTAGAAAATGAATTGTATATACCGAATGTAATTGCACGTGATATGGAAGATCGTCCAGTAATCGGAATTGAGGAGCTTGATGAGAAGGACCCGCTAGATAATATACATATTAGAGTCCACTCCCCTGCCCTAGAAGAAAATAACGCAGTATATAGAGTAGGAAACTTAGCTACAAAGACCAATAACTCAACTGAGCTTGATCCTGGTAGCAGTAAATCAGAAGAGGATCAAACAATCGTTATGTTGATTGCATCTCTTGCATTAGATGCGGTAAGCAGCGGAGAATTTAAAGCTGGTAAGAATGATGTAATTGATGCTACGTATACGCTTGGTACAGGATTACCGCTTCGTGAAGTGAAGGAAGGAAAAGATGTAGGGTATCGATCACAATTGTTAGGATCCGTACATCAAGTGGAATTTTTAGTTACACCGAAGTACCAAGGAAAAAAAGTAAATATTAAATTTGATGAAGTGAAAGTATACCCTGAAGGCTTCGCGGCATACGTGAACTTAATAATGGATAATGATTTAAAGGTAATTAACAAGGAATTGATCGATAAGCAAATATTGATCCAAGATATCGGTGGACTTTCAACGGATATAGCAGTAATCCGTAACCGTAATGTGGATGACGATAAAGCACAAGGCTTTAACTTAGGAGTTGCTGAATCATTAGAAGAAATTCGCGAAGAAATTCGCACGAAGCATGGTGTGGAACTAGATAGTCGACGTGATGTAGTTGACATTATTACGAGAAAAAATGACCGTCATCACATTATGGTAAAAGGAAGCCGTACGAACGTTCATGACATTACAGATAGAATATTGCTTGAGCTTGCTAAGAAGGAATATCGTTATTTACGTAATGTTTGGGCGAAAAACTCACAGTCAGAAATCTGCTATTTTGTTGGTGGTGGATCAGCTGTATTGAAGGATTACTTGAAGGCGCTAAATAATAAATTAGACGGCTTCAACATTGAGTTTTTTGAAGACGAAAATGAAAGTATTTGGATGATGGCAAACGCCTATTATAAATTAATTTCCGATTTCGTTGCTAAATCAACAAAAGATACAAAGGAAGAAAAAACTGCAGAAAAAGCAAAGTAGGGTGATGGTATGTCAGATACGAAAAAAAGTATAGAGCGCGGGCAATCGATAACGTTCCGCGTTCCTTCAGATACGCCAGACCATATTTTAAAGCTACTGCAAAAGCTAAAAGAAACAGAACGCAGAAACTTTTCCAGTAAAATTGCTCAGTATGTGCTAAAAGGGGTAAATGAAACGTATACACGAGAACGAGAAACCTTAACAATCCCACTACCGAAGCAATTATCAAAAGAGCAAAAAAGCTGGATAAAACACGAGCATTCGGAGGCATTGATTGGGAGTATTGTTTATCAATTATTAAGTGATCCGTTGCGCGCCACATCGTTAATGGCATCGTTAAGTGGTATGCAAAGTAACTTTGAAGAAGAAGATTTTTTCGAAGAGGACTTTTATCAAAAAAACGATGAGGTTGCAGCTTCAACGGAGGATCGGCTTGGAGATATCGACCTTGACGATATGCAACAGGATATACACGAGCAAAAAGAAGAAAAAGAAATTGAGCTTGATGATGACCCATTAAGTGACTTTTTCTCTAGTATGAATAAATGAACAGTGAGGTGTAGCCATATTTGTGGACTACACCTCATTTTTATGAGAATTGCTCGGACAGTAAATTTAAATATTTGGCCAGTAAATATGTTATTCGGCTTGTATTTTTTCTAATCTGGCAAGTAAAAGTATAAATTTGGCCTGTTATTCAGAGAATCGGCCAGTAAAATAAACTTTTACGGAAACCATTGCACGAAAAAAATTAAAAAAACACTTTACCTTGACGTTACGTTAACCTTTATAGTGAATGCAAGGAGTTGATAAACATGCATATAAAAGAAGTAGCAAAACGATTAAATACGACATCAAGAGCAATACGTTTTTATGAAGAGAAAGGGTTAATAACACCAAAAAAAGATACAGAAAATGACTATCGGTCGTTTACTGACAGCGATATTGTTCGGCTGAGTACGATACTCACAATGAGGGAGATTGGTGTAACAGTTAATGACATTGGGAAAATTTTAAGCAATCCAGAACTGGGTAGGAAAGAATATTTAAACATTCAGCGTTCGGTTTTATTCGAAAAGTGGATTGAGATGAAAGACATGATCGAAACCATTGATGAAATGATGGAAAGAACAACCTATACCAATGAAGAACTTTTCGAATTGGCGCAGCACTTGAAAGGTATGAAAAATGCTAGAAAGAACTGGCATGATAAATGGAATTTTGACAACCAAGCTGCTGATTATGATCAAAACATTAAAATGCACGGATATCGATTCAATGTACATCAAGATTATGAAAAAGCACTTTCAATGGTTACTGAAAAAGTTGATGTTCAACCTGAACATGTATGCGTTGATATTGGGGTTGGAACAGGTAATCTTGGTGCGAAATTTCTAACAAAAAAATGTAAGGTAATCGGTATTGATCAATCAGAAAAAATGTTACAAATGTGCGAAGAGAAGCACCCGGCAATCGAAACAAGAAAAGGGCATTTTCTAGCATTACCAATTCTGGATAACCAAGTAAATAGCGTTGTATCAAGCTATGCACTTCATCACCTACCAGACGAAGAAAAACTTCTAGCGCTAAAGGAGATGGATCGTGTACTAAAACAGGGTGGCCAAATATGTATTGTTGATTTGATGTTTTTGAATGAAGAAAATCGCAAAATAGTAATAGAAAACTTTCGAAAAAACGGAAACACAGAAGCGATTGCCGCGATAGAAGATGAATTTTACGCAAATAGATCTCTCTTAACTGACTGGCTAACTCGTAACGGATACCGCGTTGAAACGCATCATTTTAATGATATCTTGAGTTTGGTTTATGCACGAAAAGAGGTGGTGATGTAATGGAGATTAGAGGAGAAAGAGTGACGCTACGTGATATAACTCGGGAAGACGTTGAGCGAATTTATTATTGGAAGTATGAAGCAAATGACCGAGAGCATTTAAACTGGAATGCACCATACAACCCACCACAATCCATGACGCTTGATGAATTTTTTGTAGGAAAAATAGCTGAAAACGTGAAAATGGCAGGGACAGAAGAAGTTCGCTCCGAGTTAGTTATTGAAGCTGATGGCAAGTTAATAGGTACAGTAGGATGGTACTGGGTCGATGAACAAACAAACTGGCTAAATAATGGAATTGTCATTTTTGATTCGAACTATTGGTCTGGAGGATTTGGAACAGAGGCATTTAAACTGTGGACTCATTATATTTTTGAGAAAACGAATGTGGTTAGGGTTGGGATATCGACATGGTCTGGCAATGAACGGATGATGAGGCTTGCTAGAAAAACAGGTATGATCGAAGAAGGTCGGATTCGTAATGCCCGTATTGTGAATGGTGAATATTACGACTCTGTCAAGATGGGAATGCTTCGTGAAGAATGGGAAGCGATGAAGATTAGAGCATGATAGTAGACCATGGTGGACAGTAGATTCCTTAATTGCGAAAAAAGGGGCTAATTCTTTGCGTTTGCGGACACAGATGACGTTATTTAGTGAAAAGACAGTGATTTCATTGTGATTTTAGTCAATTAGCGTACTCTGTGTCTGTATAGTGGCTAAATCTAACCATTTTATACAAATAGCGGATTCTCTGTCCGTATAAAAATTAACGCTCAAAGAGAAAATCGTTTGAGCGTTAATTTACTTTGATGTCAAGTAAAGAAAAATCCGATTGCCAAATATAACGCAATTGCAATTCCAGCACCAACGGAAGCTAGCTTCAACTTATATCGTGCGTACTCAACAAGATCCATTTCTAGAATAGATGCGGTTGTAATCGTTGTGTCACCAAGCGGGGAAGTCAATGCACCAAATGAACCGCTAGCGAATACTGCACCGACTGTAATTGGTAATGAGGCTCCAGTTGCTGTCGCAAGTGTAAAGCCGAGAGGCATGAACAAGCCCCATGTACCCCAAGATGAACCGATAAAATAGGCAACTATCGCACCAATTGTAAAAATGATGGCTGGAATTGTAAAACTAGGTAAAAACGTTCCAAGTGTTGAACTGATAAAGCTAGAAAAACCTAAGTCCTCCGCAACCAACGAAAGCGACCAAACAAGTATTAGCAGAATAATTGCTTGCATTAACTGGTTACCACCTTCGAAAAAGTGATAAATGGTTTCATCGATTGATTGTCGGCGAATCATGTAAAAAATAAACGTTATAATAAGTGTTATAAAAATGGCAAGAACCATAACATAGGTAGCATCAGCCATCGAGAACGCCTCGAAAAAAGTTTGTGCCCCTTTATTCATTCCATCAAGCCACAATAAATAGAGAGACAATCCCAATAAGAGAAACAGGGGAACGATTAAATTCCAAGGCTGCGCTTTAACCATGGACAGTTCTTTTTTTCGCCCGAGTGTATGGAAATCATGCCCTTTCTCTTCGTTGTCCGGTTTTTTCTCAGCTGCATTTTTTCTTTTCTTACCTGAACTCCAGAACGTGCGAATGAGCCCGATAACCAGCATGGTAATGGCGAATAAATTAAATGGAATACTAAGTAAGAAAATTTCATATGAAGATGCGGCTAACTGTTGTTTTTGAATACCACTTTCAACTAATGAAATCATGAATCCAACGAAAGCAGTGGCAACTGGAAGTAATACGATAACCGAAACCGTCGAAACATCCATGGTAAAGCCAACTTTTTGTTTGGATAGCTTCATTTTTTCCATTATCGATTTAATGACTGGTCCAATCATCATGATCCGGAACATCGGCATCATAAATGTAAATGGAAGTGTCAGCCAGATTAATGTTAGTAATCCACGCTGTGAATCAATCTTTTTGCCAATCCATTCAGCAAAACCCTTAATCCCACCAGAAATTGTCATCATACCAACTAAGCCGCCAAAAAGATATAAAAATCCAATGATTTTAATATTGGTTTCATCCGATAATGTAGTAATTATGTATGTAATAGTTCGTTTTATTCCATCCAAAAGATCCATTTCAACGAGTAGCGATCCAACTAACAAGCCAAGTACGAGACCAGGTAAAATCTTTCTCAACCATATAGACATACCGATAACGATTAAAAAAGGGATTAACGACACCCAGGTTTGATCCATGTTATCAACTCCTTCCACTGATACTCTGTCCTAATTCAAGAATTTCATTCATGTATTTTGGTTTAGTAACATAACAAAAAAGGTACAGAATAAAGATAATACATACCCGTAGAGAAGGTGTTCACATGTGGATTAAACATCCTTTTTTTAAATATGCAATAGGTACGCTAATCGTTTTATTGTGTATATATTTTTTGGGAAAAGTTGATTTTTTCTTAGATCCATTCCAAAAATTAATCGCGATTTTGTTTTTCCCAATTATAATTTCTGGGTTATTTTATTACATATTGCGTCCAGTAGTTCGTTTGTTTTCTAAATCAGCATATATGAATCGATCAGTTGCAATTCTCACAGTTTATGCGCTAGTTACAGTTTTAATTGTTTTATTTGTGCGTTTTGTTGGTGGTAATATCGTTGACCAAGCGCAGCAGTTGAGTGAGGAGTTACCATCAAAAATAGAGGCGACTGTCGAGAAAACGAAAACAATCATTGAGAAAAATGATTTTGGAATGTTTTCATATGAACAGTTAAAGCAAAAAGCTATTACGTTTTTAAGCGATCTAGCCCAAACGATTGGAGATAATATAACAGCAATTATAGGTGCGATTACAAGTGTTGCTACGGTGCTCATATTAGTTCCGTTTATCCTCTTTTATTTTTTAAAGGATGGAGAGAAACTTTTACCGTATTTGCTTAACTTTATTCCGAAAAAACATACCGTAGAAGGGAAACGGATTTTAAGTGATATTGACCGTACATTAGCATCCTATATTCTTGGACAGCTAACAGTTGGTTTGGTAGATGGAACGTTGATGTATATCGGTTATTTAGTTATCGACTTGAATTACGCGCTTGTACTCGCATTGTTTGTGATAATCACGGCGGTTGTGCCGTTAGTTGGACCAGCACTTGGTGTGTTACCAGCTATTTTAATTGCGTTAATTCAAGATCCGATTATGGTTGTGTACGTACTATTTATTCTATTAATCGTACAACAACTTGAGGGCAACCTTGTTTCACCGGCTGTTTTTGGGAAGCGACTACAATTACATCCACTAACAATCATCTTGTTACTCGTTGTCGCTGGTTCTCTCTATGGATTTGTTGGAATACTAATTGCAATCCCGCTTTACGCTGTATTAAAAGTTACCATCAAGAATTTTTATAAATTCTATAAGTTGCGTAAAACATAAGGGTGTGATTTCTTCAAATGTTAGCCCACTTGTAACAAAGTGGAAATTAGCGGACACCAGAGCCCTTATTTGGGCAAAATTAGGGTGAATCTGTTTGTTAACGGACACAGAAGACCTTATTTCGTAAAAAAGACTGATTTCAACCTGTTTTTACCTAAATAAGGCATACTGAGTCCGCTTAGCCCATAAAACATGCCCGAAAAGTTAAAATAAGGGCTTCTGTGTCCGATACGGAGCAGTGCCTGGTCACTGTTGATTGGTTCGCCGTTTCCGGATCAATGGAAACAACAACCGATAGAATCCAGTCGGCAACCAAAACAAGTCAAATTCACCAGAGGCTATCATATTCATTAAACGAAATTTCATGTATAATGGAATTAAACGTAACGTAGATAATCAAGGAGTAGATCGTATGCAGAACAAAGCAGTCATTCTAGGAAATAACTATTATATTGGGTTAAGTACAATTCGTTGTTTGGGAGTCCATGGAATCCACACAGTTGCAATAGACTATACAGAAGAAAATCGATACGGTGCGGAATCAAAATATTGTTCGGAAAAACTGATCGCACCACATTACAAAGATGATTCGGAAGCTTTTCTTGATTTTTTAATTGATTATGCAAAAAAACAGGATGAAAAACCAGTCCTAATCCCTTGTCACGATTCGTATCTTGAGGTAATTGACACGAAGTTGGACGAGCTTAAAAACTATTATCTTATTCCACAAACTGAGCAAGGACTTTATACAAAGGTTATGAACAAAGACACGTTACATCAATTGGCTCTAGAAAAAGGTATCAAGGTACCAGAGACTGTACAAGTAACTGATCCTGATTTTTATCAAAAAATAGAATCAACTATTCAGTTTCCTTGTCTAGTAAAGCCAACAGATTCACCAAGTTTCGTTGCTAAGTTTAGACGTAAATTGTTTAAGGTTCATACGCGAGAAGAATTAGACGAGGCGATACAAAAAGCAAAGGACGCCAATTTAGAAGTAATTGTGCAACGAATTATTCCTGGTTTTGATAATCATATGTATACATTCGATGCGTATTTGAACCAAGACGCTAAAGTAACCCATTGGGCGACTTGTCAAAAACATCGTCAGTATCCAATTAATTTTGGAGCATCTGTTTATACTGTGCAAAAACATGTTCCAGAACTGTATAAGCTTGGATCGAAGTTTTTGGAAGCAACCGGCTTCAAAGGCTTTGCTGAAATTGAATTTAAAAAAGATGCTCAGACTGGTGATTATTACTTGATCGAAATCAATGCTCGGATTACTAATTTTAATCACATGTTAGCTAAAATTGGCATGAATGTGCCTTACATCACATATATGGAGCTAATAGGGAAACCTTTAGAACCAAAAGCTATTCAATCAGATACCAATACAGCATTTTGGTATGGGTATGAAGATATGTTAGCGGTGAAAGACTACGTAAAAACGAAACAGTTATCTATTGGCACAGTATTGCTGTCGTTAGTGCGACCTAAGGTTAATGCAATATGGGATATTAATGATCCTAAGCCTGGTATAGCGTTTGCAAAGTCAAAGGTTAGTAAACTTATTTCTAGGTAAATATAAGCGAAGATAGCGGTGATAACCGCAAGTGAGGAGCTGAGACGATGTTATTATCCTCTGTAGTGAACGGTCTTGAATATACAATTGTAAAAGGTGAGTTAGACAAAGATATCCATGCAATTACCTATGATTCTAGGGAAACCACAACCAACGATATATTTGTGGCTATTTCAGGGTTTGCACTTGATGGCCACAAGTTTATTGAAAAAGCTATTAAACAGGGTGCATCCACGATTATTTTGGAAAAAGATATGCCAATTGATGAAGATGTTACCGTTTTAAAAGTAGCTAACTCACGCGACGCTCTAGCACGAATTTCAGCGAACGTATATCACAATCCAACTGAGCAGCTCAACCTCATTGGAATAACTGGAACAAATGGAAAAACATCTACGACATACTTTATTAAATCTATTTTTGATCAAGCAAAAAAATCCATGGGTTTAATCGGAACAACTGGAACGGTAATTGGTAACGAGGTTATCCCGACCAAAAACACGACCCCTGAATCGTTAAATTTGCAGCAATTTTTTGCGAAAATGGTCGAGAAGGAAACGGACAACTGTATTATCGAAGTTTCTTCCCATGCATTGAACTTGAATCGGGTTGCGTATAGTCAGTTCAACACTGGGATTTTTACTAACTTATCTCCGGATCATTTGGAATTGCATAAGGACATGGATGAGTATTTTCAGGCGAAAGCAAAGCTGTTTAACCTGACAAATGAGTTTAATATAATCAATGCGGATGATTCGTATGGAAGAAAACTGATTAATCAGGTCAAGGAATATGACACCGTACTTATTACGTATGGAATCGAAGAAAAAGCAGATATTTATCCAACGAATATCCGTTACACGTTTGACGGAACAACATACACGGTGAATACGCCATCGGGAAGCATGGAGATTACAGTTAACTTGCCAGGCATGATTTATGTTTATAATAGTTTAGCTGCAATTGCTTGTGCTTATTGCAACAACATTCCACTAGATGTAATCAAACATGGTGTCCAGAATGTGAAGGCAATAAAGGGTAGAATGGAAACTGTTTATAAAGAAGATGCCTATAAGGTGATTGTTGATTTTTCCCATACAGAAGACGCATTGGAGAAAGCTTTGACCACCATTCGACCGTATGTAAAAGGAAAACTAATATTAGTATTCGGTGTCTATGCTGATGATAGTGATATGGGGAAAGAAAAGCGGATTGGTATGAGTCGAACAGCTTCACAGTTTGCTGATTTCTCTGTAGTTACATCAGATAATCCGAAACATCATGATCCAGTCGTGATTCTTAATGAAATATCCGATGCAATGAATCAATTTGATGGCAAATTCAAGGCAATCCTTGACCGTGAAACAGCCATACAATACGCGATTGAAATTAGTGAGAAAAATGATGTTATATTAATCGCTGGTAAAGGTCATGAAACGACCCAAATTGTCGGAGATAAAGAAATACCGTTCAATGAACGAGAAATCGTTTTAGAAGCGTTAAAGAGAAAGAAACAATTTGTACAGTTATAGAATGTATAACCACCCAAAAGCAATTGTTTCTAACGAATGACATATAGTATGTGTTCAATAAAACGAATAAGAAGGACCTAAGATCTCAGGTGTACATGAAAATGCAAAGCAACTTTCTTCGTTGTGATAAACTTCTTTGCCTGTTGCGAGATTAAATTTTCGCCTTCCAATGCGTGGTTGTTCGCCGCATTTTATCGAACATGTTGAACATCTACATATATGTATGAACTTGATAAAGCAGGTGGTTTACCAATGGAACAAAAAAAATTAGGCGTACTCGGTGGTATGGGGCCAATGGCTACATCGTTGTTTTTCGAAAAAGTCATTGAGCATACATTAGCAAAAAAGGACCAGGACCACTTAGACATGATTATTCTTAACCATGCAACAATACCTGACCGTACCGATGCAATTTTAAACGAAAATGAACAAGCCTTTTTACATGCTGTAAAAAAAGACTTTGAGCTCTTTGAAAAAACGGATGTAGCTAATATTGCGATACCCTGTAACACGTCCCATTATTTTTATGATACTATGCAGGCGATGACCAGCATAAACATAATTAATATGATCGATGAAACGTCAAAATACATTTATCAGAACTATGGAAAAGGCGCTAAGGTAGGGATTTTAGCAACAAACGGGACGATAAATACTGGTATTTATCAACAAGGGTGCCAAAAGTTTGGGATGGATGCAGTTGTTCCGAGCAAGCAAATACAAGATAACGTAATGCAAATTATTTATCGGTTTAAGGCAGACGAATCAATTGATCCAAGTGAGTTAGATAGGATTATAAACGAGCTTGTATTTCGTGAAGGCTGTACGTGTATAATTCTAGGATGTACGGAACTGTCCTGTATTCCAGTTAGTGACGAAGCGCGTAGGTACACCGTCGACGCAATGCAGGTATTGGTGGAACAGTCTATTATTCAATCAGGAAAACAGGTAAAAGAAAGTACGAAAGTCCTTTAAATGCGTGTTCATTAAGCCGGGAAAATTGAGGAACGAAGATATCCGCAGTTTATCATTTGATGGCTTTTTGAACAACTTCTTTAAATTGATTAGGAGGAATGATGATGAACCATCAGAAGGATAAGAAATTTGATGAGTTTTTGTCAGAGTCGTTTAAGGACGGAGCATGTGTGAGGGAGTTACGGTTATCAACCAAAGAGTTAAAGTATATTCAACTTAAATTTCCGAAATCGCAAGTTACTAAGTTATCTGATCCCAGCAATCAAGCCCCAAAGAAAGTATGGTATGAAGTAAGAATAAAATAAAAATGTGCCTGGCGTCTTTTCCGGATTCAAGGAAATGATGCCAGGCACTACTTTTTTTAGCAACGTCAGAAAGTATAAAATTCCTTAAAAGAAAAACTTCGGCATTCGCTATTAAGGACGAGGCGAATGCCGATTTTTCTAAAAAGATAATGTATAAAATCTGTCTAGCTCCAGCGTCCAGAAGCTGCCGTCATAAGCAATGGACATTTCTGCCCCACAGGACGTGGGGTAGTTCGATGTTGCCACAGGACAAGGATAGCTCCCTGAAATACATCGCACGAAGAAAAAGTGATTGTCTTTTTCGAGGATGTGGCGTTTTTAGTCGAACTTCCTTAAATCCATGCGTTCTATGGTCCCTTGCTTATGCGTTCGCGTCTAAACAGGTGCTTGCGCTTTTCTAATCGTCAATTTGTTTGTCTTCTAATGCTTCCAAAGCTGACCTTCTTTTTTCTCGCTTTCTTATCCGCTCAACAATTTCTTTTCGATTGATATGAATCGTCGGTGATTCGTAGCCTTTTGATTCTTTTATATCTGTATTTGATGCTTTCATAAATGACCAAGCTAGTAATAGCATAATAAAAATAACCGGGAAACCTGCGACAATACTAGCAGTTTGCAACGTCTCTAGATCGCCAATATACATTAATACGAGTGGTAATAAGCATAATGTGAATGCCCAGAATAAACGATTCCATCGTAATGGCTCAGACTGAACTTCTTTTTGTACAACAGCAGCCAGTATATAGGATGACGAGTCGAATGTTGTTGCTAGGAAAATAATTGCTAATACAGTAAATGCTGCAACCATCACATTAGCCATCGGAAGTTGGTGCAGAATGGCAATGATTGCCGCTGGTGCTCCAAATTCATTCATGAATCCAATGACATCAAAGGATCCTGAAAGCTGTAAATAAAGTCCAAAGTTACCCATGATACCAAAGAATAAAATACAACCGATTGTACCATATATCATGGTCCCAAGAATCATTTCCTTTATTGTTCTACCACGCGAAATACGTGCTACGAAAAGCCCAACAAATGGTGCATATACTACCCACCAAGCCCAGTAAAATACAGTCCAAGCTTCTGGGAATCCAGTTTCACTAAATCCTGCCAAATTTTGAAATGGTTCGAGCCAAGTTGCCATTCGGAAAAAGTTATCCATAATAATTCCGAGACTGCTAATAGTTGTTTCGCTAATAAATAAAGTTGGTCCGAAAACAAAGATAAATACTAATACAAAAACAGCAAGCCAAAGGTTGATATCACTTAGAACTTTTATTCCACGGCGTAGCCCAGAATATGCGCTTACTGCAAAGATTGCCGTACATAGTAACATAATTACCGTTTTCATTCCCAGTGTTACCGGTATGCCAGTAATATCGTGTACACCTTGAGCAATCATCGGCGTACCAAGTGCCAAAGTTGTACCAGCTCCGCCCATTAATCCGAACATGAATAAAATATCGACGATAACACCTATAGGGCCGTCAACTAAATTTCCTAAGACTGGTCGTACTGCTTCACTAATTTTGAGTACAGGTTTTTTTCGAACGTAATAAAAGTATGCAATTGGTAAGGCAGGTAAAGTGTAAATTGCCCACGCAATTGGTCCCCAATGAAAAATACCATATGCAGTAGACCATTGAATGGCCTCATTTGTCCCCCCTTTAATTCCAAAGGGTGGTCCTTGATAATAATAAGCCCATTCAATCATTCCCCAATATAAAATACTTGATCCAATTCCAGCAGCAAACAACATTGCTGCCCATGATGCTGTATTGAATTCCTTTTTATCTTCCGCATTTCCAAGCTTAATTTGTCCATTTTTACTGAATGCAACATAAATCAAAAATGCAAAAGCTGCAAGCCCAACTAGTAAATAGAGCATACCAAAGTTACCTGTTACAAAGTCATTTGCCTTACTAACAACTGTCGCTCCACCTTCCGGAAACAATATTAGTGGAATGGATACTGCCAACAGTAAAAATAAGGCGCCAATAAAAGTTGGCCAATCAATAACACTTTTCTTCATCTTGTATCAACCTTTCCTTATACAACACTCTATTATACATTATCTTTTGCGGAGGACAAAAATCCATACATTTCAAATGGATGATGTACATTACGTTATTGACTATAATATTCTAAATTAAATTGACATTCAGATATGTAGGCGCTATTATTTTCATAACGATTTTATTACGATATGGGCTAGTGGCGTTATGTAGTTGGGTGAACCTATAAAACTGTGTGCAAGGGGGATTCAGAATGATTTTTAATGAAAAGATGGAAACGTTAGAACGAGATGAAATGAAGGCACTCCAATTGAAAAGACTGCAACAAACTGTTCGACGAGTGGATAATCACGTTGCATTTTATCGAGAAAAGTTTAGCGATTTAGGTATTGAACCTGAAGCTATTCAATCACTTGAAGACATTAAAAAGCTTCCTTTTACAGAAAAAAAGGATCTACGTGACCATTATCCATACGGGCTTTTTGCTTCGCCAATGGAAGATATTATTCGATTACATGCCTCATCTGGGACAAGTGGAAAACCAACTGTTGTCGGGTACACAAAAAACGATATCAATGTTTGGGCCGAAATTGTAGCTAGATCGATTGCAGCTGCAGGTGGAACAGCAAATGATGTGATGCATAACGCGTACGGATATGGGCTGTTCACAGGTGGTTTAGGGCTTCATCATGGTGGGGAAAAGCTAGGGATCACTACTGTTCCAGTATCTGGCGGTAATACGAAACGACAAGTCATGATAATCGAAGACTTTAAACCGAAAGTCATTTGCTCGACACCTTCTTACGCACTGCGGATTGCAGAGCAGATGGAGGCAGATGGTAAGGACCCGCGTTCGACAAGCTTGCAATATGGAATTTTCGGCGCTGAACCTTGGTCCGAAAAAATGCGTGCGAAGTTAGAAGAAAGACTGGATATTAAAGCGGTGGATATATATGGATTAAGTGAAATCATTGGTCCAGGAGTTTCCATTGAGTGTCATGAACAGCAAGATGGTTTACACATTCAAGAAGACCATTTTTTTGTAGAAGTAATTGATCCGAATACGCTAGAGGCTGTACCGAACGGTGAATACGGTGAGCTAGTTTTTACTAGTTTAACGAAAGAAGCTTTTCCAATCATTCGCTATCGTACTGGTGATATCGCATCAATAAATAGAAGTGTGTGTAAATGTGGGCGGACGACAACACGGATGTCGCGGATTAAGGGTCGAATTGGGGATATGATGATTATTCGAGGAGTGAATGTTTTTCCTTCCGAAATGGAGCGTTCATTATTACAAGTAAAAGAATTAGCTCCACATTACCAAGTATATTTGAAAAAAGATGGGTATATGGATACAGTAGAATTACGTGTGGAATTGTCTGATGAAGCATTTTTACAGTGTGAAGGTAATCCAGAACATATAAAGATAGTAGAATTAAAAGAACGAATACAAACAGTGATCAAGCAAGAATGCCTTGTGACAATTGACGTTAATGTCCTGTCACCAAAGTCAATTCCTAGATCAGAAGGGAAGGCAGTTCGTGTGGTTGATCAGCGCGAGAAACAAACCGTGAATTAAGGAGGATAAACATGTTATATCGATATAAGGAGCAGTCGCCACGTATTCATGAAACAGCTTATGTGGCAGATAATGCGACAGTGATTGGTGATGTAGAAGTAGGTGCATATTCCACCATCCTGTTTAATGTTGTCATTAGAGGCGATGAAGGTCCAATTCGCATTGGTGAACGCTGCAATATTCAAGATAATTCAACGTGCCATCTTTATGAAAAGTTTCCGTTAATAGTAGAGGATGAGGTGTCTGTTGGGCATAATGCGATCATCCATGGATGTACATTACGTAGAGGTGCATTAGTTGGCATGGGTGCAACTGTACTAGATGGAGCTGAAATAGGTGAGTATTCAATTGTTGGAGCCAATAGCCTTGTTCCTTCAGGGAAAAAAATACCACCTCGCTCACTCGTGTTAGGTTCTCCTGGAAAGGTAGTCAGAACGTTGACAGACAAAGATATGGAAATGATTGAAGAAACGATTAATACGTATGCAGAAAAAGGACAGGAGTTTAAGAATCTTGAGCCGATAAAATAAGGAACCCAGTACTCGGTAGCTTCTTAACCGAGTGCTGGGTTCTTGTTGATGATGTGACGTGCAAGATGACGGATGGTAAATATAGGTAAAAATGTCAGTTAAATATTAATACTGGCCAAAGGAACGAAAATACTGGCTAATTTTTTTAAATACGAGCCGATTTTCAATAATACGAGCCAAATCAAACAAAATACAAGCTGATTTTCAAGAATACAAGCCAAACTACCATTATGATTCATGATCAATTTTCTCAAAGACAGATTCAAAAAAGCGTGTTGCTGGCTTTTCAAGAATGCGATAATAGTCCGCAAATAAATCAGCCGCAGCGTCCCCAATCCATTTCCCGGGTAATAATTCTTTCGGTAAACTAGGGTCAATGAATAAAAACTTCCGGTACTGATGGACAAGCAATGATCGTTTTACAAAACAACTCCCATCACTCATTTCACCGTTTTCGATCAACTTCTTATCCTCAACATAGTCTAGTTTGTATTCCTCAATAAACTCGGAGTACCTTTCATCTATTGCATCCAAATCCCAGCACTTTTTCACCAAATCCTTATAATTTCCCATTCCTTCATGGGTAGCACGGAAAAAAGTAACGTACGGTTCTACTCCATATTTCTCAATCATACTCTCCATTTGTTTCTCCATTGGGTTTGGTGTGATCCAACAGCTAGTTGATAAAGCACCGAAACCACTCCAAATCAATTCCTGTCTTAATTCATCACGTAGACGGCGCTTTTCCTCAGGAATTGTATAGATAAGCATTCGCCACTCCCCGTCCCACTCTGGGGATTCTAATTTATATATTCGCTTAGAAGCTTCTTCCATGCGCGCTCTCCCGCGTTCGGTTAACGAATAGTAACTTTTGTTACCTATTTTTTCTGATTGAACCCAGCCTTGTTTATTCATACGCGAAATTGCAGCACGTACAGATTGTTCGTTATGCCCAAACTCCTGAAGCAAGCGAATCAAGCTTCCAATCCAAATATCATTTCCATAACGGCTTATATAATCGCCATATAGTGTAAAAATCATTGAACGAGTATTAAATAATTTTTCCATGTTACTTCCTTCCCATTAACGCTGTAAACGGTAATAAAATAATCTGCTTAACATTGTACCACATTCCTTTTGTAGAAAAATAACGAAAATTTAGTTATTGATAACAATATGACACTTTGGTATACTGACGTTATATAAACGTGATAAGGAGTTGGTATGATGTACAACTATGTGGAAGATGGAGATTCCGTTTCAAATGCGTATGTTGATGACGAAGAAAAGTACGCTGCGTTTATGGCTCGAATCGAAGCAGGAGAAAAGATAGAAGCAGATGATTGGATGCCTGAAGAGTATCGAAAATCACTTATTAAACTTATTTCCATGCATGGAATTAGTGAAATAATGGGGGCACTTCCTGAAAAGGAATGGACACCGAAAGCACCTACGTTAAAAAGAAAATTAGGTATTATGGCAAAAGTACAGGATGAAATGGGACACGGGCAGCTATTATTACGTGTGACGGAAGATTTAATGCGACCTTACGGAAGAACGAGAGAAGATTTAATGCAAGACTTATTAACAGGAGATTTGAAATTCCATAATGTTTTTCATATGCCAACGAAGACGTGGGCGGATGCTGGAATGGTTGGTTGGCTCGTTGATGGGGCTGCAATCATTTCCCAAACAAATATGTTAGACGCATCGTATGGTCCTTATCAGCGAGCACTACAACGTATATGTAAAGAAGAAGTTTTTCATGCGCAACATGGTGAATCTATTATTATGGCACTTGCAGAAGGCACGGAAGAACAACGTGCTATATTACAAGATTCATTGAATCGTTGGTGGGAGCCAATCTTAATGTTCTTCGGACCTAGTTCAGCCGCAACTACAGGTTCATCAAAGCAGGACATTATGCAAAAATATAAAATCAGAAAAAGTTCAAACGAAGAACTGCGCCAAGCATTTTTGGATAAATATTTGCCGCGTGTGTTTTCACTAGGGCTTACCATCCCGGATGAAACCATTCACTATGATGAAGAAAAAGAGGAATGGGTTTATCAGCAGCCAGACTGGAACAAATTCAAACAAATCATTAAGAATAATGGGCCGAAATCACAGGATCGATTGAAGCTACGGAAAATTGCTTATGAAAATAACCAGTGGGTACGTCAAGCACTAGCACAAGAGCCTGTTGGATCATAAGCAGGCAGATAGGAGGCATACATTATGGGAGAGAGCAGTGAATCTAATTTTTACAAAGAATATGAAGTATTTAGTAAAAAAAGCGTTAAGTCACCGATCCAGCATCAATTTAGTTTATTAGCACCAAATGAGGAAATGGCGTTAAACATGGCCTTAGAAAATTTCATGCGCCGCGAAGATATTTTAGATGTATGGGTAGTTGAGCGTAGAAATATCCGTTCGCTTTCAAGTGAAGAACGTAGGCAGTGGACAAATCGTTTAGATAATAAAGATTATCGGACAACAAAAGGCTACGGCTACTTAAGACAAAAGTGGAAGGAAAAAGAGCAAGGAATGTTAGATGAAAATGAAATCATGTCTTGGAAAGAGGTGAAAAAGCGATGACACATATCGAAACAGCAGAACAAGCAAAACAGGATCCAGCTTACGTAAAAGCGTTAACAGAACTACTTTACCAATTAGCAGATGATGATTTTATTATCTCATTTCGTGGATCAGAGTGGTTAGGCCTTGCTCCACATGTAGAAGAAGATGTTGCTTTTTCATCGATTACACAAAATACAATGGGGCACGCGACACTATTCTATAATCTATTAGAAGAACTAGGTGAGGGAGATGCCGACGCACTGGCTCATGACCGACCTCCACATGACCGAAAAAATGCGATTTATTTTGAAAAGAAAAATGGTGATGGTTCGTATCTAGACGATCCTTATTATGACTGGGCATTAACAGTGGTCAGACAATACTTTTATGAGACGTTTAAAAAAGTGAAAATGGAAGCGCTTTCGACAAGCTCGTATGAACCACTTGCGAATGCTGCGAAAAAAGTATTGATGGAGCAGCCATATCATCTGGCACATTGGAAAATTTGGATGAAGCAGCTACAAGGATCTACAGAAGACGCAAAAACACGCCTACAATTCCGAATAGAAGAAGCGTGGAATGAATTCCAAGATGTACTGGAATTAGGTGCCCATGCACTGGAAATGGAAAAGCATGGGTTAATCGACGGAGAAGCATCTTTGAAAGAACGCTGGATGGAAGAAGTAAAGGCAACTTTAGTTGAAATCCCAGAATTTGATATTGGAAAAAGATCTGGCTCTGGTCGAGGTGGAGAGCATTCCACCGATTTGAATCAGGCATTGGCAATACTTTCAGAAGTATATGTAACGGATAAAAAAGCAGTTTGGTAGATTTTAACCCTGTTAATCGCGCAATAAATGCGTGAAGTCGCGCGATAAAACAGTCGAATCGCACAATCGAGCAATGTTTTCGCGCAACAACGAATAAATTGCGCGATTATCAGATATTATTGCGCGATAGTAACAATAAGATGCGCGATTTACTCGTGATACCGGTCGATTTAGTAAAGGTCATAAAGGGGGTTGTCAGATGGATGGTACAAACAAACAAGAAGAAATCTACGCTGTTATGAAAACAGTTGATGATCCAGAACTTCCTTCCGTAAGTGTATACGATCTTGGAATGGTTCATGACATTTTGGTTATGCAAAATAATGTCTTTATTTCGATGGTTCCAACGTTTGCAGGGTGTCCTGCGCTTGATTTTATTGAAGCTAATGTAAAAAAAGCCGTTGAAGCAGTAGGGTGGGTTAACGAATGTCATGTAGAGTTTTCCTATAAACATATGTGGTCTACTGACGCGATAACGGAGGTAGGACGAGTGCAATTGAGGAAACACGGTGTCTCACCGCCGCCTGAAGATTATCGGCCAGGTGATGAATGGACGGTTGATTGTCCATTCTGCGGATCTGACTATACATCAATGGATAACGTCTTTGGCCCAACTGCATGCCGCAGCATCCTATACTGCAAGTCTTGTAAAAACCCATTCGAAGCAATGAAACCAGTAGTAGTTAGTGAACAAAGATTAGGATAATTCGGTTTTAATACTTTCTACCAGCCGTAGTCGTATATACTACGTTTTCAGACGAGAGACAACTGAAAAAGTGATGGATTTTAAGACTTTTTCTTTCACCTTAACTTAGCATCTTGAATATACGGAGACTCCTTGAAAAAGAAAACCGCTTTTTCTGCGTGCGATGCTTTCTCAGGGAAGCTTTCCTTGTCCTGCGGGAAGTAAGAGATCGGCGAGACCCCGCAGGACGGCAGTCCGAGGAGGCTCGACACTCGCCCGCGGAAAGCGCAGTATATTCAAAGATGCGATGGTAGATCCACATATTTTATCTACATATTTAGTATGTAGTAATTTTTAGATATATCATCAGCCGTTAAGAAAAAAATCCAAATAAAAAGGAGTTTTTAATTATGGTAAAACTTATTGCGTTGTATAAACAACCCGAGGACAAAGAAGCTTTTGATGAGCATTATTTCAATACACATACACCAATTACAAAAAAGATACCTGGTTTACGAGATATGAAGGTAACGAAGATAGTAGGTTCGCCAATGGGAAAAAGTGAGTATTACTTGTTGTGTGAAATGTTTTACGATGACCATGAGTCGTTACAAAAGGCGATGAAAACAGATGAAGGAAAGGCTTCCGGAAAAGATGTAATGAAGTTTGCAGGTGACATCGTAACCTTAATGATTGGTGAAGAGATTGATGAGTAATTCACTGATTAAGGTAACACGTGAAGATGAGGTCGGTATAATTCAGCTCAACCGGCCTCAAGTGTTAAATGCCTTGAACCGACAACTAGTAGAAGAAGTTGTCAATCAAATGGAGGATTTTGATAAAGATGACGCCATTCGAGTAATCGTTGTAAAGGGCAATGAACGAGCATTTGCCGCTGGTGCTGACATTGCGGAAATGCAGGATGAAACTGCCTTATCTTTGGAAAAGGCAAATCCATTCGCGGATTGGGATCGTATGATGTTAATTAAAAAGCCGATCATCGCTTCTGTTAACGGATTTGCTCTAGGTGGAGGATTTGAGTTGGCACTTCATTGCGACCTGATTGTTGCAGCTGAAAACGCAAAGTTTGGTTTTCCAGAAGTAACACTTGGCGTATTACCTGGTGCAGGTGGAACACAGTATTTAACAAAAGCGATGGGCCGTGCTAAAGCACTTGAGTGGATTTGGTTAGGTGAACCGATGAGTGCCCAGCATGCACTTGACTACGGTGTAATCAATCGAGTGGTAGCACCAGAATTAGTAGAAGAAGAAACGTTGCGTCTTGCAAAGAAACTGGCCAACCGGGCACCGATTGCTTTGCGGTTGATTAAAGAAGCGGTCTATGCAGCTGATGATTTATCATTAGCCGAAGGTATGCGCGTCGAACGGAAAAATTTTTACGTAGCATTTGCTTCTGAGGATCAAAAAGAAGGAATGAAGGCGTTTATAGAAAAACGCAAGCCTTCGTTTAAGGGGGAGTAACAAATGGACTATCAAACGATTGCATATGAAAAAAATGCTCAGGTTGCTTCCATCGTTTTAAACAGACCTTCTTCCTTTAATGCATTTACGGAAGCAATGAATAAGGAAATTATCCATGCATTGAAACAAGCGAGCAAGGATGAGGAAATCCGCTGTATCGTCTTTACTGGGGATGGAAAAGCTTTTTGCGCTGGGGAAGATTTAGCTGGCGTCGATGAAAATACGGACCACGGTGAATTTCTACGTAGTCGCTATCATCCAATGATGAAAGCTATTAAGGAAACACCTAAACCGATTGTTGCGGCAGTTAATGGGATTGCTGCAGGGGCTGGAATGAGTCTGGCGTTAGCCGCGGATTTTCGATTAGTAAAACCTGATTCTAAATTTGTAAGTGCCTTTATGAACATTGGTCTTATTCCTGATTCGGGCTTTTTGTATGTTTTACCTCGCCTAATTGGTTATGCCAAAGCACTTGAAATATCGGTGCTAGGTAAGCCCATTACTGGCGATGAAGCATTTGAACTAGGGCTTGCAACGGAAGTGATTCCAGCGGATGAATGGGATGAAAAAGTTTCTGACTTCGCTAATTCGCTTGCGACAATGCCAACCAAAGCCTTTTCATTAATTAAGCGAACAATGATGGATAGCATGCACCAACCGTTCGACGAAATGCTAGAAAAAGAGGCACAGGCACAGCGAATAGCTGGTAATACAATCGATCATCAGGAAGGGTTACAGGCATTTAAGGAAAAACGTCGACCGAATTTTTTAGGTAAGTAACAGAAAGGAAGGCTAACGATGACAATACAAAACGTTACGATAATGGGAGCTGGTGTCATGGGGCGGGGCATCGCATATGTTTCTGCTCTAGCTGGTTTTCATACGACATTAGTAGATATAGCAGAAGAACAGTTACGTGAAGCGTATGAACATGCAGAGAAGACAACGAGGAAAGGGATTAAACGAGAAAAATTAACAGAGGAAGAGGCACAAAGTCTGTTAGAAAATCTACACACCTCCCTAGATTTCCAAGCTACGATGAAAACTACTGATCTATTAATTGAAGCGGTTCCGGAAAAATGTGAAATAAAAAAGAAGGTTATGGAAATTGCTGAAGATCACGCTCCTAAACATACTATTTTTGCTTCCAACACCTCGACCATTAGTCCGACAGAATTAGCGTCTTACTCAAAACGTCCAGAGCAAGTGGCTGTCATGCATTTCTTCAATCCTGTTCATCTAATGCCGCTAGTTGAGATTGTGAGAGGTTTAGAGACTAGTGATCAAACGGTTACTGCAATTCGTGAAACAGCTGAAAAAATGAGAAAAGAGACGGTTGAAGTCAATGAATTTCCTGGTTTCGTTACAAGTCGTATAAGTGCACTTGTCGGAAATGAGGCATTTCATATGCTACAAGAAGGTGTAGCGACAGCAGAGGATATTGATAAAGCAATTCGCCTCGGATTAAATTACCCAATGGGACCGTTTGAGCTTGGGGATTTAGTTGGATTAGATGCACGACTGAACAATTTGCGTTATTTACATGAAACGTTAGGCGAGAAATATCGACCTGCACCACTATTGGAACAATACGTTAAAGCTGGTCGCCTCGGACGGAAATCCGGGAAAGGTGTATATGACTACACAAGTAAAGACGAGTTGGTTCAAAAATGAGAGAAGTAGTTATTGTTGATGCTGTACGAACACCTATTGGAAGATATAAAGGAGCTTTAAAAACAATTCGCCCAGATGACCTTGGTGCGATAGTAATTAAAGCCTTAATCGAGAGAAATCCCGAATTGCCAGCAGAACAGATTGAGGAAGTCATATTAGGAAACGCCAATCAAGCTGGTGAAGACAACCGAAATGTCGCTAGAATGTCTGCGTTATTAGCGGGATTGCCAGTTAGTGTCGGGGGTTCGACGATTAATCGCCTTTGTGGATCTGGTCTTGATGCTGTCATGTCAGCTGCTCGAGCAATTGCTGTTGGCGAGGGTGATATTTACATAGCTGGTGGTACCGAAAGCATGTCTCGTGCACCACTTGTAATGGCAAAGCCTGAAAAAGAATTCCCACGTGGTAACATGGAGCTTTTTGATACCACAATTGGATGGCGTTTCATCAATAAAAAGCTAGAAAATATGTATGGTACCGATTCTATGCCACAAACAGCAGAGAACGTAGCTGAACAGTTTACTATTTCGCGCGCGGAACAAGACCAATTTGCCATTACAAGTCAGCAACGCGCTAAAAAAGCAATCGAGGAAAATTGTTTTAAAGAGGAAATTATTCCAGTTACATATAACGACCGAAAAGGTAATGAAATAGTGGTGGATACAGATGAGCATCCGCGGCCAGAAACAACGATTGAAAAACTAGCGAAACTAAAACCGTTGTTTGATGATGGAACGATTACAGCAGGAAACGCATCAGGTGTTAACGATGGGGCTTCTGCTTTACTCGTTATGAGTGCAGAGAAGGCAAAAGAACTTGGCCTTAAACCGTTAGTAAAATATGTGGTTAGTGCTACGGCAGGGATAGAGCCCTCTGTTATGGGACTTGGACCAATTTACGCATCAAAAAAAGCAATTGGTCGAACGAAGCTATCGATGAACGAAATTGGACTTGTCGAATTGAATGAGGCTTTTGCTTCTCAATCCATAGCATGTATAAACCAAT
Source organism: Virgibacillus sp. GM2-2 (assembly GCF_055329585.1). Lineage (NCBI taxonomy): Bacteria > Bacillati > Bacillota > Bacilli > Caryophanales > Bacillaceae > Virgibacillus > Virgibacillus sp. GM2-2. Next base: position 460,397 of record NZ_JBUZWC010000001.1, on the reverse strand, counting down.
TAGAGCTAGACCCAAGCAAGGTGAATGTAAATGGTGGAGCAATTGCGTTCGGGCATCCGTTGGGTGCTAGTGGTGCACGTATATTGACCACGTTAATTCATCAAATGAAAAAACAGAAAACACAATTTGGTCTTGCAACGATGTGTGTTGGAGTAGGGCAAGGAATCGCAACCATTGTTGAAAATGTATCAGAATAGCAGGTGAAAAAATGAAAACGGTATTACTGGAAATTAAAAATAATCTAGCGTACGTTACCATTAACCGAGAAGAAGCATTGAACTGTTTTAATTACGAAACACTTCATCAGCTTCAAGAAATAGTTGATACGATTCACCTTGATCCGGAAATCAAGGTGGTAATTTTTACTGGTGCTGGAGAAAAAGCGTTTAGTGCTGGCGCAGATTTAAAGGAAAGAAAAAATCTATCGGATAAAGAAGTGCGGCGTAATGTTAAAGCAATCCGAGATGTTTTCAATAGCATTGCTGAATTGCCTCAACCAACCATTGCAGCAGTTAATGGCTACGCTTTCGGTGGTGGATTTGAATTGATGATTGCTTGTGACTTTTCTATAGCGGTTGAAAGTACCAAGATGGGGCTGACAGAAACAAGCTGGGCAATTATTCCTGGAGCAGGTGGGACACAACGTCTTCCACGCTTAGTAGGAGAAATGAGAGCGAAAGAATTAATTTTTACTGCTAAAAAACTGACAGCAGACGAAGCATTTGATTTGGGCATTGTTTTAAAAGTAGTAAAAAAGGAAGAACTGATAAACGCGTGTGAGCAATTGGCTTCAGCAATCATGAATAACGGACCAGTTGCGGTTAAACAAGCAAAGTATGCGATATCACAGGGAATGAATACCGACTTGCAGACAGGATTGGCAATCGAAGCAAAGGCATATGAGTTAACCATTCCTACTGAAGATCGTCTTGAAGCTCTGCATGCATTTAATGAAAAGAGAAGCCCTCAATTTAAAGGGAAATAGCCAGATGGAGGGAAGGACAACCATGAATCCAGTATGTGAAATCCTACAAATTAAATACCCAATCATCCAAGGCGGAATGGGAAATATAAGTAACGCGCAGCTAGCAACAGCTGTATCCGAGGCTGGTGGACTTGGAACAATTGGGTGTGGAACATTGCACCCAGATGAAGTGGAAAAGATGATCGTAGAAACGAAGCAGAAAACGGATAAACCATATGCGATAAATATTGCGGTGAGTGTAACACCACACGTAAAGGAATTAATTCAATTAGTAATTAAATATAATGTTCCAATTGTTACACTATCAGCTGGTAATCCAGCACCATACATTCCACTACTACACGAGCATAATATTAAGGTCGTTGCAGTTATAGCATCCGTTAAACATGCGAAAAAGGCGGAAGAAGCTAATGCTGACATGCTAGTAGCAGAAGGTTTTGAAGCGGCGGGGATCAATTCTAGTCTTGAGCTGACTACATTTACATTAATACCGCAAATCGTTCAGAACGTCTCGATTCCTGTATTGGCAGCAGGAGGTATTGGTGATGGCAAAGGCTTGGCAGCAGCATTGACGCTTGGTGCTATGGGCGTCCAAATTGGCACGCGATTTATCGCAACTACTGAAGCACCATTTCACCCCGATTATAAAAAGCGAATTATTGATGCAGAAGATACGGGAACGACTGTTATTGGTCGACCGGTTGGACGGGTAAGGCGAATACTTAAGAACCCGTATGCTAAACAATTAGTAGACATAGAAAAACAAGGCATATCACTTGAACAATATGCAAAATTAACGTCAGAAACGCAACACGTACTAGGTGCGATTCAAGGCGACATGGAAAAAGGGTTTATGAACAGTGGCCAAGTCGCTGGTTTGATTCATAACATTCCAACGGTAAAAGAGTTATTGGATGGAATGATGATAGAAGCAAAGGAACAAATGAACCGAACTGCAAATTTATTAATGAGCGAGGAGGGAATTCGATGAAACCAGGAATGGAAGTAGGCAGAACCGAAACAATCGAAATCGAAGTGACAGAAGATATGTTTGCCAGCTTTGAAGGGAACGTTGTGCATCCAGTCTATTCTACCGTGGCAATGGTTTATCACATGGAATGGGTTTCAAGAAAGATCATTCTCCCTTTTCTAGAAGAACATGAGGAAGGCATGGGTGGTGCTGTTAAAATGAAGCATATCAATGCCTCTCCTTTGCATTCCAAGGTTAAATTAACAGCTACCTTAACCGAGTATAAAAATAATATTGTAATTACAGAGGTTGAAGCATCTAATGAAAAGGGTCTAATCGGAAAAGGCGAAGTGAAGCAAGTAATTATGCCAAAAGAAATGATTAATGAGAAGTATTCATCATCAGAAACGTACTAAATTAGTTGCAACAAGTTGAAGAAACTGACTTGTTGTTGTTAGTATGCGGACTCAGAATACCTTATTTCACTGAATTTGCCTGTATTTACGTATGAAGCGGACTCCTGATACCTTATTTACATGAAAACACAATAAAATCACTGTTTTTTTCAAAATAACGGCTCTGGTGTCCGCGAGTATTAAAATTTCACTCATTTTTATTCAAATAGCGTATCTGATGTCCGCATAGAGCAAACTAAAAGAATGAAGGATACAACTAAATTGCGAATTATTTTAAGTTCGTAATTTGAAACCGCTTACAAAAAAGGAGGCGTTAAGATGAGCTTAATAACGGAATCAACCACACATGATGATTTTGCTTTATTGGATAAATTTGCAGAGCATGAACAAGTAGTCTTTTGTAATGACAAAAGTACTGGGCTACGGGCAATCATTGCTATACATAATACAACACTTGGCCCGGCACTTGGTGGCTGTAGGATGCAACCATATAAAAACTTAGACGCTGCACTTAATGATGTTCTTCGTTTATCAAAAGGAATGAGCTATAAATGTGCAGCTGCAGATGTGGATTTTGGTGGCGGTAAAGCCGTTATAATCGGAGATCCAAAAACAGATAAAACACCCGAACTTTTTCGGGCATTCGGTCAATTTGTCGAATCACTAAACGGACGTTTTTACACTGGCACGGATATGGGAACTACAATGGATGATTTTATCTATGCAAAAAAGGAAACGAATCACATTGTGGGAGTCCCAGAAGCATATGGTGGTAGTGGAGATTCTTCCATTCCTACAGCGATGGGTGTTATCCGTGGGCTTCAAGCAACCAATAACGTATTATTTGGAAAAGACAGTCTTGACGGTGTTACTTATGCGATACAAGGGCTAGGCAAGGTAGGGTTTAAGGTCGCTGAACGTTTACTAGAGAATGGTGCTAATCTTTACGTAACAGACATTAATGAAGAAAATATTACATCACTTCAAGAAAAAGCGAAAACATTGTCTGGTTCGGTAAAGGTTGTTGATAGTAATGCTATTTATTCCCAAGAAGCAGATATATTTGTTCCATGTGCGTTAGGGGGTGTGATAAACGATAAAACAATTGATTTGCTAAAGGTAAGGGCAGTTGCTGGATCGGCTAACAATCAATTACTAACAGAGGAACATGGGGTACGCTTATCTGAAAAAGGAATTTTATATGCACCAGATTATATTATTAATTCTGGAGGGTTAATTCAAGTAGCGGATGAACTATACGAGCCAAATAAGGAAAGGGTGTTAATGAAGACGAAGGAAATCTATTCTATTATTCTTAATATCTACCATGAGGCTGAACTTCATAACATAACCACAGTAGAGGCAGCCAATCATATATGTGAGAAAGTCATAGAAAACAGGGGGAACAGAAATAACTTTTTTACACCATCAATTAAACCCAAATGGAATATTCGAGGGTAGTGAAAATCTCCAATATTCAATAAACGCTTGACTCAACTTCAGGTTCTGCTATAATGTTAGAAATTATTCTAAAAATTATAAAATTTATTTAGGGGGAAGCGGAATGAAAAAAGGTCTACTATTACTTGTCTTAGCACTAATTAGTATGATGGTTTTAGCAGCATGTGGGACAGATGATTCTTCTGAAACAAGTGGAGATGGTGAAGGAAAAACGTATACCATTGGGGCCACTCAAATTGTTGAGCATCCTTCATTAGATGCAGCATATAAAGGATTTCAAGACGCGTTAAAGGATGCTGGATTAAATGTGGAATATAACTTCCAGAACGCACAAAATGATCAAAATAATGTTGCTTTAATTTCTGATAACTTTGTTGCAGATCAGGTAGACTTAATTTTTGCAAACTCTACACCTAGTGCACTTGGGGCAGCACAGGCAACAGATGAGATTCCAATCGTATTCACATCAGTAACAGATGCGGTAGGTGCAGGATTGGTGAAGTCATTAGATGAACCAGGTAAAAATATAACCGGTGTTCAAGATCTTCATCCAGATGCTATCGCTAAAACGGTAGAGTTTATTGATAAAACATTTGAGGGAGCAAATGTTGGTTTAATTTACAATGCCGGCGAGCAAAACTCAGTTAGTCAAATTAAAGACGTGAAAAAAGCGGCGGAAGGAACTAGTCTTACTCTTTCAGAGCGCACAGTATCGACTTCAGCAGAGGTTAGTCAGGCTGCGACTACATTAGCTGGAGAAGTAGATGTTTTTTATATCATTACAGATAACACAGTAGTTTCAGCATTGGACAGTGTAATAGGTGTTGCAAATGAACAGGACATTCCACTAATCGTTGGTGAGCCAAATTCATTGAAAAAAGGTGGATTTGCGACATTTGGTATTGACTATCATACAATTGGGTATCGTGCCGGAGAAATGGCAGCTGCTATTTTAACTGGTGAAAAAACAATTCAGGATTTTCCAGTAGAACATCCACAGGAAATTCAATTATTTATTAATAAAGAGGCTGCAGATAAGCAAGGTGTTGAATGGAATAAAGAATGGGATGAAAAAGCAAAGATTGTAGAACAAGAGTAATTACATTGCAACTTTGTTAGACGCGGGGGGATTACAATATGTTTTATTCATTATTTGGAGCTGTCGAATCAGGAGTAATCTATGCAATTATGGCATTGGGCGTTTATTTAACATTCCGCGTCTTAGATTTTCCTGATTTAACGGTAGATGGAAGCTTTGTGACAGGGGCAGCTGTTGCTGCAATCACGATGATGAATGGTGTACCACCAGCCATTGCAACATTGCTAGCAGCAGTTGCTGGATTTTTGGCAGGTTGTGTAACAGGTGTACTTCATACAAAGGGTAAAATTAATGCATTATTAGCAGGGATTATTATGATGATTGCCTTGTACTCTATTAACCTACGAATCATGGGACAACCTACATTATCACTTTTACGAGAATCAACCATTTTTAAACAACTAGAATCAGTTTGGGCAGCAACTGGAATTGATGCATTTTTAAATGGAATTGTGCAATTTTTTGGTGTAGAACAGCTTCCTGGAACGTGGGCAATTGTTATACTCATGATCATCGTGACATTAGCAATTAAGTTAATAACTGATTATTTCCTGAAAACAGAAGTGGGACTAGCGATCCGCGCTACTGGTGATAACCAAAAAATGATTAGAAGTCTCTCAGGTAATACTGATTGGCTTATTATCTTCGGGGTCGGGATATCAAACGCGCTAGTTGCTTTCTCAGGGGCATTAATTGCCCAACATGGTGGATTTGCAGATGTTGGAATGGGAATCGGGATGATTATAATCGGACTCGCTTCCGTAATCATAGGTGAAGCATTGTTTGGAACGAAAACGATTGCCAGAACGACACTAGCTGTAATCCTTGGTGCAATTGTCTACCGAATTGTAGTTACGTTAGCATTACAGGTTGAATTTTTAAAAGCAGGTGATATGAAAGCAATTACAGCCATTTTAGTAATTGCGGCGCTAGTAGCACCTAAACTATTGTCAGCTCGAAAAGAGAAAAAACGACGGTTGCGAAAACAAGCACATTTAAAAATGGAGGTGTAGCATGCTTCGTCTACAAAATATCTCAATCACATTTAACGAAGACACCCCCGATGAAAAAAGGGCTTTACAATCAATAAATTTGTCATTGAATAAAGGGGATTTTGTTACGGTAATCGGTAGTAACGGTGCTGGAAAGTCGACTCTCATGAACGTTATCTCGGGAAACCTAAGCCCGGACATTGGCGATGTTTTCATTGATGATAAACAAGTCGTTCACATGCCGGAATACAAGCGTTCGGCATTTGTTGGAAGAGTGTTCCAGGACCCTATGTCCGGAACTTCTCCATCAATGACTATTGAGGAAAATCTGGCAATGGCGTATGCGAGGGATAAAAAAAGAAGGCTTAAACCTGGCGTGACAGCGAAGAGAAAGGTCATGTTCAAGGAATACCTGAATACGTTGAATCTAGGACTAGAAAACCGATTGAACGCAAGAGTTGGTTTGCTATCAGGTGGAGAACGACAAGCGCTTTCGTTGTTGATGGCGACGTTCACAGAGCCTGAGATCTTATTACTAGATGAGCACACTGCTGCTTTGGATCCTGCGCGAGCGGAACTGATCACAACATTAACGAGAGATGTAGTAGAGAAGTTTGAACTGACTACACTAATGGTTACCCACAATATGCAACAAGCGTTAGATTTGGGGAATCGATTAATTATGATGGATAAGGGACAAATAATTTTTGATGTAAAAGGCTCTGAAAAACAACAATTGACAATCGAAAAGTTGTTACATGAGTTCAAACGGATTCGTGGAGAACAATTTGAAAGTGATCGAGCAGTGTTAGGATAAAGAAAAGGCTGGGGCAAAAGAAATCTTATCAAGTAAAATCATGAACAATGAGCTATATTTCCGGAGCGGTTTTATTACGCAATTTATATTGCTCGAATTTACTTTGATAAAAATACTTATGTCTCAGCCTCTATTCTTTCGTTTGGAACCAATAACAGTGACAAACCTCGTTAATTTATCTCAGAAAATAATTTTTCACACCAGCGGTAATCGCCTGTGCTACATTGTTTTGGTATTGACTTGTTTGAATGATAAATAAGTCATTTGGATTTGTGATAAACCCAAGCTCGATTAGAACCGACAAGTCACTGTTTTCGCGTAATACATGATAATTACCATAATGAATTCCTCGGTTATTTAGTGAAACACGCTCGGCAATCTCCTGTTGAATGGAACGAGCAAGACCTTCTCCACTGTTATAGTAGTAAGTGCCAACACCATTTACGGCCATAAATGGATAGGCATTGTAATGTAAACTGATGAATGCGTCTGTCGCAAATTGGTTGCTAAACTGCACCCGCTCTTCTAAAGACAAATAGTAATCGTTTTCGCGTGTAACTTTTACTGTTGCACCAGCCTCACGTAAATAAGATGCAACAATTTCGGTAGTTGAAAGCGTTAAATTTTTCTCCATAATTCCATTGAAACCAATTGCTCCAGGGTCCTTACCCCCATGGCCGGGATCTAGTACGATATTGTACCCGTCTAATGAACCATTTGTTGATTTATTTGATTGCAGTACCATTTTTTCATTGTTGTTATCTGGTGTTGGTGTATTTGTTAGCCATGCTGCAATCCACCCTGTCGACCCATCCTGTAACATTACCTTATGCCAGTCATTTTTTGTTTCTATTTTCGTGTATGTATCTCCTGTTGTAGTGAAGCCTTTAATAGAATAATCCGTCCCTGGGCCGGTTCGTATATGAACTCCTGCAACATTTACCGTTATGGTCTCATCTAGGCTCATGTTAGGGCTATCCGATTGCTTTGTAGGGTACAGAAATTGTGATGCAACCCATGCAACCTGGCCATCATAATAAGTTTGAATCCAACCATAGCGCTCCTCAAAAGCTACAACTTGATCACCTGGTTGTAAACTACCGATGATGGTAGCATCATGTGATGGAGCACTCCTTACATTTAGGGAGGATGTTCCTACTTCATACGTGTTTCCATTGTGTGCGTAAATAGTCGGTGAAATAATAAAAAATAATAGCAAAAATGCCATGCCAAATAATAAATACCTTAAGTCTTTCATTGTGTCCTCCTTTCATAAATTGGTAAAAACATGTAATAAATTATTACCTATTATACAACCTTCCAAACGATTTGTGGGAAAAATCATGCTATTTTACTAGTTTTTTTAACAGTAGGTCCTAGTATGTACGCACAATCGTTTGAATTCCTTTATAAATGGTAAAAATGATACAATTGATATTGTCGAAAAAAGGGAAATGAGGTGCACAAATGGATAAAAATTACACCGTAGAAAAAATAGCACAAGACATACGTACAAATAAAATTTCACCAGTTGAAGTAATGGATTTTTACATAAATCAAATTGAAAAAGAAAACAAGAACGTAAATGCATTTGTTACGCTAAATTCTCATGCAATGGATGAAGCGAAGAAGGCTGAAGAGGCAGTTTTCCAAGGGAAAGGATTAGGACCGCTACACGGAGTACCTGTTGGCATTAAGGATTTAACTCCTACAAAAGGCTTGAAAACATCATTTGGAACAAAGGTTTTTGCCGATCATGTGCCTGATCGTGATGCGACATTAGTCAAGCGTTTAAAAGCAGCTGGGGCAATTATCATCGGAAAAACAAATACACCCGATTTTGGTCATAAAGGAACAACAGATAATCTACTATATGGCGCAACAAAGAATCCTTGGAATGTAGAGAAAACTGCAGGTGGATCTAGTGGCGGATCAGCAGCCGCAGTGGCTGCCAATATGGTTCCGTTTGCAGAAGGAAGCGATGGTGGTGGATCCGTGCGTATTCCGGCAAGCTTTTGTGGTGTTTACGGCTTTAAACCATCATATGGTAGAATCCCAATGGATAATAGTCTAGTAAACGCATTTGGTTCAAATAATCCATTTGTTAATCATGGACCACTAACACGAACAGTACGAGATGCAGCACTTTTTGTAGATGTAACACAAGGACCATCAACTACAGATCCATTTTCGCTCCCACGTTTTGATAAAGACTTACTAGAACAAGTGGAAGGTGACTTAGCGGGAGTTAAAATTGCGTATACAAGGGATTTTGGGATGTACACGGTTGATAATGAGATACTTGAAGTAATTGATCAGCAAATACAATTATGGAAAAAGCTAGGTGCAGAGGTAGAAGAAGTTTCTATGGACTTTGGAATGACGCTACACCAGTTCCTTGGTTTTTTCAAAAATACGTGGTATGCAGCAGCGGCTGCGGGTGGAGCAACCATGCTACGCGATACACCTGAATTGTTAACGCCATCCTACCACACGATGATTGAACGCGGATTTGACGTCTCAACAAGTGAATATATCGGCTATCAGCAAAAGCGGACGACAGTGTGGAGAGAACTTCAGAAGCATTTTGAGAAATACGATTTGGTGTTATCACCGACTCTCGCTGTTCCAGCTTTTAATTACAATCTGCTTGGACCTGAAGAAATCGAAGGTAAAAAAATTGAAGCTGATTCTGATTGGATGATGACACATATATACAATATGACTGGACTACCTGCCGCATCAATACCAGCAGGTTTTACGAAAAATAGGTTGCCAATTGGCATGCAGCTTGCAGGTAATCGATTTAATGATGGACTAGTATTACGAGCAAGTCACGCGTACGAAAAGTTAATTGAAGGATTTAAGACGATAGACTGACGAAAGCGCTACGAAACCGTAGCGCTTTTTGACTGTTATTGAAGTAGATAGATTGATAGTTGATATTAACTCCTAAGTGCCACATAGAATAGACATAGTGGCTAAAACCGCTTACTTCATCTCAAAATAAAAATGTTCTTATGATAAACTAGTAACAAGATTCAATTCAGATAGATTGCAGGTGTTTTCTTGGATACGTTAATAATCTTTTCTATCATTATATTAATAGCTTCGATTCTTCAAACTAGCACTGGATTTGGTTTTTCTATCATGGCTACACCTTTTTTATTACTATTGTTTGAACCACGAGAAGCCATACAAATCAATTTAATTTTATCGTTAATTATTTCTATCGCCTTGATTGCCAAAATTAAACAAGATATTGATTACGGGATTATGAAACGTTTTATAATGGGGAGTTTACTAGGGCTACCAATTGGAATTACGGTTTTCAGTTTACTGGATATGACGTTTTTAAAAATATGTGTAAGTGTGCTTATATTAATGTTAACTACTCTGTTGGTCCTTAACTATCGAATCAAACAAACAATCAATCGTGACTTCATGATTGGTGGATTTTCAGGTGCTTTTACAACGAGTATTGGGATGCCTGGGCCACCAATTTTACTTTATTTTTCTGGAACGAATACGTCAAAAAATACACTTCGGGCAACTACTCTAGCCTTTTATTTGTTTATCTACTTAATAAGCTTAGTCATTCAGATTATCGTTGCAGGTACTTCTCAACTAATCTGGGTTTCAAGTGCAAAAGGTTTGCCATTGGTAATCGTTGGTTTAATTGTTGGCCAACTTCTATTTAAACGGATTAATCAACAACTATTCCGGATTATTACGTACATTCTACTATTTTTCACGGGATTGTATTTGCTCATACAGCAATTGTAAAAATGGACATGCATTCTGTGTGAATGTACGTTTCCGATTAAGAACTTGATTAATATACTACTAGTAGATAATGTTTCCTTAGGGAAGTCAGGCTAGCCTTCCGAAATAGGAGGTGGTGCCTCATGAGTTTATACGAAGTATTGATGGTACTAATTGGATTTGGTTCCTTGTTGATTACTCTCCTCGCGTTCGTAATAGCCTTGATCAATAGAAAATAGACCTCCATAACACCTTTCTTAACTAATGGAGGTCTATCGCATAGAAAGCTGACTCCCTCGTGGGAACCGCTTATCTAAAGACCACAGTTTTTAGGCTGTGGTCTTATTATATATAGTAATGAAGTGGGTCAAATATACCACCTATTCCATCCAATTTTGAACCGCTATCCCCTCGCTATCTCGGTAAAATGTCCACCTAGTTTTATCGCTCAATACATTTCTTTTCCTTCAGAACTCGTGTATACTTATATTTCGAGTATCGAAAGAAAAAGGGGGATAAACCATGAGCATGCAAAATACTGCGACAAGAAATACTCCTTTGCCTGATAAAATTTGGACACGGGATTTCGTTCTCGTTTGTTTGGCGAATTTCTTTATATTTCTTGGATTTCAAATGACACTTCCGACTATTCCGTTATTTGTAAAAGAGCTTGGTGGAAGTGATCAGTTAATCGGTATTATAACCGGAATATTTACTTTTTCAGCATTATTGTTACGACCGTACGCCGGACATGCACTTGAATCAAAAGGTAGACGGTATGTATATATGATCGGACTGGCTATATTTGTTTTATCAGTTGGGACATATGCATTTGTTGCAAGTATACTCTTTTTATTTTTGATGCGGATTGTGCAAGGTGTCGGATGGGGCTTTTCAACAACTGCCACCGGTACGGTTGCTACTGATTTAATTCCACCTAATAGAAGAGGAGAAGGAATGGGCTACTTTGGTTTGTCCGGTAACATCGCTCTGGCATTCGGCCCTTCACTTGGATTAACGCTCGTTGGCATTATGTCTTTCCGTGAGTTGTTTTTAATATGTGCAGCACTCGGTTTAACAGCATTTTTATTATCATCAAAGATTCGATATAAAAAAGTGGAACAGTCTCCCAATAAAACGACTACGGTTAAGTTTGATATTTTTGAAAAAACTGCTATCCAACCATCGTTACTGTTATTCTTTATTACCGTTTCATTTGGTGGAATTGCATCATTTCTTCCACTCTATGCGGCAGAAAAAAATATTGATGGTATCGAGTCTTATTTTCTAGTATTTGCGATCTTTCTAATGATTTCCCGGACATTTGCTGGGAAAATTTATGATACAAAAGGGCATTTTTATGTATTTGTTCCAGGTACTCTATTAATTTTTGGAGCAATGTGTTTGCTTTCTTGGCTACCAAGTACACTAGTTATGCTTATTGCTGGAGGAATGTACGGTCTTGGCTTTGGTAGTGTTCAGCCAGCACTTCAAGCATGGGCTGTTGATAAGGCTGCAGACAATCGAAAAGGTATGGCAAATGCAACATTTTTCTCCTTTTTTGATTTAGGGGTTGGAATTGGTGCAATAACCTTTGGGCAGCTTGCCTTCATGTATGATTATAGTGTGATTTATATTACCTCAGCCGGATCGGTAATGCTTTCTATCATTCTTTATATTTATCTATTAATACGAACAAAAAAAATCATGGGTGGTCAGAATAGTCGATAAGTAGTAGACTAGTCTTACCGAAATTTTTAAATAAATAGATAAAATGTCTAGCTTTAGCGCCTAGACACTCGAGTTATAAGTAGTTCGTTGCCGTGTAGAAAAACCATCTACACAGCACCACTCTGCTTATGCATGGCTTGTCTGTCCAGGCGCTTACGCTGTTCTAACAATTTTGGTTGGGGGGAGTCTATGCGTTTCGTAAAAATAGGGGTTTTTTATTTGCTTGGAGTTTTCGGAATACTTTGTATAAGTGTATTTCCGCGATTTTTTGCTACAAAGGGAATATCAGATCCGTTAGCTTACTTTTCTGATTTAGGATCGTTTCTTGTAACGTTTATACAACCGGATTCATGGCTTTATCAAGTACCCCTTTCACCAGGGAAATTTTCACTTATCGGTACGTTATGGGATCCATTTATATACTCAATGGAAATCTTAATTGGTGCATTATTACTCGGTTTTTCTTTAGCATTTATTTTTGCTTTTCTAGCAAATTTTCTTCCAAAAAAGATATTACAGAGTATAAAAAGTAGTTTAGACTTTTTGGAATCTATTCCAGACATTGTGATCGCTGCTATTTTACAAATTATCGTAATCTGGGCGTATCAAACGTATGGTGTAGATTTATTTAGAGTTGCATCATATATGGACAAACAAGCTTATCTTGGTCCAATTATCACATTAGCAATTTTACCGATGGTATCGTTATTTAAGATTCTACTCCTTACAATTGAAGAGGAATTTTTAAAAGACTATGTAGGATTTTTAAAAAGTAAAGGGATTAAGAAAGCAGGAATTTTGGTTCGGCACGTTTTGAGAAATATACTGCCAACAGCATTTCAACATTCAAAAGTAATTATTTGGGCGACATTATCAAGTCAATTTATTATAGAGCGAATGTTTAATGTTCATGGTTTAACCTATTATATAGTAGAGAGCTTTACACCAATGACAATCGCTGCCGCATTGATCTTGTTGTTTACACCATTCTTTTTAATCTTTCAAGTGGTTGATTTTTGGACTGATCAAAATACAATAACTGAGAATCAATTAAGGATGAAAAAGAAATATTCTTATAACCCAATACTATGGGTGAAAAACTTAATTCAGGAATTCAAACAAATCAACTGGAAAAAAGTGAAACCGTGGAAACCATTTACAGATACAGTAATTACGTTTGTTAGACATATGAAAAATGTAAAGTTTGCGATTGGTAGTATATTTTTCATTGGTTTAATAAGCTATAGTTTGATTTACTCGATGACTACCAATAATCATATTGATCAGGCAGGAATTATTTACGAAGACGATGGGGTAACGATTAAAAGTTCCCCCCCACATGACCCACCTGTTCCCTTCTTGTTGGGTACAGACGGTGCCGGATTTAGTATTTTTGACATGCTAGTTATTGGTGCAAAATATACACTATTTTTCGCACTATTAATAGCTTTGTTACGTGTGTTTATTGGGTTAATTGGTGGAGTATTTTTCGCATTTTCACTAGGGCCAAAACGTCAAAGTTGGCTGGAAAAATTAGTCGATTCCATTCACTTTCTCCCATTAAGTGTTATTGCATATTTATTGCTTTCACCGATTCTGCTCGAACAGCTTAATGGATTCGCATATTCATTTACAGAGCGGATTTTACTGGAAATTTTAATTCTTACCATTTTAGTTGTTCCGTTAACCACAGTGTTATTAGGTAATGAAATGAAGCGGGTATTGAACTATGAGTTTATTTTGAGTGCAAAAGTACTTGGTGGGAGCAAATTCCACATCTTTTGGCGACACGTGCTTCCTCATATTGGAGCGAGGATGACTATTCTCTTTGGTCAACAATTCATCCAAGTGTTATTAATCTTTATGCACTTAGGTATCTTTAACTTTTTCTTTGGTGGGACAAATGTAAGCTTTGGACTAGTACAAGATCCACCTAGGTCAATAACGTATGAATGGTCAGGAATGATTGGTTCCACGATGTATGCAATATCAACAGGACAATACTGGTTGATTGCTTCTGTACTTCTTGCGTTTATGGTAAGCATTTTTGCGATGCAACTAATTATACAAGGAGTAAAAGAAATGCAACAAATTAAGGTCGGCGTTATTTTTAAGCTTCGTAAATCGAAGCAGAACAAGGTAATCAATGATGACAGCTCATCAAATTATCAGCCGACCGCGGAAAGCTTTGAGCGAATTGAACCAAATAATCAATAATAGTAAATTCCTTTTAGCGCCTACATTCGTAAGGCAAACTTCTATGTGAGCTTATAGCCACTGAAGTTTAGTTGTGTATCGGCCAACCAGAATGCAGTTAGTGGAGAAATTATATTAAGCGGACTCCAGAGCCCTTATTTGAGTAAAATCAGGTCAAAACTGTATGTTAGCGGACACAGGATGCTCTATTTAGTGAAAAAAGCATGATTTCAATCTGTTTTTATCTAAATAAGGTATCCTGAGTCCGCTTAACGTTTAAAACAGGTGTGAAAAGTAAAAATAACGACTTCTGTGTCCGATACTGCGCAATCTTTGGGTTCTAATAACTCCAGATGGATTATCTCGCAGTTTATGAAGCATGTGTTAACTAGGTTTTTCTAACAAGCAAAGAAAGTATAAACGAAAAGCTGTCTAGCTCCAGCGCCCAGCAACTAGCAAACTTCACACTTCTCCACTGCGATAAGTCAACATCGGCTCGTACCTCACCGTGTTTCCTTTATCTCATTTCGGAGTGCTCTAGTTTGTACGTTGCTAAACGGGCGCTTGCGCTTTTCTAACAAAATAGGCAGTCATTTGTTTCAAAAGTTTCGCATCTCATATACAATAGAAGGATACTGTATACAAGAAGGTAGGGTCACCTGAATTGAAAAGCTACGATATTTTCCATATGCAACGTTTGTTTCCTTCCCAAGTATATGAACGTGGATTAGAGTATTTTCATCAGGGAAGAGTAACCGAATTATTATACGATATTAATTTTCATGTCTGGACCGCAACGGTTTACGGTAGTGAAAATTATTTTGTTGAAGTAAATACGAAACGAATGCCACATGAGCTATCAGATGCCTATTGTGATTGTCCTGCATTTAAAACCTACAATCAATGTAAGCACGTTGTAGCGGTTTTGTTTGCAATTGGTAGAAGACACCGTGAACAGGGTGTTGGACGACATGTTGATAAGTTTCGGACAACAAAGGATTTTATCCAATCAATCTCTGACATTCAACAACAAAAACGAGCGTCAAGCCTAAGTATCAATCGCCAGTTATTGCAGGTAGAGTATATTTGTAAATGGGCTTATGGTGATACACTTTTTCTTGAAATGAAGGTTGGAGAGAACCGACGACTAGTCGTAAAAGATATTTACAGCTTTTTGCAGGATGTGTTTCAAGAACGGGAGCATTATTTTACCAAAACATTCACTTACAATCCTGAACTGCACTATTTTGCACCTGAGGATTTAGATTTGTTTGAACAAATCATGGCAATTGTACAGAATGAGCGGTTATATGAAGGCCACTCGTTATATCGTTACCAGTCACATATATCAGAAGGTCGCTCGATCTCCATTTCTCCATTATTAGCGAAAGATTTACTGAAAAAATTGGTCGAACATGATTTTATTGTCGACACCAATCGGAATATTTACCAAAACATTTCCGTCGAGGAAAACGACCTTCCATTTGAATTTAAATTAGAAAAAAATAATGGAAATGAACTAGCACTTGCCATAAAAGGGATGGAGGATGCTATTTATTTTGGCAATTATCAACTCTTATTTAATAAAGGAACTTTTTATTTCCCGGGAAAAGATCAAGTGCCACTGCTGGAACAGGTAAGTAAGCTTGTAAATAATAACACGAGCTTGCCCATTCCTAAGGATCAAGCGGATGTGTTTCTTTCCGAGGTTGTTCCTTCCTTGAAAAAGGTAGGCGAGATGCAAATAGATGAAAATGTTGCATCAGAAATCATACAAGTTCCTTTGAAGGCAAAACTATACATTGATTTGAAATCCGATTTGGTTACAGGTAAATTGGAATACCATTACGGTACTTATCAACTTGATCCGTTTAACGGTAAAAAGGAAGAAGACGTCCTCATTATTCGTGATATAGAAAAAGAGCAACAGATTATGCAATTAATCGAACATGCAAATTTTCATTTTAATGGTAAAGAATTGTATATTGGTGCAGACGAAGAAACCCTTTATGAATTTTTATATGATGTACTACCGCTGTTTGAGTCATATGTCGAGCTATTTTTAACCTCTGACATTCGTAGATTTTATGTGGAAAATGAACCAATTCCGAGTACGAGTGTGAGGTTGGAATCCTCGAACAATTTGCTAGAAATAGGCTTTAGCATGGATGGAATTAATGATAATGAAATTAATGACATTCTCCGCGCGGTATTGGAAAAAAAGCGCTATTATCGCATGGATAGTGGAGCGTTGATGTCGCTTGAGGGCGATGAATTTACTTCCATCCAAGAGTTGATGACTGAACTCGACCTAAAAAAAGATGACTTACAAGACGGAAATGTTCAACTGCCAGCATTTAGAGGTGCTCAGGTTGATCAATTAATTGGAACAAAGAAAAACTATGATCCAACATTTCGCAAGCTTTTACATCATTTGAAATCTCCAGAAGAACAGGTGTATGAAATCCCTAATAATTTGAACGCATCACTACGCAATTATCAGGAAACAGGATTTCAGTGGTTTAAGTCATTAAGCCATTATCGCTTAGGTGGCATTTTAGCGGATGATATGGGGTTAGGGAAAACAATTCAAAGCATTGCTTATTTACTATCTTTAGAGCAGGAACTGCCACACCTAATTGTCGCTCCATCATCAGTATTGTATAACTGGAAAAATGAATGTGAAAAATTTGCACCAGATCTGCGTGTCCGTGTCATCGCGGGAAATCCGCAAGAACGAATGGCAATGATTGATCCAACTGTTGGAGATGACGTATGGATTACATCTTACGCAACATTAAGACAGGATATTGAATTATATCAGGATATAACGTTCCATTCACTGATTTTGGATGAAGCGCAATATATTAAAAACTATGCGACGAAAACATCGCGTGCAATTCGTGAAATAAAGGCAGGACATCGATTTGCGTTAAGCGGAACGCCAATTGAAAATTCTATTGATGAACTGTGGGCAATTTTCCAAGTCATATTACCTGGACTAATGCCTAGCCAACGTGATTTCAAGCAGCTATCAAATGAGAAAATTGCAATGCTGACAAAACCGTTTATTTTAAGACGATTGAAATCGGAAGTATTAAAGGAACTACCGGAAAAAATCGAAACCGTTCATGTGTCTGATTTAACGAAACAGCAAAAAGAACTTTACCTTGGATACTTGCGGGAACTCCAACAGGAAACCGCACAAAGCTTAAATAACCAAGACTTTCATAAAAATCGTATGAAAATATTGGCGGGGCTTACCAGACTGCGACAAATTTGCTGTCATCCTTCCTTGTTTATCGAGAACTATACAGGAAAGTCAGGAAAATTAGAGCAGCTTATGCAAACGGTAAATAATGCGGTAGAGAACGGAAAGCGTATGCTGATCTTCTCTCAATTCACGAGCATGCATGAAATTATTAAAGGAAAGCTAGATGATGATGGAATTGAGTATTTTTATTTACATGGCCAAACACCATCGCAGGAACGAGTTCAGATGAGTGAACGCTTTAATAATGGAGAAAAAAGCGTCTTTCTGATTTCCTTAAAGGCAGGCGGTACTGGTTTAAATTTAACGGGTGCTGATACCGTAATACTATATGACCTTTGGTGGAATCCTGCGGTCGAGGATCAGGCTACCGGTCGTGCTCATCGATTTGGACAGAAGAATGTCGTTCAGGTCATTCGCATGGTTACGGAAGGTACGATTGAAGATAAAATATATGCACTCCAACAAAAGAAGCGTGAATTAATCGACCAAGTTATCCAACCAGGCGAACAAATGCTATCTAGTCTAAGTGAAGAGGATATTAGAGAATTGTTGAGTATATAAAAGAGCGTCTAGCATGTGGCTAGGCGCCTTTTTGGGCAGGTAAGAAAGTATAAATCCTTTCTTACTGCATAAGTGAAACTAAGGCTTTCGCCATAAAGAAAGGCTTGGCGACAAGCCAAGTTTTCTAATGAATTTCCACCAATGTAGGAGTACTATTATCTTGAAGAGACCGGCTACACTGAACTTTTTTAATGCACTCAAAAAAACACCTGAAATATTTTCGGTATGGTGATAAAATGAATATACCTTTTTAAAAAGGAGGCAACGTCAACATTAAAAGAACCAATGCGTATGATGGTAAATAGCAAGGTAATCTTTTCGGCAATGTGTTTCATGCGAAGGAATAACGGGAATATATAAGTACAAAGGGGATGGAACTAATGAAAAAAATCGCTCAAGGATTTACGAAGTTCTTAGTTGCTAATCTTGCAGTAATACTTGCAATTCTATTATTACCAATCTTTTTAGTGACAGATGATGTTGCATTATTTGAACAAATTATGAGTTATTTGTTTAATGATAAAGGATAAAGCAGATACCCGTAATTGGGTATTTTTTTGTTTGTAGCAAAGAAAGTATAAACGAAAAGCTGTCTAGCTCCAGCGCCCAGCAACTAGCAAACTTCACACTCCTCCACTGCGATAAGTCAACATGGGTTCGTACCTCACCGTGTTTCCTTTATCTCATTTCGAAGTGCTCCAGTTTGTACGTTGCTAAACGGGCGCTTGCGCTTTTCTAAGTAAAATCCCCTGGTTGTTTTTGGACAAAAAGTTAAGGCGCAATGTTGATTTTTTCTTACCGAGCAACGCTGTAACTTCGGGATCGATCTAATTGGCCGCGGTGAAATCCCAACACGGGACGAAATAGAAAAGGTATTTGCGATTGGCGGACATCAGGTACGCTATTTGGATAAAAATGGGCAAATTCTGGATGGATGAGGACACAGGAGACCTTATTTTGCTAAAAAGCAGTGATTTCCCTGTCTTTTCGATGAATAGCGAACCTGGTGTCCGCTTCGCGCTTAAAAAGCGGGTATTTAAGTAAAATAACGGCTTCTGAGTCCGCTTACTGACGCCAGCAACCAAAGCGTCCACTTGAAGTGATGAAAACAGCGTACATAATGGCGAAGAGACTTATTTTACAGGTTAAAAAAGAAGCTAGGTGGAGTACCTAGCTTCTTACCTTATAACGTTAATTCAAATAATTTCCGTGGGCGACCTTTGACGTAAGGTTTTTCCTCACCTACAACACGGATCACTTTGCCAGCTAGAAGCTTATGGATTGTCCGTTCAGCACTGCGCTTCGTAACCTGGTAATAATTTGCGATATCGTTGGCAGAAAAAGCTTCATTGTTCCGTAAGTTAATAAAATCAATAAAATTATAGGATAGCTCATTGTTTAATTTGGCACGATGAATAAGTGCATGGTAAAGCTGAGAAGTATCCACATGCTTTGTTACGCCAAGCGGTCCAATTGTTTCTCTTCGTTCATTTACAATAAAGCAGCTGCTTTCCTCTGAGTGATTGCATGTTTCCAGTGCAACTTTTGCATTGTCTTCTGCTTGTCTAGCAGTAAGTCCCAATCCAAAGCCAATATCTACAGGGACACCTAAAGATCGAGCAATTTCCTGTAGTAATGGGAAATCTCGATAATGATTGGTAATGTGGTCTAATACACCTCGTGTACCGAATATAGCAAATTGATTTGTTCCATTAGATAAAACAGATGCGTATGTTTGATGACCAAATTTTAATAAGATTTGACGAAGTTTAACCTGCATTTCTTGTGCCAAAAGATCTCCCTTTTGCGAAGAAATTTTATCAAAGTCTTTAATTTGGACAAAACCTGATACAATCTGTGCACTTTTACTCTTATTTAATGTAGCAATTGACTTTGCTTGTTCAACTGCACGCTCTATGTTTAGTGTAGGAATAATCATGCAGCTAGTAGGAATTCCTTCATCCTTTAATCGTTGTTCAACTTCTTCAATTGAGGTTAAAACATAATCGATTTTTCCTGCCTCGTAAAGATCCTTATGATAATGAAAGATTTTCCCAATATCTAATACCGTGTCATCTCCATAGCTGTACGCATATATTTCATGTTCTTCCATTTTTAGCTCGGTAATTACCTCGTTCACGTATTGCTTGTCAAGTACATCAACAGAAATACGGTTTAATGCTTGGTTATGATAGTTTTTTAAACGATAGAATGATGTCAACACCATATATTCATCAAAAGCAACCTGCACTGCTGGTAAGCGCTTTCGATCAATTTTTTCTTTTGCGTATAGATAAGGAAGGGAACCACCAAATAAATAAACGTCAC
Source organism: Virgibacillus sp. GM2-2 (assembly GCF_055329585.1). NCBI lineage: Bacteria > Bacillati > Bacillota > Bacilli > Caryophanales > Bacillaceae > Virgibacillus > Virgibacillus sp. GM2-2. The sequence goes on along the minus strand of NZ_JBUZWC010000001.1, from coordinate 439,802 downwards.
ACATAAATGCTTTTTCGATTAAATCAATGTTTTCAACTGCTTTTGTATAAATAAAAGGAATGATTTCAATATCATCTTCATCGCTCACATAATGCTTCAATCTTTCTACTAATTCTTCCCTACCAAATACTGCAATTTTAATTTTCATTTGTAAACCTCCGTATTTATTGTCTAGCTATGCCACCGGGCAGTCGCCTTCGCATTTTGTTACTTATTAGCTTCTTATGTATTCCATTACAGCTTTGCCAATAGCTGCTAAATAATCTCTTCCAATTCCGTTATTTGCCCAGCCTTCAGATAATAGAGCCATATAAACTTCTTGCTCATGGTATGTCATGATTGCAACATCATGTTCAGCCCCTATTAATTCGCCAGATTTATGGTAAATTAACAGGTTGTCATCTTCCTCAGCATAATATGGAATCTTATCTTTAAGTTGTTGATGGAGTAAAATTTCTTTAATTTCTCTTTTACTAACATCTGATAATATGGTGCTATCAACGTGCAAGAGTTTTAGAAACTTCACCATATCGTGAGCGCTCGTGTAATTATCTACAGGTGAATCTAGTTCCATAAACCTACGTCCTAGCTTGGTTTGACTGCACCCAATTTCTCTTGCTAATTCATTCACAGTATACTTACCAATTTTGTCAAGTATAATATTCGAAGCGGTATTATCAGAAACAATGATCATGAGTTCTAATAAATTTTTGTAGCTATATACATTTGAGTTTGTTAAAAAATTTATAACGCCAGAACCGCCAGTTTTCATATCATTTTCAATGTAAACTAACGCATCCTGTTGTAAAGATTTTGTCTCAATTTGACGGAATGCTTCGATTAGAATTGGTAGTTTTATTGTGCTTGCTGCTCGTTTTGGTTCATGAGCATTAATAGAGATTTCACCGTCTTTTGTTTGGATATAGATTGAAAAATGGTCGAGTTTGTCTTGAAGAAGTTCGTAAATAGTTGATTTCAATTGTTGGAAATCCATTACTATATCCGCCTCCATATTTAATTTTAAATGTGCAAATAATAGTAAAAAATTACTGTTATGAAACATGTTGGAATTAACGAAATATTTAACGACACATTACACTAATCTCTATTATAGTACGGAATTTTCTTAATATTGTCAAGAAGGAAAGTTAGGAAAGTTGACAAAAAAGTTGATATGTGGCCAATTGAACAAATATGTTATTTTTGTGACACATAATTACAGTGGATTAATTGGTAATTTGATACAATATATATATAAGAATTTATTATCATGTTATGGTTAAATCGTAAAATTGGAGGGAAAAGCATGGGCAAATTATTAGAAGCTATTAATCTACATATACCAATTATTCAGGCGGGAATGGCTGGAGGTATTACAACGCCTAAATTAGTCGCTTCGGTTGCAAATGCTGGAGCACTTGGAACAATCGGTGCAGGTTATATGAGTGACAGTGCTTTACGCGATGAAATCCAGCAGGTGAAAAAGTTAACCGATAAACCATTTGCTGTAAATTTGTTCGCTACAAACTTAGAGGCTTTTTCGAGTGATATTGAGCCTATGCAGAATGTACTGAACAAATTCCGAACAGAACTTGGTATTGATTTAGGGACAGATTCAGTAAAAACATATGATTATTTACAGGAAAAAATTTATGTCATCATTGATGAGAATATACCTGTTGTCAGTACTGCATTTGGTGTGTTGTCTTCTGTTTTAGTTGATCGTTTGAAGAAAAATGATGTTACCTTAATAGGAATGGCAACAAATCTGGAGGAAGCAAAGCAATTAGTTGATGCGGGGTATGACATTATCGTTGCCCAAGGATTTGAGGCAGGTGGGCACAGAGGAACGTTTGATGTAACGAAGCACCCAAATGGCAGCGGTATTGGATTACTTTCCTTAGTTCAGGAATATTTGGAAAATCTGGAAGTACCTATTGTAGCAGCGGGTGGAATAACGAACAAAAAGCAAATAGATGCTTTAATGGATGTAGGTGTTGCAGGGGTTCAGCTTGGGACCAGATTTTTGGTGGCAAAAGAAGCTGGAACAAATAGCGCGTATCGACATGCATTAATCAAGGCTTCTGCTGATAACACAACTATTACCCGGGCATTTTCTGGAAGACCGGCACGAGCAATCAGAAATCGATTCATTCATGAGTTAGAACCAAGTGATTGCGCGTTATTACCATTTCCAATTCAAAATCAGTTGACCAAGGATATTCGGGCTGCTGGGAAGGAATATGGTAATTCTGATTTTCAATCACTTTGGGCGGGGCAAGGTGTTGGTTCGGTTGTTAAAGAGGAAGCTGTTGTGGATATTTTAGCAACGTTGATTGACGATACGGAGAAGGACACGAAACAAATGGAAATGGATTTTGAGAGATAGATTTCGGCTTGTGGACATTCTATGAAACTTATACACACCCTGTGGACAAACCTGAGGATAACCTCTATATTTTGTGTAGAACGTAAATTCTAATACGAAATACGGTGAAATACACACATTTTTTACTAAACCACTGGGGATAAACCTGTGAAAAACTAGAAACACGAATAAGAGGGTTGATACAACTTGAGACGTAAAACAAAGCAGGCAGTGCGTAATACGTTCATCATTGCCGGTTTGCTTATCGGTTTGTTAGTAATAATATCACTAATAACACAGCCAAATTTTAACGTAGATGAACACGTTTTGAGCGATAAGGTAATAGAATACAGACCAATTGTTGAAAAGTACGCTGAAAAATATGGGGTTGCTAAACATGTGGATACCTTACTTGCGATGATGATGCAAGAATCAGCCGGCCGTGGAACCGATCCGATGCAGGCTTCAGAGAGTTATTGTGGTGAACGAAACTGTATCAAGGACCCGGAACTTTCTATTAAACAAGGAGTCTATTATTTTTCTAAGAATTTAGAGGCGGCCAATGGGGAAGTAGAACTAGCAATCCAGTCGTACAATTTTGGTAGGGGCTTCATTGAGTATGCGCTAGAGAATAAAGGTAGATATACACAGGAGGTAGCCATTAATTTTTCGCAAAAGATGTATAAAAATGATTCAAATAAAGCAAAATATCGCTGCCCTCGTAAGGGTGCGAGGGAAATAAATGCGTGCTATGGTGACATTTATTATGTAAGAGATGTACTAGCTATGCGCGAACAGATAAAGTGAAACTCGATTCAGTGGGGGTATTATTGCCCGTCAAACTGTGATAATCGAGAATTAATTCAAGTTACTTCGCTTTTATTAAATCAAGGATTATAATGGTATTAATATAGGAAGAAACTAGGGAGGTTTTTTAAAATGGTCAAGGAAATTTACACGAAAAATGCCCCTGAAGCAATTGGGCCATATTCACAAGCAATCCAAGCAGGTGATTTTTTATATGTATCAGGACAAATTGGAATCAATCCAGCTACAGGTGAAGTAGTAGATGGAATAGAATCTCAGACAAAACAAGTAATGGATAACTTGCAAGCAATCTTAACAGAGGCAGGAGCAAGTTTTTCGCAAGTTGTTAAGTTTACCATCTTCCTTAATGACATGAACAATTTTGCTACAGTAAATGAATTGTATGGATCATACTTAGAAAAACCTTATCCGGCAAGAGCGACAGTTGAGGTAAGTAGACTCCCAAAAGATGTATTAGTAGAAATGGATGTAGTTGTCTATACAAAATAGTGAACGGAGGCAAATGATGAATAATTTCACTTATTACAATCCAACAAAATTAATTTTTGGTAAAGGTCAATTGGATGCACTAGCTGAAGAAGTGCCACAGTATGGTAAAAAAGTGTTAATGGTATACGGTGGTGGAAGCATTAAACGGAATGGCATCTATGATAATGTGATGAAAAAGTTAAACGAATTAGGGGCAGAAGTACATGAATTGTCGGGTGTTGAACCAAATCCTCGTGTAACGACTGCTCGAAAAGGAATTGAAATATGTAAAAAAGAAGGTATCGAATTTTTACTTGCAGTCGGTGGCGGAAGTACAATTGATTGTACGAAAGCAATTGCTGCAGGTTCGAAGTCCGAAGCAGATATTTGGGACATCGTTACGAAAAAGGTAGAGGCAACTGATGCGCTGCCATTCGGAACAGTGCTAACCCTTGCTGCTACTGGGTCCGAAATGAACCGTGGTTCGGTAATTACAAACTGGGAACTAAATGAAAAGCATGGCTGGGGTTCTCCACATACATGGCCAAAGTTCTCTATCCTAGACCCATCACATACAATGTCCGTTCCACGTGATCAAACAATATATGGAATGGTAGACATTATGTCACATGTGCTGGAACACTATTTCCATCAAACTTCCAACACGCCAATTCAGGATCGTTTTTGTGAAGGGATTTTGCGGACTGTTATGGAAACTGCACCAAAACTACTTGATGATCTAGAAAATTACGAGTACCGCGAAACGATTATGTTGAGTGGGACACTTGCGTTAAACGACATGCTAAACATGGGATACCAAGGTGATTGGGCAACACATAATTTAGAACATGCCGTATCAGCAGTACACGACATTCCACATGGCGGCGGTCTTGCGATTCTATTCCCGAACTGGATGTACCATGTACTAGATGAAAATGTAGGTCGTTTTAAACAGCTTGCAGTACGCGTCTTTGATGTTGACCCTAGTGGGAAGTCAGATCGAGACGTTGCCGAAGAAGGGGTTGCTAAGCTCCGTGAATTCTGGAATAGTATTGGCGCACCGAATCGATTGATCGATTATGATATTGATGACAGTACAGTCGAAACAATGGCGGATAAAACAGTTCAGGTTCGTGCTGAGTATGGTAATTTTAAAAAGTTGAATAAAGAAGATTCAATGAAGATTTACCAGGAGAGTTTATAATAGTAGAAAGAAGAAAAAAGAACTAGCTGTCACTCGTAAACAGCTAGTTCTTTTTTTATAGATTCTCGTATTTTATCTAAGCATTCCTCAGGTGTGTTGCCAGAAACCCGTTTGCCATTAACTAGTGCATAAGGTTTCAATCGGCACAACCCGCAAAATGAAAGGCATTCATTCATAAGTACTGCAACTTCAGGAAATTCTTTTTCTAAAATTTCCTCTATATTAATAGTAGTGATCGCATTTCCGTCGCAGACATCGACTATGACTATACCCATTGCTATCACTTTCTTCCTATATATTATTCCTATTAGTTGTAGCACATACAAGCAACAATTTCAATGATAATGCAAAAAAGTCACCATACATTAGGATAATGGATCGTAGCGGCATGAAATCCTTTAATTTTATAACGTCAGAAAGTAAAAGTTATGGTAGACCTTATAAGAAAAACTTCGGCATTCGCTATTAAGGACGAGGCGAATGCCGAGTTTTTCTAAGGAAATGCCCCTGATATCAAAGTTAAGAGAACACAGGACTACTTAATTTCGATTCCAAGAGAACGCATGTTGGTGCTTTCCTTCATATTCATGACGATACCACGCAATCAGCATGATGAATCCACTCAATACTAATAAACTACTAGTCACAAAGAATACAGCAGAAAATCCATAGAAACCAGCTAGCATTCCGCCAAGTGCAGGCCCTAGCACATTCCCCAAAAATCGTAAGCTCGTATTATACCCGAGAACTTCTCCTTGCATAGACAATGGTGCAACCTGTCGGATGTAAGCGATTCGTACTGGAATGATTCCACCTATCGAAATCCCTAGCAAGAAACGCAAAACAACTAACTGCCAAATGTTTGTAACGAACGCACCAGGGAAATAGACAATTCCAGCCATAAATAATAAGAAGATCATAATTTTAACGTAACCAACGCGGTCACCAATGCCGCCCCAGCGTTTTGCCATTAGTAAGTTACCGAGTCCAGCGGCAGAGAAAGCCATTCCAGAAAATAAAGCGATACTTTCTGGACCGTGAATTTCAGCGACATATAAGGATAAAATTGGTTGTATACTAAAATGAGCGACTTGTACAAGCATGGATATTAACATTACGATAAGCAATACAGGGTGCCGGACAATATGTGATAGAACTTGTTTGCTCGTATATGCTTTATGCTCTTCGTCGTCTGAGAAACTAACACGTAGTTCCCTAATCCCAACTAGAACGATAATGGCAGATAAAAAGATTGTAATAGAAGTAAATTTAAATGTTGTTGAATAGCCAAAGATGTCTGCCAGAGCTCCGCCAAGAAGGGGGCCGGCTAATGAACCTGTAATACTACCAGTTTGTAATGTACCGAGCACACTTCCAGCAATTTTTTTAGGTGTCTGCGTTGCAATCATTGCCTGTGAAGTTGGGATAAATCCAGTGAAAACACCCATAAATAAACGCAAGAAAAATAACTGCCATACAGAAGTGGCGAATCCCATAAGTAATACTGACAATCCTAAACCCGTTCCGGATATAATGAGAATTTTTTTGCGCCCAAATTTATCGCCAATTCTTCCCCACATTGGTGAGAAGATAAAGGCAGAAACAAATGTTACACCGAATATCCAACCCGACCAACTTTGTACATAGGAATCAGAAAAGTGCCCAAATGTTTCTATATACAGTGATATAAATGGAAGTATCATCGTCATACTTCCAGCAATAAAAAAGTTGGCAAACCACATAATTATTAAATTCCGTTTTACATCAGGGTGTTGATCAATGATGACAAAGACCTTCCTTCTAATATTTCGGTACCCTAAATATATATAAACCCGAAATAAAATTAAAGTTATATGCTCAAATGGAAACGTGTATTTTTATGGTAAAATGAACAATAAAAGGAGTGACAATTCTAGATGAAAAAGTTAACAAAAATTACAATGATAATCAGTGTTTTTGCATTAATAATAGGCTTAACCCAACCCGCATTTGCTTCTACCAGCATAAATGAAAAGTTAGGTGTTCCAATTGTTGTACTTGGTGCCAATTTATCAGACGCTCAAAAAGAGGAAGTTAGAGAATTACTAGAGGTTAAAGATGACCAAGAAGTGGAAGAATATACGATAACTGGTGAAGATGCAGCAACCTATATTAACGGAAATCCAAATGCGCGCATGTTTTCTTCAGCAAAAATTGTCCGCCAAGAAGAGGGGGCAGGACTTACGATTAATATCGTAACACCTGAAAATATTACGGAAGTAACTAGCGAAATGTACGCGAATGCATTGTTAACTGCTGGTGTGGAAAATGCAACAGTTGATGTAGCTTCTCCGGTCAAAGTTAGCGGACATTCCGCGTTAACTGGTATATATAAAGCGTACGATGTTCAAGGTGTAGAACTTGACAAAGAACGGATGGAATTGGCAAATGAAGAATTAGGCGTCGCTACCGAGCTAGCACAAAAAGAAGGATTGAGTCAAGAAAAAGTTAGTCAACTTTTAACAGAAATTAAAAAGGCTATTGCTGAACAAAACCCTGCGACAAAAGAGGAAGTCGAACAAATTGTGAAGGATCAGTTAAGTAACCTCAATATTTCATTAAGTGAAGCGGATCGTCAAATGCTAATCGATCTATTTAATAAGATGCGTGATTTAAACATTAATTTTGATAATGTAAAGAATCAATTAGAAGATTTAACAAATACCATTAAAGATAAAGTAGACGAGCTAGGCTTAGATGAAGGCTTCTGGGATAAAGTAGCAAACTTCTTTAGCGAGTTCTTCCAGGCGCTAAGTAATTTCTTTAAAGGATTGTTTAACTAAGGGTAAGGGGGAGGCGGGACAAAACTATTCTTAGCAAAGAAAATCCGAACATAAGATAATTAGTGCAAATAACTCGCTCCGGAAATATACTTCGCTTTCCGCGGGCGGCTGGTGAGCCTCCTCGTGCTTACGCACTGTGGGGTCACACCGATGCCTTTCCTCCCGCAGGAGTCTACGTATATTTCCGGAGCTAATACAATTCATTGTTCGTTGTTTAAATTGGTAGTTTTAGTTTTGTCTCATCCTCATTTTAAAAGTCAGAAAATATAAACGAAAAATTGTCTAGCTCCAGCGCCCAGCCCCTAGCAAATAGTTAGTCAAGATGAACGTAGGTGAAAAGCGCCCTACTTTTCACTTGCCTATCTATTTGTGCGGTGCTGATCGGGCGCTTGCGCTTTTCGTGTCTAGCTCCAGCGCCCAGCCCCTAGCAAATAGATAGTCAAGATGAACATAGGGGAAAAGCACCCTACTTTTCACTTGCCTATCTATTTGTACGGTGCTGATCGGGCGCTTATGCTTTTCTTAATTGATGGAGGTGAATAGATGGCCAGACAAAGTGACCAATCACAAAAATGGGCAATAACACTTTTCACTATCGGTGTATTTATGGCTGGATTAGATAATGGAATTATTAGTACAGCACTAACAACCATAAATGACTCATTTAATGTATCTCCGTCGTGGGGAGCGTGGAGCATAACCATTTATACACTTGGTATTGCGGTAAGTGTACCGATTATTGGTAAGTTATCGGATCGATTTGGCCGTAAGCGGCTTTTTATTATAGAAATAAGTTTGTTCGCGCTTGGATCCTTATTAGTAGCTTTAAGTCCTTCCTTTACTTTTCTTATAATTGCACGTTTAATCCAATCCATTGGTGGAGGTGGAATATTTATAATAGGTAGTTCCTATATTCTTGCAACACTACCAAAAGAAAAACAAGGGCGTGCACTTGGATTATTGGGTGGTATGAATGGTATAGCAGCAGTAATCGGTCCCAACTTAGGTGCGGTTATTCTAGATTTAACTGGATCATGGCATTGGTTATTCCTGATTAACCTTCCAATTGCATTATTTTTAATCGTCGCTGGTATTACTAAACTTGAAGAAACATTTCCAGGGGACTCAAAAGCACTCGACTTTGTTGGGAGTGTTCTATTAGCTGGAGCGATTCTTTCATTTATGTATGGAATTACAAGTTTGGGTGGACAAAACCTTATACTGACAAGTGGAATTTTTATTGTACTTGGAATAGTACTATTTGTGTTTTTTCTATTATATGAACGAAAACTAGAATTAGGTGGGGGAGACCCAATAATTGCATTTTCGTTAGTTAAAAGAAACTTGTTTCAGATGACTTTGTTACTAGGATTATTATCAGGTGGATTTCTTGCAGGAATTATTTTTATTCCGGCTTATGTGCAACAAGTTTTAAATGTGCCAGTAGAAAATGCGGGTTACTGGCTAACCCCGCTTGCATTGGCATCAGGAATTGGAGCTGGTCTTGGTGGTTATTTAACAGATAAGCGAGGTGCTGCGCAAGCTATTATCTATTCTGGAATATTAGGTATTATTGGATTTTTTATGTTTCCGTTATGGGTTAATGGTTTAGGCTCATTTATTGTTGCAAGTATTTTCGCTGGAGTTGGATTAGGAGTATTACTTGGTGCACCACTCAATGTTCTTGTTGGAGAAAGTGCTAAACAATCAGAACAAGGTTCAGCACTAGGGACATTATCGTTGATTCGTCAAATCGGACTTACTATATTTCCAGCTATTTATGCTGGATACATTACAACAAGCTTGACTAGTATTGAACCAGTAATTTCTGAGAAATTCGGAGAAGATGTCCTCAAGCTTGAATCTGCAAACCATGTAAACTATAGCGATATCAAAGGAAATATTGAACAAGCATCCAGTAATACCGTACAGGAACAACTTAATTCTATCGTAACGACTATAATGCAAGATGGATTCGATTACCTTTTCATTACCGCTGGATCAATGGCTGTGTTTGTAGTCTTAATCGGACTTTATGTTACAAGAAATAATAAAGAGAAAGTAGCAAAATAATAGCTACAATCAAAGCGGCAGTTTGAAATGCAATAAAACGATAAAAAGTTAAGCTAATCCGAGTAGAAGGTGGTGGAGACCCTTCCATTTCAGCAAGATAATCTCTGTTTTTTGACATAACTTGACGGAAACGGCGAAAGCTCCACGTTATCCCATCAAAGAATCTTCCCTTAATAACGAATAGAAAGAGCATTAATATGACATAGGTTAACGATACGTAAAATAACGAATCTATAAAATACTTTAATGTATAGTCTGGGGCAGAGGATAAAAATATAATGATGCTTAGCAATATGTTTAATGAGAAAAAGATCCATTTGTTCAGTAAGTTTTTCATAAGCGTACACCTTTCTAATGAAATATCTACCATTATAGCAAATATGATTACCATAATGTAATGAAAACTGGGATTAAAGAATAATGTATTATGAACCGAATAATGAAAAAAGTAAGTAAAATTATATAGGTAAAAAGACCTATTTTTTGTAACCAAAATGTTACTCTAGTAGAGTTTTATAAATTTTTGTTAAAAAAAGTAATGCAAAATAGTTTGAAAAATTGTATAATGCTAATTGTAGATAATTTGTCTACAAAACTACTAGTTAGAAAACACATAAAGGGGAGGTCAACATACCATGAAATTGTCTAAATTTTCATTACTCTTAGCACTAGGATTATTGCTAAGTATATTCATGGTTGCATGCTCTGGTGGAGACGAGGGCGGCACAAGTTCAGATGACGGTAATAAGTCAGCTGACGGCGGAGAAGAAGTAGAACAGGTTCTTAACCTGATTAATGGAGATACAATTCCTACAATGGATGCTTCATTAGCTACTGACGAGTACGCTTTTCAATTTTTAGGAACTACTATGGAAGGTCTATATCGTCTAGGTGAAGGCGCAGAGTTAACACCTGGTATCGCTACTGAGCATTCAGTTAGTGATGACGCATTAACTTGGACGTTCACATTACGTGAAGATGCAGTTTGGGAAAACGGAGATCCTGTAACAGCACATGACTTCGTTTACGCTTGGCAACGTGCAGTAAATCCTGACACTGGTTCTGAGTATGGCCCATACATGATGGGTGGCGTACTTAAAAACGCTACAGCAATTGCAAATGGCGAAAAGCCAGTTGAAGATTTAGGTGTAAAGGCTGAAGGAGATTACACTCTAGTTGTTACACTTGAAAAACCAACACCTTACTTTGAATCATTAACAGCTTTCGGTACTTTCTTACCGTTAAACCAAAAGTTTGTTGAAGAGCAAGGCGATCAATATGCTACTAGCTCTGAGACTTTATTAGCTAACGGACCATTCTTACTAGATGCTTGGAAGAGTACTTCACAAAACTGGAATCTAGTTAAGAACGAAAAGTATTGGGATGCTGAAACTGTACAATTAGAAAAAATGACGTATGATGTTGTAAAAGATCCACAAGTTGGAGTAGATTTATACGAAAAAGGCGAAGTAGACCGTGCAGGTATCTCTTCTGACCTAGTTGATCAATACTCTTCACATGAAGACTTTACAATTACAGAAGAAGCAACATTATTCTATCTGAAGTTTAACCAAACTACTTCTGATGCACTTGCTAACGTGAATATCCGTAAGGCACTTAGCATGTCTATCAACAAGCAAGCTCTTGTAGATGAAGTAATCAATAACGGTTCTGTAGTTTCTAATGGATATGTACCAAAGAACTTTTCATTCCATCCTGAAACTGGTGAAGATTTCCGTGAAATCAACGGACCTCTTGTAGAATTTAACAAAGAAAAAGCACAAGAACTTTGGAAAAAAGGTCTTGAAGAAATCGGTAAAACAGAAGTTAGCCTTGAGTTCCTTGGTGGAGACGGCGAAACTACTAAATTGATGAACGAATTCCTTGCTAACCAAATGGAAACAAACCTTCCAGGGTTAGAAGTTACATTAAAGCAAGTTCCATTCGAACAACGTTTAGAACTTGATACAAACATGGACTATCAAATTCAATTCTCTGGTTGGGGTCCTGACTATCTTGATCCATACACTTGGTTGAACCTATGGTTGACTGACGGTGGAAATAACAAGATGGGTTACTCAAATCCTGAGTATGATAAACTAGTTCAAAGCACTGTAAACGAATTAGCTCTTGAGCCAGTTAAGCGTTTTGAAGCATTCTTAGAAGCTGAAAAGATTTTAGCTGAAGATGCAGCAGTTGCTCCATTGTATCAAAGTGCTCGTGCTCAATTGATCTCACCTAAAATTCAAGGTGTAGTTCACAACCCAATGGGTGCTACGTATGAGTACAAGTGGGCTAGCGTTGGATCAGCTGAATAACCAAGTTTTATATTCTATAATATAATTTGAATATGCTGGGTTATAAAATGGTAAAAGAGAGTATATTCCATTGTGGCATATACTCTCTTTTCCAATGGTCATAAAGAGTCTTATAATTATAAACAATCGAAGTTTTTCAACATGAATCGACAAAATTCCTTGGGAGGTGCAAGTATGACACGATATATATTAAAACGCGTTATGTATATGGCGATCACGTTATTTTTAATTGCTACAATTTCGTTCTTCCTTATGAAACTATTACCAGGAAGTCCACTAGCAGCTGAAAACAAACTATCTGAAGAACAAGCAGCTATTGTGTTAGAAAAATACGGGCTGAATGATCCAGTCCCAATTCAATACTTGAATTATATGGCAGGACTTGTACAAGGTGATTTAGGAATATCATTTGCTTTCTCTAACACACCAGTTACAGAAATAATTATGGATCGAATTCCACCTTCACTACAGATAGGTTTTCAAGCAATGTTAGTTGGTACATTACTAGGAATTCTTCTTGGTCTAATAGCCTCTGTATTCCATAATGGTTTTCTCGACTATAGTTCCACAATATTGGCAGTACTAGGTACATCGATACCTTCGTTCGTATTTGCAGGACTTTTACAGTGGGTATTTGCGGTAAAACTAGGGTGGTTCCCTGTAGCCCTCTGGGAAGGATTCGAGTATTCGATTCTACCAACGGTTGCATTATTAATCTTCCCGATGGCCGTTGCAGCACGTTTTACCCGTACGGAAATGCTTGAAGTATTAGGGTCTGACTTCATTTTAACAGCCCGAGCAAAAGGGGTTACTGAAACAGGGATAGTATTTAAACATGGACTTCGTAATGCGTTAATTCCATTGGTAACGGTAATGGGACCAATGGCGGTTGGTTTAATGACAGGTACACTAGTTATTGAACAAATCTTTGCAATTCCAGGACTTGGTGAACAGTTCGTTTCATCCGTTATGGTAAATGATTATCCAACAATTATGGGAACTACATTACTCTTTGCATTTTTATTTATAGTAATTATTTTAGTAGTCGACCTTCTTTACGGAGTAATCGACCCTAGAATTAGAGTTTCAGGAGGGGAGAAATAAACATGGATCAGAATAAAATACCTAAAGAACTGTTTGAACCCCTCAAAAGAGAAGAAGATGCAAGTGAAAAGATAGAGAAACCGAGTAGAACTTTTTTGCAGGATGCGACGAGAACATTTTTGAAAAACAAACTAGCTATTGTTTCAGTAGTTGTCCTTTTAATTATAATGTTCTTTAGTTTTTTCGGGCCAGGTATGAACAAATGGGGTTATAATGACCAGGATGTTACTCGTGGAACTATGCCTCCACGTGTAAGTTGGTTAGACCATATTGAATGGTTAGGATTCGACGGTACCCTAAGTACAGAATACTCTGGGGATACTGTGGAAGATGCAACACAAAAAGCATATATGCGTTATGACAACAACAAAGAATATATTGATATTGAAGTACAAGATCAAGGTGATGGATCGAATAACTCTGCGACAGTTGAGGCAACGTATCACGTTTATCAAGCAAAAAATCTGGATGATACTTATTTTTGGTTAGGAACAGATAACCTTGGGCGTGACCAATGGACGAGGTTGTGGAAAGGTACACGTATCTCGCTTTATATTGCCTTTTTAGCAGCAGCAATTGACCTTATTATTGGTGTAGCGTATGGTGGAATTTCAGGATATGCTGGTGGTCGTGTTGATAATATTATGCAACGAATTATTGAAGTACTTGTTGGTATACCAAACCTCGTTGTAATTCTATTGATGATTATCGTACTGCAACCAGGTATTATTTCCATAACGATAGCTCTGACAATAACCGGTTGGATTGGAATGGCCAGGATTGTCCGAGGGGAAGTACTAAAAATAAAGAATATGGAATATGTATTAGCATCACGAACACTTGGTACAAAGGCATCTAAGATAATTACCAAACATTTAATGCCTAATATAAGTGGTGTAATTATTATTAATACGATGTTTACAATTCCAAATGCGATATTCTTCGAAGCTTTCTTAAGTTTTATCGGCCTTGGAATAGTGCCTCCAGAGGCATCATTAGGAACGTTAATTGATAGTGGATTTGATTATATTCGAATTTACCCATTCTTACTGTTATATCCAGCTATTGTGATTTCCTTAATCATGATTGCATTTAACATTATTGCAGATGGTTTACGCGATGCATTTGATCCAAAAATGCACAAATAATAAGGCAGGTGTATATAAATGAGTAAATTATTAGAGGTAAATGATCTAAACGTATCATTTAACACCTTTGGTGGCGAAGTACAGGCGGTACGAGGCGTATCCTTTGATATTAAAAAAGGTGAAACGCTTGCTATTGTTGGTGAATCTGGATCAGGTAAGTCTGTAACTACAAAAGCAATTATGCGCCTACTTCCAAAACCACAAGGTGTTATTAAAGAAGGGTCAATACTTTTTGAAGGTGATGACCTAGTAAAGAAGACAGAAAAAGAAATGCAAAAAATTCGCGGTAAAGATATTTCCATGATTTTTCAGGATCCAATGTCTTCATTGAACCCTACAATGAAAATTGGAAACCAAATTATGGAAGGCTTAATGAAGCACCAAAAAATGAATAAAAAAGATGCAAGTGAACGGGCAGTTGAGTTATTGAAGCTTGTAGGAATACCACAGGCTGAAAAACGCTTACATCAGTATCCACACCAATTTTCTGGTGGTATGCGTCAGCGTGTTGTTGTAGCGATTGCACTTGCTTGTAATCCAAAGCTATTAATCGCTGATGAACCAACAACAGCGTTAGACGTAACAATTCAGGCTCAAATCTTAGAGTTAATGAAGGATATTCAAAAAGAAACAGATAGTGCTATTGTTTTTATTACACATGACCTTGGTGTTGTAGCAAACGTAGCAGACCGAGTTGCGGTTATGTATGCAGGAAGAATTGTTGAAATCGGAACGACCGAAGAAATATTCTATAATCCAAAACATCCATATACATGGGGATTGTTAGGTTCTATGCCTACACTAGATAATAGTACAGAGGACTTAATTGCCATTCCTGGTAGTCCTCCAGACATGACAAATCCACCTAAAGGTGATGCATTTGCACCGAGAAATGAATATGCACTAAAAATCGATGAAGAAATGCAACCACCTATGTTCAAGGTGTCAGAAACGCATTCAGCTGCGACTTGGTTATTGCATGAAGATGCACCTAAAATTGAACCTCCTGCAGCAGTGCAAAAGCGTATACAGGGAATTTCATCAACCGGTGAAACTCCAGATGTGAAGGACGGTGAAATTCATGGCAGCTGAACAGGAAAAGTTACTAGAGGTTAGTAACCTGAAGCGTCATTTTAAAATTGGAAGAAAAGGTATCGTCAAAGCTGTTGACGGTCTTAACTTTGATATATATAAAGGTGAAACATTTGGATTAGTTGGTGAATCTGGTTGTGGTAAGTCAACAACTGGAAGAACAATTATTAAGTTATATGAAGCAACTGATGGAAGTGTAAAGTTTAAGGGCGAAGACGTTCATGGTAAAAAATCAACCGAAGAAATGAAGAAATTCAATCGTAAAATGCAAATGATTTTCCAGGATCCTTCTTCTTCTCTAAACCCTAGAATGACTGTTATGGACATCATTGCAGAAGGAATTGATGTTCACGGCTTAGCTAAAAATGATAAAGAACGTAAAAAGCGCGTGGAAGAACTACTTGAAACTGTTGGTTTGAATAAAGAACACGCTACTCGTTTCCCGCATGAATTTAGTGGTGGACAGCGTCAACGTATTGGTATTGCTCGCGCACTAGCTGTAGAGCCAGAATTTATCATTGCCGATGAACCCATTTCTGCACTTGACGTGTCGATTCAGGCACAGGTAGTAAACTTATTGAAAAAATTACAACGCGACTACGGACTAACTTACTTATTTATCGCCCATGATTTATCCATGGTAAAATATTTAAGTGACCGTATTGGTGTTATGTACTATGGTAATATGGTAGAGCTTGCCGATAGTGATGAATTATATAAGAATCCAATACATCCTTATACAAAGTCATTGCTTTCTGCGATTCCATTACCAGATCCAGATTATGAACGTAACCGTAAACGAATCGAATACGATCCGACTATTCATAATGTGGATGAAGAAATGGAGTTTAGAGAAGTTGCGCCACGACATTGGGTTCGTTGCACACCTTCAGAATTTGAGAAATATAAAAAAGAATTAGCTTCAAAATAATAAAAAAGTCTTGCTATTTTACTAGATAGCAAGACTTTTTTTGTAACGTCAAAAAGTATAAATTATGGTAGATCTTATAAGAATGTATAAAATCTGTCCAGCGTAAGCGGACTAGACACTCGAGACATAAGCAGTCCACTTCCGTGTGGTAAAAACCACCATACGGAAGTGTTCTGCTTATACTTGCGCTTTTCTTATGCCTAACATATAAAATACCCGTTATATTCAATAAAAAACATTACAGGAAGTAGCAAAAAAATAGTGATATTTTGTGTAAAAATTCATGGTAATTACATAAATTATAGGTCTAAACACCTAATAGATTGTAATACAAGACGACTTTGTTACCAATCTATCACATTTGTAATATTCCAAGGCTATTTTAGTAATTCTTGTAATAGACTCTTAACTTCCTTGTAACTGCATTGGTTATCCCCCTGTGATAGTATAGGCAATGTCAGAAATTTGAGGAGGGACAACCTATGAAGAAGTTAGTAGCAAGTATAGCTACGGGTATCATTATTGCTGGCGCAGGAATGACAAGTGTCTCAGCTGAGGAGTATCAAGTAGAAAAAGGAGATAGCCTCTGGGACATTGCAAATGAATACAACACTACCGTTGAAAATTTAATTGATATAAACGCATTAAAAACTACTGTGATTCAACCAAAACAAAAATTATTCATAAATGAAACATATAAGGTTGAGGAAGGCGATACATTAATTGGTATTGGCGAAAAATTTGATGTTAATCCAGAAGACATCAAAGAATGGAACGATTTAGATTCTAACTTAATTGTTATTGGCCAAGAACTTACTATTAATGGTGTCAACATAGATCAAGATCAGGATAATCAGCCAGCGAAAGCAGTAGAAACAAAGACTGTAGAAAAACCTGAACCTAAAACAGAATCTATTGAAGTAGAAAATACTAGCAATGAAGAAGATAATAGCCCTGAAGGCAAAACAATAACAGTAGAAGCAACTGCATATACAGCTGATTGTGCAGGATGCTCTGGTGTAACTGCAACAGGAATTGACTTAAATGCTAATCCAAATGCAAAAGTAATAGCTGTGGATCCAAATGTTATTCCATTAGGATCTAAAGTATATGTTGAAGGTTATGGCCGTGCTGTAGCTGGAGACATCGGTGGTGGAATTAACGGGAATGAGATTGATATCCATGTACAAACGAAAGATGAAGCATATGCATGGGGTAGAAAATCAGTTGAAGTAACAATATTAGATTAATAAAAACTAAATATAGCGTCAGCAAAAAATATGAAAGGAAAGCAATCTATAGTAAGTTGCTTTCCTTTTTTATATAAACTAAAACTTAAAGTTTAATTGATGTGTTTGAAGTATCTTTTTCAATTGTTTGATTTGGATCATCTGATTGTGTGTAGCCCATAACTCCAAATCCAATAATCAGCATAAGAAATACGGCAACTAAAACTCTTTTCATGACTTTCCCCCCATCCAATTTATCTTATGGATTTAGTATAATAAAAATATTCTTGGTTTACTATGGTTTTTTGTGACAATTTTAGACGAATTTCTTACAAAATTGAAAGGTTTTTTCTAAGATGTACATACTATTGGTTAAACCTGCTCTCATTAAACATAACTAGTGAAATATGATAAACTATAAAAGGAAATATACGGGCACATTTGTGTTTGTTGAATAGAGCGCTTACATAGAAGGAGGAAATTTTAGATGTCAAGTAAAATATTAGATTCATTTTTAGATGAAAACATTGCCGAATTAAAGGAAAAAGGACTTTACAATGATATTGAACCAGTGCAGGGTCCAAATGGTCCAATCATTACGTTAGACGGGAAAAAACTGATAAATTTATCTTCAAACAATTATTTAGGATTGGCTACAGATGATCGCTTGAAAAAGATTGCGAAAGAGGCGGTTGATTCGCATGGTGTCGGTGCTGGCGCTGTTCGTACTATTAACGGAACACTAGACCTACATGTTGAGCTTGAGAAAAAGCTTGCGGAATTCAAAGGTACAGAATCTGCTATTGCGTATCAGTCAGGATTCAATTGTAATATGGCCGCGATTTCAGCAGTAATGGATAAGAACGATGCCATTCTTTCTGACGAATTGAATCACGCTTCTATCATCGATGGTTGCCGTTTATCTAAAGCAAAAATTATTCGCGTGAATCATTCAGATATGGATGACTTGCGTAAAAAGGCAAAAGAAGCCGTGGAATCAGGTCAGTACAATAAAGTAATGGTTATAACTGATGGTGTATTTTCCATGGATGGGGATGTTGCAAAGCTTCCAGAAATCGTGGACATTGCTGAAGAATTTGACTTGATTACTTATGTAGACGATGCACACGGGTCAGGTGTCCTTGGAAAAGGTGCTGGAACGGTGAAGCATTTCGGTTTACAAGACCGTGTCGATTTTCAAATGGGAACACTTTCTAAAGCAATTGGTGTCGTAGGTGGATATGTTGCAGGTAAAGCGAATTTAATCGATTGGTTAAAGGTTCGTTCACGTCCATTCTTATTCTCAACTGCGGTTACTCCAGCTGATGCTGCTGCAAGCACAAAAGCAATTGAATTGTTAATGGAAAGCACAGAACTGAATGAGAAGCTTTGGGAAAATAGTGAATACCTGAAAGAAGGCTTGAAAAACTTAGGCTTTGACATTGGAAATAGTGAAACACCAATTACACCATGTATTATTGGTGATGAAGTAGCAACGCAAAAATTCAGTAAAAAGCTTTACGAAGAAGGGGTATATGCAAAATCAATCGTATTCCCAACGGTACCACGAGGGACTGGCCGAGTACGTAATATGCCAAGTGCTGCACATACAAAGGAAATGCTTGATGACGCAATTCGCATCTATGAAAAAGTCGGGAAAGAGCTTGGGATTATTTCGTAAGGTGTTTTAATTATTGTTTTGACACAAAATTTATATAATGCGAAGTAATTTTCGAGCGTACTGGAATGAATGCGATTGAGTGCAGGATGGCGGCTAGCGGACACACGATTCCTTATTTGTGATAAAGAAGGGTAAATTCGGTTGTTATCGGACTCAGGATTCTTTATTGGGCTAAAAACAGTTGAAAGTCATGTTTTATAGCTGAATAAGGCATCGTGTGTCCGTTAATCCTTAAAATGAACCAAAATAAGGTAAATAAGACATCCTCAGTCCGGTACCATCAGTGTTCTTGACGTACATGCACCAAACTAGTTCGCATTATAGATCAATTACGACGATTAAAAACAAGTTTTACAAAGTGAGACGAATGAAAACAAAACAGCTAGCAGATAGAACAGTCGGAGGTAAAAACGGATGAAAAAGATTTTGGTAACAGGGGCTTTGGGGCAAATCGGCTCTGAGCTTGTCACGAAATTACGAGAAACGTACGGTAAAGAAAATGTAGTAGCTTCAGATATACGTAAAAAAGAAGATCATAATGATGCAGAAGGTCCATTTGAAATTGTTGATGTAACTGATTATGACCGATTATTGGAAGTTTGTAAACAATATGATGTTGACACATTGATGCATTTAGCAGCATTACTATCAGCAAAGGCAGAAGCAATGCCTAAAAAAGCATGGGATTTAAATATGGGTGGCTTAGTAAATGCACTTGAAGTTGCACGTGAATTGCAACTACAATTTTTCACACCAAGTTCAATTGGGGCATTTGGACCAGAAACACCAAAAGACGATACACCTCAAGATACAGTGCAACGTCCAACAACGATGTACGGTGTAAACAAAGTATCTGGTGAATTGTTATGTGATTATTATTATTCACGGTTTGGCGTAGATACACGTGGTGTGCGTTTTCCTGGCCTAATTTCTTATGTTACACCACCAGGTGGAGGGACGACAGATTATTCGGTTGAGATCTATTACGAAGCAGTGAAAAATAAATCATATACCTCCTATATTGGAGAAGGTACATATATGGATATGATGTACATGCCTGATGCACTAAACGCGATTATTCAGCTTATGGAAGCAGATGCAAGTAAATTGAAGCACCGAAACGCATTCAATATTTCTGCTATCTCCGCTGAACCAGAAGATTTTGCAAAAGCGATTCAAAAACATATTCCAGAATTTAAGTTGGATTATGATGTTGACCCCGTTCGTCAGAGTATAGCAGAAAGCTGGCCGAACCGTATCGATTCTTCTGCTGCAGCAGAAGAGTGGGGATTTAAAGCAGAGTATGATATTGATAAGATGACAAAGGATATGTTGGAAAAGATTGAGGCGAAATTAAATAAGCGTGTTTAATGAATGGAGAAGCTCAGTTGCGAAAAACTGGGCTCCTTTTTTATAACGTCAAAAAAAATAACGTTCTTTGCTTCTGAGGAGTCTGAAGCGTTGTCCGGAGTGGAAATCAATAGTAGCAACTAGTTTTTTAACCATTATTTTGCAAGGTGTAAACCTTATCGTTCCTGTTAAATTAAGTAGTTTTATACTCTTCATAAAATAAAAATCTAGTAATTCAGCAGGATAATAGAACCAATTTTCAAATAGTTCATATTAATCATGTAAATTTAGTAGATTCTCTTTATAATAGTCTTATACTATTTTGGGAGGCGTTTATTTGAAAAAAAGGTATGTAATTCCAGTTGTATTATCATCAACACTTTTGGCAGGTTCATTTACTAGTAATTTGCTTGCAGTTGAAAAGAGTAATGTTATTTCTAGTAATGTACAAGCCCAAAAAGTTTGGAATGAAAATGCGAATGTTCCTCTATTCGTAAAAGTAAAGTTTGCGGAAAAGCAATCCGCGGGGACTAGCGATCGTGCAGTACAGGTTTTAGAGAAGTACGATAAAAAGTTAGGGATTAAAGACCCTAAGCAAAACTTTAAAAAGAAAAGTGTTCAAAAAGATGATTTGGGAATGACTCATGTTCGTTTGCAACAGGTGAAAAATGGTGTGCCTGTCGTGGGTTCGGAGGTAATCGTTCATTACAACAAAGAAAATCAGCCTTTTTTAGTAAATGGTTCACATAATAAAGAGGTAGAAGGAGAATCGATCGATACGAATCCCTCTATCAGCTCGGAGCAAGCATTAGATACAGCTAAAGCAAAAGTAGAGGCACCAAAAGAACTACCTTATGAGCCTACTACGGAATTAGTTATCTATCCTTTTGAAGGAAAAAACAATCTTGCCTATAAGGTTAATGTCAATTTTCTTGGTGAGGAACCAGGGAATTGGATCGTGTTTGTCGATGCGAAAACAGGAGAAGTAATCGACTACTATAATAAGATAATGGATGCTTTTGAAGAAAAGTCACAAATTGGCGCTGGAACGGGTGTATTAGGAGACAAACGACAATTACATGTGACGAAGAAAAAGGCAGATCAGGGTGTAGTGTTTGAGCTTGCCGATGAATCACATGAGGGGCTTGACGGAATTTACACGTATGACGCAGGTAACTCGTGGTCATTCAGAGGACTACCTGGAAACCTTTTTGAAGATAAGGATGCTTCTTGGAAGGATGAGTATCAGAGAGCAGCAGTTGATGCGCATTATAATTCAGAAGAAGTATATGAATATTTTTTGAATGAACATGATCGAAATTCAATCGATGGTGAAGGCGGAGCGATTATTTCTTCCGTTCACTTTGGCGAAAATTATGCAAATGCTTTTTGGAATGGTGAGCAAATGACTTACGGTGATGGGGACGGTGAATTTTTCATACCGCTCTCTGCTGGTCTTGACGTTGCAGCACACGAAATGACCCATGGAGTGACCACACACACAGCTGGATTGCAATACAGATTCCAATCAGGGGCCATTAATGAAGCATTTTCTGATATTTTCGGAGCGCTAATTGATGAAGGTGACTGGGAGATTGGTGAAGACATTATGGCTGAAGGAGCAATTGAGTCTGGAAGGACGTCTCTACGTAGCCTAAGTAACCCAAGTAAATATTCAGTGGGTTCAACATACGCACCTTATGGAAATGGTGAAGGTAAGTATCCATCACATATGGATGAGTATTATGATTTACCACTTCATCTCGATAATGGTGGTGTTCACATCAACTCTTCCATTATTAATCATGCAGCATACTTAACGGGAGTGCAAATCGGAAAAGATAAGCTTGGTAAAATATATTACCGTGCACTAACAACCTATTTGACACCAACATCAAACTTTGTTGATGCACGAAAGGCAGTTGTCCAATCGGCAATTGATATATATGGTGAAGGAAGTGCTGAAGCAATAGCAGCTGCCGACGGATACGATGGAGTTGGAATTTACGCGGATTAATAAAAAAGTGAAACAGGCTTATTCACACATGAAATTCCGTACCGAGTAATATAACATTCAACAGAAAAGCGTCGCAAGAGTATAAACTCTTCCGACGCTTTTATAAATTCTAGACAGCATACATTTTTTCTATATTTTTTTGTAAACCTTTATCCTGCACATATTCATCGTACGTCATTTCTTTATCGACAATACCGCTTGGTGTGATTTCAATCAAGCGATTTGCGATACTATGAACAAACTGATGGTCATGTGATGTGAATAAAATAGATCCTTTAAACTTCATTAATCCATTGTTCAATGCAGTAATCGATTCTAAGTCTAAATGGTTCGTTGGTTCATCAAGCACGAGCACATTTGCATGGCTAAGCATCATTTTTGCTAGCATACAACGCACTTTTTCTCCACCGGAAAGTACATTTGCCTTTTTTAGTGCTTCTTCTCCAGAGAAGAGCATTCTTCCTAGGAATCCACGTAAAAAGGTTTCTGTTTGATCCTCAGGGGAGTATTGACGTAACCAGTCAACTAATGGTAGTTGGTTATCCTCAAAGTATTTCGCGTTATCCTTCGGGAAATAGGATTGAGAGGTAGTAACCCCCCATTTATACGTTCCCGCATCTGGTTCCATATCACCCATAATGATTTTGAACAACGTGGTTTTTGCTATTTCATCACGCCCGATAAATGCAACTTTATCATCTTTGTTAATCGTAAAGCTAACATTATCAAGAATCTTTTTCCCGTCTATCGTTTTGGTCAGCCCTTCAACACGAAGTAAATCATTACCGATTTCGCGTTCAGGTGTGAAGCCAACGTATGGATAACGGCGTGAAGATGGTTTGATGTCATCAAGCGTAATGTTATCTAACAACTTTTTACGTGAAGTTGCCTGCTTTGATTTAGAAGCATTTGCGCTAAATCGTGCGATAAACGTTTGTAACTCTTTAATCTTATCTTCTTTTTTCTTATTTTCTTCCTGAGCCATTTTTAATGCCAATTGGCTTGACTCATACCAGAAATCATAGTTTCCGATATAAATTTGGATTTTTCCATAGTCTACGTCTGCAATATGTGTGCAGACCTTGTTTAAGAAGTGACGGTCATGCGAAACAACGATTACGGTGTTTTCAAAGTTAATTAAGAACTCTTCTAACCACTGAATCGCTTGAATATCTAATCCGTTTGTCGGCTCATCTAGAAGTAGAATATCAGGATTACCAAACAAAGCTTGCGCAAGTAATACTTTTACCTTTTGAGAACCAGTTAAATCAGCCATTTTTACATTGTGTAAATTTTCTTCGATACCTAGACCTTTTAGCAAAACAGCGGCATCTGATTCAGCTTCCCAACCGTTCATTTCGGCAAATTCGCCTTCAAGTTCAGCTGCACGCATACCATCTTCTTCAGAGAAGTCAGCCTTCATGTAGATAGCATCTTTTTCTTGCTTTACCTTATATAATCGTTCATGACCGATTAAAACAGTATCCAGCACTTCCTTATCTTCATAAGCAAAGTGATCCTGCTTTAACACAGCGATACGTTCTCCTGGTGAAAGCGAAACATTTCCACTTTGCGGCTCTACTTCCCCTGATAGCACCTTTAAAAAGGTTGATTTTCCAGCACCGTTCGCCCCAATTAATCCATAGCAATTTCCTGGGGTGAATTTTATATTTACATCCTCGAATAATTTTTTGTCGCCAAATCGTAAACTTACGTTTGAAACATTAATCATATAATCATTTCCTCCATTAAAAAAACATTGCATCAACGCTAGATTACGGGATTTAGACCAATTAGTCAATCTAAATTAATTTTTTCCAAAAAATTGTAGAAAAAGCGGTCGAAATTTCATATAGTAAGAGTAAGAAATCGTATTGTAAAATTATTTTTTATTTTTCAAAAAAGACTATATTTTTTTAAGTAAATGTGTAACAATTAATCAACACTACAAATAAATAAAAAGCATACCGTCATACGGAGGGGAATGCCATGGGGGAAAGAACACTTTACTTTCTCTTTACGGATACCGGAACTTATTTATCGCGTGCGATTAATTACTGTACGAAGGAAGGCTTGAATCATGTATCCATTGCATTTGATGATGGGCTGCAGGAAGTCTACAGTTTTGGTAGGAAAAATCCGAGAAATCCATTTATTGGGGGATTCGTGAAGGAAAATATTCAAAGTGAGTTCTTAAAAAATTCATCATGTGCAATTTATGCATATCATTTACCAGAAGAAGAGTTTCAAAAGGTGAAGATGAAAATTCGTGAAATAGAGCAACAAGCAGGCAATTATAAATATAATTTTTTAGGGCTATTTGGTGTCATGTTGCAAATTGAAATTAACCGAGAACACGCAATGTTCTGCTCGCAATTTGTTGCGACCGTTTTACGAGAAGTGGAAGGATTTAAGCTATCGAAACCAGAATGCTTTACTACACCTGCCGATATTAGAGGATTATCTGGCTTACAATTAGTGTATCAAGGAAAGCTTGGAGAATATAAGAAGGTAGAACCACAAGTAATTAGTGGTGATACTGTTATACGGAAACAATCATTTACATTTTTGGTATCCAAATTATCAAAAGTAAAACGATTCGTGATCAGGTAAGAGAGCCATATGCACATTGTATGGCTCTTTTTATTAGTAAACAAAAGGAGGTCATTTTAAATGGATCGTGGAAGCAATTATCGACTACTAAAGGTGAAAGAGATTTTATTTAATGAGACAGATGACTTTCATGAGGTTGGAATTGATGAACTAAGTGAAAAATTACATAATGTTTCCGGTGAACCAATACCTGTCGATCCGCGCACACTTAAACGCGACTTGGAAATATTAGATGAGCTTGATTTTGAAATTGTAAAAAACAAAGGTAAATTTGGAAAGATATATTACAGTCATCAAACTAGATTGTTTGAAACCTATCAATTGCGACTAATGGTAGATGCAATTTTGTCGGCACGATTTATTACGACGAACGAAAAGAAAAAACTGATTAATAAAATGAAGCAGCTTACAAGTAAATACATAGGAAAAACCTTGCCGGAGCCAATTTTATTTAGTCCCACGACAAACATGGATTACGACCTTGTAAAGCTTAACATCGATTGCGTTCACCGTGCTATATCGGACAAAAAAGTGTTGACGTACAAATATGGTAAATATAACGTGCAGAAGAAATTCGAGTTTCACAGAAACGGAGATCATTATCAAGTTGAGCCATATGCACTGATTTGGCAAAATGATTTCTACTATTTAATTGGTCGTTTCAAAGAAACAAACGAAATTAGACATTATCGATTAGATCGAATTCGAGACATTGATGTGAGCGATCAATCCTTCGTGAAGGACAAGCATTTCCACTTACAGGAATATATTAATCAAAGCTTTCACATGTTTGCTGGTGAAGAAATTTGGATAAAAATTCGTTTTCATTTGGATTTAGTTAATGTGGTTCTCGATCGTTTTGGTAAGGAAGCGGATATTAAAAAGCTAGATGAAGAACATTTCGTATTATCAACAAAAGCAAAGCTATCGGATGGGTTAGTCAACTGGATTTTGACATGGGGAAGTAATGCGAAGGTACTTTCACCAGATTATTTGGTGGATAGAATGAAAGAAAAGATTAAACAGATGCGTGATGTGTATGAAGAAGAGGAATAAACCGTTGGAGGATTACACAACATGAAGAAAATAGCTCTTTATCTTATAACACCTATTATTTCATTTCTTGCGGGTTTTTGTATGTATGTCTTAACAATTAAATTTTTGCTAGGTGGAAAAATCGGTGGCGATGTGGACGCCGTTTTATTCTGGGGTGGCCAAGCATATTTTATTTGTGGAGTACCTTTGTATTTTTTAATCATTTATTATATTGATAATAAATTCACTAACTACAAGTTTTTTCTTTACCCATTTGGATGTATGTTAGGCTTTTTAATCCCTGTCTTAGCTTTCATGATGACTTGGGGATTTGAAGAGTTTTTATCTTTGGATATACTGCCCTTCTATTCATTTTTCATAACATCAGGATTGATTTTTGGAATACTTAATTGGATCTTCAGGAGGGGGCAAAAAAAAGAATTTCCTTTGCAACAAAATGAATAGTTTTATTATTATTCTTAAAAATCATGTTGGGACATAACTAGTCCTATCAATTGAAATGAGGAACAGTGATCTATATGAGCTCCGGAAATATACGTAGACTCCTGCGGGAGGAATGGCATAGGTGAGACCCCGGAGTGCGTCTAGTAAGGAAGGCCGACTAAAACCGTCCTTTGCGGACAACGTCGGAATACCTCTTGCCGGGGCAAGGAGGCTCACCAGCCACCCGCGGAAAGCGAAGTATATTTTCGGAGCGGCTTTTTACACCATTTTATAGTATAGTTTGGATTCTTTTGATAAAATTACTTTTATTCCAACCTCAATTTAGTTACTCGGATTAATTCCTAACGTCTGGTAAGGAACGTGAATTTTAAATGCAAGATTATTTTCTTCTAAATTAAAATGCACGATGCTTACTTTAAAATTACTGCGAATATCCATGTTGGTTACAGCAACATAGATTTCTTCTTCCTTCGGGTTAACGGTAACCCATTCAGGCATTGGTAAATACTTTTTCATATACTCCATTATCTTTTGATTAGGGAGCTCTAGTAATCCAAGCGAAATAGATTTCTGCTTTAGAATTACGTCGCCATTTTCCTGTACTTTGGGTTCAAAATGAACAGAAAGTGGAATCGTCGTCGAGAATACAGGAAGTTCACCAATTAAATGTACATCGTCCTTTAATATAATACTATAGTGATGGCTAGAATTATCTAGTAATTTATCCAGATAGGCATTTACTAAATCATTTAAATTTTGTTTTGATGTTCGTACAATAAATTGTGAGCTTTTTTGTTCATCAACTTCCTCTACAGAAGGAATAGTTGAGCTGGAAACTGGCCAGAAAATTAATAGTATAATACCTAGTAAAAATAAAAAGTTTGCTGTGAGCAAGATATAAAAATATTTCTTCCACTTAGACTTCACTTGTTTGTCACGTCTTTTCATAGCTGCCCACCTTTCGCTTACTTCTTTGTAACGTATTTCCGCAATTCTTTACGATATACGCCACTATAAAATTATAGCCGCTGTTACGCAAAAATAATCATCAAAAATAAATTTATCGCTTAATAAAAATCAAAATCGCTTCTTTTTACATCAAACGTATATTTCAATCTTCATGCAAGTATTCAAGAACTCTTTCCGCAATTCGGTGGTACCCTTTATAGTTCGGGTGAAAATTATCGTGCCAGAACAAATCCACAGTTGTATCACTGAATAAATCGATCGTTGGTATAAATGTTGCGTTGTCATATTTCTCTGTTACTTTTTTTCCCGTTTCGTTCCAATTCTCAACGATTAATCCTAACTCTTTAATTTTAGGAAAATATCTTCCAAACGGGTCATAAAAACCTAGTAAATACACTTCTGTATTCGGATTTATGGCATAAATTTTTTCGAATATTTTTTTCAAACGATCTTCATACTCGACTCGCGCTTCTTGAAAGTCATCTAGCGTAATGTTTGCAAAGTTTTCTTTTAAAACCTGAATGATATCATTTGCTCCAATTGTAATCAGTACTATATCAGATTCGGAAATAGCCGTCTCAACTTTAGGGTCTTCGAGATATTTTAAGAGTTGGTCTGAGCGTCGACCACGCTTTCCGAGGTTAGTAAATGTAACTTCTGTTTCATCTGTATTTAGTGCTTCTTTTAGCATGCCAACGTAACCACCGCCGCCAGTTTCATCACCAACACCTTGCGTAAGTGAATCACCAATGGCTACCACATGCGCTTCATTGTTTGAGAAAAATTCAATCGTTTCTTGAACTGCGCCTGTCACTAGGTTCTTTACTTTTCCAGTTACATTTTCTTCGTCTTCAGCTTCAGCATTTTCAGATTGTGAATCTTCCTCATTTGATTTTTCTTCTTCTGTTTTTTTATCAACAGGATCTATTTTTTCTTCAATTTTCGCTTTCTTAATTGCCTTTTCAATTGGTGAATTTATATTTGTCACAATTAAAAAAATCGACAGTCCTACTAAAAGAATGGATATAGAAATGATCGTTATTTTTTTCTTCATGATGTATCACCTATGGTCATAAATTTTCTCTCTTATTATAGGATATTTGTCTCCCCTTATCCTATATACCCATTTTCTTCGGAACTATCACCTGTCTAAACATTGCGTTTACGTTTAGAAGGCCTCCGATGTGCTGATCCCATATAAATGATCAAAGCAATCCAAATTAACGAAAAGGATACGAGGTGTGATGAAGAAAATGTCTCATCGTAGACAAATACACCTAAAACTAACATGATGGTTGGTGCAATATATTGTAAAAACCCTACCATTGAAAGTGGGATTTTTTTTGCACCGCTTGCAAATAATAATAATGGAATTGCCGTTGCGATTCCAGCCCCAATTAAAAATAAATTTGTATCTGAGAATAGATCATTTTGAATAAATACATTTTCTGTAAAAATAGGTACATAAATAAGTGCTAATGGTGTGACAATCATCGTCTCAATAGCGAGACCGAACATAGCTCCTACATCAACCATTTTTTTCAAAAGTCCATAGAAACCAAAGCTAAACGCAAGTAGAAGTGAAACCCATGGAAATACACCGTAGCTTACGGTTAAGTAAGTTACACCGATGCCTGCTAGAATAAATGATACTAGTTGTCGTCGTGTCAAAGATTCGTTCAGTACAATGATGCCAAGTAAAATACTAACTAGAGGATTAATATAATAGCCAAGACTTGCTTGAATGACATGATCACTATTGACAGCCCAAATATATGTAAGCCAATTCAAACTAATCATTACGGATGCAAGGGAAATTCCAATCAGTTTCTGTTTATCCTTAATAATTAGTTTGCATTCCTTGATAAATAATCGCCATTTACGTGAAAATAGTATAACCAAGACCATAAATAAAAATGACCAAATTATGCGGTGTGCTAATATTTCACCTGCTGGAACCTCTTGAATAAGCTTCCAATACATCGGAAGGAATCCCCAAAGTAAATAAGCACTTGCTGTATAAATAATTCCGATCTTTTCTTCTGATTGTTCCATCCTTAACACTTCCAATCTATCTAACTAGCATTGATTAGTAAGTGACTGTCCGCTGCGGAAATCAACGGTCGGAGTACTTACATCGAAGCTTACTTCTTTCGTTTCAACAACATCGATTTTTTTAAACATAGCCATAAATAAGATAAGTTTAGAGTTTTATAAACAAAAAAGCAATCCTCGCGTACTATATAATAATGTAAGAAAACGCTTTCAAAACAGTCGGTAATGCTCTATGATAGAAATAGAGATACTTGAAAATCTTATGGGGGAGAAAAAAATGACAACAAATTCGAAGCGTTTTGAGACAACAGTCATACATGAGGGATATGACGCAAAGGACATGTTAGGTAGTTTAGCTACACCACTTTTTCAGACTTCTACATTTACATTCGATACGGCAGAACAAGGTGAGCGCAGGTTTGCTGGTGAAGAAGAGGGATACATTTATTCAAGGCTAGGTAATCCAACTGTAGCGGTGTTAGAAGAGCGTATTGCTGCATTGGAAAAAGGTGAACGGGGATTAGCATTTGGTTCAGGTATGGCAGCTGTTTCAGCCGTGTTACTTGCCCTAACAAAAGCAAACGACCATATTTTATGTTCATCAGGATTATACGGATGTACATTTGGTTTACTAACGATGATGAAGGAAAAATATAATATTTCGCACGACTTTTCTGGAATGGAATCTGAAGAGGCAATTCGTCATCTTATTCGTCCAGAGACGACGTGTATTTACGTAGAAACTCCAATCAATCCTACTATGAAACTAATTGATCTAGAAATGGTTGCACGCGTAGCAAAAGAATACGACATTCCTGTGGTGGTAGACAATACGTTTTCGTCACCATATTTACAACAGCCACTCGAACTTGGCTGCGATGTTGTTCTTCATAGTGCAACAAAATATATTGGTGGACATGGTGATGTAGTGGCTGGCCTAGTAGTTGGCAAAAAAGAATTTCTCGATTCTGTTGCGATGACAACACAGAAGGATATTGGGGGAATTATATCACCATTTGATGCATGGCTTTTACTAAGAGGATTAAAAACATTGCCGGTGCGATTAGACCGCCATTCTGATAATGCAGAGAAGATTTTTGAAAAACTAAAAACCCATCCTGCTGTAGATGAAGTTTTCTACCCGAGTGATAAGGATCATCGCAATTACTCGATTTATACAAAACAAATGAAGCGTGGTGGAGGACTCATATCGTTTACGATTAAGGGCTCCAAACAGGATGCACAGGCTCTTTTAAATAAGCTATCGTTTATTAAAATTGCTGTTAGTCTTGGAGACGCTGAAACCCTTATTCAGCATCCTGCAACGATGACACATGCAGTTATACCAGAGGAATCTCGTAAAGAAATGGGTATTACTGACCAACTCATTCGTCTTTCTGCAGGACTTGAAGCCTGGGAAGATATCTGGGCTGATCTAGAACAGGCACTAAACCAACTTCAAGGCCGTCTGTCCCAAGGTTCTAGTGTTCCGACAATGGATTCTGTTTGATCCGTATCGATAGCATGGAGAACACCTGTGGATATTTCGTCGTGTGTTAGCCAACGGGAAAATGAACCTTCCATAATAAATCCTAAATAAACACGTCTGTACAAGCAATTTGTGGGTACAGGCGTGTTTTCTTTTTCAAAAAATCGGGAACTACCTTGAACATGAAACAGGCGCCATGGTTTCGTACTATTCATTTTTTCAACTTCATCTATAACTGACTTCAATGCATGTGGTGCTGACTCGTGAATCCAGCTCACAACTAAATCGGGTGCTCCATTTTCTTGAAAGTTTTTCTTTAATTCTTCACGAAACTTTTCATCCTGATGGTAATCAACTTCGATTGAATGAATGTGATTTGGTTTTTTACTTGAATCTTTTAGGCGTTTATGTCGTATAGTATTACGACCGATAACTGAGACATAATAATGATAGTCATGAACAAGTGTATGACAGACGTTGATAAGCATTCCTGTGCCACCGATTATAAGTGCGTGCTTCATTTTTATTCCACCTTTTTAATTTTCTGGCTGCGGTTCTAGAGCCTATATTGCTGTCGCTAAACAGTCCCCTTCGCTTTTCTAATTACATAGTAACTTGTTCTTTAGAAATATGCTATATTATGGATATTACGAAAAGATTCTATTTAGAGAGGAGTGAACTGCCTTGGAACTAACGGTACTTATGCCTTATTTTCTAGCATTCATCATTATATCTAACATCGGACTCGCATTAACCATTATCTTTTTGGAACGAAAGGATGCCACTTCAACATGGGCATGGCTAATGGTACTATTATTTATTCCAATTGCAGGCTTCTTCCTTTATCTAATTTTTGGGAAAAAAATTAGTAATAAACGAATATTTACGTGGGAAACCAAGAGTAAATTAGGGGTGAAGCGTTCGGTACAATCACAGCTTCGAGCGATAGAAGAGGATACATTTGTTTTCAAGCATCAAGAGCTTAAAGAATATAAAGATTTGTACTATATGCATTTACGAAATAATGATGCGATTTTTACACAAGATAATAAGGTAGATATTTATACCGACGGTGAGAAAAAATTTAAAGCACTGATGCAAGACTTACAAAAGGCAACTGACCATATTCATTTGCTTTATTACATTATTCGGTATGATGGACTAGGAAAACAAATTGCTGATATCTTAGTAAAGAAAGCAAACGAAGGTGTGGAAGTACGCGTTTTATACGATGATATGGGATCACGTACTTTAAATAGGAAGTTTATTAAACGAATTCGTCATGCTGGAGGGGAAGTAGAGGCATTTTTCCCACCAAAAATCCCTAAAATTAATATGAAAATTAATTTCCGTAACCATCGTAAGCTTGCAATCATAGATGGGAAAATAGGTTACATAGGCGGATTCAACATAGGCGATGAATATTTGGGGAAAAATAAAATCTTCGGTTATTGGCGTGACACGCATTTACGCGTAATTGGTGATGCGGTTCATCATATGCAGACCCGTTTCATCTTAGATTGGAATCAAGCCTCCCGTCATGATATTTTATACGACGATAGGTTTTATGCTGCAGTGCCCGCGGGAGATGTTGGTATGCAGATTGTAACGAGTGGACCAGATTCGGAATGGCAACAAATCAAAAATGGGTATATTAAAATGATATCATCGGCTAAGAAGTATATTTATATCCAAACACCGTATTTCATTCCAGATGAAAGTCTAGCTGATGCATTGCGGATAGCATGCCTATCAGGTATCGATGTGAAAATTATGATACCAAATAAACCAGATCACCCCTTTGTCTATTGGGCAACACTGTCTTACATCGGTGACCTATTAAAGGCGGGGGCAGATGTGTATATTTATCAAAATGGGTTTCTACACGCCAAAACTATTATTGTCGATGGGAAAATAGCTTCAGTTGGGACAGCTAATATTGATGTGCGAAGTTTTCGGTTAAACTTTGAAGGTAATGCATTTTTATATGACAGTGCAACTACTGGTGAACTCGTTGAAAGTTTCATGGAGGATATTAGTCTATCTACACAAATGACCAAAAAGTTATATGAAAAACGTTCGCTAGGTATTCGCTTTAAGGAGTCTATTTCACGTCTTCTCTCACCAATTTTATAAACTACAGGAGGAAATTTAAATGGAAACTAGAACATGCCGCAATTCATTAACAGTTAAAACGTCACACGTACTACCACCAGACACGAATACACATGGAACATTATTTGGTGGAAAGCTAATGGCGCATATTGACGACGTAGCGGCTATTGCAGCAGCTCGTCATGCTAGAGAAACGGTTGTTACAGCATCCACTGACTCTGTTGACTTTCTCGCACCAGTGAAAGAAGGAGATTCCATCTGTGTCGAAGCATTTGTGACTTGGACACACAACACATCGATGGAAGTTTTTGTGAAAGCTGTAACGGAGAATTTACTAACTGGAGAACGGATGGTTTGTACAACTGCATTTTTAACATTTGTGGCCGTTAATGCGAACGGTAAACCAATTCCAGTTGTATCAGTGGTCCCAGAAACTGATTTTGAAAAGGAACTTCATGAAAAGGCTCCAATTCGTGCAAAACATCGGAAGGAACGTCGTGCAAACTCGAAACAGCTTTCAGCTATATCGGGTACGAGTTTTCCTTGGGATCATGCGTAAAGTGTAAAAGAAATCCGCCTCCATTAAGGAAGCGGATTTTCATTTGCATTTATCATCAATATAAGTACACGAAGATTTCAACAAAAAAGCATAATATAGTAGACAGATTTGTTTTTGTTACTTTCGATTCGATTATGTAACTTTTACGTAAATATGATAAAATGACAAAAGTCACTTAAAGGTGGATTAAGAGTGATTGTAGACGGGTATACAAAATGAAAGTACTTATTAATTTATATTTGCACTATATTAACACAGTGGTAGTGCAACGATGACTTTAGCTGCTATAGCTTGGTAAATAAGTCATCGTTATATAAAACACGCGGAGGGAAGACAT
Organism: Virgibacillus sp. GM2-2; assembly: GCF_055329585.1. Classification (NCBI taxonomy): domain Bacteria; kingdom Bacillati; phylum Bacillota; class Bacilli; order Caryophanales; family Bacillaceae; genus Virgibacillus; species Virgibacillus sp. GM2-2. Next base: position 405,532 of record NZ_JBUZWC010000001.1, on the reverse strand, counting down.
AATATGAGTTTCATCGAAAACATTGTAGATTGGGTTAACGGCCTATTGTGGGATTATTTACTAATCTTCGTGCTAATCGGGCTAGGACTGTGGTTTACAATCAAAACTAAGTTTGTACAATTTCGTTATCTCCCAGAAATGTTTCGAGTTTTATTTGATAAACGAACAATTAGTGCTGAAGGAAAAAAGGGAACTTCATCATTCCAGGCATTTGCAATTAGTGCAGCATCCCGTGTCGGCACAGGTAACCTTGCAGGGGTAGCTTCTGCGGTTGCAATCGGTGGACCTGGTGCGATTTTTTGGATGTGGGTAATTGCACTCCTAGGGTCAGCAACAGCATTTGTTGAGAGTACACTTGCGCAGGTATACAAAATACCTGAGAAAGACCAATATCGTGGTGGTCCGGCGTATTACATGGAAAAAGGCTTAAAGAAACGCTGGCTTGGAATCCTTTTTGCGATAACGATTACATTTACGTACGGACTTGTATTTAATTCCGTGCAGTCCAATACAATTAGTTTAGCGTTTGCTAATGAATTTGATTTTAGTAAAAACATAATGGCAGTAGTTCTTGTTATTTTAACGGCTATGGTTATTTTCGGAGGATTAAAATCCATTGCGAATGTAACACAATACATAGTTCCGATTATGGCAATTCTATACATTTTTCTTGCAATCTACGTATTAATTGTGAACATTGCCGCTGTGCCTGATCTGATTTCATTAATTTTCGCCAACGCATTTGGTATTCGGGAAGTTGCTGGTGGTGGATTTGGTGCCGCAATTTCAATGGGTATTAAACGCGGATTATTCTCGAACGAAGCTGGTATGGGTAGTGCTCCAAACGCTGCGGCCACTGCAGAGGTTACGCACCCGGCCAAGCAGGGATTAATTCAAGCACTAGGTGTATTTTTTGATACCATTCTTATTTGTAGTGCAACTGGCTTTATTATTACATCTGCAGGAAACTATGCTGGAACAGATTTAGATGGAATTCAGCTAACACAGCAAGCATTCCAATTCCACATTGGTGACTGGGCATCAATCTTTATCGCTGTAGCTATTTTCTTATTTGCATATAGCTCGATTCTTGGAAATTACTATTACGGTGAAAATAACATTGGATATATCAAGGAAAGTAAGGTTGGCTTGTTTATTTATCGTATCGCAGTGCTTGCAATGGTCATCTTTGGTGCAATTGCAACATTCGACTTAGTATGGGCACTTGCAGACATGTCGATGGCAATTATGGCGTTAATCAACTTGTATGCTATTACGAAATTGTACAAAATTGCGGAACCTGTTTTAAAAGATTATCAGCGTCAACGTAAAGAAGGAAAAGATCCTGTGTTTTACCGTGATGTATTAGATAATCAAGATGGAATCGAATTCTGGGACCGCAAAACAGCAAAGCATGAAAGAGACTAAAATGAAAAGCTAGCCACTAAATAGTGAGAGAAAACCTAATTAGCTAACGCCCAGAGAGCGGATTCTCTGGGCGTTAGCTTTTGTGGCTTCTGAAGATATGATTTGTTTTGAAGGAAACCTACGAAGTAGTCAATCCCCGGGACAGAATCTGCTCAGTACGCGGACACAGAATCCGTTATTTTTACTTTTTGGACCTGTTTTATGGGTTATGAGGACACAGGATTCTTTATTTACGTAAAAACACCATGAGATCACTATTATTTCACTTCATAAGGAATCGTGTGTCCACAAACAGAAGCATTTGCCTCAATTTTGTACGAATAACGAATCTAGTGTCCGCTTATTACATTCGCTTTTATCAGGAAATCAAAAATCAATTTAAAGCACATTAAAATAATTCCACATTTAAAAAAAGAAATTGCATGCAGTCAAGTTTAATAGGGGGTTCTTCATTTCACTAAAAGTATCTACACTAGAATGGTTGCAAAACTACAGGAAAACGCTTACAATTAATTGTAAGAACGTTTCAGAATATTGAGGTGCTTTCAATGAAAAGCAACAAAAAACAATTACATCAATTAAATTTTTCAAAGAGGCTCGGTTTTTAACCGCAGCCTCTTTTTACGTTTATTGCTTTATCATGGTAAAGCAATGCGATAAGGGAGGAGTATTATGGTAATTTTAACTGGAAAGACATTATCGTTTGATGAATTAAAACGTGTAGTTTTTGACAACGAGAAAGTCAAATTGGCAAATGAAACGTGCATTGCGATTGAAGCTAATCGGGAAACTGTTGATCAGCTTATCGTGGATAAAAAAACAATGTATGGCATTAACACAGGATTTGGAAAGTTTAGTGATGTTGTTATCAATGATACGGATCTAGAGGATCTACAATTAAACCTTATTCATTCCCATGCATGTGGGGTGGGTGACCCGTTTTCTGAGCCAATTACTCGAGCGATGCTTCTTCTACGAGCAAATGCTTTGTCCCAAGGGTATTCCGGTGTAAGGCTTGTATTGGTAAAACAACTTTTAAAGCTTTTAAATGCTAGGATTCATCCGATTGTTCCCCAACAAGGTTCACTTGGAGCAAGCGGGGATCTCGCGCCACTCTCACATCTTGCGCTTGGGTTGATGGGAGAAGGGCAAGTTATGTATCGTGGTGAAAAAATAGATGCGATTACCGCACTCACAAAGGAAGGAATTGAACCCCTAACATTAAAGGCAAAAGAAGGTCTTGCATTAATTAACGGGACACAAGCTATGACTGCGGTTGGTGTAGTGACTTATTTAGAGGCTGAGAAATTGCTTCATCAAAGCGAGTTAACTGCAGCGATGACAATAGAAGGATTACAAGGAATTATTGATGCTTTTGATGGCGATTTACATGCTGCCCGAGGACACCAAGAGCAGATGGATGTGGCGGAGCGAATTCGAGCGATATTAGACGATAGTAAGCTAACGACAAAACAAGGTGAACTTCGTGTGCAGGACGCTTATTCACTACGGTGTATTCCGCAAGTTCTCGGAGCTTGCTGGCAGTCCGTAAACTATGCAAAGGAAAAGCTGTTAGTAGAAATGAACGCTGTAACGGATAACCCGTTAATTTTTTCCGATCAAAATAAGGTGATTTCTGGTGGGAATTTCCACGGTGAACCAATAGCATTTGCGATGGATTTTATGAAACTTGGAATCGCGGAGACTGCGAATATGGCAGAGCGCCGGATTGAACGCCTTGTAAACCCACAATTAAATGATTTACCAGCGTTCCTAAGCCCGAACCCAGGGCTTGAATCCGGAGCAATGATTATGCAATATAGTGCAGCGTCGCTCGTTTCAGAAAATAAAACACTTGCGCATCCAGCGAGTGTCGACTCTATTCCATCATCTGCTAATCAAGAGGACCATGTCAGTATGGGGACAATCGCAGCAAGGCATGCGATGCAAATGCTAGAAAATGCGCGACATGTGGTGGCGATTGAATTGATTTGTGCGATGCAAGCTGTGGAATACCGAGGTATCAATCAAATGAGCGCGGTGACAAAGGAGTTTTATGAAAAGGCAAGAAAGGTTGTTCCAAGCATTACAGCTGATCGTATTTTTGCAACAGACATTACAAATCTAGCAAATTGGTTGAAAGATAATACAGATTCATATGTTAAGAAAAGCGGAAGCGACTGTTCAGCTTCGTACAAATAGATAGGCAGGTGAAAAGTAGGGTGTACTATCCCTACGTTCATCCTGACTACCTATTTGCTAGTCGCTAGGAGCTGTAGCTAGACAAAGAAAAGCGGAAGCGACTGTTCAGCGACGTACAAATAGATAGGCAGGTGAAAAGTAGACGTACTATCCCTACGTTCATCCTGACTACCTATTTGCTAGCCGCAGAGACGTATTCAAATAAAGCTACAAGGAGGAATTTTTCATGAATAAAGTTGATGTTCGTGCAAAAAAAGGAATGGAACTTGAGTGTAAGGGTTGGGAACAGGAAGCGGCATTACGCATGCTGTATAACAATTTAGATCCAGAGGTTGCAGAAAACCCAGAAGAGCTTGTTGTATATGGTGGAATTGGTAAAGCTGCACGTAACTGGGATGCTTTTCATGCAATTGTTAAAACACTTCAGAACTTAGAAAATGACGAAACGATGCTCATTCAATCTGGAAAACCAGTTGGAGTGTTCAAAACACATAAGCACGCACCTCGAGTGTTGTTATCTAATTCTGTTTTAGTACCAGAATGGGCGAATTGGGATCATTTTCATGAACTAGATCAAAAAGGATTAATGATGTATGGCCAAATGACGGCAGGTAGTTGGATTTACATCGGAACACAAGGAATTTTACAAGGAACGTATGAAACGTTTTCTTCACTTGCGAAAAAACATTACGATGGATCGTTAAAAGGGACTATTACATTAACTGCCGGTCTTGGTGGCATGGGTGGTGCTCAACCACTTGCGGTCACAATGAATGAGGGAGTTGTCATTGCAGTTGAAGTGGATAAGAGTCGCATTGAAAAACGTCTCAAAACCAAGTATTGTGATGTGATGACGGAAAGCATTGATGAAGCGATAGCGATGGCGAAGGAAGCGAAAGAGGCTGGTAAGCCATTATCAATTGCGCTTCTTGGAAATGCGGCAGAGGTTCATCATGAACTATTAAATCGTGACATTAAAATTGACATTGTGACAGACCAAACTTCTGCTCACGATCCATTGAATGGATATGTACCAGTCGGATTTACCATTGAAGAAGCAGAAGTTTTACGAAAAAACGATCCTGCTGCCTATACGGTTAAATCAAAAGCAAGCATGGCTAAACATGTAGAGGCAATGCTTTTACACAAGGATAAAGGTTCAATTGTATTTGACTATGGAAACAACATTCGTCAGGTAGCACTTGATGAAGGTGTGGAAAAAGCATTTGATTTCCCTGGCTTCGTTCCAGCGTATATCCGTCCGCTATTCTGTGAAGGTAAAGGACCATTCCGTTGGGCAGCTTTGTCAGGTGATCCAGAAGATATTTATCGTACAGATCAGTTAATTAAGGAACTTTTCCCAGAAAATGAAGCGCTAATTCGTTGGATTGATATGGCTCAGGACCAAATCGCATTCCAAGGGTTGCCTTCTCGTATTTGCTGGTTAGGCTATGGCGAGCGCGTGAAAATGGGTCTTGCGATCAACGAACTTGTTCGAAAAGGCGAATTGAAAGCACCAGTTGTAATTGGTCGTGATCATTTGGATTGCGGATCTGTTGCTTCACCGAACCGAGAAACAGAGGGAATGAAAGATGGCAGTGATGCAGTAGGCGACTGGGCAGTATTGAATGCACTAATTAACACTGCTGCTGGTGGTTCATGGATTTCCTTCCATCATGGTGGCGGTGTAGGCATGGGCTACTCGTTACACGCTGGAATGGTTGCGGTTGCGGATGGTACAGATTTAGCACATGAACGATTAGAGCGCGTACTGACGACTGACCCTGGGATGGGCATTATTCGTCATGCGGATGCAGGCTATGATTCAGCTATCGATTTTGCTGAAGAAAATAACATAACAATCCCAACTAAGAAATAGAAAGGAATCGATATGATGCAAGTAGATGTACTTATTACCAATATTGGACAGTTATTAACAATGGATAAAAAAGGGCCTGTGAAAGGTGCAGACATGAGCGATTTGCAAGTTTTGGAAGATGCAGCAGTTGCGATTCGTGATGGAAAAGTAGAATGGATCGGGTCAGCGGAAAAAGCTGCAGGCATTCAAGCAGAACGAACAATCGATGCTGAAGGGAAGCTTGTCACACCTGGATTGGTTGAGCCGCACACACATCTAGTGTTTGGTGGATCACGTGAAAAAGAAATGGCATTGAAACAACAAGGTGTTCCATATTTGGAAATTTTGAAGCAAGGTGGGGGAATCTTATCAACGGTTAATTCCACTCGTGAAACGTCATACGATGACTTGTTAGAAAAAGCCTTATTTCATCTTGATCGCATGGCCATGCATGGCATTACGACAGTTGAAGCGAAGAGTGGATATGGACTCGATAAAGAAACCGAGCTTAAACAGTTACAGGTGGCAAAAGAAGCTAATGTGAAGCATCCATTGGATATCGTCTCTACCTTTCTTGGCGCACATGCCATTCCGCCTGAATATAAAGAGAATCCGGATGCATTTTTGGATGAAATGGCCGATATGTTCGATGAAATAAAAGAGAAAAATTTAGCTGAATTCGTTGATATTTTTACCGAAACGGGCGTTTTTACCGTTGAGCAATCAAGGAAGTATTTGCTTAAGGCCAAGGAAAAAGGCTTTGGTGTAAAAATTCATGCGGATGAAATTGATCCCTTAGGTGGAACTGAGCTTGCAGTGGAAGTAGGCGCAATTAGTGGTGACCACTTGGCTGTAGCTTCAGACGAAGGAATTAAGCAATTGGCAGCGTCTGAGACCATTGGTGTAATTTTACCAGGAACAAGCTTTTATTTAGGAAAAGATACGTATTCACCGGCACGGAAGATGGTCGATGCAGGAGCAGCTATATCCATTTCGACCGATTTTAACCCAGGAAGCTCAGTGACGGAGAACTTACAGCTTATTATGTCGATTGCGGCGTTGAAACTTAAACTTTCACCAGAAGAAATTTGGCATGCGGTAACAGTGAATGCTGCACATGCGATTGGCCGTGGAGCAGAAGCGGGGACAATTGCTGTAGGGCGTAAAGCAGATATCGTGTTATGGGATGCACCAAATTACATGTACATTCCATACCATTATGGTGTAAATCATGTGAACACAGTTGTGAAAAATGGTGCAGTATTATATGAGAGGAAGGCGATACGATGACGCAGTTGCGACACGTAAAGCCTGCAGGAACCGCATTTAAAGATAGGTATACAACAAAAGTGCGTGAGCTTTTAATACCGTGGGAAGACGGGAAAAAAACGGAATTCGCGATAGCTGGTGCACCACTTTCGAAACCATCGATTAGTCACTCTGGGGCGTCTTTTGCCCCTGGTGCTATTCGATCTGCACTGCAAAGCTATACGACATTTTCCGGAGACACTGGCGTTGATTTCACCGAATCGATTATCGATTTTGGTGATGTATATATGGATCCGACTGATGTTGTTGGGAACCAGCAGCGGTTACATGAGGGATTGTCTGATATTTATGCGACAGAAGCGGCTGACTATTGGATGATACTAGGTGGGGATCACTCAATCAGTCATTCATCGATCAAGGCCTATGCGGAGCGGAATCAATCAGTCGGCGTTATTCAGTTTGATGCACACCATGATTTACGCAATGTAGAGGATGGTGGACCAACGAATGGCACTCCTTTTCGTAGGCTTATCGAAGATGGTATTTTGCAAGGGGAAAATTTAGTTCAAATTGGTATTCGTGATTTTACCAATGCCAAGGCATATGATGATTACGCAAAAGAAAAAGGCGTTGTCGTTTATACTATGCAAGATTTATACCGCGAATCGGTTGAAAAAATTATTGAGCGAGAAGTGAAGAGACTTTCGGATCGGGTAGATGTGATTTACCTATCCGTTGATATGGACGTTTTGGATCAAGCATACGCACCGGGGTGTCCGGCAATTGGTCCTGGTGGGATGACAAGTCGTGAGCTTTTATCTGGAGTTCATTTAGCTGGACAGCATGCAAAAGTTAAAGCGATGGATATCGTGGAGATTGACCCAACGATTGATATTCGAAACATGACGAGTAGAGTAGCAGCGAATGTGATGATGGAGTTTATGTTGGGGAAGAGGCTGTAAGAATATATTCTATCCATAAGCGGACACAGGAGACGCTATTATTCCAAAATAACGCAATATAGCAATTCAAACGGACAGAGGATTCGTTATTTGCTGTCTTGCATGCTATTTTAGATGAATTTTTGGTAAATAAGGTACCTGGTGTCCGTAAGTAGATGAAAGTGGCTGTTTTTTGCCAAATAAGGAATTGTGTGTCCGCACCATGCGGTCCATATGTAAATTAGTGTTTTTAGGCAATAAAAATAGGCTGTCTACCTGACAGCCTATCATCTATTTCACTTGTTCATTTTGGTCTTCTAATGAAACCCAGTCTTCGGCCCAGTTCTGTATTTCGCGGATTACGGGTTCTAATGCTTTTCCTTTATCAGACAATGAATACTCAATACGGACAGGGAATTCAGAATAAATATTGCGTTCGACGATTCCTTCCTGTTCTAACATTTTTAATCGATCAGAGAGCAACCTTCCGCTAATTGGCAAGTCAGCTTCCATCTCAGAAAAACGTTTTGTTCCTTCTAAAAGGTCAAATAATATTAGCCCAACCCAACGTTTGCTGAGAAGTTGCATGGCATTTTCAAATCGCGGACATAATTCCTGCATGAAGATCACCTCTTCTTATTTATTAGTAAAATCATTAATAGTAATTACGAAAAGTAACTTAATAACAGTATAACACAATACTTCTGCTGCGTAAATTGGATATAACCCGAATTAGTTGAAAAAGGAAAAAATTAACATAAACATTTTCGCATAATTGAAACAATTGCTTGGTAATTTTATACGATTTATGAAATAATAACGGTACACGAAATAAATGAATATCCACGGAGGGAATACAATGGTCAGTCAACAGACACAAGAAAAATATGCAGAACTTGCATTACGCACAGGGGTCAATCTACAAAAAAATCAAGCACTTATGATCAACGCCCCAATTGAAGGATCAGATTTTACAAAAATAGTTGTTCGTAAAGCATATGAATTAGGCGCAAAAGATGTACATATTAACTGGGTGGACGATGAGTTAACTTTATTAAAATATGAAAACGCTCCAGATGAGGTTATTGCTGATTTTCCAGAATGGCGAGTAAAACTGCATGATATGTATGCAGAGGATGGAGCGGCAGTTTTATCTATCCGCTCAACGAATCCAGACTTATTAAAAGATATTGATTCAGGACGAGTTGCTAAAGCAAATAAAGCTGCGGCACAGGCAATGAAGAACTTCCGTAAGTATACGATGAATGACTTGATTACCTGGTCAATCATTTCCATTCCAACTGGTGATTGGGTGCAAAAGATTTTTCCTGACAAGTCTAAAGAGGATGCAATGGAAAGTCTCTGGGATGCGATTGTTAAAATTGTTCGCGTTGATCAAGATGATCCAGTCGCAGCATGGGACGCACATAATGCAACACTACGTACTGCACGTGAACTCATGAATAAGAAAAACTATAAAAAATTGGTTTTCAAAGCACCTGGAACCGACCTTGAATTAGAGTTGCCAGAAGGTCATATTTGGAAAGGTGGATCTGCTGATTCGGCAAAAGGTATTACGTTTAATCCGAATATGCCAACAGAAGAAGTATTTTCAATGCCGCATAAATATGGTGTAAACGGCACCGTTTCGAGCACCAAGCCATTAAACTATGGTGGTAGCTTAATTGATAATTTCACATTAACATTTAAAGACGGAAAAGTAGTTGATTTCAAGGCTGAGCAAGGGGAAGATGTACTAAAGCATTTATTAGATACAGATGATGGTGCGAGCCGTTTAGGTGAAGTTGCATTAGTTCCACACGAATCACCAGTATCGCAATCAGGTTTGATTTTTTATAACACATTATTTGACGAAAATGCGTCGTGCCATATCGCGCTTGGAAAAGCATATCCAACAAACCTTGAGGGTGGAGCGGATATGAATGAAGAGGAATTAGATAAACACGGTGTGAATGATAGTCTAACACACGTTGACTTTATGATCGGTTCCGAAAAACTAGACATTGATGGTGTGTTACAAGATGGAACGTCAGAAGCCGTTTTCCGTAATGGAACATGGGCATTTGACATAAAATAAACTGTTAAGATTAAACCCTTCCCTCTGCATTAGTCAGGGGGAATAGTTTTAATTAAGAATGAGATTGCAATTGCGATTTTCGTGCGGGATGCAGGAGGACAGCTAACGGACACACGATCCCTTATTTATGTGAAATGAGGGTAAATGCGGGTGTGATCGGACTCAGGATTCCTTAATCGGATAAAAACAGTTGAAAATCATGTTTTTTAACTGAATAAGGCATCGTGTGTCCGTTAATCCGCAAAATACAGTTAAAAAAGGCAAATAAGGCATCGTCAGTCCGATATCAAAGCATTGTTCTTGACGTACACGCACCAGATTACGTTGCAATTTACACCAACATTTTTGAAAACAACTTTTAAAAAATTTTATGTAACAGGAGGAAATGGAATGGTTAGTCAAAAGACGCTAGAAAAATATGCGGAACTTGTGTTGCGAAAAGGAGTTAATCTCCAAAACGATCAGGCACTAATGATCAGTGCACCAATTGAAGGGGCAGATTTTACCAAAGCAGTTGCACGTAAAGCTTACGAAATGGGTGCAAAAGATGTACATATTAATTGGAGTGACGATGAGCTTACCCTATTAAAATACGAAAATGCACCAGATGAAGTACTAGCTAATTTTCCTGAATGGCGTGTGCAATTAGCTGAGTCATACGCTGAAGATGGTGCAGCGGTGCTTTCCATCTATTCATCGAATCCGGATTTGTTAAAGGATATTGACCCTGAACGTGTTGCGAAGGCAAATAAAGCATCTGCTGAAGCTATGGTTAATTTTAGTAAACGCATGATGAATGATGAAATACCTTGGTGTGTAATTTCCATCCCAACTGGTGATTGGGCACAGAAAATTTTCCCTGATCAATCGAAGCAAGAGGCAGTCGAAAGTCTTTGGGAAGCTATTGTTAAAATTGTACGCGTAGACAAAGATGATCCTATTGCTGCATGGGATGACCATAACGATACATTGCACACTGTACAGGACATCCTGAACAATAAAAAATATAAAAAACTAATTTATAAAGCCCCAGGGACCGATCTTGAGTTGGAATTACCAGACGGTCATATTTGGAAAGGTGGAGCTTCAGACACTCCTAAAGGTGTTATGTTTAATCCGAACATGCCAACTGAGGAAGTGTTCTCGTTGCCAGATAAATATGGTGTTAATGGTACGGTTTCAAGCACAATGCCGTTAAATTATGGTGGCAGCTTGATCGATAATTTCACGTTAACATTTAAAGATGGAAAAGTAGTTGATTTCAAGGCTGAGCAAGGTGAAGAAGTACTGAAACATTTATTAGATACAGACGAAGGTGCAAGACGTCTAGGTGAGGTTGCTTTAGTACCGCATGAATCACCTATATCGCAATCGGGATTGATATTTTATAACACATTATTTGATGAAAATGCATCCTGTCATCTTGCGCTTGGAAAGGCATATCCAACTAACCTTGAAGGTGGAGCAAAAATGAGCGACGAAGAATTAGATAAACACGGTGTAAATGATAGCCTTACCCATGTTGATTTTATGATTGGCTCTGAAAATCTTGATATTGACGGTGTTCTACCAGATGGAACCACTGAAGCTGTGTTCCGTAATGGTACATGGGCATTCAAACTTAGCTAAATAGGTTGATACATGAACCGCTCCTTTTAAGAGGGAGCGGTTTTATTTATAACATCAGAAAGCATAAGGTCTGGTAGACCCAATAAGAAAACCTCGGCATTAGTCGGATCGAGAAGGTAAAGAGGACTGGTGTTAGTTAGCGGACTCAGAATACCTTACTTACATTATATTACCCATTTTTAAGTACGAAGTGGACACCAGGTGCGCTATTTACGTTAAAACACCCTGGCATCACTAGTTTATAACAAAATAAGGTATCTGATGTCCGCTAACAAACAAAATTCACCCATAATTAGAGAATTAAGGTATTCTGAGTCCGCTAAGCACAAATAAGAAAGTAATTACCTATGCCTTTCCCTGAACAACAAAGCTAAGGCAAGAACGTTCATCACCTTTCCCATAAAAAAGCACCCCTTACCAAGAGGTGCTCCTACAATCTACATATAGTCGTTCTTGACTAAAACGGCTTTAATTTTTGTATAGCTATAGCTATCTGGAAGCTTTTCTTTCAGTGGTTTTAGTTTTGCTTCATCCATATCATTACGGATTTCTAGAATTTTTCTTTCTTCCTCATCATTAAAAAAGATTCCCCAAGCAATTGGATAGCCCATTTTTGTTGCTTTGAAAATATGTCCTTCAATGGTCTGCTGTGACATATCTCTAATGACAGCAATGTCTTTAATAGATTTACCACGTTGGAACATCTGGTAGCTAACTAGATAGCTAGGCTCGTCCGTTGTTTTTTCCTTTGGCTTAGCTGGTGCACTATCTGAAATTCTAACTTTGGTTTTAACATCAGGATTCCGTTCTCGCCAAGTCTGTATTACCTCCAGGAAAGGTTCGCCATATTGCTCGTATTTCTTCTCACCAATTCCTTTAATGGTCAGCATATCATCCTTTGAATCTGGAAAATATCTGCTCAGCTCTTTTAAGGTAGCGTCGGAGAACAATACGTATGGTGGTACATTTTGTTCGTCGGCAATTCTTTTACGTAATTGTCGTAACTCCTCAAAAAGATCTTCTTGATAATCTGCGCTTTCGCCGGTTGGAATAACAGCTGAATACATAAATACGGTACGCTTTCCGATTAATACATCTACTGATTGCTGATTCAGTTTTAACGTCGGGTAACGGCCTTCCTCTGTCGCAAGAATGTTTTCAGCAATTAGAAAATGAATCCATTCAGTTAATGCTTTCTCGGTATAATTAGACAAAATTCCGTATGTTGAAATCAAATGCAATTTAAAATCTTTTATTTTCTTGTCCTTCGATCCTTTTAAAACCTTTGCGGTCATGCTTACTCCGAATCGTTCACCCATTCGCTTTACACAGGAAAGAATCATTTGCGATTCTTTTGTCATATCGATTTGGTCGGTTCGGTGCATACAATTGCTGCACCGGTCACAAGAATTCTTGTCATCACGGTCATTAAAGTAATTTAATATAAAGGAAGTTAAACAACTATGTGTATGACAGTAATTGATCATAGCCTGTAGCTTCCGGTACTCTGCACGTTTGGCATCATCGTCCATGAAGGACTGTTCGATTAGGAACTTTTGCAATTGGATATCTTGTGGAGAAAATAGCAAGATGCAATCACTCGGCTCCCCGTCTCGACCAGCACGTCCAGCCTCCTGATAGTAGGACTCAATGGTCATTGGCATGGCGTAGTGTATGACATATCGAACGTTGGATTTATCGATTCCCATACCAAACGCGTTTGTTGCGATCATTACTTGGATTTCATCCTGTATAAATGCAGCTTGTGCAGCTTTCCGCTCATCCTCCGAGAGACCAGCATGATATTTTGCAACAGAAAAGCCTCTTGTTGTTAACTGCTCATGTAAGGTATCAGCTTGCTTCCGTGTTGCTGTATAAATGATACCTGATTCATTTTTTCGTTCAGAAAGAAAGGAGCGAACATAAGTGGACTTGTCTTTCCCTTTGACAATATGAAATGCTAGGTTATCTCGTTCGAATCCTGTGTTAACAACATGATCATCGCTTATATGAAGTAGCGTTTGAATATCTGAAATAACTTCTCCAGTAGCAGTTGCAGTTAGTGCAACATAAACTGGGATGTTAGAAAGAGCCTTCAAATTAGGAACAATGGAACGGTAACTTGGCCTAAAGTCATGTCCCCATTGGGAGATACAATGCGCCTCATCAAACGCTACCAGCGCAATCCGCAATCGTTTAACAACCTGAATAAAATAGGAGGACTCAAATCTCTCTGGTGCCACATAAACGAATTTATAGTGTCCAGCCTCTAAATCGTAGAGTCGTTGTTGTTGCTCACTAGTTGATAACGAACTATTTATATATGTAGCTGCGATACCAAGTGAATTTAATGCATCAACTTGGTCCTTCATTAGGGAAATAAGTGGTGAAATAATTATGGCTACACCGTCCAGTGCCATTCCTGGAATTTGATAACAAATAGACTTACCGCCTCCAGTAGGCATAACGGCTAATGTGTTTTTATGTTGAAGAATAGTTGAAATGGTTTCCTGCTGTCCAGGTCTGAAAGCTGGAAAGCCATAATAGGTTTGTAGGATTTTTTCTGCTTCAGCGATCATGATGATCCTCCTTTACACTACTAATCCTACCATATTTTCCATGAAAAAAAGAGCTGGAAATTTCAGCTCTTTGTTATAACGTCAGAAATTATAAGTTATGGTAGACCTTATAAGAAAAACTTCGACATTCGCTATTAAGGACAAGGCGAATGCCGAGTATTTCTAATAAATTCATAGTAGTCCTTATATAAAACTTCTTCGGCATTCGAGGTCAATGCCAAAGTTTTTCTACACGAAAGTTTATTTTGCATAACTTGGATGAGCAATTTTTTCTACAATAAACCCAATGATTCCACCAATTAACGCTGGTACAATCCATCCGAGTCCTAGATTGAAAAATGGTAACATTTCCATATACGGTGTGATAGTTGATAAATCCACACCAAATGCAATTAATCCGTCATATAAACTTGTGATAGCTGTTAATAAAATCGCACCTTGATACACTCGGCGTTCGCCTTGAAATAGTTTTTGCATGAAGGTTAATGCAATGAGCACGATTGCGATTGGATAAATAAATACAAGAACGGGAACGGAATAACTGATAATGGTGTTCAGCCCTTGATTGGCAATTAAAAAGCTCACAATGGTTGTTAATATGATAATTCGATTGTAGTTTAGGCTTGTGACTTTTGAAAAAAATTGGCCACATGCGACAACTAGTCCAACACACGTAGTGAAGCATGCTAGTGTTACGATTATACCTAACAATAAGGCTCCAAAGCTGCCAAACATCATATTTGCTGCGCTAGACAAGATGTCGCCCCCGTTTTCAAAAGAGCCAACAGTAGCCATTTTCGTACCAATCCAACCGATGGAACCATAAACCAGAATCAATCCGGCTCCTGTTATCGCACCAGCTTTAAGGGTAGATTTAATCAATTCACGTTGTGTTGAAACGCCTCGTTCCTTAAAAGCATTCACTACAATGATTCCAAAAGCAAATGCCGCAATCGCATCCATCGTTAAATATCCTTCGATGAATCCTGTGAAGAATGGATTACTTGCATATTTCTCGGTTGGAGGGGTCGTTGGATTGTCTAATAACAGAAACCCAGCAATGCTAAGTGCGACGATGGCTAGTAGCAAGATGGGTGTTAAATACTGTCCAATGCGATCCACTATTTTAGATGGATTTAAACTCACTAGATAAACGAGCACGAAAAATACAATGGTAAAAAATAGTAAAACCATTGATGATCCACTAGAGATAAATGGCTCTACACTCATTTCATAAGCAACAGATGCAGCTCGTGGAATCGCAAAGAATGGCCCAATCACTAGGTAAACAATTGATGTGAAGATTAGACCAAATACTGGATTAACCCTGTCAGCTATATCTCTTGCGTCATTTTTTGCGAAAGAAATTGCGGTCACTGTAATAATAGGAAGGCCAACACCAGTAATGACAAATCCGGCAATAGCTGCCCAATAGGAAGTTCCTGAATTAATACCTAAGGTTGGTGGGTATATTAAGTTACCAGCACCGAAAAATAATGCGAAAAGCATAAAGCCAATGATAAATGTATCCTTTTTCATATGAGAGCACCTTCTAAGTAGTTTATTTGAATATATAACTCGTAATCGCTTACAAATATTGTAAAAAAGATTCTTTTTTCGTATTTATCTGATAATAAAATGTGAAAAAATTTCGAGTTATGCACAAAGCAACAACAATAGTAACAACTTGGCTATTAGCTTGTCAACATTCAATTGAAAACAGTTCTAACAGTTGTGTGACAGGCATAATGAATATTTTTAATTTAAAAAAACATAAATTGTTTACATTGGTACCCTACACATATAAAATGTTTTTATACAAAAGTTTGGGATGTTTAGGAGGTTTGATATGGTTCCATCAATTTTATTTGAAATTATGCTCATAGGTCTTTTAGGGATTGGCTCGCAATGGTTATCTTGGCGCTATCGCATGCCAGCCATTGTCGTTATGTCGGTTGCTGGCTTATTAATTGGGCCGATATTTGGCTTGATGAATCCTGAGGAAGACTTTGGTGATTTATATAAACCGATAATTACGGTTGCCGTTGCTATTATCTTATTTGAAGGTAGCTTAAACTTAAGTTTTAAAGAATTACGTGGTTTGGGTAAACCAGTATTCCGAATCTCAACAGTAGGGGCATTTATTGCTTGGATATTGGGATCGTTAACCGCGCATTACATAGCTGGTCTTTCTTGGACAGTAGCATTTGTAATTGGTGGTTTGTTCATTGTAACTGGACCGACAGTAATTTTACCGTTATTACGTCAATCAAAATTGAAGCCTCGTCCAGCGAAAATATTGAAATGGGAAGGTATTATTGTTGACCCAATTGGGGCACTACTTGCTGTATTTGCATTTGAGATTATCGCGTATTTTTCAGCCAACAACCCTGATGGTTCGGCGCTTCTCCTATTCTTCGCTGCTTCCATATTTGCGGCTATATTAGGATGGGCATGTGGACGTGGTATTGGTTGGATGTTTGAAACTGGAAATATTCCAGAGTATTTGAAATCTCCCGCAGTGTTTGTTGTCGTAATCCTGTGCTTTACTGTCGCAGATGAAATTATGCATGAAACAGGGTTATTAGCTGTAACGGCAATGGGTATGACACTAGCTAATATGGGTATTAGCTCAGTGGCTGACATGAGACACTTCAAAGAAAATATGTCGATGCTCTTGATTTCAGCAATTTTCATAATGCTTACTGCTTCATTACAAGTTGAGACGTTATTAAAAATATTCCAGCCTGAAATTATTGGGTATGTGTTGCTAATGATGTTTGCAGTACGACCGCTTTCTATCTTTTTATCAACAATTGGAACAGATCTTTCACTAAATGAAAAATTATTAACAGGATGGATTGCGCCACGAGGGATTGTAGCGCTTACTGTTTCTAGTTATTTCGCATCTATTTTAAGTGAAGCGGGGTATGAGGATGCCTCGATTATTACGACACTAACGTTTGGACTTGTATTTTTCACGGTAATTGCTCATGGATTTACCATTGGTCCATTGTCTAAGAAACTTCACTTATCGATGGAAGGTCAACCGGGTACAATTATTGTTGGTAGTAATCAATTTACCGTGGAATTGGCTAAATCATTAATGAAGGTGAAAGCACCAGTAATAATTGTGGATTCATCGTGGGAACGATTACGTAGAACACGTGAAGCCGGTGTACCGTTTTACCATGGTGAAGTGTTATCAGAACAAACGGAATATCACTTGGATACAACACCATACGAATATTTGATTGCCGCAACAGATTTTCATTCATATAATGCGCTTGTATGTACAACATTCATGCCAGAATACGGCAGAACGAATGTGTATAAATCAAGTCCATACACATTGGTTGATAATATGAACGAAGTGGTAGACAAAATTGGTGGAAGAATTTTATTTAAAGACGACATTTCGATGGAGGATTTAAGTAAAAAGATTCAGGGTGGCTATGTATTCCGACAAACTACAATTACCGATCAGTACAATTACAAACGTTATTTAGACGAACGTGATGAAGAAACAGTGCTATTATACGTACTGAAACCATCAGGGAAAATGTATTACTACTCAGAAGAATTGAAAGTTACACCTGAATCCGGGGATATCGTAGTTAGTTTAGCACCACCAAGTAAAGAACATAAACGAATCCAAGAAAAATTAGAAAACCAACGTAATAACCAATAAACAAAAGAGGAGACCTTCGAAGCTGAAGGTCTCCTCTTTTATCATACCAAGATGCGAAAGTAAGCTCGCTCAGTAGACGATTTCGGAACACGTCACGATTATTTATTTTTCCAATTCCTCTAATTGCTTATTCAGTTCAGCAATATCCTTTTCCAGTTGTGTAAGCTGACGTTCTTCAATGTCTGTTCGTTTTCCGACCGCTTCCACTTTATCCATATCACCCATAATTCGGGCGTAATCTGCTTTTAATTCCACTAATTTTGCTTCTATATCACTTTCTTTTAATTTCATTTTTTCACCCCTAAATGGTCTAGTATTCTGTTAATAATAGTGTATACTATATGATTAATATAAACAAAGGGGGAAAATCTGGTGCAACTTTACTTTGAAAAAAATATACATGCTTATGTTGAGAAAATTGAGCCATTGTTACGTAAAAAAGAAGCATGCAACAATTTAATGCTAGGCCTTGTAAAACGTACGGCCGAAGGAGACTCTCGATATAAGGAAATTCATTTAGGATATGTAGAGGATAAGGGTGAAGTTATCTATGCCTTTATGCAAACACCCCCTAATAATTGGATATTCCCTGATGTAGTGGATCTTGAAGCTAGTATTCCGATAACAATCGCAACGTTTTTATGTGAACATGATATGGATGTACCAGGAGTACTTGGTCCAGATTATGTAGTGAAGCCGTTTGTGGACAAGTGGGAAGGATTGCAGCAAGTTGATTCCACCATTCATATGAAGCAATTTATCTATCAGCTTGACGAAGTTAATAATGTACCAGTAGCTGAAGGTAAGTTAGTAGAGGCGGAGAATCACAATCATCAACTAATTACCGAGTGGCTTGTTCAGTTTGGTGTGGAGGCAAACGAACCTACATCAAAGGAAGATGCAGAAAAGCTTGCAACGCAATTTTTAAAAAATCGCTCAGTATACTTATGGCAAGTGAATGGAACCCCTGTATCAATGGTTAATCAATCTAGAAGTACGAAAAATGGTGCCACGATAAACGCAGTGTTTACGCCAGATGAACATAAACGTAAAGGATATGCAACGAGTTCAGTTGCAGCATTGACAAGTAAGCTGTTAGCAGAAGGTTATAAATTTTGCAGTCTATATACAGATGCGGATTATCCAACGTCAAACCGTATATATAAAAAAATTGGTTATTATGAAGTCGGCACTTCTGTCGTATATGAATTCATTAGAAAAGCGCAAGCGCCCGTTTAGAAGTGGACGCATAAGCAAGGGACCGTAGAACGCATGGGTTTAGCGTTCGAAGTGTCCATTGCTTATGACGGCAGCTTCTGGGCGCTGGAGCTAGACATTAGAAAAGCGTAATCGCCCGTTTAGCAACGTACAAACTGGAGCACTCCGAAATGAGATAAAGGAAACACGGTGAGGTACGAGCCGATGTTGACTTATCGCAGTGGAGGTGTGTGAAGTTTGCTAGTTGCTGGGCGCTGGAGCTAGACAGCTTTTCGTTTATACTTTCTTTGCTTATTAAAAAAGCTTAGATGCACTCGCATCTAAGCTTTTTTTAAATCAATGCATCATCACTGTTTTCCTTACCATCCACATACGTATGATAAAAATGAACGATTATTGTTTTGACAACTGCGTAGATTGGAACTGCAAACAAGATACCTAAGAATCCTGCAATACTACCAGCGGCAAGAATTATCGTAATAACCGTTAATGGATGAATTTGTAAAGCTCGCCCCATAACGTTTGGTGAAATCAAGTTTCCTTCGATTTGCTGTGCAACAATCATGACCACACCTACCCAAACCGCCATCATCGGGTCTTCAAATAGTCCAACAATAATTGCTGGTACAACAGAAATAAATGGCCCGATGAATGGGATAACACACATGAGCATTCCGAATAAAGCTAATGTTAAGGCATATGGTAAGTCAATAATTAAATATCCAATGAACAGCAGTACACCAATTGCAAAGCTCACAATAAGCTGCCCTTGAATATACGATGTAAGTGTTTCATCAATTTTTTGAAAAAGGCTTTTTAAGTTGGCCGCCTTTTTCTTTGAAAAGATTTGGGTAACGAATGGGATAAACCGTTCGCCATCCTTCAGCATGAAAAATAAGAAGAATGGAACTAGAACTAATGCAAAGACGAATCCAATTAATTGTCCAATGAATCCGAACAGGAAGGACATAATTGTTTCGATGTATGTTTGTAAATTAGATGTTATGTCATTTATTGTACTTTCTACCTCAGCAGGCAGTACATCTTGATTTGACTGCCAATACGTAATAAGGTCTTGAGCTGCTTCGACCATTTTTGGTATGTTATCAATCAAGTTAGCGAACTGCTTTTGCGCAATTGGCGCGATGTATGTAGCGATTAAGTAAATCACTAACGCTATTAAAAGAAATACGATAATAATGGAAAAAACGCGGTGTACTTTGTATTTATCTAAAATGCGCACAACAGGTTTTGTTAAATAAAATAGGACGCCTGCGCCAATGATAGGAACGGCCACAGCACCTATGTATTTGAATATCGGGTCAAAAATAAAATTAGTTGCAGAGACTAATAGAATTAAAAGAAAAATCATGATGAATAGCGTAAGTGTTTGGAACCAGCGTTTCTTTATCAAAATCAATCACAACTTTCTCCATTAAGTATGATATCTTTCATTTTACCTGTTTCTGGGTATAATAGGAAGAGTATTCTTGATAGTTTTTACCAATCATTCCTACGAATAAACCAGCTATAGGTAAATAGAATTATTTTATATAATATGCTAAAATTTGTAGAAACAATAGTAGGGCGTAACAGGGGGATATCTTACATGCAAAACTGGGAAAAGGCTTACGAAAAATGGCAATCATTTCATAATTTAGATCCTTCTCTGAAGAAGGACTTAACAAAGATAAAAGACGATAAAACAGCTTTAGAAGATGCTTTTTACAAAGAATTAAGTTTTGGAACAGGCGGAATGCGTGGAGTTCTAGGTCCTGGTACGAACCGGATGAATGTATATACAGTTAGAAAAGCTGTTAATGGATTAGCTAACTATTTACTGGAGAATTGCGTGAACGTAAAGGATCGCGGTGTAGCAGTTGCATATGATTCCCGTTATATGTCAAAAGAATTTGCACTGGAAACAGCTAAAGTTCTTGGTTCCTATGACATTAAAGCATACGTGTTTAGTGAACTACATCCGACACCAGTATTATCGTTTGCTGTTCGTTATTTAGGTGCTGTAGCGGGGGTTATGATCACTGCGAGTCATAATCCACCAGAATATAACGGATTTAAAGTCTACAATGAAGATGGTGGACAAATTGTTCCTGCGGAAGCTACTGCAATTATTTCGAATGTTGAAAAAACAGAGAATGAATTAACGGTCCCATTTGTAGAACAAGCAGAACTCGAAGAAAAGGACTTATTAAACTGGGTAGGCAATGAAATTGATAATGCGTACTTAGAACAATTAAGACAAATCTCAAAGCTCGCAAAAGAAGATTTGGAGAAGGAAAAAGATTTAGGAATCGTATTTACGCCGCTTCATGGAACTTCACATGACTTAGTTTTAAAAGGGCTAAAACAGCTTTCTTTCCCAGATGTTCATGTGGTGGAAGAACAAGCGAAACCCGATCCGGAATTTTCAACCGTGGCTTCTCCAAATCCGGAAGAACATCAAGCATTTACGCTAGCAATTGAAAAAGGTAATACGGTTCATGCAGATATTTTAATCGGGACAGATCCAGATGCTGACCGATTAGGTGTGGCTGTTAGAGATGTTGATGGAAGCTTTACGGTACTGACAGGCAATCAACTTGGCGCATTGTTGCTTGATTATATTTTATCGCACAGTGAACAAGCGATGCTTACAAACGCACGTGTATTGAAAACAATTGTAACGACAGAATTAGGTAGAGCGATTGCGACTCATTACGGCGCTGAAACGATTGACACGTTAACTGGATTCAAATATATTGGTGAAAAAATTCATCAATTTGATAGTACAGGAGAAACATTTGTCTTTGGATTTGAGGAAAGTTACGGATATTTGATTAGCAGTTTTGCCCGTGATAAAGACGCTGTTCAGGCCACAATGATGGCATGTGAAATGGCGTATTATTGGAAGGAACAAGGAAAAACACTCCTTGAAGCATTGAATGGTATTTATGATAAACATGGCTATTTCTTGGAAGGGATGTCCTCTTTAACGTTAAAAGGAAAAGAAGGCTCCGACAAAATCGCCATGATTATGAAAGATGTGCGGAACAATCCACTTGATGAAATTGCAGGGTATAAGGTTAAAGCATTTGAAGATTATGCTACAGGTATACGTACACTGTTTGGTGAAACGAATCAACAAGAAAAAATGGAACTACCAAATGAAAATGCCCTGAAGTTTATTCTAGAAAAAAATAGTTGGGTATGTCTTCGTCCATCTGGAACTGAACCGAAAATTAAATGTTATTATGGTGTATGCCAAGAGTCAAAAGAGGCAAGCCAAAAAAGCTTGGAATCATTAAAAGACGCAATGGATCATGTGATTAATCGTGTAATCCAACATAATTAAATCGAAGGCTGTTTTCAAGGAAGCTCTCCTTGTCCTGCGAGAAAAGCAAGACATTTCATACGAGGAGTGCTGCTTCATTGAATTAACGTGCAACACGACGATGCCGAGTCTGAAGACCCCGCAGAGTGGTTATAATGAAGGCCGTGCCCTAAGGTGCGCGACTGCCGGCAGCGTAAACGAAACATTCTGAATGAATAGTACGCCAAGGACACTGCTTGGTATCGGACTGAGGATGCCTTATTGACCTTTTTTACCTTAATTTTGAGGATTAACGGACACACGATGTCTTATTTAGCTAAAAAACATATTTTTCAACTGTTTTTACTCAAATAAGGGATTCTGAGTCCGTTAACAACCGCATTTACCCTTATTTTTCACAAATAAGGAATCGTGTGTCCGTTAACTCCGCTAGCTGACATCCTGCACGCAATCATTCCAGTTCGCTCGGAAAAGTTACTTGACTAGCCCTGTCCGCACAGCGTAAATCAACATAGCAGTTATGTCGCAGTTTACTTCAAATACGCCTTAATAAAACAAGCAATCGTTGTCATTTTGATAATGATTGCTTATTTTTATACAGAACTGGGTATACACGATTGTAGGAGGGATTAAATATGCCAGTTGAATTGAAACGAATTTATGAAGATAAATCTCAACATGATGGTGTTCGTGTACTCGTTGATCGCGTGTGGCCACGGGGAATGTCCAAGGAAGATGCAAATTTGGATCATTGGTTAAAAGAGATAGGACCATCCAGTGAGTTGCGAAAATGGTTCGGTCATGATCCTGATAAATTTAAGGAGTTTAAAAAGAAATACAAAGAAGAGTTAGAAAACGGCGATCAAAAGGAAGCACTTAATGAGCTGAAGGATATTACAAAAAAACATAATAAAAACGTGACACTGTTATACGCATCTAAGGAAGAAAAATATAATCAAGCGAGTGTGCTAAAAGAAATAGTCGATCAACAAAAATAACCGCCATAATTTGATGGCGGTTATTACTATAGTTTTCAAGAGGTTTTTCTTCTCTATTATTTAGCGAAGAAACTCACTATTTTAAGTCATCGTACTATGTACATCTGAAATCAATCGTTTACTTTCTCCACAACTAAGCGATAGCCATCAGGTAATTCCCCTTCACGGGTTATTTTTGCAATAAAATTTCTTGCGTCTTCCTCGGATGGAAAGGTGATGGGTTCTTTTTGGTTTGCTAGTTCGATTCGGATGTCATTTTTACCTATGCCTATTATTTTGTACATTTTTCCACTCCTCCATAATTGATTCTTTTTCGGCCATAAAAAAACCGAAAAGGGGTTTGTCCTTTTCGGCTTATGTCTTAGCTCTATTGTCCAGACATTTCCACCAACTGTTTAATTTGCCTTTAGAATTAAAATAAGAAAGCCTTTGTCTAATGAAAAATCCCATGCGACAAATACGTCCTCAATTTCTGCTTCCAATATGGATTCAAGATATTCCACATTTAAAATATCCTTCTCCAAGCCTCGTTTGGAAAGCTTTAATTGTTCAGTAAAGCCGGATTTGATTAATTCTACCTCTATACGAACAAAAATATCTTCTCTAACGGAAACCAATGTACGGTCATTCAACATATAAGATTCAACATTTTTTGGTTCTTTTTGGGCCTTCTTTGTAAATCTCGCAATTTCAGCATGAACTTTTTCTTTCGCAGGATAACTGAGATAGTTTTCGTCTGCATTAATATGATCGGTATCCATTATAGCTAAAATAAGACCAGTTTTATTGCTGAGCGACCAGTCATAGTATATGTTTTGTACGCCTAAACCAATAATGGATGATAGATGTTTTTTAATTTCAGGAATTGTTTCTTGCATAAGAATATCCCTAGTCTCTTGGACTTTTAGTTCATCATTTCGATTAAGTAGTACTCTCTCCATTGGTGCTAGAAAATCACGTAGATGAATAGTAATAAATGGTTTCGCTATGGAAACATAGATGGACCCGGGTCCTTTTCCAAAGTTGTCGCGAAACAATTTACCGGTGTAGCTCGCTATTTCCGCTTCCATTGTTTTTGTATTCAATTATTTCATTCCTTCAACATGACAATTTATAGAGGAGAGCACTTTATGTTGCTTTCCCTGTGTATAGTATACCATTCTACTAATTATTGAAAAGTATTTTTTTGCGTATTAGAAAGTATACGTTAGAACTTGCGGCCAAGGCTTTCGAGAGAAAGATGAAAGGAAGATTCATATCTTAGATATGCGGACCCCAGTTCCTTGCTCTATATTTATCATTTAAGTTTCGCCAGACATTGCGATAGAATAATAATAGAAAGAAGGGATACGATGGCAGAACATCTTTTTGAATTAAAAGCTAGCTGGCCGGGTGGTCGGAATAGTG
The DNA here is from genome assembly GCF_055329585.1 of Virgibacillus sp. GM2-2. Taxonomy (NCBI): domain Bacteria; kingdom Bacillati; phylum Bacillota; class Bacilli; order Caryophanales; family Bacillaceae; genus Virgibacillus; species Virgibacillus sp. GM2-2. The sequence goes on along the minus strand of NZ_JBUZWC010000001.1, from coordinate 380,883 downwards.
AAGGCTATATTGAAGCTGGAAATTTACAAACGAAAATTTCCATACCAACTGAAATGGACGGTCCAGGTATTGGAACGAACCCAGATGAAATGTTGTTAGGTGCGGCTGCAACTTGTTATTTGATTACGTTGGCAGCCATGATTGAACGTGCAGACCTGCCGTTAAAGGAAATGGCGGTAGATTCTGATGGGATTGTCGATGTTACGAATGGTGTATTCACGTACAAAAAAATTATTCATAAGCCATATGTTGCACTGGAAGGTGCTACAGAAGCAGACTATGGCAAGCTGAAAAAATTGATTGAAAAGGCCGAGAAAAGCTGTATGATTTCACGGGCCATTCAAGGAAACGTTGAAATGGAGTTACAACCAACCATAAAATAATAATGGACATGTACATTCGCCTCCTATATGGGGGCGAATGTTGTATGAAGGAGGAGTAAGCTTGATTATTAATCATACAGAGTTTGGGAACCGAAATATGAGCAAGTTGATCAAAGGAGCAGTAGTACCGCGGCCAATCGCTTGGGTTTCATCCATAGATTCCAACGGGACTGCAAATTTAGCACCATTCAGTTTTTTCACCGTTGCTTCCATGAATCCAATAACCATGTGTATTTCAATAGGTGATGGAAAAAATAAACACGGAGAAAAAGATACCCTTACAAACATTTGTGAAACTGGCGAGTTTGTTATTAACGTTGTCAGTGAAACGGAAGCAAATCAAATGTATGAAACAAGCAAGCATTACCAGCCTGACGAGGATGAATTTACCATTGCAGGTCTAGAAAAGGGTAAAAGTAGACAGGTTGCAGCTCCGAGGGTGGCTAAAGCACCAGTAAATTTAGAATGTGAACTGGATCAAATAATCAAGGTAGGAACAAGTAGTCTCGTACTAGGACGTCTCGTTTGCTACCATCTTCGTGATGAATTATATATGCAAACAGATAAAATAGATCCAAGTAAATTAAAGCCTGTTGGACGAATGGCAGGGGACTATACGTTTATTCGAGAGTTTTATGAACTTCCTAATTTTGATTTTGATTAAACCACCAAAATATCATCGGTGGAATCCTAAGTTGTACTTGCAAAGGTTTGCTAATTAATAAATTTTTTAGTATAAAAGCTAGTAAATAATAAAATCACGTATCAATACATTTCTCGTGTTGATACGTGATTTCTACGTTTTACCTTTCCAAACAGTATTTTCCTCACTTGCCATTCCTTAAATATTTCTTTTTTTACATGCTAGTTTCTTTATTTCATTCCATTTACATTTTTCTAACAACCACATGAAATCGACATTTTTCTCACGTATTTTTTGGTAGAAGTGGGTATAGTAGTGATACGAATCAAGATTAACATAAAAGGAATGAGTTAAATGGGAAGAACTGCGTATTTTGATAATGCTAAGCTAGCGCTTATATTTTTGGTAGTATTTGGTCATATGATTCAACCGTTCACAGATGGGTCACATGGCATTAATACGTTATATATGTGGATTTATACCTTTCATATGCCAGCATTTATTTTTCTAGCTGGTTTTTTCGCAAAAGGGTTAGGAAATAAAGATTATCTTATGAATTTAGCAAAAAAATTGTTGTTACCATATTTAATTTTCCAAGCTTTATATTCAGGTTATTACTTTTTATTAGGTCAAGGTGATTGGCAAACAGGAGTGTTTTATCCACACTGGTCGTTATGGTTCTTGTTCAGCTTATTCAGCTGGCATGTTTTACTTTATTTTTTCAAAAAAATGCCACCATTAGTAAGTATGACAATCGCTGTGTCTATTGGTTTGGTTGTCGGTTATTTCGGTGAAATAGGACACACATTTAGTTTGTCTAGAACCTTTGTTTTCTTTCCGTTCTTTTTAGTAGGGTATTGGTTAACGAAGGATCATGTCATGCTATTAAAACGTAATAGTGTGAAGTTTGTTTCTATAATCATTATGGCGACAGTAGCCGTTGCTATTTATTTTGCACCTGATTTTAATTCAGGTTGGTTGTTAGCTTCTAAATCGTATATCGATCTAGGTTTACCAGAATTTGGTGTGTTGGCACGAATTCTTGTATATTTAACTGCAGCTTTAATGGCAATGAGTGTATTGGCATGGATTCCTTCAAAAGAAACGGTGTTAACAAAGCTAGGAACTCGTACACTATATGTCTATTTACTACACGGATTCTTCGTACAATTTTTCCGTGAAACGAATTTATTCGAGGTCAATGGTGTGGTTGATCTTGCCGGATTGGCAGTAATAGCTGCGTCTATTGTACTATTTTTATCTAGTAAACCGATTCAGGTGGTTTCACAACCTATCATTGAAGGGAAAACATCTATTATGCGAAGTGTATTTGGAAACTCTAATAAAAAGAGTCGGCACAACCAAAACCTTCACACGTAAAAAATAAAAGAAGAGGAAGGTGGTCAAGATGAAGATTTGTGTGTTTGGCGCAAGTGGTTATGTAGGAGCTTCAATTTATGATAAATTGAAGCATATGCCAGAAACGGATGTCGTTGGAACGTATTTAGATGAGCCGGCCATGTTTGATGATCTTCACAAGCTAGACGTAAACGAACCCGAATCGTTCTCTAATTTTTTCAAACACGAGAAACCAGATGTTGTTGTGTGGGCAGTTATGAGTGGTCCAAATGAGCACAAGCTGACAGATCAAGGATTGATGCATCTACTAACACATCTAACACCACACACAAAATTGGTTTATATTTCATCTGATTTTGTATTTTCTCACGGTGAAGGACCGTATAGTGAAGAGGATCCATTGTCAAGCCTTCCTGATGATCATAGTTTCAGCAATTATGTAAACGGAAAGGTTAAGGCTGAAAGGTTGATTAACAAAGAGTTTTCCAACTACGTTATTTTACGAGCCGGCCCAATTTATGGTGAAAATGCTGTAGGAAAGGTAGATGAACGTACTGACCGACTTTCCTATCATCTACGTTCAGATCAGCCGATTGATTTTCGAGATGATTTAATAAGAACCTTTGTGCATATCGATGATTTAACAAATGTGCTCGAGAAAATGGTATTGAATGATGTAACTGGGGTATACCACGTCGGGCCATCTAATCAACAAAGTTTTTACGAATTTATGCGGGCGACCGCTCGCCAATTGGGCTATGATGAATCACTCGTAATTAAAGGCTCGGAAAAAGAAGCAGTTGATACAGAAATACCCAAAAATACGTCATTAAATACGGATAAGATTAAGCAAGCAATAGATGTACAGTTTAGATAAAAGAAAGCCACAACGACCCTTCGTTGTGGCTTTCTTATGTTCATTTTTAAAATAACATGTGCGCAACTAATGTAATAATTGGCAACGTTATGAGGGTTCGCAGTAGGAAGATTATAAATAGTTCAAAGAAGTTTACAGGTATTTTTGTACCTAGTAAAAGTCCACCAACCTCTGACATGTAAATCAACTGTGTAACGGATAATGCAGCAATTATAAATCGAGTGATTTCCGCATCGATTGACTCAGCTAAGATAGATGGTAAAAACATATCCGCAAAACCTATTAATATTGTCTCAGATGCTGCTTGTGCATATGGAATATTTAATAGTTCTAGTAATGGGATGAATGGTTTCCCAAGCCATTGGAATGTAGGTGTAAATTCTGCAATCATTAAAGCAATTAAACCAATTGCCATAACAATCGGTGCAACCCCCATCCACATGTCTAGAATGTTTTGTCCGCCTTCTTTGAAAAACTTTAGTACACTCGTTTCTTTCTTTGCACGGTCTAATGCTTTTGTATATCCAAAGGTAAGCATGTTATGACCTTCTGGAGCACTTTCGTCTATTTCTTCGTCTGATTCATTTATATACGTATTTGCCTTTTTTGATAATGGAGGAATACGTGGCATGATTAATGCCGCTACTAATCCTGCCCCTATAACTGTTAAATAGAATGGTACAAACATATACCCTAAGTTAACCTGTTTAATAACAACTAGTGTGAAAGTAATGGAAACAACAGAGAAGGTTGTTCCGATTACTGCAGCATCGCGTTTTGTATAATAGCCATCTTCATATTGTTTACTTGTTAATAGGACACCAATCGTACCATCTCCGACCCATGAAGCTAGAGAGTCAATTGAAGATCGCCCAGGTAGTCGAAATAACGGTCGCATAACCTTGGTCATTAGTGTTCCGAACAAATCAAGTAATCCATAATTCATTAATAATGGCAAAAACAATCCAGCAAACAAGAACACTGCAAACAAGATGTGCAAAAGACTTCCTAAAAGTAGTTGGCCAGTTGTTTCACCATAAATAACCACTGAACCTAGTTTGTAATAAACCATAATTGCAAAAACGGCAGCAACCACACGTGTAATAGCCCAAAATGGAGTAACATTAAATAATTGCTTGAAAAATGGTGTGCGATTAAGTTTGTGTCCGCCAATTAGCTTAACAATTACAGTTCCTAAAGCAGTTATAATAATAATCCACATCATAATGAATGATAAATGCCCAGCAAGTTTTTCTTGTACCCACCCTGCCATTATGGCAATTGGGATAGTCAAGCCGCCATCGGATGGAACCGGTGTCATAAATAAGAAGATACCTAGTAACGATGGAATAATGAATTTTAGATGATCTGATAGTTTGTACTGTTGCTTTTCCATAGTTTTCCCCCAGACTCTTTTCTGTTTTTTATCCATTATACGAGAAATTATGAAAATAGCAAAACTATTTTTGAGAGAATAAATGGATGTAACGTTATTGCAAAAAAAGTGGCCGAGACAAAACTATTTTTATCAAAGAAATCCGAACATAGATAATTAGTGCAAATAACTCGCTCCGGAAATATACTTCGCTTTCCGCGGGCGGCTGGTGAGCCTCCTCGTGCTTACGCACTGTGGGGTCACACCGATGCCTTTCCTCCCGCAGGACAAGGAAAGCTTCCCTGAAAAAGCATCGCACGCAGAAAAAGCGATTTTCTTTTTCAAGGAGTCTACGTATATTTCCGGAGCTAATACAATTCATTGTTCGTTGTTTAAATTGATAGTTTTAGTTTTATCTCAGCCTCTTTTAGCTTTCTCTTATTTCTTTTTCCCTTTTTTCTTTCCGTTATTATCTTTCAACTCGATACTATATTCGAATGGAACAGGATTAACTTGATCCTGTGGAGCTGCATACCAAGTTGTCATGTAATTCGTACCTTTTTTGAACAACTGGCGCAACTGTAGTGCATCCTCTTCCGTTACGTTGAATGGATCAACGTGCATTACTTTGTATTTACCATGTTTATCTTTATTCACAAATGTAACGGAATAATTTACATACTCCTCAAGAAGTTCTGATTTTGACATAAATGGATCTGTGCTTGTTCCGTCGAAAGAAAGTCCAACTTCTGGAATTTCAATATTATCGACGAACCAGCCTGTGTCATTGTAACCCCAGTCAGTTAGGTAACGGAACGAAATATACACTTCTTGACCAGCGTATTCTGATAAGTCAAAGCTTTCTTCCATCCAGCCTTCAGAGTGACCTGTAAAGCCTGGAACATTTTCTTTAATTTTAGGATATCCTTGTTCCACTACGTCAGAGCGAGTGTTTTCATTTTCAAGACTAGTCCAAGTTTGACCGTCAGTTGAAACTTGTACTACCCCAAAATCCCATTGTTCTTCAATGTCTAAAAAGTGATCAAATGTAAGAGTAGCATCTGTTACATTTGTTAGGTCGGCCTTGAAAATCAAGTTGTTATCAACTTCATCTCCTTCGCCACCCCATAGTACTTGATTTGATTCATTTAATGGATCTGTAATTGATTGCCATTTTACCGGCTGGAAGTCAATACCGTCAAAGGTAATGCTTTCAATTTTACCATCAAAGTCTAATACTTTATAATCTGCGCCCCATGCAGGAACACCATCTTTTTCATAAAGCTTTGCTTGTTCAAAATTAACCGTTGTTCCACGAACATCACCTTCATCATTGACTGGGAGTCGCGTAAATCGATTAATTCGAAATCATATAGACCTTTTTTACCTTTAACATTGTCGCTATCAATTAATACAGCAGTTACGAACTTTTCATAAACGCTCTGGAACGTTTCGTCAATGCCGTTTTCTTTATATGCTTGATTGTAACTGTCAATTGAATTTAATGGACTTTTCGCTACATCAAGGATGAAGTCTTGGCCAAACTGCTCGTAATTATATAGTGTAAACAGATAAACTAAACCATAGTCTGCAATTGTTTCAGGACCAGTTTCAGCATCTACATGCTCGTCCCAGTTGGTTAGTGAATTTTCCGGGTGATCTAGTAGGAAGTTTATCGAACCAGTACTGTGACCATACCCACCTAAATACTCAGAGAAAGTGGAGAATCCTTCATTTAACCATGTAGTCTCATCTCCATCATTATCTGCATGGATCAGGTGTTGCATCTCATGGATAGTAGTGCTGTAGAACGTATTTTCTAGACGCTCTTCCCAATTATTTGAATCGATTGAGATAATGTTTCTGTCCATGTAGTTTTCCATTGTTTGCCAGAAAAATCCTGCAACAAAAAATGGATAAGACGGGTCGTTGTAGTTTTCATCTGGTATGTTACTAACTAACATCTGTATTTTGTCGTTCCCAGTTTCATAGTAATCATCTGGCAATCCCACGATTTCTGTTACAGTTGCGTTACTACCATCTAATGAATCAGGTGTACCGAAAAAGTCAGTCACTGTAGGATAAATATTTGAGTCAAATTCAGCAGCCAGTTTGTCCACTTGTTCTTGTGTAACAACTTGAGGTGGTCGAGGGTCACCTTCAGGGAAGCTTAGATCATTTGCTACCCAGATTTCCACGTGTTCACCGACGCTACGTAGCGTATACTCCTGAAAAGCCAAATTTCTGTTTAGAAAAAGCTTTGTGCCACCGTCAAACGTGAAGTGTTCATCATTCGCCGCGGTAGCCTGTCCGTCAGTTTGCCCATCGTTTAGTTTTTCCGCAGCTTCCTTAATCTTTTGCTTTGCTTCTTTCTGAAAATCTTCATCCTCTGAAAGTTTGTTTAGTTGAGAAGTGATATCTTTCACATCACCATATCTTTCCACATCCCAGTTTTTTACCGTGTCACCTGGAGCACTAGTTGCTGCTAAACTAGCACTAGGTAAAACTAACGATAAAGCTAAACCGATTGTAGATGTTATTGCTATTAGCTTTTTCTTCATAACGAACCTCCCCTGTTTTTTTATGTAACGATTATGAAGCGCTACAGCTACTAGTATAACAAAAGTTGAATAATATTCAAAAAATTAAGAATAGTAAATAAGGACTATTTCCTCGACATCATACTTGTTTCATTAGGTCTAAAGCACTATTATTTCGACAACCACTAACTTTGTTGAAAAGTGATAGAAGTTTCAATGAACGCATATTATGGGTAAAGGTAGGAGAGGTGTTGTATGTGGAAAATCGGTTGAAATTCAATGTTATATATCGTTGTACCGTTATTGTTTGGATGACGTTTAAATTCATATTTCAAATCTCTTTCTTCCACGTTCGGCATCATATATGGGATGAACGAACAAGACGAAAGTGGAACGCATTGCTAAAGAGGCAAGCGAAAGAATATAGGGAAACTGCCGTAAAACTTGGTGGAGTCTTAATAAAAGTAGGGCAATTTTTAAGCACTCGAGCTGATTTTATGCCAGAGGTATTTATTCAAGAATTATCAGGATTGGTCGATCATGTTCCACCGTCATCCTTTTCTTATGCGAGATCGTTAATGGAGAAAGAATGGGGCGGAACTATTGATCGTTATTTAGTTGAATTAAAAGAAGAACCAATAGCTTCGGCTTCAATCGGACAAGTATATAAAGGAAAGCTACACAATGGAACAGAAGTTGCAATCAAAGTTCAACGCTATCGTGTACGAGATATCTTTCACATGGACTTCAAAGCAATGAAATTAGTGTTTTGGATGATTACAGTCTTGACAAACTTTGGGAAAAAAGCGGACTTAAACGCTTTATACCATGAGTTAATCTATGTGATGGATCGTGAATTAGATTTTGAACAAGAGCTAGCATACGGAAAGTATTTCAAAAATCGTTATGAGAGTTATAGCTCGATTCATATACCAAGTTATTTTGAGGAACTATGTACAAAAGAAGTTATCGTTATGGAATGGGTAGATGGGGCAAAAATAACAGATTTAGCCTATATGCATAAACATCAAATTAATGTCATGCAAACAGCAAAAACACTTTTTGACTTTTATTTGGATCAATTTTTACACGCTGGCAATTTTCATGCTGATCCACATGCAGGAAATATTATGATTCGAGCTGATGGCACAATTGTTATCATTGACTTCGGTATGGTTGGGGAAGTACAAACACAAGATACGCACTACTTTAAGCAGTTAATTCAAGGTCTTATCATGGATGATTATGATAAAGTGGTGAACACATTAGATGATATGAATTTTGTTCTCCCAAATGCAAACCGCGCAAAACTGAAAAAAATGATTAAGAAAACAATTGAAATGTATCAAAAAGGATCATTTACAAAGATGGACACACATACAATGGAAATGATTAAGGATGACATCCGGTTATTTATTAGCGATCAACCAATTCAATTATCTGCAGATTATGCCTATTTGGGACGAGCTCTATCCATTGTTTTTGGATTACTTGTAAGTATTTATCCGGATGTTGATATTGAAAAATGGGCAACGCCAAAAATTAAAGAGTGGATCGGAGGAAAAGGCTTTACTGATTCTATTTATAAGCAGGTTGCAAAGGATGCAACGAAGCCAATTCTATCATTTCCAAAGGCAATGTTAAGCTGGCTAGAAAATGGGGAAAAGAATAGAGAATGGGAAAAGGAAAAACAGCAAGCTAAGCACCTGCATCAATTTTTTATCCTAACAGAGCTAATGAGCTTTAGTATAGCTATTGGAGGAATCTATGTTCACAACGTAATTGGATATAGTATAGCAAGTGTTTTTTCTATTACATTAGTATATCTATTAACAAAGCACTATCGAATGATACGTTCATAAAAATAGGAGGGTATGACAATGAGTGACTTTTTGAAAAAAGGATTTTTATTAGGACTTGGCGCAGCAGTAAGCAGCAAAGAAAAATTTGATCGAAAGCTAAAGGAAATGGTCGATAAAAATGAATTAACGCGCGATCAGGCTAGAACAGTCATGCAAAATTTCCTCGATAAAGGGGAATCCACAAAGGATGAGTGGAGCGCGAAACAATACGAACAGACACAAGCAATGGCTAAAGATTTAGGACTTGCTACGAAAGAAGATGTTAACGAACTTCGAGCTAGAATTACAGAGTTGGAAACGAAATTAAAATTAGATGAATGATTAAGGGGCTGTCCAATAGAAGGGCAGTCTTTTCTTTTGATAAAAAACCTTATGGCAGGAAAACTCCCTTTCTTTTTAGTCTGGAAGCAACCTATTAATTAATCGTTAAGTTTACTAGACAACATAAACGGTAATAGCCTTATTACTATCCCACGAAAAAAGGCTGATGATTACCAATGAAAAAATATCTTATGTTACTTGCGTTATTGCTGTTAACAGGGTGTGATATCACCGTCTTGAATCCAAAGAGTGAAACAGGTGAAGCTCAAGCATTTTTGGTTTGGTTTAGTTTTGGTCTCATGATGATTGTGTTAATCATTGTATTTATTTTGCTGGCTCGTTTTATATGGAAATATCGTGAAACGAAAGAAAATAAAGAAACCTTGCCAAAAGATGTGAAAGGCAATAAAAAGCTTGAGATTACGTGGACAACACTCGCCATTCTATTGCTTGTCGTGCTTGCAGTTCCAACTATTGCCATTACATATAACCAATCGGCAGTAAGGTCTTCTCAAGCAGTTAAGGACGAGGCTGTCCATGTACACGTAACGGGTCAACAGTTCTATTGGGAATTCGAATACGAGAATGGGAAAAAGACAAAAAACAAGCTGGTTATTCCGGAAAATAAAACCATCGTGTTTCATTTGTTATCAAAGGACGTAATTCATTCATTTTGGATCCCTCAGTTAGCGGGGAAGACGGATGTACTACCTGGTAAAGAGTTAATCTACAAAATAGTAGATCCTGAAAAAGGTACGTATGAAGGAAAATGTGCTGAGTTTTGTGGTGTACAACATACAAAAATGCAGTTCACGACTGAGGTTGTCTCAAACGAGGCATATGAGGAATGGTTAACAAACTAATTTTCTAGCAATCTTACAAACAGAAGGTGATTACAATGACGATACCATTTTTCGGAAAAACGATGTTTATCCCTTCGGATGTTGTAGCGGCATGGGGACTGACGATCGTTCTAGGAATACTTCTTGTGATCTATGTATTAAAAAAACAAAAACTACCGCTTATTTGGAGTTACATGCGTACAACGAATCATCGGAAAATAGGAACGTTGTATGTGCTATTTGGTGTATTGTTTTTTCTTCGTGCTGGGATTGATGCGTTATTAATTAGACTACAACTAGCGCAACCACACAATGAATTTTGGGTATTCCAGCAAGATAAATATAATGAATTATTTACGACACATGGAACGATGATGATTTTCTTCGTAGCAATGCCTTTGTTAATTGGTCTAATGAATATTGCGGTACCGCTGCAAATCGGAGCACGCGACCTAGCGTTTCCATTTTTAAATGCAGTTAGTTTTTGGTTGTTTTTAGCAGGTGCTATCTTGTTCAATTTGGCATTTTTCTTAAATAGTGCACCAAATGCAGGATGGACGGGCTATGCTCCGCTATCCACCGATACGTTTACCCCAAGTGTAGGAAATGACTACTATGTGTTTAGTCTTCAAGTTTCCGGTCTTGGTACGATTTTTACGGCTATTAATATGATCGTTACGATTATTAGACATCGTGCACCTGGAATGAAGCTAACGAGAATGCCGTTATTCCCATGGTCAACACTGATTACTTCGTTTTTAATTTTAGTTGCATTCCCGGTGTTATCGATGGGGCTTTACTTATTAATGTTTGATCGTATGTTTGGAACAGGATTCTTCTCCGGAGATGTGGGAAGTCCGCTGTTCTGGCAACATCTATTCTGGATTTTTGGTCACCCGGAGGTATATATACTAGCACTCCCGGCATTTGGAATATTTTCTGATATCATTACAACATTTTCCAAAAAACGTATTTTCGGCTATCCCATGATGGTAGTATCATTGGCATTAATAGGTTTTCTAGGATTTATGGTTTGGGTCCATCACATGTTTACCGTTGGGCTTGGCCCTTTAGCTAATACTTTCTTTGCGATTACGACAATGTTAATCGCGGTACCAACTGGAATTAAAGTGTTTAATTGGTTGTTTACGATGCGCGGTGGTGTAATTCGAATAACAACTCCGATGCTGTTTTCGTTAGGGTTTATTCCTACCTTTGTTATGGGTGGGGTTACCGGTGTTATGCTTTCTGTTGCTGCAGCAGATTTTCAATACCATGATACACACTTTGTTGTCGCGCATTTCCATTACACAATAATCGGATCAACGATATTAGGGATTTTTGCTGGTTTGTACTATTGGTATCCGAAATTTACAGGAAAAATGCTAGATGAAAAGTTAGGCAAATGGCATTTTTGGCTGTTTCTTATTGGATTTCATATGACATTTCTACCAATGCATATTACTGGTTTACAAGGAATGCCAAGACGTGTTTATACGTACGGCTATGGCGACTGGCTTTACGCCCTAAATTTAACGAGTACAATCGGTGCTTTCTTAATGGGGAGCAGTATGCTATTCGTCGCATGGAACGTGTACAAAACACATAAACATGGCAAGAAAGTTGGCAATGATCCGTGGGACGGTCGAACGTTAGAATGGACCGTTCAATCACCTTCCGAAGAGCATACGTTTGAGCCGATGCCAGTAGTTAAGGAAATGGATCCGCTTTGGTATGCAAAAATGGACAATAGGAAGCTAGAAACCGCTACGGACACTCGCCCAGCACCAATTGATGTGGTTACAATTAAACCGTTATTAATAGCTGTAACGATGTCTATATTTAGTATCGGAATGATTTACAAATGGTATTGGCTAGCTATCTTAAGTGGGATTGTAGTCTTTGCGTTATTTATTATCCGTTCGGTAACAGATGAACGTATTAATGATTATCGAGAGGAGGCGGAAACGAATGAATAACCATCAGGAAGCGTTATTCAGAGACAAACGACTTGGCTTTTTTATCTATTTATTTGTGGAAAGTGTCATGTTTGGAACACTGTTTGCAACGTATTTAATTTTTACTCCGCCTCCAAATATTCCAAAGCCAAACGAGTTATTTGAAGCAAAAAGTGTAATCTTGTCATCAGTTTTCTTATTATCAAGCAGTGGGACATTGCTTCTGGCTGAAAAAGGATTGGATAAACGACATACGTATAAAATTGTTATTGGACTTGGTGTAACGTTACTGTTTGGCCTTACCTTTTTAGGGCTAGAAATACATGAATTCTATAAATACGTAATGGAGGGCAACGGATTAACAGCCAATGTCTTCATGTCTTCATTTTACGTACTTGTTGGATTACATGCCTCCCACGTCACTTTTGGTATTGGTTGGATGATTCTATTACTCATTCAGTTTAAACGAATGACTATCCCCTATGCTTTATACATCGAAAAGCAGCGGATTTTTCAATATTACTGGCACTTTGTCGATGTGATTTGGGTATTTATTATTTTGATAGTGTACCTACCATATTTAATATAGGTCGTGTTCGTATTGCTGTGGGGCGCAGTTGAAGTAAATTGCGAACTAGTGATAATTCCATTGCGGGCAAGTCTAGTAAAGTAACATTTTCTAGCGTACTGGAAAGATTGCATGAAGGATGTCAGCTAGCGGACACACGATTCCTTATTTGTGAAAAATAAGGGTAGATGCGGTTGTTATCGGACTCAGGATTCCTTATTTGGGTAAAAACAGTTGAAAATCATGTTTTTTAGTCGAATAAGGCATCGTATGTCCGTTAACCCTCAAAATAAAAGTAAATAAGGTAAATAAGGCATCCTCAGTCCGATACCAAGCAGTGTCCTTGGCGTACTATCCGTTCAGAATGTTTCGTTTACAATTGAAGTAAATTGCGAACTACTCAGATAGAAGATAACCTACCGCTACGGAAAAACATTTCGCTTTCCGCGGGCAACGCTTCAGCCTCCTCGGAAGAAAACCACTTCCTGTGGGGTCTTCAGCTGTTGCTCGTCGTGTTGCAAGTGAATTCGGAGATGCTTCACTCCTCGCATGAAAACATTGCTTTTCCCGCAGGAGTCTTCATGTTTTTCCTTAGCTGGAATTGCGCCCTCTTATTTCATTTGTACGATATTTGACAAAAACCAAAACATAATTATCTTCTATTTTAGTAGTTAATTGGAGCGGAGGGTAGTCAATTCCTCGAAAAAGAAAATCACTTTTTCTTCGTTCGATGCCTTTTCAGGGAAGCTTTCCTTGTCCAGCGGGATTAAAAGACATGAATTTTCTTTAGTTCGCAGTTTACGTCTAACATGCATTAAACAGCTTTAAAACAACAAGTTTACTAAAAAAGAAATTTAAAAAGTGAGGAGTGAATAGAGTGGAAATTGGATTATTGATTAGTATAATCGCGATTATAGCCCTGGTTGTACTTATACCATTATTCTTTATTTTGCGTGTATATGTACATGACTCAAAGCAGCAAGAACATTCCGTACTACGAAATTACCCGATACTTGGGAAAGTCAGATATATGATTGAGAAAATTGGCCCCGAGCTTCGTCAATATCTATTCAATAATGATAACGAAGGAAAACCATTCAACAGAAGAGAATTTGAATTTGTATATAAATCAGCAAAATATAATAATCGAATGATTGGTTATGGATCGGAACGTAATTTTAATGAAGAAGGCTTTTACATGGTTAATCATATGTTTCCCAAGCAAAGGGAGGAGTTAAGAATTGACCAAGAACCTAAAATTAAAACACGTCTCTATACCATCGATAATGAAAAATTGTTTAGTAGAAAAGAACATCACGCAGAGGATGTGCTCAATCCGTTTTACCTTACCGACGACGATGCAATTATCCTTGGAAAAGACACCGTACGACAACCGTTTAAAATAAAAGGACTAATTGGTCAATCTGCGATGAGTTTTGGTTCATTAGGAGATCACGCAATTACGGCATTATCAAAAGGACTCGGCATGGCAGGTGGAACGTGGATGAATACAGGAGAAGGAAGTATTTCCCCATACCATCAAAAAGGCGATGTTGATATTGTTATGCAGATTAGTGCGGGGTTATTTGGGGTGCGCACCAAAGATGGCGAGTTTTCTTGGGAGCTTTTCAAGAAAAAAAGTGAAATTGATCAGGTGAAAGCATTTGAGATAAAACTAGCTCAAGGGGCCAAACAACGTGGTGGACATGTGGAAGGAAAAAAAGTTACGGAAGAAATTGCAGAAATTCGTAACGTAGAACCATGGGAAACAATTAATAGTCCAAATAGATTTAAAGAATTCGATGATGCAAAAGGATTACTAGAGTTTGTCGATAGAATGCGAGACGTTGGCGGAAAGCCAGTTGGAACGAAAATTGTAATCGGTGATGAAAGCCAAGCAGAGAGCTATGTAAAGGCAATGAAGGAACTTGATATCGTACCAGACTTCATTACAATCGATGGTGGAAATGGTGGTTCTGGAGCTACTTACTACGAATTAGCAGAATCTGTCGGTCTACCAACTTATGCAGCACTACCGTTACTTGATGATTTGTTGAAAAAATACGGACTACGGGAACGGACTAAAATTATCGCTTCTGGACAGCTCGTTACTCCAGATAAAATTGTCATGGCACTTGCACTTGGAGCAGATTTAATCAATATAGCACGAGGGTTTATGCTTTCTGTTGGCTGTATAATGGCACAGGTATGTCATACAAACAACTGTCCTGTTGGAGTAACGACTACTGATCCCGACTTGCAAAAAGCGTTAAGCATTGAAGAGAAAAAATACCGCGTTTGTAACTATCTATTGTCGCTACGAGAAGGCATATTTGAATTGTCTGCCGTTGCTGGAATTGATAGTCCGACAAAGTTTAAACGCGAACATATTGCGTATAAGGATCGACTAAATAAGGCGTATAAAGTGATGAATTATTCCCATTCTAGCTAGTAAATTTTGTCGATATATATTGTTTTCTGTAAATTTGGCAAATTATTAATATTTTATATTGATTCCTTTCTAATTTCCATGTACAATGAAAAAAGATTATAGTTTCGCTAATGGCAAATTAGGGGGATAAGTAGCGTGATGGAGAGCTTTTTAACTGTATTAGAGGATACGAAAGAAGAGCTTGGACGGCCACTTCAGGAAAAGGAACTTAACTTCCTGTATTGGATGTATGAGCGCTATCAAGAGGAACAAAATCAAAATGAACGCATAAATGCATAATAATAACGAATGAAAAAAGTCTTGGACAAAATCCAGGGCTTTTTTGGTTTCATTTGTTCGTAATATTTTATGGGCCAGATCCATGTTATACTAATGGAAGATAGAGGAGGGCTTTTGATGGCGGTTCCGAATGAAACGATATTGAAAAAAATGATGGACGAGCTAAAACAGGCGCAACAAAATCATGAAAATTACCAGCAAATGGTGAAACATATAGAGCATGTGCGACTATTAAGTGATCTGATAGTAGAGGGAAAACAGGATTACCCGAAAAAGGATTCTACTAAAATAGAAGATATTTCGGATGACGAGATGAAAGCAATGCTAGGTAATACGAAAACAACCGATAACCATCATCGTCGAGATGAATCTAGTATTGATCATGATGATGCAAATGGCAAATCTATTTTTGATTTTTAATCTTATTTGATACGAGAGGTGTAAAGATGAAATTATTTTTAATTCTTGGAGTAATTAACGGATTTTTAGCAGTAGCTTTAGGAGCGTTCGGTGCACATGGTTTAGAAGGTAAACTTTCAGAGAAAATGTTAGGTATTTGGGAAAAGGCAGTAACGTATCAGATGTTCCATACGATGGCTTTATTTGTTACTGGACTATTGCTGGCAAAGTTTCAAAGTGGTGGAATGCTCTGGGCAGGATGGCTGTTTTTCATAGGGATTGTCTTATTTTCAGGAAGCTTGTACGTTTATTCAACGACAGGAGTAAAAACTTTTGCGATGATTACTCCAATCGGCGGGGTAGCATTTTTAATTGGTTGGATTTTACTAGGTTATGGTGTTGTAAAATATTTATAATTGGAACACGATATAACTCATAAACACAAGCAGTAATATAGCTTGTAAAAAATGCTTAAACGCTTTATTGCGGTTGTGCGTGTTTATTTCAATCATTGCCTCAAAGCAGAGACCAAACGCGACTAAATAGACGATAAGGATAGCTAAAAAAATAAACCCTTTTACTATTACAACTATCCCTGCTATTACTGCAAGGATCAACGAAATTAATTCTAATCGGATGAATTTTTCATATGGATGTCTCATCGGAATCCTCCTAATTAAGAAAAGCGAAGGCGACTGCCAAGCGACGTACAAATAGATAGGTAGGTGAAACGTGGAGTGTACTCTCCCTACATTCATCCTGACTACCTATTTGCTAGACGCTAGGAGCCGCAGCTAGCCAAAGAAAAGCGAAGGCGACTGCCAAGCGACGTACAATTAGATAGATTGGGAATTCGCTAGGAGTCATTGCTAGACAGACCATAGATAAAAGAAGGATGACACATAGTTGGAAAGATTCCGTATGGGTCATCCTTTTGTCCTTTTACCTCGGTGGATAGGAAGTCATTTCACCTGATTGGTACGGATAGTTATAATTTATTTCTCCTTCAAATGTAATGTAATCTAAATAGATCATTAATAATAAATACCGCTTTCCTGTTTGAGGATCACTTAAAATGATGTGATCTCTTCCAGCAGCTTCGATTATTCCTTTAAATACTTGTGCATTCCATTCTTGATTATTCTCAAATGTCATGTAAACAGTAGCTTTTTTTCCTTTGTTTAAACGAAGGATATTTTCGATGTAGGATTCTTCAATTGGCAACATACCGCTTGGATCTGGAACTGGCATCTGTGCTGGTTGAAAATTTTGTACCTCATTAAATTGGCGGTAATCATACTGTGGATAATAAGCTGGAGACATTTGCGGATAATAATAGTAAGGGTATTGATTTTCACTCATGTGTAAAACCTCCTGATGTATAATTAGCGGTATTAATAAACCGCTGGACAGACTGATGATAACGGAGCATAAAAGCAATGTGACTTAAATCGACCAGCATTCCATTGATCAAACCATTGCGCAGGGCAACTTCCTTCAGGTCTAAAAAACCAAAGTGCATATGACGCTGGATGGTAGCGTCCGCCTTTAATTACCTTTTGTGCAAGGTTTTTATCCATCTCACGAGCACGTTGATAAAAATAGCCCTTTTGTGTAGCTTCAAACCCACCTGGGCTCTGAAAAACCATGTCGCGTATGGTGGATAATTGCGTGAAATCTAAGCAATTGGAGACAACTCGGTTGATTCCAACATTTCCAACCATTAGCATTCCTAACTTCCCATCACCCTCCGCCTCAGCACGCATTAACCGTGCTAGAAGCGCCACTCCCTTATCTGTAGCAGCAACTCTCGGCATCTGGGTCACCTCATTTCTCAATACTATTTCATTATATGCTCGATATTCTATGTTAGAACATGGGCAGATGTGACAAACCTTAGAAAAACTCGTATTCGCCTCCCATTAGTAGCGAATGCCCGAAGTTTTTCTTATAAGATCTACCATCATCTTTATTTTCTGACGTTATTAGAAAACTTGGCTTATCGCCAAGCCCTTATGGCGAAAGCCTTAGTTGCACTTATGTAGTAAGAAAGATTTTATCCTTACTTACCTGCCAAAATAAAACCGTATCCAGCATAGTGGATACGGTTTATCTTTTATACGTGAAGATATGCAGCAATTTTTTCATTCGGTAAGTGGTTTCCAACAAAGAATTCCCCAAACTCACCGTATTTCGCGCTAACTTCATCAAAGCGCATTTCGTAAACAATTCGTTTTAGCTGTAAAGCGTCATGAGCGAACAGTGTTACGCCCCATTCCCAATCATCAAATCCGAAAGAGCCTGTAATAATTTGTTTTATCCGACCTGCGTATTTGCGGCCAGTTTTACTGTGCTCGTACAGAAGTTTAGCGCGATTTTTGAAATCTAACGAATACCAATTTTCCTCACCCGCTCGACGCTTGTCCATCGGATAGAACGAAATATGCTCCCATTTAGGTAAAATCGGCTTTAAACGTGCCTGTGTTT
This sequence comes from Virgibacillus sp. GM2-2, assembly GCF_055329585.1. Lineage (NCBI taxonomy): Bacteria > Bacillati > Bacillota > Bacilli > Caryophanales > Bacillaceae > Virgibacillus > Virgibacillus sp. GM2-2. Next base: position 362,538 of record NZ_JBUZWC010000001.1, on the reverse strand, counting down.
CTGGAAGTGTTTCCGGGTCAACATCCTTTTTCTGCGGGAAATATTTAGAAAGCTCTACAACAGATACATAGGAATGTGCTGGTTGTAGGAACTCAGCGAACTTTGTCTTATTAAATGCAGTTTCCACTTCATTCAGTTCATTCATTGTTGGACGAAGAATCATGAGCATAATGTCTGCTTTTTGACCAACAATCGTATAAACAACATGGCTTCCTTCCTTAGCTTCTTCCACGGTGTCCCATTTTTCCAATAGTGCATGAAATTCATCGATCGCGGCTTGACGCTCCTCACTAGATGCTAACTTCCATGAAGTCCAGTCCATGCTACGCATATCATGTAAGCAATACCAGCCATCCATGGTTTCTACTGCTTCAGCTGCCATTCGTTATCGCTCCCTTAATTCAAAAAAATAGTATTATATGGCTTTACTATACCATAATCGGGGAATATTAATCATGGATAAGGGTTTTATTAAAGCTGATTTCACGAATTTGTCATAGCTTGGGTGAAATGCTTTTCATAGGTAATCGGTTAACGTATCATTACGAATAGAAAGGAGTTTGGTCATGAGTAATTTTTTCGAAGAATTAAAAGGAAAATTAGCAGGAACAAATAGATTTATTGTTTTTCCAGAAGGTACGGACGAACGAATTTTAACAGCAACTAGCCAATTAAGCGCTGCAGGTATTTTAACACCGATTTTAATTGGTACAAAAAGTGATATTAAGAGACAAGCCGAGCAAGTGGGCGTAGATATTTCATCGTGTAAGATTATGGACCCAACTGAATTTGAAGAGTTTGATTTAATGGTGGAAACGTTTGTAGAGCGTCGGAAAGGAAAAGTAACCGAAGCGGAAGCCCGTAAAATTTTGCTTGATGAAAATTATTTTGGCACGATGCTCGTTTATCTGAATCAAGCAGATGGGCTAGTTAGTGGTGCTGCTCATTCAACTGCAGATACCGTCCGACCAGCGTTACAAATTATAAAAACGAAGGAAGGCATTAAAAAAACTTCCGGCGTATTCGTGATGGTGCGTGGTGAGGAAAAATACGTTTTCGCTGATTGTGCGATCAATATCGCACCAGATAGTCAAGATCTAGCGGAAATTGCAGTGGAGAGTGCGGTAACAGCTGAACTATTTGGTGTTGATCCTCGTGTGGCAATGCTCAGTTTCTCAACAAAAGGCTCAGCAAAATCTGCTGAAACTGACCGTGTAACAGAGGCATTACAAATTGCAAAGGAAAAAAATCCATCCTTAGTGATTGATGGTGAATTCCAGTTTGATGCAGCCTTTGTACCAAATGTTGCGGTGAAAAAAGCTCCTGATTCACCACTGAAAGGTGATGCGAATGTGTTCATTTTTCCGAGTCTTGAGGCAGGAAATATAGGATACAAGATCGCACAACGTCTCGGTGAATTTGACGCAGTTGGTCCTGTGCTACAAGGCTTGAATCGACCAGTTAACGACTTGTCGCGTGGTTGTAGTTCGGAGGACGTTTATAATTTAGCGTTAATTACAGCAGTACAAGCTGGATAGTAGTGGCTTGCAGGGGCATGTGCCCACAAAGCTTATTTGGCAGGTAAGAAAGCATAAATCCTTTCTTACTGCATAAGTGCAGCTACGGATTTCGCCATAAAGGCTTGGCGATTAGCCAAGTATTCTAAGCATTTGATACAAATCTACGCCATGACTATCTCAAAAATATTTATCGCGGACAGAGGATTCCTTATTTGGCCAATATTAACCAAATAGCGGAATCAAACGGACTCACGATTCCTTATTTGCTGTTTTCACCCCTGTTTCACATTGATTTTCATCAAATAAGAGATCTGGTGTCCGCTAAGTTGAAAATATGGGGAGGAATCGTGAAATAGAGGAACGTGAGTCCGATAAAATTATCGCTTCAACATCGCTGCTATTTTTTCATTACGTTTTTTCATTTGCTCCAATCGCTTCTGGAAAACTTCTTGTTCTTTTTCGGAAAAGTCATCTGTAACAATCGTCTCACTTAATTCTTCCAACGTCGTATAAACACGTTGTTTCATCTCGTCCAACGTAATTTTTCTTGGTAATAGTTCAGACAGGGAAGCCATGGTTTCCGGTACTACGCTTGGAAACGAAAAGTTTGTTTCGGTTCCCTTTAAACCAACCTCATAAAAGTCTCGAATTAAAGCAGCGCGTTCCCGGCCCAGACCTTCAACATCTAAATAAATCTGAATAGCAGCGCCATCCTTCACTCGTCGTTGTGATATTCCAGCGAACTTTTTTCCTCCGATACTCAAATCATAGTCACCAGGACAATAGGAGCCGACAATTTCATATGCTTCAATTTCGTCGGTCAAATCAGCTAGCATGTATTGTACAAAACTAACCATCGCTTCGTAACACGCATAGATTGATATATTTTTTACATCCGGTAACACGAGCGAAATATTTAGGACGCCTTCATCAAGTGCTACCGCAAGTCCGCCTGAATTTCGAACAATTGCATGATATCCACGGCTCGATAAAAGCTCGACACCTTCCTCAATAAACGGTAACCGAGCGTCTGGAATCCCGAGAACTACCGTTTTTGGATGTACCCATAATCGAATTGCTGGTGCCGAGTCACCATCCCCAACGGAAAGTGCTAACGTATCATCAATTGCGAAGGATGTTAACGCACTTATCGGTTCATTTATAAAAATTTTATCATCCGACTGATCCATATAGCGGAACGTCGGATGGTGAATGATTTCTTTCCAAGATTGCATGATTTTCTCCCTTTTAGTGCTTTTTAACTTTGCCTATCTATTATATAATATAACAAAATTGTCGAATAGAAACGGGTTGTGAAAAAATGGCGTACAAAGATGAACAATTATATGAAGAAAAAGTATTTAAAGATCCGGTTCACCGCTACATTCACGTAAAGGATCAAGTAATTTGGGATTTAATTGCTACTCCCGAATTTCAGCGATTACGTCGGATCAAACAGCTCGGAACAACAAATTTAACCTTTCACGGAGCAGAACATAGTCGTTTCAACCATTCGCTTGGTGTATATGAAATTGTCCGCCGCATTCTTACGAACTTTGACGGAAAAGAACACTGGAATACAGATCAACGGTTGTTATGTTTATGTGCGGCACTTTTGCATGACCTAGGGCACGGACCATTTTCCCATTCATTCGAAAAAGTGTTCAAGCTTGATCATGAGTATTTTACCCAACAAATCTTGATTGGTGATACAGAAGTACATAAAATTTTGGAACGTGTTTCAAAAGGTTTTTCACAAAAAGTTGCAGACGTCATCGCAAAAACATACGAAGATAAACTAGTCGTCAGCCTTATTTCAAGTCAAATCGACGCGGATCGTATGGATTACCTGCAACGCGATGCGTATTTTACAGGCGTAAGCTACGGCCATTTTGATATGGAGCGAATTCTTCGAGTTATGCGTCCAATTGATGATCAAGTCGTTATTAAATCAAGTGGTATGCACGCAGTAGAAGATTATATCATGAGTCGCTATCAAATGTATTGGCAGGTTTACTTTCATCCTGTCACCCGAAGTGCTGAAGTTATTTTGTCCAAAATTCTTCACCGGGCAAAATTTTTATACGAGTCAGATTATACATTCAAGCTAGAGCCATTGCACTTCATTTCATTCTTTAAAGAGAAGGTAGACCTATCTGCCTATTTAAAGCTTGATGAATCTGTTGTATCGTATTATTTCCAATTGTGGCAGGAAGAAGACGATTTTATTTTACGAGATTTATGCGAGCGATTTATGAATCGCCGGTTGTTTAAATATATTGAATTTAATCCGAATAAACAGATGACAGAATGGATGGAGCTGTACAAACTGTTCCAAGAAGTTGAAATTGATCCGGAGTACTATCTTGAGGTGGATTCTTCTTCTGACCTCCCGTATGATTTTTACCGCCCAGGAGAGGAAGAAGAACGATTACCAATTCATTTATTAATGCCAAGTGGTGAACTAAAAGAGTTATCACGTCATTCTGATATTGTAGAATCAATTTCAGGAAAAAAACGCACCGATCATAAGCTATATTTCCCGGCCGATATGATTAAAGAACTTGAGGAAAGCACGACTAAAAGAAGAATAATGGAACTATTGAAGACGCAAGGAGCGGATAAATAATGTTGACCAATCATGCGAAACTAATGCATTTTTTTGACGTTGCAAAAGAAGTTACTGGACGAAAAAAACTACAAAAAATGATCTATATTTTACAAAAATGTAAGGTGCCATTTGAAGAAAAATATCAATTCCATTTTTATGGACCGTATTCAGAAGAGCTTACGCTTCGGATGGAAGAGCTCTGTAATCTTGGCTTTGTTGCTGAAGTGAAAGAGGATAAAAGCAATTATTATCAATATAATTATGCGATTACGGAAAACGGACAAAACTTTTTACAACAATTTACACTTGATATGCCAGATATGCATGAACAAGTTGAGTTGTTAAAAGGAAAGAGTTCACGCTTTTTGGAGTTAGTGTCGACGATGTTGTATTTCGATGGGTTATCTCAAGTGGAGATTGTTGAAAAAATACATACCGTTAAGCCCAAACAAAACTTTAGCGAAGAAGAAATCGCCGAGGCTTGGGAATTTATTGATCAAATGAAACGAAACTAGAAGAAAATTCGTCCGGATGGGCGAACTTTTTTAATAATATCCAATTGTCAACCTAATTTAAAAGGGCATTTCTTGAATGGAATAACAAAAGAACTTATACTACAATAGACAGAAAGCGTTAAGGAGGTTCTTACGATGAGTGATGATAAACCGAAAAAAAATACAAATCCATTTACAATAATTAAAGACGATTCAACTGACGGCCATGGTGGATATGGTGTTGGGGCGATTAGTCTTGAAAATATGTCTCCTGTAATAATTGACCCAAATGAGGACCGTGCATTTGTTGATATGGGAGCGATGCACGCGCGTAGTGAAGTGGAGCGTCGTGTGAAGTTCTTGCCAGATAAAGATGCTGTTCCAAATGGTAAGCTGTATTGGATCGTTTGGGTAACCGTTGAAAAGGGAGAAAACGGCCCATATTATGCAGGTGTATGTGGCAGTGAAATTCGTGTTGACCGTGAAATCAAGCGTGCCTATAAGTCGATGCCTGAACACGTTACACACATGGACAAGTCGCTAAAGGGTAAAATTATGCTTGAGCATATGGACGATCATTCAAAGAAATTGTTAAAGGATTTTCTGGTCGATTTTAACGAAGAAATGTGGAACAACTCGAGTGATGAACTTAAAGAGGTTCTACCAAAATAATGAACAAATTGTGAACGAACCATGAACATTAGTTGAAATTCTTGTACTTTTTGACAAGAATTTGTAAAATATGTGTACATGGACTTTCACATGTATTACTAGGACAAAAAAGTAGCCGACCTCGTGGTAAGACGGACCTTACCAGAGCGTCGGCTATTTTTTTATAACGTCAGAAAGAAATTATGGAATATATGTTGCGATAGATCTAGATGATAATAAACTTAGGCGACAGAATTCTGAACTCGGTCCAATAGTCCATGAGCTTGGGCGATAACGTGACTGAGTCGGGCCACAAGCCACCGACTCAGGAGAAAGCGAGATTAAGTCGGGCCACAAGCCACTAAACTCGGGAGACATCGAGACTAACTTGGGCCACAAGTCACTGAACTCAGGAGGCATCGAATCTAAGTCGGGCCAAAAGTCACTAAACTCAGGCGACAATGTGATTCAAGATCAAGTAGGGCCCACCTCATAATAGTCACGACACATTCCTTCAACTATCTCAACTTAAAACAAGTAATCAAATATTTTTTCAAATACGCCTTTTTTATGCTCGTCTTTTGGCGGATTTCTTTCTACATTTCTTTCACTAGGGTCAATATCCTTTTCACACTTTTTTAATGGAACATTTCCTTTTTCAAAATACATTAGTGTCCCATTTGGACAGGCTGAGGTTGCTACTCCTCCTGACACAGGATCGATCCATGCTCCAACAACACCAGCTGGTGCATCTGCATCTACACGTGGCAGCTCCTGATGGGCGGCTTCCATGAATCCAGCCCAAATATCTTTCGCGTATCCATTTTCAGCTGCCTTGTCTATTTCTCGATTGTCATCGTAACCAATCCAAACGCCAGTTGCGATATGTGGACTGAATCCGATCATCCAGCTGTCGGAAGCGGTTGTACCAGATTTACCAGCGTAATCTCGCGTTAATTGGTTAGCTACAGGTGACCCGGTCACAGACATATATCCATCAAGTGAATGATCAAACATACCTTTCATCATATCGGTTAAAATAAATGCCTTTTGTTTATCCAACACTTGTTTGCCATTTTCCTTCGGTGCCTCGAAAACTACATTCCCATTCCGATCCACAATTTTTCGAATGGTATGGGCGTTAATTTTTTCGCCTCCATTGGCTAATATCCCGTATCCGTTAACCATATCTTTTACAGTCACAGTAGCTGTTCCAAGTGCAAGCGATGGGACTGGCGGAAGCTTTGTGTCAATTCCAAAGGTGCGAGCAGATTCTATCAGTTTTTCAACGCCTAGAAACAAGTTAGTTTTAACCGCATAAACATTGTCAGATAGTGCTAATGCTTGCGCTAATGTAATAGGTTTGTACGCGTAGTATCCATTGTAATTGCTTGGCTGATAAACCTTTCCATTAGCTAATGTAAAAGAAGTTGGTTTACTCATTAGCATGGTTGCGGGTGTAAAGCCATGGGTAAGAGCAGCGTAATACAAAAATGGCTTAAAAGATGATCCCGCCATTCGTTTCGCCTGCGTAGCTCGATTAAACGTACTTTTACTATAATCTCTTCCACCTACTAGCGCGCGAATTGCCCCGTTTTCAGGGTCAAGCGCCACACTCCCAACCTGAATATCACTTCCATCTCGAATCGTTTCATGTACATTTTCTTCAAGCTTTTGCTGCATTCCTACATCTAAGGTGGTATATATTTTATACCCACCAGAACGAATTTTTTCCCGGTCAAGATCTAATTTCCGTGAAGCCTCAAGCAAGACGGTGTCCTGAAAATATGGGGCAACAGCTTTTTTCACATGCTCACTTTGCTTTTGAAAATCCAACTGTGCTCGTGTTGCTAAATAGTAGTCTTGTTCCGAAATCATTCCTTGCTGTTTCATTGCTTCTAGGATATTCTGTTGTCGCCTTGTAGCATTTTCCAGACTATTAAAAGGTGAATAGTACGTCGGTCCTTTTGGAATTGCTGCAAGCATCGTCGCTTCAGCAAGAGTCAACGCATCCGCAGATTTGCCAAAAAAGTATCGGCTTGCTGCTTCAATACCATACGCACCGTGACCATAGTAAATCGTGTTTAGATAGCCTTCTAAGATTTCATCCTTTGTATAATACATTTCTAAACGGACGGTATAGAATGCTTCCTTGATTTTCCTTGTCCACGTTTTTTCAAAGGATAAAAATAAATTTCTAGCGTATTGTTGGGTTAGTGTACTCGCTCCTTCTGATAAGGACATATTTTTAATGTTTTGTACAATGGCACCAGCAATACGTGAATAATCAAAGCCATTGTGCTCGTAAAATTCTTGATCCTCAATTGCAAGTGTCGCTTTTTTTACATAAGGTGATATCTCATCAAGCCCAACCCAATACCGGCTTTCAACACCTTTTTCCTCACCAATTATCTTTCCGGCGGTACTATAATAGATTGTGTTTTGCTCGGTTTTAAGCGGTGGTGGACCAAGTAAAAAGCTTGCGAAATAAACTCCGCCAATACTTGTGAAGAACAATAAAAACGCTCCAATGAGAACACTTATAAGTTTATATTTTAAAATGAATTGCTTCATAGGCATTAACTCCAATTTAATGTGTACATTATTCTTATTATGGGAAAAGATAGAACGAAATAAACTTCTTTAAAAAAATTAGCCAAAAGTGCTTGCTTTTTTGCAGAAATTAACTATAATTTTATTGTTTTATGGAAGAGAAAAAGGAGATGTATCGATGGCAATTTGGTTCACAGAAAAACAAACAGCTAACTTTGGAATAACTGCAAAAATTAACGAGACGTTAGCAGCTTTAAAAACAGATTTTCAAGATTTACAGATGCTAAATACAGAAGAATGGGGCAATATGCTCGTTTTAGATGATATGGTCATGACGACGGAAAAAGATGAATTTGTGTATCATGAAATGGTTGCACACGTACCTTTATTCACCCATCCTAATCCGAAAAGAGTATTGGTTGTCGGAGGCGGAGACGGTGGTGTGATTCGTGAAGTAATGAAACATGATTCTGTTGAGAAGGCAACACTAGTTGATATCGACGGGAAGGTTATCGAATACTCGAAAAAATTCCTACCATCTATAGCAGGTTCACTTGATGACCCTCGTGTAGAAGTATTGGTGGATGATGGATTTATGTACATTGCAAAAAGTGAACGTGAATTTGATGTAATTATGGTTGATTCTACTGAGCCAGTAGGACCAGCAGTAAATTTATTTTCCCAAGGTTTTTACGCAGGGATTTCTCGTGCGCTAAAGGATGATGGGATTTTTGTGGCACAAACAGATAACCCTTGGTTCAAGGCTGATCTAATTCATCAGGTGTATCATGATGTGAAGGAAATTTTCCCAGTAACAAAGCTCTATACAGCAAACATCCCAACGTATCCAAGTGGATTATGGACGTTTACGATGGGTAGTAAGATTCATAATCCGTTAAAAGTGAAGGAAGAGCGTTTCACGGAGATTGAAACAAAGTATTATACACCAGAGCTTCATTTTGCTGCATTTGCACTACCGAAGTTCGTAAAAGATTTGACCGAATAGGAGGGGTGACCATGCGATTTGATGAAGCATATTCAGGAAAAGTTTTTATCATGTCACGTGACAATTTTGACGAAGCAAAGGCGGTAATTTACGGAATGCCGATGGATTGGACCGTGAGCTTTCGACCTGGATCACGTTTTGGACCAGGAAGAATTCGCGAAGCATCGATTGGACTAGAGGAATATAGCCCATATATGGACAAGCATTTGGAAGAGGTTTCGTATTTTGATGCAGGTGATATTCCATTGCCATTTGGAAATGCCGAACGTAGCCTTGGAATGATTGAAGAATATATTGATAAGCTATTAGACGATGGAAAATTTCCGCTTGGGCTTGGTGGGGAGCATTTAGTAACATGGCCAGTTATCCAAGCGATGCACCGGAAATATCCAGATATGGCATTTATCCATATTGACGCACACGCTGATTTACGTGAGGAATATGAGGGGGAAGTTTTATCCCATTCAACACCTGTACGTAAAGTTTGTGATTTAATTGGTGCTGGAAACGTGTACTCTTTCGGAATTCGTTCCGGTATGCGAGAAGAATTTCAATTTGCTAAGGAAAGCGGTATGCACATGTCTAAATTTCATGTTGCCGAACCGTTAAGAAAAGTGTTACCTAAGTTAGCTGGCCGCAAGGTGTATGTGACGATTGATATCGATGTCTTAGATCCAGCCTTCGCTCCTGGTACAGGTACGGCAGAAGCGGGTGGTATATCCTCAGGCGAACTATTGGAGGCAATTCAATTAATTGCACAATCAGACATTGACGTCATTGGGGCTGATCTAGTAGAAGTCGCACCCGCTTATGACCCATCCGACCAAACAGCAATCGCAGCAAGTAAATTTGTTCGGGAGATGTTGTTGGGCTGGGTGAAATAAATGTTTGATCACTCACCTTTCACAAGGTGGGTGATTTTTTTACAGGAAAAATTCATCCTTTTATTGATATCCCCCTTCATTCAACGGTATAATAGGAAATTATACAAATGATTCAGAGGCGATATAATGGAAACAAACCACCAGTCAGTATCAGGGACACTGGAAATGGAAATTATGGATGATGGGGAAACGGAACAAACAGTCACGCACTATAAGGGTGATTTTTTTAATCGAAAAAACATACACGTGATTACATTTCAGGAAGAAAACGAAGAGGGACTTTCGATTAAAACGTTAATCACGATTCAAGACGAAAAAGTAAGCATTAAACGTACTGGTGATATCGCAATGCACCAACAGTTCCGATTGAATCGAACAACAGAAAATGTTTATAAGCACCCACATGTGAACATACATATGGAAACATACACACACAAGCTTGCATACCAAGCGTTAACAAGCTCTAGCATGGGACAGTTGGCCATTACATATTCAGTAAAATTAAACGGCCAAGACGAACGCAACCATCAATTAACGCTAACAATTAAGGAGGACTCCGAATGAATATACTTGCACAAACTGAAGAAACGTTAAAACAGGAAATAGCAGATGCCGTTATCAAGGCTGAACTTGCGTCTGAAAGTGAACTGCCTGCCATCATTTTGGAAAAACCAAAGGATAAAGCCCATGGTGATTTTGCCTCAAATATTGCGATGCAACTTGCCCGCATTGCGAAAAAGGCACCACGTCAAATAGCTGACGACATTGTTGCAAACCTTGACAATACGAAAGCATCGATTGAAAAAGTTGAAATTGCAGGACCTGGATTCATTAATTTTTTCATGAAAAATGACTATTTAGGTGAGCTCGTTTCAACGATCTTGGATGCTGGTGTTGATTACGGAAAAACAGAAACTGGTAAAGGTGAAAAAATTCAGGTAGAGTTCGTTTCCGTAAATCCAACAGGCGACTTGCATTTAGGTCATGCTCGCGGAGCTGCATTCGGAGATGTGCTTTGTAATGTTTTTGATGCTGCGGGATTTGCTGTCGAACGGGAATATTATATTAATGATGCTGGAAACCAAATTAATAACCTAGCGATTTCTATTGAAACACGGTACTTACAGGCGCTTGGTAAAGATGTCGAAATGCCTGAAGATGCTTATCATGGGGCAGATATTATCGGAATTGGTAAGAAATTAGCTGAGGAAACTGGCGATAAATGGGCGAACGTTGAACGCGAGGAACGTCTTTCTTACTTTAAGAAATACGGTCTTGATTACGAAATTGGCAAAATTAAAGAAGACCTCGCTGATTTCCGTGTTGAATTCGATAACTGGTTCTCGGAAACGTCATTATACACAGAAAACAAGGTAGAAAAAGCACTGGAAATTTTGAAAGAAGCGGGTTACACCTATGAAAAAGATGGGGCAACGTGGTTCCGTTCAACCAATTTTGGTGACGATAAAGATCGCGTAATCATTAAACAGGATGGTAGCTTCACATACTTGACGCCAGATATCGCTTATCACAAAGATAAATTTGATCGCGGGTACGACAAAGTAATTAACGTGTGGGGCGCTGATCACCATGGTTACATTCCGCGAATGCAAGCAGCAATTCAAGCACTTGGCTACAACAAGAATGATTTTGAAGTGAAAACAATTCAAATGGTAGCCCTTTTTGAAAATGGCGAAAAAGTCAAAATGAGCAAACGTACAGGTAAAGCAGTTGCATTGCGTGAGCTGATGGAGGAAGTTGGCAAAGATGCAGTGCGTTACTTTTTCGTAACACGGTCGAACGATTCGCAATTAGACTTTGATATGGATCTTGCGCGTTCAGAGTCAAATGAAAATCCAGTTTACTACGTTCAATATGCGCACGCACGGATTTGTACGATGCTGAAGCAAGCAGAAGAAAAAGGAATGGCGATTGGAGAAGGCTTCGATGCTACATTATTAGTTGCTGAAAAAGAAGCGGATCTATTGAAGAAACTAGGTGAATTCCCGCAAACAGTCGCAGATGCAGCGGTGAAACGTACACCGCATAAAGTGACCCAATACGTTTTTGATTTAGCCTCATTACTGCATAGCTTTTATAACGCGGAGAAAGTGTTTAGCGATGATCAAGAATTAACGAAAGCACGGCTAGCATTGATGGAAGCAGTTAAAACTACAATTGCAAACGGTTTAAAATTGATTGGCGTAACTGCGCCGGAGAAAATGTAGTGGATTTGAGAAGGGCACTCGTTGTGGTGCCCTTTTAAATTCACCTATAACGAAATGATATCTGAATTGATTTATCGGACACAGGATCCTCTATTCACTTAAAAAACAGCATTTTGAGCACTCTATCGGACTCCAGGTACCTTATTTCACAGAAATCACATAAAATAACCGCGATCCAGCCAAATAAGGGATCTCCTGTCCGCTAAATCCATAAATACTTGTAATAATGGCAAATAGCGGATCCTGTGTCCGCAATCATATTCAACCAACCAAATTCCCGGGAATTAGTCGTGGAAATTAGTACAATTCTACATATTTCGCTAAAATTTTGTTGACTGAATGATCATTCATGTTTAAACTAAAACATATAGTTCTATAAAAGTAGGATTCATTTCATTCTATAAATTAATGCAATCGCTATCATTTTTCAGTATACTAGACTTAAAGGGGGAGCGGATAGTGGATACATTTTTACTTATTAATTTGGTTGCTTTTATAGCAATTGTCATCTATGGCCTGTATTTATTCGCTAGAGTAGTAGCTACACGTGTAGCATACATTAAGCTTGGAAAGAAGTCGGAGTTTGATCGAGACTTTAAAGAACGCTTTCGACGGATCGGAAAAATTGTTTTCGGCCAATCGAAGCTTTTAAAGGATAAAAAATCTGGAACCATTCATGTAATGATGTTCTACGGTTTCTTACTCGTCCAATTTGGTGCAATAGACATGTTTGTGAAAGGGCTTGCACCGGGGAATCACTTGCCATTTGGACCTTTATATTCGGCATTCACATTCTTCCAGGAATTAGTGACATTAATGATTCTCGTTGCAGTAGTATGGGCGTTTCATCGCCGCTACGTGGAAAAAATCGTTCGATTAAAACGAGGATTTAAAGCTGGATTAGTGTTAATTTTTATTGGTACATTAATGCTTTCGGTATTATTCGGAAACGGAATGGCGCTCATTTGGCATGGCGAAGAGCTTGGATGGAGTGAGCCAGTTGCAAGTCTTATTGCGGCAGCATTCAGTTGGCTAAGCCCGACAGTCGCAATGGTATTATTCTACGTATTTTGGTGGATACACACGATTACGATTCTGTCGTTTTTAGTATACGTACCACAATCCAAACACGCGCATTTAATTGCAGCTCCTATTAACGTATTTTTGAGCAAACGTGTTCCTGGTAAATTGAAGAAACTAGGTTTTGAGATTGATGAAGATGGGGAAGAAGAAGAAGAGGACATTTCATTCGGAGTCGGAAAAGTAGAAGACTTTGAGCAACATCAGATGATCGATTTCTACGCATGTGTAGAATGTGGTCGTTGTACAGATGTTTGTCCTGCGTCAGGTTCAGGTAAAATGTTGTCACCAATGGATATCATGGTTAAAGTTCGTGATCATTTAACAGCAAAAGGTGCAGCAATCACTGGGAAATCCCCATGGGTTCCGTCGTATGCATTTGCGGGAACAGCTGGTAATCAGCTTGCAAGTAGCGGGCAGGAAAATTACGTGGACCAGGTGAGCCTAATCGGCGATGTAATTACAGAAGAAGAATTAGGCGGATGTACAACTTGCCGTAACTGTGAGGAAGCTTGTCCAGTTATGAACGAACATGTTGGAACAATTATTGATATGCGCCGTTATTTAGTAATGACAGAAGGTAAAATGGATCAAGATCAACAGCGCGCTGTTATGAACATTGAACGTCAAGGTAACCCTTGGGGATTATCGAAAAAAGACCGTATCAAGTGGCGTGAGTTGGATGAATCTGCTTACATTCCTACTGTTAAAGAATTGAAAAAAGAAGATAAAGAGTTTGATTATCTATTCTGGGTAAGTTCAATGGGTGCATATGATAACCGAAGCCAGAAAATTGCCTTGGCATTTGCGAAGCTAATGAATCAAGCTGGAATAAGCTTTGCGATCTTAGGAAATAAAGAAGCAAACTCAGGAGATACGGCTCGTCGTATCGGGAATGAATTTTTATTCCAGGAAATTGCCGAAAAGAACATTAAAGAATTTGAAAAAAATGGTGTAACAAAGATCGTAACAATCGATCCGCACGCATACAACATTTTCAAAAACGAATATCCTGATTTTGGTTATGAAGCAGAAGTGTATCACCACACGCAAATGTTGTATGACTTAGTAATGAGTGGGCGATTGAAGCCACAAGGTCAGATTAACGAACGCTTAACATACCACGATTCTTGTTATTTAGGTCGGTACAATGGCGTTTATGATCCACCGCGTGAAATCCTTAGAGCGATACCAGGCCTCGAATTAGTCGAGATGGATCGTAGCCGCGAAAACGGCATGTGCTGTGGTGCCGGTGGAGGACTAATGTGGTCTGAGGAAACAACTGGTAACCGTATTAACGTGGCACGTACCGAACAGGCAATGAAGGTTGAACCAACAATGATCTCTAGTGCTTGTCCGTATTGCTTAACCATGATAAGTGATGGTACAAAAGCAAAAGAAGTGGAAGAAGATATCAGTACAATGGACGTGGCTGAAATTCTAGCATTGTCAGTCCTAGTTGAAGAACAAGAGAAAACCGCTTAAAATGATAGAGAGGTAGATTTTACCTCTCTATATTTTAGAATAAAGATTGAGCGAGCGTTCAATCGTGAGAAACCTTGGATTCCACTGGTATGTTTTATTTTTACTAGTGAAAAAAGAAAGCGTTATCAAACTTTTACACATAGAAGGGATGGAGTTTTAATGAGAAAAACTGTTATTGTTTCCGGGGCACGTACACCATTTGGGAAATTCGGTGGAGGATTAAAGCCATTTACTGCTTCACAGCTAGGTGGAAAAGCAATCCGTGCAGCACTTGATCGTGCAGGATTAGATGAAAAAGAAATTGATGAAGTAATTATGGGAACTGTTTTGCAAGGTGGTCAAGGACAAATTCCTTCACGTCAAGCTGCGCGTGAAGCTGGAATTCCTTGGACAGTAAAAACTGAAACAATCAACAAGGTTTGTGCATCTGGATTACGTAGTGTAACACTTGCAGATCAGCTAATTCGTCTAGGTGAAGAAGATGTCATTGTTGCTGGTGGAATGGAAAGCATGAGCAATGCACCATATTTCTTACCAGATGCTCGTTGGGGCAACCGCATGGGCGATAAATCAGTAAAAGATATGATGATTCATGACGGTTTAACGTGCTCATTCCAAGGAGTGCATATGGGTAACTATGGTAACAGCACTGCAACGAAACACGAGCTAACACGTGAGGCACAGGACGAGTGGTCATATCGTTCACATCAACGTGCTGTAAAAGCAATTGAAGAAGGTAAGTTTGCAGAAGAAATCGTTGCACTTGAAGTTCCACAACGTAAAGGAGATCCAATCGTTGTCGATACAGATGAAGCACCTCGAAAAGATACTACCGTCGAGAAGCTGGCAAAATTACGTCCTGCCTTTGACAAAGATGGAACAATCACAGCTGGTAATGCGCCAGGAGTAAACGATGGAGCAGCAGCATTCGTTGTGATGTCTGATGAAAAAGCGGAACAATTAGGTAAAACACCAATGGCTACAGTACTTGGTCATGCTGAAGTAGCAGTTGAAGCACATGACTTTCCTGAAACACCAGGACTTGTTATTAATAAATTGCTAGAAAAAACTGGCTACTCGAAGGATGATATTGATTTATACGAGATCAATGAGGCATTCGCTGCAGTATCACTAGCAAGCGGTAAAATTGCTGACATCGATCCTGAAAAAGTTAATGTTAATGGTGGTGCAGTTGCACTTGGTCATCCTATCGGAGCAAGTGGCGCACGCATTATTTTAACATTAATCCATGAATTAAAACGTCGCGGAGGTGGCCTAGGTATTGCTGCAATTTGTAGTGGTGGCGGTCAAGGTGACGCGGTATTGATTGAAGTTCCAAAGAATTAATATATGTTTTGAACTGGAATGCTGAAATGCCGAACCAGGACAGAAAAATACTGAACAACGCATCAAAAATACCGAACCAAGCATTAAAAATCCTGGACTCAGCATTAAGTTTACTGGACAAGAGACAGCGAACATCAACCCAAATACTAGCAAACTATCAAAATAGGAGGCTTACATCGTGGAAATAAAAAAGGTAATGGTCATTGGCGCAGGTCAAATGGGTGGCGGAATTGCTCAAGTTTGTGCCCAAGCAGGGTTTGACGTGCTATTAAACGATATGAATGAAGAAGCACTAGATACAGGTATGAAACGAATTGAGAAATTACTTACTCGTGCTGTAGAAAAAGAACGTATCAGCGAATCAGATAAAACCGATACATTAAATCGCTTAACACCATCTAGTCATTTAAAGGATGCACATGATTGTGATCTTGTTATCGAAGCGGTTGTCGAAAACATGGATGTGAAAGAAAAAGTGTTTAGCGACTTAGACACTTTTGCGCCGAAGCATGCCATTTTGGCTTCGAATACATCTTCTCTTCCGATAACAGAAATTGCTGCTGTAACAAATCGTCCTGATCAAGTAATCGGCATGCATTTTATGAATCCAGTTCCGGTTATGAAGCTTGTTGAAATCATTCGTGGATTGCAAACGAGCGATGAAACATATCAAGCAATTGAAGATATGACGAAAAAGTTAAGCAAAGTGCCTGTTGAAGTTGAAGATTTTCCAGGCTTTGTTTCCAACCGGATTTTAATGCCAATGATTAACGAAGCGATTTATACGGTTTATGAAGGTGTTTCGTCCGTTGAAGACGTTGATACCGTTATGAAGCTTGGTATGAACCATCCAATGGGGCCACTAACATTAGCTGACTTTATTGGACTTGATACGTGTCTATATATTATGGAAGTTCTTCATGAAGGATTTGGCGACAGTAAATATCGCCCATGCCCACTATTGCGTAAATACGTTAAAGCTGGGTGGCTAGGTAAGAAGAGCGGACGCGGATTTTACCAGTACGACTAAAGCAACTATCATGGGTGGGAAATCGCGCAATAGTTTGTTCGAATCGCGCAACGTATTGCCATATTAGCGCAATAAACAGTTTGTAGCGTGATTTTAAAAAGATATCGCGCTACCTCAATACAATACCGCGCGATATCTACTAGTTAATGCGCGATTTCAATTTGAAGTTGTGCGATTGTGTACAACAATCACCTAAATAACCCAAAAAACGACAACACAACCAGAAAGGAGGCGCATACATGAACATGCATTTTACCGAAGAACAAGAAATGATGCGCAAAATGGTTCGAGATTTTGCACAAAAGGAAGTAGCAAAAGAAGTAGAGCGAATGGAAAATGAGGATCGTCATCCAAAGGAGCTTATTCAAAAAATGGGCGAGCTCGGTTTGATGGGTATTCCTATTTCTGAAGAATACGGTGGAAGCGGGATGGATTTTACATCCTATATCATAGCTATCCATGAAATTTCTAAAGTAAGCGCCGCACTTGGTGTTATTCTATCTGTCCACACTTCTGTTGGGACGAATCCAATTCTTTATTTTGGAACGGAAGAACAGAAAAAGAAGTACTTACCAAAACTCGCATCTGGTGAATATTTAGGTGCGTTTGCATTGACTGAATCTAGTGCTGGCTCTGACGCTGGTAGCTTGAAAACACGAGCGAAGAAAGATGGAGATCATTATATTCTAAATGGTTCAAAAGTATTTATTACAAACGGTGGCGTAGCAGATACATATGTCACCTTTGCGCGTACGAGTGATGAAAAAGGTTCAAAAGGTGTTAGTGCATTTATTATTGAAAAAGATACACCTGGACTTGTAATCGGCAAAACGGAAAAGAAAATGGGGTTACACGGTACAAAAACGGTTGAATTAAATTTTGATCAGTGCAAAATACCGAAAGAACAGCTTCTTGGAAAAGAAGGAGAAGGTTTTAAAATTGCAATGGCTAACTTGAATTTCGGGCGAATCGGTATTGCGGCTCAAGCGTTAGGAATTGGTGAAGCAGCACTCGAGCATGCGCTAAGCTATGCAAAGGAGCGCGAGCAATTTGGCAAACCGATTGCACATAATCAAGGAATATCGTTTAAGCTTGCTAATATGGCAACAGATGTTGAGGCATCCAAATTACTAGTCTATCAAGCGGCTGCGATGGTGCAAGCAAATATTCCTTGCCACAAGCAAGCATCTATGGCTAAACTATATGCTTCGAAAACAGCACGCAAAACGGCAATAGAAGCTGTTCAAGTATATGGTGGATATGGCTACACAGAAGATTACCCGGCAGAGCGCTTTTTCCGTGATGCAAAAATCACTGAGATATATGAAGGAACAAGTGAAATCCAACACATTGTTATAGCAAAAAGTCTTTTAAAAGATTAGGGAGGCAACATTAACATGAATTTTCAACTAACAGAAGAACAAGAAATGCTACGTAAAATGGTCCGTGACTTTACAAAAAAAGAAGTAGAACCTACTGCAGCAGAACGTGATGAAGAAGAACGTTTTGACCGCGAAATTTTTGATAAAATGGCGGAGCTTGGTCTAACTGGTATTCCATGGCCAGAAGAATATGGCGGAATTGGCTCAGATTATGTCAGCTACGTAATCGCTGTTGAAGAACTTTCACGCCTTTGTGCATCAACAGGAGTTACGCTTTCTGCACATATTTCCCTTTGTAGCTGGCCGATTTTCACATACGGTAACGAGGAACAAAAGAAAAATTTCCTAACGCGTTTAGCAACTGGTGAGGCACTTGGCGCGTATGCTTTGTCTGAACCAGGAGCAGGTAGTGACGTAGCTTCCATGCGCACAACTGCTAAAAAAGATGGCGATGACTACATCCTAAACGGAAGTAAAGTTTGGATCACAAACGGTGGCGTAGGTGATATCTATTTAGTTTTTGCAAAAACAGATGTGGACGCGAAGCACAAAGGAATTAGTGCGTTTATCGTAGAAAAAGGGACAGAAGGATTCACGTTTGGTAAAAAAGAAAAGAAACTAGGCATTCGTTCATCCCCTACTACAGAATTAATTTTTGAAAACTGCCGTGTACCGAAAGAAAATATGTTAGGTGCAGAAGGCGAAGGATTTAAAATTGCGATGACGACACTTGACGGTGGGCGTAATGGTATCGCTGCACAAGCACTAGGTATTGCACAAGGTGCTCTAGATGCTGCAGTTGATTATGCAAAAGAGCGTGAGCAATTTGGTAAACCAATTGCACATAACCAAGGAATTTCGTTCAAGCTAGCAGATATGGCGACAGATGTGGAAGCTGCACGTCTATTAACCTATCAAGCAGCATGGTTAGAATCGAATGGCCTTCCATACGGTAAACAATCTGCAATGTCTAAGCTTTTCGCTGGGGACGCAGCTATGCGGATTACCGTTGAAGCGGTTCAAGTATTTGGTGGATATGGATACACGAAAGATTATCCAGTAGAACGCTACATGCGTGATGCAAAAATTACCCAAATCTACGAAGGAACAAACGAAGTTCAACGATTAGTTATTGGAAGAATGCTGACGAAGTAGTTGTAAGAAAAACTGCTGAGAATCTGGCCACCTATATTTAATAGAGCAAGGTGCAGAGTAGTAGTAGTGGACACAGGATCTCTTATTTTTACTTATTAGCCGTATTTCGAGGTTGATAGGACACAGGATGCGTTATCTAGTAGAAAAAGTGTAATTTCGTACTGTTTTTACCCAAATAAGGAATCCTCTGTCCGCGAGTAGACGCATTTGCCTTCATATTGAATGAATAAGGTATCTGGTGTCCGCTTATTTCAACATTCATGACTTTTCCCGCTGAATTTAGCATTTTGCACCTCGAAAATTAGCAAAAAAAGTGTCACTCACGTAGCAAGAAAGGATGTACCCTATGCACAATCTAGTAGAACGGATGAAGCAACAGGATATTCGCGCGCTCGCAAAAGCTATCACCTTGGTAGAAAATGATGATTCAGAAAAATTATCCCTTCTAAGTGATATTTTTGCGATGGAAAAGCATGCGCTTCATGTTGGGATTACCGGTTCCCCCGGTGCTGGAAAAAGCTCACTGGTAAATCGATTAATCTCGCATATCCGAGCAGAAGGGAAAACGGTTGCTGTAATCGCAGTCGATCCGACTAGTCCGTTCTCTGGAGGTGCGTTACTCGGGGATCGTGTTCGCATGAATGAGCACTTTACCGATGAGGGCGTTTATATCAGGAGTATGGCGACGCGTGGCAGCTTAGGTGGTCTTTCTCGTGCTACAAAAGATGCACTTCGAATTTGTGACGCATATGGTTTTGATGTGGTAATCGTAGAAACTGTAGGTGTCGGTCAATCAGAACTCGATATTATGAAGGTTGTCGACTCAACTGCGCTTGTGCTTACACCAAATAGCGGCGACGTCCTGCAAATTTTCAAGGCTGGCATTATGGAAATTGCTGATTTGTTTGTTATTAACAAGGGGGATCTACCTGGTTACGGCAAGCTAAAAGCCCTACTAAAAGAACTTGTCATGATGACGGCAACACATAATCATGAAACAGCAATTATTAAAACGATCAGTACCGAAAATAAAGGCATTGATAAGCTATGGAAAAAGATCAATGAACACCACGAATTTTTATATGAAACAGACGAAGGTATAAAACGACGCACAGAACAACAAAAGCTAGAAGTATATGAACTCGTCCGTGAGGAAATTTGGCGAGATGTAAAAGGGTTTATCGATGAGCATGCTGAAACCGCACCAATTCAAGCGGATAGTGATCCATACCAGCAGGCAATCGAGTGGTTTCAAAAATGGAAAAAGGAAGGGGTACACTAAATGACCCAAAAACAAGTCCTTTCTTCTGTGAAAGATCAAAGCTTAGTTGAAAAAAGGCGAAACCAAATGATTAAAGGCGCAATTTCCTTGTTTAAAGAAAAAGGGTTTCACCGGACGACGACCCGTGAAATTGCTAAGGAATCCGGCTTTAGTATTGGTACGCTTTATGAATATATTCGGACCAAGGAGGATGTCCTCTTTCTTGTCTGTGATGCGATTTATCACCAAGTACGCGAGCGACTTGAAGCGACGATTGACCTGGATGATCCATCTATTGACAGCTTCATTAATGTGGTGAAGTCCTATTTTCAATTGATGGATGAAATGCAGGAAGAGGTTGTCATCATGTATCAAGAAGTGAAATCGCTTGAAAAAGATACAAAAGAATATGTTTTGCAAAAGGAACGCGATATGGTTGGAATGCTTGAACGCGTAATCGTTACGTGTTTGCCGCAGTCCGTATCGGAGCAAGATGCAAAACTTTTAGCAAATAACATATTTATTCAAGGACAAATGTGGGGTTTCAGACGTTGGATGCTTCAGAAGCAATTTACATTAAATGAATATGTTGATCGTCAAATACATTACCTGTTGCAAGGTCTTAACGTAACGAACAAAGTTATTCCGAATAATTAGTTAGGAGGCTTGATGATGGAACAAGTAGAAGTTTATAAACCGACTAATCCCGTGCGATTTGTCACAGCATCTAGTCTGTTTGATGGCCATGATGCATCTATTAACATCATGCGAAGAATTTTACAGGCAAGCGGTGCTGAGGTTATCCATTTAGGTCATAACCGTTCTGTTGAAGAAGTGGTGCATGCAGCTATTCAAGAGGATGCACAAGGAATTGCTATTTCATCTTACCAAGGTGGACACGTTGAATATTTTAAATACATGGTCGATTTACTAAAAGAACTCGGTGCTGACCATATTAATGTCTATGGTGGCGGTGGTGGGGTAATTATCCCGCGTGAAATAAAAGAACTTCACGAATACGGTGTTGCTTGGATTTTTTCACCAGAAGATGGGCGTAAATACGGACTGCAAGGCATGATTAATCGCATGCTGGAACAGTGCGATTTCATTCCACCAATTGATGTGAAAAAAGATCAAGAAAACCTAATTAACGGTGAGCGTCAGGCGATGGCGCGTTTTATCACATACATGGAAAACACGGAAGTAAGTGACGAAGACAAACAAAAAGTTCTTACATCCCTTAAAGAGAAAACGTCGTTTAATACGCCTGTTTTAGGTATTACCGGTACTGGTGGAGCTGGTAAAAGCTCGCTAACGGATGAATTGATTCGTCGCTTTATTAATGAAATTCCGGAGAAAAAAATTGCGGTCATTTCAATTGATCCAACCAAAAAGAAAACCGGTGGAGCATTACTAGGTGATCGTATTCGCATGAATGCAATTTTCACAGACCGTGTGTACATGCGCTCACTTGCAACGCGTGATTCAAGAAGCGAGCTATCAAAAGCGATACAGGATGTTATTTCTGTTGTTCGTGCTTCCGGATATGACTTCATTATTGTAGAAACAAGTGGAATCGGGCAAGGTGATGCAGCAATTACGGAAATCACGGACCTGTCCATGTATGTCATGACAGCAGAATTTGGTGCTCCGTCACAGCTTGAAAAAATCGATATGATTGATTTTGCTGATTTCATCGTTATTAATAAATTTGAACAAAAAGGATCTGAGGATGCATTAAATCAGGTGCGTAAGCAATATGAGCGTAGCCATATGCTATTCCATCAGGATAAAACCAAGTTCCCTATTTTTGGAACAATTGCGAGCCAATTTAACGATGCTGGGACAAATGCTCTTTTTGCATCTTTAATCGATACATTGGATGAGAAGTTTGACTGGAGCAATGAAATTGGGTTTGACCGTAATATTATTGCTGAAAAACAAAATATGATCATCACAAACGAACGCCGTCATTATTTACGTGAAATTGGTACGTATGTCCGCAATTATCATGAAAAGGCTGAGAAGCAAGGTGAGATTGCCCGTAAATTGTATCAATTAAACGGTGTAAAAGAGACAATTGGCGATGAAAGCGTAGTTAAAACGATTGATGAAACAATTGAATCTTACGAAGAGAAGCTTGATCCTGCATCGAAAAAATTGCTTGATAAATGGGATGAGACAAAGGAAAGTTATGCTCAAGATACGATGACCTTTAAAGTTCGAGACAAAGAAATTAAAATGGATATTTCGACTGAATCACTTTCAGGTCTAAAGATTCCAAAGGTCGCATTCCCACGTTTCACTGACTGGGGCGAGCGCATTACTTGGATGATGAAGGAAAACGTTCCTGGCGCATTTCCATTTACAGCTGGAGTTTTCCCGTTTAAGCGTAAAGGGGAAGATCCGACACGTATGTTTGCTGGTGAAGGAACTCCAGAACGGACGAATCGTCGCTTCCATTATCTTTCTAAAGATAGCGATGCGAAACGTTTATCCACTGCTTTCGACTCGGTGACATTATATGGGGAAGATCCAGCACACCGTCCAGATATTTACGGTAAGGTTGGAGAGAGTGGTGTGAGCATTTGTACGCTTGAGGATATGAAAAAGCTGTACGATGGCTTTGATTTAACCAACCCGATGACATCGGTATCGATGACGATTAACGGCCCAGCGCCAATTATTTTGGCAATGTTTTTCAACACGGCGATTGACCAGCAAATTGAAAAATTCATCAAAGAAAATGATCGTGAACCTAATGTAGAAGAATACGAGCAATTAAAAGATGAAACATTAAAAGTTGTTCGCGGTACAGTTCAAGCGGATATTTTAAAAGAAGATCAAGGGCAAAACACTTGTATTTTCTCAACCGAATTTGCGCTACGTATGATGGGGGATATTCAACAATACTTCATCGACAAAGAAGTGCGTAACTACTATTCGGTATCCATTTCTGGTTATCATATTGCAGAAGCTGGTGCAAACCCAATTACCCAGCTGGCATTTACACTAGCGAACGGCTTCACTTATGTAGAATACTACTTGAGCCGTGGCATGGATATTAACAAATTTGCGCCAAACTTATCGTTCTTCTTCTCTAATGGACTGGATCCAGAATATACGGTAATTGGTCGTGTAGCACGCCGTATTTGGGCGATTACCATGCGTGATAAGTATGGTGCAAACGAACGAAGCCAGAAGTTGAAGTATCATATTCAAACGTCTGGACGTTCCTTACACGCACAGGAAATTGATTTTAACGATATTCGTACAACATTGCAGGCATTACTTGCGATTCAAGATAACTGTAATTCATTGCATACGAACTCGTACGATGAAGCAATTACAACTCCGACAGAAGAATCTGTACGACGCGCTATGGCAATTCAAATGATCATTAACAAAGAATTCGGTTTGACAAAAAATGAGAATTCCCTACAAGGATCATTTATTGTCGATGAGTTAACAGATCTTGTCGAAGAAGCAGTACTACAGGAATTCGAAAAAATGAACGACCGTGGTGGCGTACTTGGTGCAATGGAACGTCAATACCAACGCGGAAAAATTCAAGAAGAATCACTTTACTATGAAGGCAAGAAACACTCTGGTGAACTGCCAATTATTGGGGTAAATACGTACTTGAATCCAAAACCAGCTTCAGAAGATGATATCGACTCGATGGAACTAGCTCGTGCATCAAAAGAAGAAAAAGAACATCAAATTAGCGAATTGCACAAGTTCCAAGAGAAAAATGAGGCAGATACAGAAGCAGCTTTAACTCGCTTGAAAGAAGTTGCTGCAAGCGGCGGTAATATATTTGTAGAATTAATGGAGACCGTAAAAGTAGCAAGCCTTGGCCAAATTACCAACGCACTCTACGAAGTCGGCGGACAGTATAGAAGGAATATGTAGGTAGAAAAGCGGAGGCGACTGGTTATCGTCGTACAGATAGATGGGCAGGTGAAAAGTAGGGTGAACTTTCCCTACGTTCATCCTGACCAACTATCTGATAGGCGATAGGAGCAGCAGCTAGACAAAGGAAAACGAAGTGTGCTGATCAGCGGAGGCGACTACTCAACGCACTATGTGTTGGTAATCGCTGATATATTATTTGTTTTCACTGATAAAATAGAAAAACCGCTGATAAAAACAAAAAAGTTGCTGATAAAACAAAAAAGTCACTGATATCTAGAGATAATCGCTGATATTCCATGACATTACGCCATTCTCGAAGCTTGTCAGCAGACATGAGTAATAGCAAAATCTGAAAAGTTGAGAAAATCATATGTATTTTCTCAACTTTTTTGTTGATTATGCTAGCATATTTGCTATAGATTTGTTTATAATGTATGGTATGTTATTGGCGTTAAGGAAATTTTTATATAAAGGGAGTGCATTACCGTGAGCTTGAAAAAATACAGCCACGAGGAAATCTCGAGAATGTCTATGATTGAAATTGCTAATGTAATTTTAGAAGACAGTAAGAAAGCAATTGATTTTCGGGAAATATTCCAACAAATTGCTGAGATAAAAGGATTTTCGGACGAAGAGAAAGAGAAATATATTACACAGTTCTATACAGATTTAAATATTGATGGTCGTTTTATGACTACCGGTTCTAACCTTTGGGGATTAAAGCGCTGGTATCCAGTTGAACAGCGTGATGAGGAAATTACAAACACTCCAAAGAAGAAGAAAAAGACGAAGAAAAAAGCAACGAAAAAAGATGATTTCGATGACGAAGAAGATGATAATGAAGATGAACTGGATATTGTTGACGATGATATCGACGAACTAGCTGATGATTTGGATAATGATGATGACGAAGACTACGACATCGATGACGATGATGATTATAGTGACGATGACGATTATGATGACGAAGATGATGATGACTTTGACGACGAAGATGACGAGTCGTTAGATGATGAAGAAGACAGTGACGACGAAGATCAAAAGTAACGAAAAGTAGCTTGACTTTTTCAGCCCGTATGCTAATATTTTTATTGGGCTCTTTAAATTTACATTTACAAAGCGTTCCCCCTAATCAGTGGGGGAGCGCTTTTCTTATTTTCTGAGAAGGATTCTAGCAAAAATTATTCTTACGATAAGAGCTTATAAGAAATAATATCTCCAATTTATGAAATGATAAGGATATAGAAAGAGGGATGCAACGTGACAAAGTACATTTTTGTAACAGGCGGTGTGGTGTCATCGCTAGGCAAAGGAATTACAGCAGCTTCTTTAGGCCGCCTACTAAAAAACCGCGGACTAAAGGTAACAATTCAAAAATTTGATCCATACATTAACGTTGACCCTGGAACGATGAGTCCGTATCAACATGGTGAAGTTTTTGTAACGGAAGATGGAGCTGAAACAGACCTTGACCTAGGTCATTATGAACGTTTCATCGACATCAATTTAAATAAGTACAGCAATATTACAACTGGTAAAGTATATTCCAGTGTAATTAAAAAAGAGCGTCGCGGCGATTATTTAGGAGGAACTGTTCAGGTTATTCCTCATATTACGAATGAAATTAAAGAGCAAGTTTATCGCGCGGGCCAAGCAACGAAAGCTGACGTCGTGATCACAGAAATTGGTGGTACAGTTGGTGATATCGAATCACTTCCATTTTTAGAAGCAATTCGTCAAATTAAAAGTGATATCGGGCGAGAACATGTTATGTACATTCACTGTACGCTTGTTCCATACATCAAAGCTGCTGGTGAAATGAAAACAAAGCCGACCCAGCACAGTGTGAAGGAATTGCGTTCACTTGGTATTCAGCCTGATGCGATTGTATTACGAACAGAATTGCCAATTAGTAAAGATATGAAGGAAAAAATTGCGTTATTCTGTGATATTAATGAAAAAGCAGTTATTGAAATGCGCGATGCAGACGTTCTGTATCAGGTGCCAATTGCATTGCAGGAGCAGAATCTTGATCAACTAGCTTGTGACCATTTCGGCTTATCTTGTGATACAGCAGATATGGAAGAGTGGAAACTGTTGGTAAATAAAGTTCGTCATTTATCAAAAACAGTTACGATTGGTCTAGTTGGAAAATATGTAGAATTACCTGACGCATATTTATCTGTTGTCGAAGCCTTAAAACACGCTGGTTATCCGTATGACACGGATGTCACTGTTCACTGGATTAATGCAGAAAAACTAGATAAAGAAACGATTAAGCATGAACTGTCACGTGTTGATGGGATCCTAGTACCAGGTGGATTTGGAGATCGCGGAATTGAAGGAAAGATTGAAGCAATTCGTTATGCTCGTGAAAATAAAATACCTTTCTTTGGTATCTGTTTAGGAATGCAGCTTGCAACAGTTGAATTTGCGAGAAACGTGCTTCAATTAGAAGGCGCACATTCTGCTGAAATTGATCCAAGCACGCCATATCCAATTATTGATTTACTACCTGAACAAAAAAATATATCTGATCTCGGTGGTACGTTACGACTGGGTATTTATCCTTGTAAATTACAAGATGGAACAAAAACAAAAGAAGCGTATGATAACGAAGAGTTGGTTTATGAACGACATCGTCATCGCTTTGAATTCAACAACGAATATCGGGAGCAAATGGAGAATAACGGGTTTATTTTTTCTGGTACTAGCCCAGATGGTCGCTTAATTGAAACAATTGAAATTACGGATCACCCGTGGTTTATTGCTTGCCAATTTCATCCAGAATTCAAATCACGCCCAACCAATCCACAAGCCTTATTTAAAGGTTTTATAGGGGCTGTAGTCGGGAATAAGTAAAAAGTGCAACAAAAAAACCCGCATTTTAGATGCGGGTTTTTGTCAAATAATGCTGTCGATAAAAATAACCCTTGATTTTTAAGCGGAAAAGCAGGAATAATTGTATAATAGAGAGAAAATTGATGGTAATAGGGACATAGTTTAAAAGAGAATGAGGGAAGGTTAAGGGTATACAGATGAAAAAGCATATTTTAGTTGTAGATGATCAACCTGGTATTCGTTTTTTACTAGATGAGGTGTTCACAAATGAAGGGTATCAAGTAACAACAGCTACTACCGGAAAAGAAGCTTTAGATCATGTTCATACTTCTACATTTGACTTAATTATGTTGGATTACAAGCTGCCGATCATAGATGGCGTGAGTGTGCTGCATCAATTAATAAGTGAAAATAGGATGGTTCCTGCGATATTAATGAGTGGACTTGCAGAAGAGCTTATGAAAGAAAGTGAATCGTGTTCTTTGATCAAGCATATTCTGGCAAAACCATTTAATATTATGGAAGTATGCACAATTGTAAAAGATATTATAGAAACGGACTAATAAGCATTTTATCAGGTGAGTATCGCTCACCACTACATATTCCACAATTGTTGCGACTTGATACGCTAATTGGTATTCTTATATTAAGTGAACGACCCATCTAGAGGAGGATAATTGATGCCATTAGTTTCAATGAAAGAAATGCTCGAAAAAGGAAAAGAAAATGGTTATGCTGTAGGGCAATTTAATTTAAATAATATGGAATATGCACAAGCGATTCTACAAGCTGCTGAAGAAGAGAAATCGCCAGTAATCTTGGGAGTCTCTGAAGGTGCAGGGAGATATATGGGAGGATTCAAGGTTGTCGTAGCAATGGTTAAGGCTTTAATGGAAGAATACGGAACAACCGTACCAGTTGCTATTCATCTTGATCACGGCTCAAGCTTTCAAAAATGCGCGGAAGCGATCCATGCAGGGTTTACTTCCGTTATGATCGATGCATCTAGTCTTCCATTAGATGATAATATTGCAGTTACGAAGAAAGTAGTAGAACTTGCACATATTCACGGTATTTCAGTTGAGGCAGAGCTAGGTCGTGTTGGTGGACAAGAAGATGACGTTATTGTTGAGGATGCAGAAGCGGCATACGCAATCCCAGCAGAATGCGAACGCCTTGTAAAGGAAACAAACGTTGATTGCTTTGCACCAGCATTAGGCTCCGTACATGGACCATACAAAGGTGAACCTAACTTAGGATTCGATCGTATGGAAGAGGTTATGAACCTAACGAACGTTCCACTTGTTTTACATGGAGGAACTGGTATTCCAACGAAAGATATTAAGCGTGCTATCTCACTTGGATCAGCTAAAATTAATGTGAATACGGAAAACCAAATCGCACAAGCGAAAAAGGTTCGTGAAATTTTAGCAGAACAACCAGAACAATATGATCCAAGAAAATACTTAGGGCCAAGCCGTGACGCAATTAAAGAAACAGTTATCGGTAAAATGCGCGAATTCGAATCATCGAATCAAGCGTAAGTAAGAAAAGCGGAGGCGACTGGTCAGAAGCGGACGCAACTGCAGAATTTATCGGACACACGATCCGTTATTTTTGAAAAACAGGCCATTTTTCTGAGTTATAGGACACCAGGTTCCTTATTTAGGGAAAAACGCTACAAATCAACCATAAAATTACCAAATAAGGAATCGTAAGTCCGATAAACCCCAAAATAACGCTATTTTTGCGAAATAGCGGATCCTGTGTCCGCTAACTTGTAACTAGCTAAAACAGCTAATAAAGAAGTGAATGCTTTTTTAAATAACGGCATCGTATGAAAGTGAGGACATAATGTTATGAAATTTTTTATTGATACAGCGAACATTGAGGAAATACGTTCTGCAAATGCACTAGGAATTCTGGCTGGAGTAACAACAAACCCTAGCTTAGTTGCAAAAGAGGACATATCGTTTCATGATCGACTTAAAGAAATTACAGAAGAAGTTTCTGGGTCAGTAAGCGCAGAAGTAATTGCTGAAGATGCTGAAGGTATGATTGAAGAAGGAAAAGAGTTAGCAGCAATTGCCCCAAATATTACAGTAAAGGTTCCGATGACATTAGAAGGACTTAAAGCTGTAAAAGCGTTCAGTGACTTAAATATTAAAACGAATGTAACGTTAATTTTTAATGCTAACCAAGCATTACTAGCAGCTCGTGCAGGTGCTTCCTATGTTTCACCGTTTTTAGGACGTCTTGATGACATTGGACATGATGGAATGGACTTGATTGCAACAATCGCTGGAATTTTTGACCGTCATGGAATTGATACGGAAATCATTGCGGCATCAATTAGACATCCATTACATGTAAGTGACGCAGCATTAAATGGTGCACACATTGCTACGATTCCATATAAAGTTCTTTCCCAATTAGTTAAACATCCACTAACAGATCAAGGCATTGAAAAGTTTTTGGCAGATTGGAATAAGTAATTAGAAAAGCGAAGGCGACTGGTTAGCGGCGTACAAATAGATAGGCAGGTGAAAAGTAGGGTGATCTTTCCCTACGTTCCCTGACTACCTATTTGCTAGACGCTAGGAGCCATAGCTAGCCCAAAGAAAAGCGAAGGCGACTGGTTAGAAGCGGTGATAGATTTCTTTTCCAATAAATAGGAATGAAATTGGAAAAATTGTACAACCTAAGATCAACAAATCTACTTGAGTGTTCAAAGATAATTTGAGCAGCCTCGAAAAGAGGGGTATTTACATGCAAAAAATGTTAGTTGAAGGCGGAAATCTTTTAAAAGGAAAAGTTCGAGTTAGCGGGGCGAAAAATAGTGCTGTTGCATTGTTACCTGCTGCCATCTTAGCTGATTCAAACGTAACAATTGAGGGGTTACCAGAAATCTCTGACGTTTATACCCTTGGTGATTTACTTGAAGAAATCGGTGGGAAGGTTGAATGGGATGGGCAAAATGTTCATATTGATCCCGAACACATGATTTCGATGCCGTTGCCAAATGGTAAAGTTAAAAAGTTACGCGCATCCTATTATTTCATGGGCGCGATGCTTGGAAAATTCAAGCAGGCTGTCATCGGCTTACCAGGTGGTTGTCATTTAGGTCCTAGACCAATTGATCAACACATTAAAGGCTTTGAAGCACTTGGTGCAGAAGTAACGAATGAACAGGGAGCAATTTATATTCGTGCAAAGGAACTAGTCGGAGCGCGAATCTATCTGGACGTTTCCAGTGTTGGTGCAACGATCAATATTATGCTTGCAGCAGTTAAAGCAAAAGGAAAAACAGTTATTGAAAATGCGGCAAAAGAGCCGGAAATCATTGATGTTGCAACGTTATTAACCAACATGGGTGCTAAGATCAAAGGTGTTGGTACCGATGTTATTCGTATCGAGGGTGTGCCAACATTACACGGATGTACGCATACAATCATTCCTGATCGAATCGAGGCAGGTACGTATGCAATCGCGGCAGCGGCAGCAGGTGAAGAGGTCATCATCGATAACGTTATTCCGCAGCATTTGGAATCTGTTTTGGCAAAACTTCGCGAAATGGGAGTTACTGTAGAAGAAAGTGATGAGCAACTATTAATTGCAACACGTGGCCCATTAAAAAGTGTTGATATAAAAACGCTTGTATACCCTGGGTTCCCAACTGATTTACAGCAACCGTTTACAACGTTGTTAACAAAAGCAGTCAATACAGGTGTTGTAACCGATACCATATATTCTGCCCGCCTGAAGCATATTGATGAATTGCGAAGAATGAATGCAATCATTAAAGTAGAAGGTGGATCAGCGATTGTATCAGGTCCAGTCCAATTGGAAGGTGCGCGGGTTAAAGCATCCGACTTACGGGCTGGAGCTGCGTTGATTATTGCAGGCTTAATGGCCAACGGAATTACCGAAATTACCGGTCTAGAACACATTGACCGAGGCTATGAAAAAATTACCGACAAATTAATCAGCCTTGGAGCAAAAGTATGGCGTGAAGAAATGTCTGATCATGAAGTAGAACAATTTCAGAATTCATAAGAACTTATCCCTGACTTCCTGTCAGGGAAATGTTCATGTAGTAAAGAAAAGCGAAGGCGACTGGTCAGAAGTGGACGCGTAAGCAAAGAACCGTAAAACGCTGGGTCTTGAGGAAGTTCGACTAAGACCGCCACATCCTGTGGCACATCGAACTACCCCACGTCCTGTGGGGCAGAAGTGTTCATTGCTTATGACGGCAGCTTCTAGGAGCCGCAGTTGGACATTTTTTTGCTTACACAGTTTGATCTTTTAAAATACATAATAAAAGGGAGAGAATTCAATCATGGAAAGAAGCTTGACCATGGAAATAGTTCGCGTAACGGAGGCTGCAGCATTGTCCTCAGCTCGTTGGATGGGAAGAGGAAAAAAGGACGAAGCTGATGATGCAGCAACTTCTGCGATGCGTGATGTTTTTGATACAATCCCGATGCAAGGTACGGTTGTTATTGGAGAAGGTGAAATGGACGAGGCACCAATGCTTTATATTGGTGAAAAACTAGGTACGGGCACTGGTCCTAAAGTAGATGTAGCTGTTGACCCACTAGAAGGAACAAATATTGTTGCTCAAGGAACATGGAATGCACTTGCTGTAATTGCAATTGCTGATGACAATACACTATTACATGCGCCAGATATGTATATGGAGAAGCTTGCGGTTGGACCGGATGCAGTTGGCAAAGTAAGTATTAATTATTCTGTTAAGAAAAATTTAGAAATCGTTGCTGAAGCTAAAGGAAAAGATATTGAAGACGTGGTTGCTACAATTCTAGACCGTCCACGCCACCAAAAAATTATTGATGAAATTCGTGACGCTGGAGCACGAATTAAATTAATCTCTGATGGTGACGTTGCTGCTGCAATGAATACTGCTTTTGACGATACAGGTGTTGATATTTTATTTGGAATTGGTGGAGCTCCTGAAGGTGTATTAGCTGCTGTTGCATTAAAATGCCTTGGTGGAGAACTTCAAGGAAAATTAATTCCATCCAACGATGAGGAACGTAAACGTTGCGAGAAAATGGGCATAAAAGATTTTGATAAAGTCTTAACAATGCGTGACTTCTGTGGTGGCGATGATGCAATTTTCGCTGCAACCGGAGTAACGGATGGTGAGTTGTTAAAAGGTGTACAATTTAAAGGCACTAAAGCAACAACGCAAACCGTGGTAATGCGAGCTAAAAGTGGTACAGTACGTTTCATCGATGGTGAGCATAGCCTGCAAAAGAAACCAAATCTTGTAATGGAACCATAACAACATACTTGACATAGGAAGCCATAAAACGTGGCTTCCTTCTCTATTAAACATAACTTCTTAAAAATCGACAAAAAATAGAGTTGAATCTTACTAGCGAAACAGGTAATATTGTAGATGTTTAATAATAGTAAAGAATGGTTACGATATAAAGAAACTCCTACACTTGCTTCCGACAAATGCTTCCTATCTTCATGAACTTGCCTTCATAATAGAAGAGGAAAAATCTCATCAAAACTTATGATCCACTGTTCCAAAGATACAGTGATATCAGTATAAGTACAACTAAGGCTTTCGTCATAATAGCTTTGTGATTAGCCAAGTTTTTTAAAGTCGGTTAATTTATAGATTATAAAATAGATAGTTTCTAAACAGAATGCAAAAATAAATAGGCGTGGTGATTTTATGGCAGAAGTATCAATTTCGCACTTAGAAACGTTAACATTAAAAGAGATTTACGCTTTGGCAAAAGAATATAAAGTCTCTTATTATGCGAAACTAACAAAACGTGAACTTATTTTTTCAATTTTAAAAGCACAAGCGGAAAAAGACGGCTATCTATTCATGAACGGAATTTTGGAAATAATTCCGTCTGAAGGCTTCGGATTTTTACGCCCAATTAATTATTCTCCAAGTGCAGAGGACATTTACATTTCTGCATCACAAATTCGTCGTTTTGATTTACGTAATGGCGATCGTGTATCGGGAAAGGTTCGTCCTCCTAAGGAAAATGAACGCTATTATGGACTTTTACACGTAGATGCGGTTAATGGTGATGACCCAGAAAGCGCGAAAGAACGTGTGCATTTTCCAGCCTTAACTGCACTTTATCCTGATCGATTGATGAAGCTAGAGTTGGAAACAAATAAATTATCAACACGAATCATCGACATGATGACACCAGTTGGATTCGGACAGCGTGGATTAATCGTTGCCCCACCAAAAGCTGGTAAAACGATGTTATTAAAAGAAATAGCAAATAGTATATCAAAGAATCATCCACAAGCAAAACTAATAATTTTACTAGTGGACGAGCGTCCAGAGGAAGTAACTGATATTGAACGTTCGGTACATCCAGATGTGGACGTCGTAAGTTCGACATTTGACGAAGTACCTGAAAGTCATATTAAAGTCTCTGAATTAGTTTTAGAGCGCGCTATGCGTTTAGTTGAGCATAAGCGTGATGTTATCGTTCTCATGGATAGTATTACAAGACTTGCGCGTGCTTACAACTTAGTTATTCCACCAAGTGGCCGAACACTTTCTGGTGGTATTGACCCTGCTGCATTCCACCGTCCAAAACGGTTCTTCGGTGCAGCACGAAATATCGAAGAAGGTGGAAGCTTTACAATATTAGCAACCGCACTTGTAGACACCGGATCACGGATGGATGATGTAATCTATGAAGAATTCAAGGGTACTGGAAATATGGAGCTACACTTAGACCGTAGTCTAGCAGAGCGCCGAATCTTTCCTGCAATTGATGTATTACGTTCAGGCACACGAAAAGAAGAGTTATTGGTACCTAAATCACATCTGGACAAAATATGGGCAATTCGCAAAACAATGCAAGATTCCCAAGGATTTATCGACCGATTCCTTCGTCGCCTAAAAAGTTCGAAGACTAATGATGAATTTTTCCAACAAATGGACGAAGAAATGACAAGAAAAGGTACAAAGCGCTAATCTAATAATTTTACCTATCATGTGCTAGTATCTTATTGCAATCAGCACTTGAGACTGGTATAATCTTTTTATGTGAGTTTCGATAAGGTAAAAACCTATGATGGCTCTTACAATAACTCTGTTTCTAAAGGACTCAGGGCAAAAAGGAGTGTAATGACATGAAAAAGGATATTCATCCGGAGTACAGAAAAGTAGTATTTCTTGATACAAGCTCAGACTTTAAGTTTCTAAGCGGATCAACTCAAAGCTCAGAGGAAACAATTGAGTGGGAAGACGGTAACTCGTATCCGTTAATCCGTGTAGAAATCAGCTCAGATTCACACCCATTCTACACAGGTAAACAAAAAGCTGACAAAGTCGGTGGCCGCGTAGACCGATTCAAGAAGAAATATAATATGAAATAAAAAGCGGAACGGGCCTGCTCAGCGACGAAAAGCATAGACAAGAGACCGTAGAGCACACGAACTTTTGTGCTCGGAGTGTCTATTGTTATGTCTCGAGTCGCTAGACCGTGCAGCTGGATTAATAAAAAGCGAAGGCGACTGGTTAGAAGCCTTCACTAGAGAATAATAGGAAGAACAGGCAAAGTGTCTATATTTTGCCTGTTTTTTACTTTTTCACCTTCATAATGTTACTCGTATCCTATTAAGCGGACACAGAAGCCGCTATTAGGTCCAAAAAGGTGAAATAGTTGAGGTAAGCGGACACAGGATCCGCTATTTTGCTCTTTATAGGGTGTTTTGCAACGATTTTTGCTGAATAAGGGATCTGGTGTCCGATAAATTGCAAAAACAAGTCAATTTATTAAAATAAGGGATTCTGAGTCCGATAAGTATGCAATCATCTGAGTAACCAAAAATAAGCTATAATTACCACTACATAATTCAACAATTAATGATAAAATAAAGATAATGTGAACTGTCAGTGAAAGGAGCTCTGCTCATGTATGTAATGAAGCAAAGTGGTTGGGTAGAAGTAATTTGCGGTAGTATGTTTTCTGGTAAATCTGAGGAATTAATCCGTCGGGTTCGCCGCGCTACTTATGGAAATTTATCTGTACGAGTTTTTAAACCAGCGATAGATAACCGTTATTCCGAGGATTCTGTTGTTTCACATAATGGCACCTCAACAATTGCAAGACCTGTGAGCAACTCGCAGGAAATTTTGGATAACATGGATGCGGATGTCGATGTGATAGGCATTGACGAGGTTCAATTTTTTGACGAAAGCATTGTTGATGTTGCGGACGAGCTTGCTAATAAAGGTATCCGTGTAATTATTGCAGGTCTTGATACCGATTTTCGCGGAGAACCGTTTGGGCCGATGCCAAAACTAATGGCATTAAGCGAATCAGTGACTAAACTAAATGCGATATGTCCAGTTTGCGGATCGCCAGCAAGTCGGACACAGCGTTTAATTAATGGAAAACCAGCATTGTATGACGATCCCATTATCATGGTCGGAGCATCCGAATCCTATGAGCCAAGATGCCGTCATCATCATGAAGTTCCAAATAAACCCAGTAATCCGATTTTAAAAACGTTAGCAAACATAGTGAAGTAAAGAGTGCCGTGTGCACTCTTTTTTTGTATAGATTTCGTTCAATGTAACATCCTAACCTTATCTGACAATCGATTATGGAAGGTAGGATGAAAGAATGAATATAGCTGACATCATGACGATAATTGGCTTTGTAGTAGTCGCAGTAATTGTAATTGTAGTAGTTATCATAGCTTGCTACTTGTTCTTTATAGACCGGACACAAGATCAGCATCCAGTGCTTCGAAATTATCCTGTGGTAGGTAGAGCTCGTTACTTTTTTGAAAAAATTGGCCCAGAGCTTCGCCAATATTTTTTCAACAATGATAATGAGGGTAAACCATTATCAAGAAGGGACTTCCAGCATATTGTTAAAAAGGCAAAATATAAGCGTGATGTAATAGGATTCGGTTCACAACGAGATTTCGAGGAGCCTGGTTACTATATACGAAATTCTATGTTTCCCAAACTAACAGAGGAACTTAAAATGGATCTACGAACAACGGTAACAACAGATCGTTACTTGTTAATAAAAGATCCCCTATTTACGGCACGAAAAGAAAAGATTGAAAAACATGAATCAGGTGCATATTTATTATCAGAAGAAGATGCGATTGTCATTGGTCCGAATACGAAATATCCATTTAAGGTGAGAGGACATATTGGAATGTCTGCAATGAGTTATGGATCGTTAGGAGATCGAGCAATTACAGCACTCTCTGAAGGTCTCGGCATTGCGAAAGGCACGTGGATGAACACGGGTGAAGGTGGATTATCTGAATACCACTTAAAAGGTGGTGTCGACATTATGATGCAGATTGGTCCAGGGTTATTCGGTGTGCGCGATCCAGAAGGGAATATTGACTGGGATGAATTGTTAGCCAAAAGCAAAATTCCAGAAGTTAAAGCATTCGAAGTAAAGTTAGCCCAAGGTGCTAAAACGCGTGGAGGTCATATCGATGCAGAAAAAGTTACCGAAGAAATTGCCAGAATCCGGAAAGTAGAACCGTTTAAAGCAATTGATAGTCCAAACAGATTCAAGGATTTTGCCGACATACCGTCCTTATTCGCCTTCATTAATAAAATTCGTGAACATACAGGTAAACCAGTAGGAATGAAAATTGTTATTGGTAGCATTCACGAAGCGGAAGAATTGGCTAAACACATACGCGATTTAGATCAAAGTCCTGACTTTATTACTGTTGACGGTGGTGAAGGTGGAACCGGTGCATCGTATCAAGAACTGACGGACACCGTCGGCCTGCCGATTAAATCTGCTTTACCATTGGTACATCGCGCATTGATAAAATACGGTGTGCGTGATCGTGTCAAACTAATCGCTTCGGGAAAATTATTTTCACCAGACAGAGTTGCAATCGCTCTCGGAATGGGAGCAGATTTGGTCAATATCGCACGTGCTTTCATGATAACAGTAGGTTGTATCCAAACATTAAAATGTGAATCCAATGTTTGTCCAGTCGGAGTTGCAACGACTGACCCAGAGCTACAGAGAGCACTTGTCATTGAAGAAAAAAAATGGCGGGTAGCGAACTACGTCATAACGATGCGAAAAGGGTTGTTCCGCGTAGCCGCAGCAACTGGGGTAGATTCCCCGACCAAGATTAAGGCGGAACATATCGTTTATAAGGATGAAAAAGGTACTGTTTTTCCAATTGAAGAAAAGATATGATGTATAGTCCCGAGCTGGGCGTGGCTCGGGATCGTTTATTTTGGATAGAAGCTGGACTGGTTAGAAAAGAAAAATCATCAGACTAAGCATGGTATAAACTAACGCATGCCAGAAAATAACTGACTCAAACAATAATACCGAACATGAGCAAAGAATAGCCGGAGTACGTATCAAAAATTTCCTGAAGCACAATAAATATTGAACTACCAATAAAAATACCGAATCCCCACCAATAACTTCATATCTATCTTCACCAACACTTTGACCTCCAACCGTTCGTATACTATAATTATTTAAAAGTGGCTTAAAACCCTAGTATTCATGTATGGTATTCGTTTAAACTAGCTTTTGATTTTTGTATGAGGTATACTATTAACATAACATGAGAACGAGTGTTCGAATGTGAGGCGAAACCATGTATAGTGCCTATAAGACCGAAATCCATGAACAACATGAACTTTTTGCCTATTTCGATGCGTTGTTCTGTCATGCGAAAAATATGTACAACACGACGAATTTTTACTATCGACAGGTGGTCACTGCCGAGCGAAACGGACATCGAATGATAATCAGAAATAAGTCATGGCTGATCATCCACCATCTTCGGTCGATGAATGTGATAAAACGGGCTATTTCGAGAAAAGGAAATCCAATTGCCCAAACGATGAATCATTAAATCTGGCAAATTAAGACGGAAAGAATTTCTTCTGTCACCAAAGCGAGTGCGAATCCAATAAGCAAAGCTGAAGGCTATATTGCCTGATGTGTAAGGGGGCTTGTGGTCGCCCCTCAGTCGGACAATGCAGGAAACTAACTGTATTCCACTGAAACCCCTAGATTTATCCATGGGGAGTATCATACTGTTAATGAGAAAGAGGTGGCCAGATTGTTAGAACGTTTACAATCATTAGAAGATCGATATGATAAATTAAATGAATTGTTAAGTGACCCAGAAGTAATTAATGACACAAATAAATTACGTGAGTATTCAAAAGAGCAGGCTGGGCTTGAGGATGTAGTTCAGGTTTATCGTGAATATAAAGAGGTTCGTGAACAATTAGACGATGCGAAAGTTATGCTTGAGGATAAGCTTGACGATGAAATGCACGAAATGGTTAAGCTTGAAATCTCCGAGCTGTCTGAGAAGCAGGAAGAATTGGAAGAAAAGATGAAAATTCTTCTATTACCGAAGGATCCAAACGACGATAAGAACGTTATTATGGAAATTCGCGGAGCAGCTGGTGGTGATGAAGCGGCGCTATTTGCTGGAGATCTGTATCGCATGTACAGCCGATATGCGGAAGTGCAGGGCTGGAAGACAGAAGTTATTGAGGCGAGCTCAACAGGTGTTGGCGGGTACAAAGAGATTATTTTCATGATTAATGGTAGTGGTGCATATTCCACGTTGAAATATGAGAATGGTGCACACCGCGTACAACGTGTTCCAGAGACAGAATCTGGTGGACGGATTCATACTTCAACTGCTACTGTCGCAGTTTTACCGGAAACGGAAGAAGTGGAAGTGGAGATC
Organism: Virgibacillus sp. GM2-2; assembly: GCF_055329585.1. Taxonomy (NCBI): domain Bacteria; kingdom Bacillati; phylum Bacillota; class Bacilli; order Caryophanales; family Bacillaceae; genus Virgibacillus; species Virgibacillus sp. GM2-2. Next base: position 323,338 of record NZ_JBUZWC010000001.1, on the reverse strand, counting down.
AACGACAATGACATTCGTGTTGATACGTTTGCCTCAAGTGGACCAGGTGGACAAAGTGTTAATACAACCATGTCTGCAGTTCGTCTAACACATGAGCCGACAGGTGTTGTTGTATCCTGTCAAGATGAAAAATCACAGATTAAAAATAAGGAAAAAGCGATGAAAGTTTTGCGTGCACGGATCTATGATAAATTCCAACGAGAAGCACAAGCTGAATACGATGAAACACGTAAATCAGCAGTTGGTACTGGTGATCGTTCAGAGCGCATTCGCACATACAATTTTCCACAAAACCGTGTAACTGATCACCGTATTAATTTAACGATTCAGAAGCTGGATCAAATTTTAACTGGAAAATTAGACGAGTTTGTTGATGCGTTACAAATGGAAGAACAAACGAAAAAACTAGAGCAAATCGGTGAATAACATGGAAAAACAATACGAAGTCCTTCAATGGGCTTCTCTTTTTTTAGAAAAACATAATAGAGAACCGCATGTCGCAGAAATTCTGCTTCAGCACTTTTTACAAACCTCACGTTCCGCATTTTTTGCCAACATGCGCGAAGCGGTTCCTGCAACCATTGTGGATAAGTTTAAACAGGCTGTTATGCTGCATGCGGAGACAGGAATTCCTATTCAACATATCACAGGTGTAGAAGCCTTTTATGGTCGAACGTTTAAGGTGAGTAAGGATGTGTTAATTCCTCGGCCAGAAACGGAAGAACTAATTGAGTATGTGCTGGAAAATACATCAGGAAAACCTCTGACAATTGTGGATATCGGAACAGGTAGCGGGATTATCGCGATAACGTTGGCATTAGAATTATCCAATGCAACCGTATATGCTACCGATATTTCGACAGATGCGCTTGCGGTGGCGAGATACAACGCTGATAAACTACTAGCCAATGTGACGTTTCTACAGGGTGATTTTTTACAACCAGTAATCGATCAAGCGATTCAACCAGACATCATCGTCTCTAATCCACCGTACATTGCTCGAACCGATGAACCGACTCTATCTGATACGGTAAAAAACTTTGACCCACATCTGGCACTCTTTGCCGAGGATAACGGACTTGCTGCGTATAAAAAAATTATCCACAGCATACCTGAAAGTGTAAAACAGGTGTTTTTTGAAATTGGTTTTGATCAGGGCGAAGCAGTTTCGCAGTTATTTAAAAATTACTACCCAAACGTGGAGGTCTCCGTTATAAAAGATATAAACGGTCACGATCGAATTGTTTCTGCAAGACTACAATGTTAAATGAATACTACCACACCAAAAATCGCGCGAAAGATACTTTTTCGCGCATTAATTAAACCAAATCACGCAACCCCCGTGTGAAATCGCGTACTGCCAACGTTGGTGCGCGATTTCGCATGGAGATTGCGCGAAATCGGACCACAACTGCGCGATTCAGAGCTACTCACGTGAGAATTTAAAATTTTTACTAGTTTACTAGTTTAAAATTTTTCTAGCCTGCCCATACTGTTATCAAACAAACAGTTAGGGAGGAAATAGTGATGAAGAAAGTTTTATTTATTGCAATTATATTTTTTATTATATTCTTATCAATGCCTCTACAAGGTGCGAGTAAATCTAGTGACGATAAAATGGGGTATCAAGTAATACCTGATGAAGCTATTCGATTACGAATTCTAGCAAATAGCAATAGTGATCGTGATCAAGAAGTAAAACGAGCAGTGCGAGATGCGGTGAACGCAAATATATCTAGATGGGTAAAAGATATTACAGATATTGATGAAGCGAGAAAGCTTATTCAAGCAAAACTTCCAAAAATAAAGTCAATCATCGCAGATACATTAGAAAAAGAAGGAGTACCACAAGTGTTCGAGGCGAAATACGGAAAGAACGTTACATTTCCGACCAAGCTATATGGTTCTTATATTTATCCAGCAGGTGAATATGAAGCAGTGTTAATTACGTTAGGTGATGGAGAGGGTGCGAATTGGTGGTGTGTTCTATTTCCACCACTATGCTTCTTAGATTTTGCAAACGGAACATCGGTTGCTAGTGTCAAAGCTAGTGAAAAAGAACCGACAGTAGAAAAGGAAGAAGAGGTCGAAAAAAAGTTTTTCTTATTCGAATGGTTAGGCCTGTCATAATGCAACTACCTCGCGCATAAGCTAGTTTTAATAGATTTAATGGAGAGGTGAAAATGATGGAACTAATTCTAGCAAAAGATGTGTCGCATGCGAGATTGGATCAATTTTTAGCAAATAACTTAGATGTGGATAAGTCGTTGCTTGTGGAAAAAGGATACGTTGTACAGATTGATGAACAAATTGAAGGGTGTTTTGTTGTCGATGAGATGGACAATGGTGTACATTGGCTAAAAAAATTACACGTAACAAAGCGCGCTGCACAAGGATTGCCCGTAATTATCGAGTCCATTCTAGCTATTGCAAAAGAAAATCAAGCAACATGCGTTTATGTGCACAGTCAACAGCCATTAGTGGATATTTTATTAGAATCGTTACAATTTCGTCCAGAAAAAAATTCTAGCACAGTAAATATACCTGTTCATGATACGGGAAATTGGTGGGCATACGACGTTTCCTAGTGGATAACGATAGATATACACATAAAGTTGTTAATAACAGGTGGGTAATCTGGGGATAAATTAAATGTTATGCACATTTTGTCCACAAAATGTGTGTGAAAGTCCTTGCTTTTGCGAAATATAGAATCATCGTCTAAAATGAGGGTAGAAATGAGGGAGCGACGATGGTTCATACTGTACGATGGAATTTACACGATAATGAAGCGATTAACAATAAAGAAATACAAGTAGCAGCAGAGTTCCTTAAAAGCGGAATGACTGTTGCTTTTCCTACTGAAACGGTTTATGGGTTAGGCGCAGACGCCACAAGTGAGGAAGCGGTTGAACAAATTTTTGTTGCTAAAGGACGACCAGCTGACAATCCATTAATTGCGCATGTTGCTTCAAAAAAGCAACTAATCGAACTTGTGGATAACCTAAACGAAACAGCGGAAAAACTGATTGATAGATTTTCCCCAGGTCCTATAACGTACGTGCTACCTAGCAATGAAACGTGTGCGAAAAATGTAACAGCTGGATTATCTACAATCGGTGTAAGGATCCCTGATCACCCAGTAGCATTGCAATTGTTAAGGGAAGCGAACATTCCAGTTGCAGCACCAAGTGCGAATATTTCTGGCAAACCTAGTCCTACTACGGCCGATCATGTGTGGACAGATTTAAACGAAAAAATTAACGGTTTAATTGATGGTGGTCCAACTGGGGTTGGTTTGGAATCTACCGTACTTGATTGTACCGGCAAAATTCCGATCATCCTTCGTCCGGGTGGCATTACAAAAGAACAGATTGAAGCAGTTATTGGAACGGTAATTGTAGATCCTGTATTAGCAGGAACAGAGGAAAAACCAAAAGCGCCAGGAATGAAATATACACACTACGCACCTGAAGCACCGTTATGGTTAGTTGATGGAGCTGTGGATAAAGTAAAACAGATCATCTCAGAGGAACAAAAAAACGGTAAAAAAGTTGGCTTGATGGCAAGTAATGAAACGGCGGACCAATTACAAGCAGATCAAGTTATTCGTCTCGGGTCACGAGATAACCTGATGGAGATTGCGATTAATCTCTACAAGGCATTGCGCAGGTTTAAGCAAGCTGATGTCGATTTGATCATTTGTGAGGCATTTCCAGAAAAGGACATTGGTCAAGCTATCATGAATCGATTGAAAAAGGCTGCCATGAAAACTGTATAGTTTCAATAAATAAAATAAGGAGAAGGCAAATCACGCCTTCTCCTAACTAATTTTTAATTTTAAAGAATGTCACTTAAGATACCTTCATCTGATTCCTCTTCATCATCAGATTCAAGGATATTATCAAGGTTTACATCAAGGCCAAGTCCTGCACCTAGATTGGCGCTAGTAGAATCCGCTTCATCTTCACTATCCACAGATCCTTCAATGCCTGTACCAACTTCTACACCAGTATTGCTTGTCCCTTCTTCGTCAAAGTCCAATACATCATCTAAATTTACATCCAAACCTAATGCTGAGCCAAAGTCAAAGCTTGAGGAATCTCCTTCACTTTCTATACTAGTATTGACATCTGCATTAGCATCGACTGTTTCCTCTGCTGATACTGTACCAGCTGTTGCGATCCCTAGCCCTAATGTTAAGGCTAATCCTGTTGTAGTGACTTTCTTAATCATGAAAAATTCCTCCTTTATATTATTATCTTTCACTAAGCTTACGTAACGGATCACCGACTTGGATCATCATTTTTTGAGATTGAGAATAAAGGCTCAATTGATGGTAGAAAAGTAGATCAAACCTAACAGGAATCGGTGCCTAATTCCTCAAAAAATTCGCTTTTAAAGCTCCCAACATGTACAAGCAATCATATCTCACCATGGACGAGCATACATTTTAGGAGTGAGTCTTGGGGGGATTGTCAAATGGTTCAGGAGCACGTTAGCGAATTAGTTTCATTGGTATTTATGGCATTTGCGTTAGGGATGGATGCATTCTCCGTTAGTTTAGGCATGGGAATGCAATTGATTCGTTTAAAACGTATCGCGTACATAGGAGTTGTAATTGGTATTTTCCATATGATTATGCCATTTATTGGAATTGTGCTAGGAAAGGCAATTTCAGGACAGGTTGGCGATGTAACTGTCGTTATCGGAAGTCTTTTATTGTTTGTTATTGGTGCACAAATGTTTTTCTCAGCATTTAATCATGAGGCACGGAAAATCATTCAACCAACCGGAATTGGACTTATTCTATTCGCATTAAGTGTGAGCCTTGACAGCTTCTCTGTTGGACTAAGTCTTGGGATGTCTGGTGTTAAGACGTTTATAGCGCTATTATTATTTGGTGGTGCTAGCATGGTACTCACTTGGATTGGGATGATTGTCGGAAAAAAAGTCCATGGTTTCCTTGGGGTTTACAGCGAAATGCTAGGTGGAAGTATTTTATGTGTGTTCGGTCTTTTATTACTTTTCCAATAGGTGATCAGCAGTAGAAGTTGTTCTTAACATTCAATTTTTCTTACATGAACGTTCCTTCTATGATATAGTTTGAGGTGAGCTATGTGATGGAGGTTTTGTTCAATGAACATTTTGTTTATTTGTACTGGAAATACGTGTCGTAGTCCAATGGCAGAAGCCTTAATCGTTCATAAATTACCGCATTCTACTGTACAGTCTGCGGGAATTTTTGCTGGAAAAAATCAGCGGGCAAATCAAACGGCAATTGAAGCGATGAAGCTAGAAGGGATTACGTTAGATCATGCATCACAGCCCGTAACGGAAAAGCTATTAAATTGGGCTGATTTAGTGCTAACGATGACTACGCAGCACAAGCAATCGCTTATTTTAGAGCATCCAAACTTTCAAGAAAAATATTATACATTAAAAGAATACGTATCTGAAACAGACAAAAAACAATGGCAAGAATTAAAATCGGCATATGCCGATTACCAAGAAAAACGTGCTAGATACATTCAAGCTAATCAGCACAAAATTGATCAAATGACATTGGAACGAAACCTGATGGAACACCTTCGTGAGGATTTACAAAAAATCCAACGACTGGAATCAAGCTTAATTAATTATGATATTTCGGATCCATTTGGTGGCGATTTATCTGTTTACCAAGCGACATTAAAAGAATTAGACACGTTTATTGATCAGCTAGTTAAAAAAATCGAAAAATAAACGAAAATGATGCATAATAGAAATATAGGATCAGTAGAAAAGGAGTGTGCAATCATGAAGGTAATTTTAACAGCAGATCATGCAGGAATGATCATTCGAAATGAAGTAATTGATCTTCTCAACGAATTAGGTATAGAGTATGAAGATACAGGCTGTGATTGTAAGAGTTCTGTTGACTATCCGGATTACGCATTACCCGCTGCAGAACGGGTAGCAAATGGAGAATTTGATCGCGGAATCTTTATATGTGGAACTGGAATCGGTATGTCGATTGCAGCAAATAAAGTAAAAGGCATTCGTTGCGCGCTCGTACATGATGTGTATAGTGCTAAATTAACGCGTCAACACAATGACTCAAATGTAATTGCAATGGGAGAGCGTGTCATTGGCCCAGGTCCAGCACGTGAAATTGCGAGAATTTGGCTTGAAACTGAATTTGACGGTGGCCGTCACGCTAATCGTATTGGAAAAGTTTCCGCATACGAAGAGAAGTAACAGCCATTATTCAAGGAACAGGTGATTGCAAATGACTGATCTACAAACACAGGTGAAAAACAACATGGATGCAATCGTCAACGAGTGGATATCCCGTGGTGATTTGCTTCCTAATGATTTTTTTGTAATCGGTTGCTCAACTAGTGAAGTCATAGGTGAGCATATTGGTACATCTGGAAGCGAGGATGTTGCTGCAACTATTTTTTCAAGCCTAAAAGATTTACAAAAATCAACAGGGGTGAACCTCGTTTTTCAGTGCTGCGAGCACTTAAATCGGGCACTTGTAATCGAACGACAAGCCTTTGATCCACGAATCCATGAAGAGGTGTCAGTTATTCCAGCACCACGGGCAGGTGGATCGATGGCTACGTATGCATTTAAACAAATGAACAATCCTGTCGTTGTAGAATCGATTCAAGCACACGCTGGTATAGATATTGGTGATACGATGATTGGCATGCACCTGAAGCACGTCGCAATTCCGCTTCGTTTTTCGCAAAAAATGATCGGACATGCCCGTGTAACTGGCGCGAAAACACGTCCAAAACTAGTTGGCGGAGAACGAGCAGTTTATGCAGATAAAATAGATAATAAAAGATGTACGTAAAAAACAATGCAGGCTGTCGCCATTCGTTTGGCGACAAGCCAAGTTTTAGGAGGAATACATAAATGGAACACGTAAAACAAAACGATACAGAATTATACGAAGCAATTCAGAACGAAAAAAAACGCCAGCATGACAAAATTGAACTAATCGCCTCAGAAAACTTTGTCTCAGAAGCGGTTATGGAAGCAATGGGATCGGTGTTGACGAATAAATACGCAGAAGGCTATCCAGGAAAGCGTTACTATGGCGGCTGTGAGCATGTCGATGTAGTTGAAAATCTAGCACGTGATCGCGCGAAGCAATTATTCGGTGCAGAGCACGCAAACGTTCAACCACACTCTGGTGCACAAGCAAATATGGCTGTATATTTCACTGTGCTTGAACCGGGCGATACAGTATTAGGCATGAACTTAAATCATGGCGGACACTTAACACATGGTAGCCCAGTTAACTTTAGTGGAACATTATATAATTTTGTTGATTATGGTGTGGAAAAAGATACCGAACAGCTTGACTATGATGTCGTGTTGAAAAAAGCTCAAGAAGTAAAACCGAAGCTAATCGTAGCGGGAGCAAGCGCATATTCTCGTCACATTGATTTTGCCAAATTCCGTGAAATTGCGGATGAAGTTGGAGCTTATTTAATGGTGGATATGGCACACATCGCCGGACTTGTTGCTACTGGCTTACATCAAAACCCAGTAGAGTACGCTGACTTTGTTACAACAACTACACACAAAACATTGCGTGGACCACGTGGCGGAATGATTCTTTGTAAAGAAGAATTCGCGAAAAAGATTGATAAATCGGTGTTCCCTGGGATGCAAGGTGGCCCATTGATGCACGTAATCGCGGCTAAAGCAACGTCATTCAAAGAAGCACTTTCCGATGACTTTAAAGAATACACGAAACAAATCATTGAAAATGCAAAAACATTAGGGGAAGCATTAACGAAAGAAGGCGTTCGTATCGTATCAGGTGGTACAGATAATCATCTATTACTACTTGACGTGAAAACACTTGGCCTTACCGGTAAAGTTGCAGAAAAAGTGCTCGACGATATCGGAATTACAACGAATAAAAATACCATTCCGTTTGATGTGGAAAGCCCATTTGTAACAAGCGGAGTTCGTATCGGAACTGCAGCAGTAACAACACGTGGATTTGGAAAAAATGAAATGGAAGAAATTGCATCAATTATTTCATTCACGTTGAAAAATCACGAAGACGAAGCGAAGCTAAAAGAAGCTGAAGAACGTGTTTACGCACTAACAAACAAGTATCCTTTATATGCATAATGATGAAGCGTCTCCTAAGGGGACGCTTTTTTGTGATCAGTTAGAGGAAATCCATGATAAGACAGAGATTGTCGAGTAGTATACAAGATAGGACGAGAGCACCGAATTTTATTTTCGGAGAAACTTATCGGACTCAAGATTCGTTATTTTGTAAAAAAAACGATATTTAGCTAGTTATCGGACACCAGGTACCTTATTGAACGAAAATCATACAGAAATCACCTTCAGATGGCAAATAACGAATCCTGTGTCCGCTAAACTCCAAAAAACAGGTGATATTGACCAAATAGCGAACCCTGTGTCCGCCACGGACCAACGCTTTTCCTTGGATGCGTAAAATTCGTAAACTGGCTCTTCGCATTTTTTGGCATTTACTTGAATCCCTGTCGTTTTTTCAGTACAATTTTAAAGATGCAAGAAATTTGAAGGAGTGATCAGCGAAATGGGAAAAGTACTTGTACTAGATCATCCGTTAATTCAACACAAATTAACGTACATACGAGATAAAAATACGGGAACAAAAGAGTTTAGAGAACTAGTTGATGAAGTAGCAATGTTAATGGCGTTTGAAATTACGCGCGATCTGCCATTATTAGATAAAACAATCGAGACGCCTGTGATGGAAGCAAACACAAAGGTTCTTGCAGGTAAAAAAATTGGCTTAATTCCAATCCTGCGCGCAGGTCTTGGGATGCTTGACGGAATGCTGAAGTTAATTCCAGCTGCACGAGTTGGCCATGTAGGTTTATACCGCGATCCGGAAACACTACAGCCAGTTGAATATTATGTAAAACTTCCTTCAGATATTGAAGAACGTGAATTAATTGTAATTGATCCAATGCTTGCAACTGGTGGATCAGCTTGTGATGCTATTCACGCCTTGAAAAAACGTGGCGCGAAGCAAATTCGCTTCATGTGTCTAATTGCTGCACCAGAAGGCGTAGAAAAATTGAAAGAAGAACATCCAGATGTTGATATTTACATTGCTGCACTTGATGAAAAATTGGACGAGCATGCATATATCATCCCTGGGCTTGGTGATGCTGGAGACCGCTTGTACGGTACTAAATAATTGGAGTGACAAATCAAATGAGCAGACCTATAAAGGTTATGACAATTTTTGGAACAAGACCGGAAGCAATCAAGATGGCACCGCTTGTTTTAGAACTAAAAAAACGTGAGCGTGAGTTCGAGCCAATTGTCACGGTTACCGCACAACACCGTGAAATGTTGGATCAGGTTCTAGAAATTTTTGATATTACACCAGATTATGATTTAGACATCATGAAACAACGTCAAACATTAGCACAAATTACGACTCGTGCGCTTGAAGGACTTGACGATGTTATGAAAAAAACACAGCCAGATATCGTGCTTGTTCATGGTGACACGACAACGACTTTTGCGGCTTCACTAGCAGCCTACTACAATCAAATTGCAGTTGGGCATGTGGAAGCGGGACTTCGGACGTGGAATAAATACTCTCCATATCCAGAGGAAATGAATCGTCAATTGACTGGTGTCATGGCAGATTTGCATTTTTCTCCTACAGAAAAATCAAAGCAGAATTTGCTGAACGAAAACAAAGCAGAAGATAAAATTTATGTAACAGGGAATACCGCAATTGATGCGCTGAAAACAACAGTTGATGCATCATATGAAAGTCCAATTCTTGATCAACTCGGAGACAAGCGTCTCGTTTTAATGACTGCACATCGTCGCGAAAACCTCGGTAGCAACATGGAGCAAATGTTCCGTGCAATCAAGCGACTAGTTGAAACACATGATGATGTTCAAGTTATTTACCCGGTGCATTTGAATCCAGTTGTTCAAGAGACCGCGGCAAAAATTCTTGGTGACGATGATCGAATTAAATTAATTGAACCACTTGGTGTAGTTGATTTTCACAATTTCGCATCACGTGCCCATTTAATTTTGACCGACTCCGGTGGCGTTCAAGAAGAGGCGCCATCACTTGGTGTGCCGGTGTTAGTGCTTCGGAATACAACCGAACGTCCAGAAGGAATCGACGCTGGAACATTGAAGCTTGCCGGTACGGACGAAGATACAATTTTCAATCTGGCAAACGAGCTTTTGTCGGATGACAAAGCACATGAAAAAATGGCAAAAGCTTCGAATCCATACGGAGATGGAAAAGCATCCGAACGTATTGCCGACGCGATTCTAGAATATTTTAACAAAGACTAGAAAGATATAGATAGAAATAGCATGCCAACCGTTTGGGTGGTGTGCTATTTTTTTATAACGTCAGAATGTATAAGTTATGGTAGACCTTATAAGAAAAACTTCGCCATTCGCTATTAAGGACGAGGCGAATGGCGAGTTTTTCTAAAAAATAAAATGCATGGTTAATGTTGACCTTAAGCATTTGCTTCAGTGTTATCATTCAAGTTTTATTGCTAGTAAAAGAAATTAGCGGACACCAGATACCTTATTCAAGCAAATTTGATGAAAATATGTATGTTCGCGGACACAGGATACCCTATTTAGTAAAAAAAGACTGATTTCATCCTGTTTCATCTAAATAAGGCATCCTGTGTCCTCTTAACCCATAAAACACGCCCGAAAAGTAAAAATAGAGGATTCTGTGTCCGCTACCAAGGCATTGACCTGCGCTATCACTCCCAGTAGTATGTCACTAAATAGGTGAAATCCCTCAGACTCCATGTATGTTTTCCCCTTATCCTTCTAAAACTATAATTTAGAAAGGGGACGACGACAATGCGAATAATCATCAACCTAACAATCATTGTACTACTAATCTTAACAACACAACCTATCCAGACCAAAGCGCTAGAAGACGATCAAGTTTCAATTATCATAGAGGTTGAAGGTGACCCCGAAAAGCGAGAGGAGTATTTTCATACATATTTTCCATACGTTGAAGTTGTGGAAACGTTCGATACACTTTTCAATGGATTGGCACTGAAGTCATCGCCACGGAACCTAACTGAAATGGGTTCACTTGATTTTGTAAAAGCAATCCACCCTGTTCGTAAGTACGAAGCAACCGATACATCGATTATCGAGCCAAATGCGTTACCAGCAGATGAGTCAATTATTACGCCAAACGACCTTAACGATACAAAATATACCGGGGACGACGTAAAGGTTGGGGTAATTGATACAGGTATCGATTACGACCATCCAGCACTCGGCATGAATTATGTTGATGGTTATGACCTGGTTGATCTTGATGATAACCCAATGGAAACACTACAAAAACAAGGGATTCCGACACTTCATGGCACACATGTTTCGGGAATAATTGGCGCGGACGGCGAATTCAAAGGTGTTGCTCCAGACGTCGAACTATATGCGTATCGTGCGCTCGGTCCCGGTGGAAGTGGTACATCGATTCAAGTAATTGCTGCGATGGAACAGGCAATTGACGATGGGGTTGATATTATCAATCTATCCCTCGGTAATACCGTAAACGGTCCAGACTTTCCGACAAGTGTTGCAGTTAACCGTGCTGTTGAGCTAGGAGTAGCAGTGGTAATTGCAAATGGAAATGCAGGTCCGGCTAAATGGACAGTTGGATCGCCAGCCACCGCGTCAAAAGCATTGTCAGTAGGGGCGTCAACCTATCCTAAAAAAGTTCCATACTTATATGAATCGCTAGAAGACAAGGCTATACCGATTAACGAGATGGTTGGGGCACCTTCTTGGGACTTTACAAGAGATTACCCGATTGCATCGATTACCGAAAATAACCTCCGTGGAAAAATTGCTATCGTACAACGCGGGAAAGACATACCATTTTACGTAAATGCAAAAGAAGCTCAAGAAAAAGGTGCAGAAGCGGTGATTATTTACAACAACGAGAAAGGAAGTTTCAATGGTTCCGTCGCAAACCCTGAGAATCCCATCCAAATTCCTACTGCTTCTGTTTCAAAAAAAGCAGGTAATTGGATTATCAATCATATGCAGCATAACGGTCTCTACTTAGAAACGAAATACAAGGAAATTCCGAAAACAATCGCATCGTTTAGTTCACGTGGCCCTGTTACAGTAAACTGGGACATTAAGCCAGAAGTAGTGGCTCCTGGTGCCAACATATTAAGCACAGTGCCGTCCGGATTCGCTGTTTTACAAGGAACGAGCATGGCAGCACCACATGTTGCGGGAGCACTAGCATTAGTAAAAGAGGCACATCCAGACTGGACAGTAGAACAGCTGACGAATGCATTGAAAACGACCGCCCAGCCTTTGTACGGAGAAAACGGTGAAATCCTAGCTCCAATTGTCCAAGGGATGGGATTGATACAGCCAAGCGCAGCAATTCAAACGAATACCATTTTGCATGAGCCATTGCTTTCGTTTGGAAAAATTGACGAGCATAAAGTAAAGAAAACAGTAGAATTGACGGTTGAAAATACGACAGATAATGTGCAAACCTATTACTTTGATATACCAAACCAACAACAAGGGCTAAGGTGGCATCTACCGCAGGAATTTAAGGTTGAAGCAAATAGTAAAAAGACAATAAAAGTAGCCCTTGACGTTACATCCAATCGATTACCAAAAGGTATCCATCAAGGCTATCTCACATTAAACAGTGAGTCGGCGGACTACCAGTTGCCGTATTTGTTTTTAAATCAAACAGGTGATTATCAAAAAGCGATGGGTCTTGAGTTCTCGCTCAAACCGTTTTCTGATGACACGTATATGTATCGCTTGTATGTGACTGACGAAGTAGAACACATTACGGTTGAGCTATATAATCCAGACACGCTTGTTCACAAGAAAACACTATTTAAAATTGATGATCCCGTAGTGGGAATGAATGAAGGATTTTTAGATGAAAAAGAAGTAGCCATTTCAGGGAAATTTAAAGTGGTTGTATCGCTGAAATTGAGTGATGGAAGCTATGACAGCTATGTAACCGAGATGATGTTACAGTAATAGGTAACATCGTTCACAAAACCGTCACGCAATTGCTAACAATTATCCTTTATACTATTGGTAGAGTGTTATGGGGAAGTGTATATGCGCACATAAATTTGTCGAAATACACTTCCTTACGTGTGAATAAATTGCCTATTTTTACTATATGTATTTTATCTCACAAACTAATTGACAACACTCTACCGCTATTGTACACTTGCCTAGTGTGGAATGATAAGGTTTTCATTATACTGCAATAATTATGTTTTTCTGTCGTTTTGCTCAAGCAAATGTATAGGAAAAATCATTCTGCAAATGTACTTAATTTTCTTGCATTCATAACATATGAGCAAGAATCTTGCAATTAGCCAACATGGTTAATTGTTCCGGGATTATAATGGTAGCAAAAATTTCTCGGACAAATTGTTACAATGTTCATCAAAAGAACCTACTATTTAAAGGTAGAATTCAAGGCTATCTTTGACGGGGGCAAAAAATCATGAATCAATACGAAAATATGATACCCCGACAACGCAAGTGGATGCTCTACCTTCTCGCAATATTGGTACTTGGAGCTGGGTTCACACCCTATCTTAGTATCTTCCTCGGACTTCTTTTAGGATCTGTAGTTAGCTTTTATAATTTATGGATTTTGCAAAAGAAGATTTACGACTTTGGAGAGGCCGTAGCAAATAAGCAATCCGCAAAAGGAATTGGTACTGTATCGCGATTGGCTGCCGTCGCATTTGCAGTTATCATAACACTTCGCTTTGAAGATTATTTCCACACCATAGCCGTAATAATTGGTCTAATGACATCCTATATTGTCATTGTGATAGATTTTATGGTATTCAGATCTAAAGATTAATGCTCGAGAGAGGGGTGATTAAACGTGAACCATACAGCACCAATAGTTGAAGATGTACTTGGTATATCTTGGCTCGATTTTAACCTTTCCAATGTCTTAATGATCGCGGTTGCTTCCGCAATTGTATTCATTCTTTCAGTTTTAGGTGCCAAAAGTCTCCAAATGAAACCTAGTGGAACGCAGAATTTTATGGAGTGGGTAGTGGACTTCGTAAAAAGTATTATTAACGACACAATGGATTGGAAGACAGGTAAGATTTTCTTGCCGCTAGGATTAACACTTATCACATACATTTTGGTTAGTAATTTATTAGGAGTAGCATTTATGGCGGTGTTTGGACATGATCTATGGTGGAAATCACCTACATCTGATCCAGGAGTAACACTTTCACTAGCAGCAATGGTAATCCTATTAACACATTTTTATGGAATTAAACTAAAAGGTGGAAAAGAGTATGCTAAAGATTTCTTGAAACCTTTCCCTGTATTCTTACCTATTAAAATAATTGAAGAATTTGCAAATACGCTAACGCTTGGTCTTCGTCTATTTGGTAATATTTATGCAGGTGAAGTTTTACTAAGCTTACTAGCAGGATTAACTGCTTCAGGTATCTTAGGCTTCCTTGGTGGTGCAATACCGATGTTAGCATGGCAAGGGTTTAGTCTGTTCATTGGTGGAATTCAAGCATTTATTTTCACCATGTTGACTATGGTTTACATGTCTCACAAAGTAAGTAATGATCATTAAGATCAAGTAAAAATTGTGTATCAAACCCGCTTAGCAGTTTGACTGTAGAAGCAGGAATTAAAAATATTAAAACATACTTCGAGGAGGATTTATATTATGGGTTCATTAGCAGCAGCAATAGCAGTAGGACTAGCAGCACTAGGTGCTGGTGTAGGTAACGGTATGATCGTATCACGTACAGTTGAGGGGATTGCTCGTCAACCAGAACTAAAAAGCCAACTTCAAACAACAATGTTTATTGGTGTAGGTCTAGTTGAGGCAATGCCGATCATAGCAGTAGTTATCGCTTTACTAGTAATGTAATAAAAAAACGTAAGTGCCCGAGTCTGCCATTCTATAAGCGATTCGATGTCGACTTATGTAAAAGACTAGGCAAAGGGCGAGCTAGAGTTTAATAAACGGCGGAGAATGTCTACCAACAGAATCTTCGCCCTTATTTTTACACTGATAGGAAAATAAGTATCTACGGGTATCATTTTAAATGCAACAAAGACTTCCGCGATTAAAGCTTGGCATATCGCCATGTTTTTTAATACCACAATTAAATTGAAATTAAACATTTAGTAAAAATATAACGCCCATAAAGTAAGATGAAAGGAGTGAATTCTGTGCAAGCATTCACTGGGTTTTCTACACTAAACGCTGCAATAGGAGGACTTCATGTCGGTGACATGCTGACCCAATTATTCTTCTTTATCGTTTTGTTATTCTTAGTTAAAAAATATGCATGGGGCCCTGTAATGGGAATGATGCAAAAGCGTGAAGAATATGTAGCAAATGAAATTGAAATTGCAGAGCAAAATCGTGCTGAAGCAGAGCGAGCGTCTAAAGCGGCGGCTGAGCAGCTTCGTGAAACAAAAGAAGAAGCACAGAAAATAGTTGAAGATGCGAAAAACATCGGTATAAAGCGAGAACAAGAAATTATCGAATCTGCGCGTCAAGAAGCAGAACGTATCAAACTTTCAGCTCAAGAAGAAATTCGGAATGAAAAAGAGAGAGCCATTCAAGCATTACAGGATAAAGTGGCGTCATTATCAGTACTTATAGCAAGTAAGGTAATTGAAAAAGAAATTGATGCGAAAGATCAAGAGAAGCTGATCAATGATTATATTCAAGAGGTAGGAGAAGAGCGATGAGTGAAGCAGTAGTTGCTAAACGTTACGCAGAGGCTCTTTTTCAACTTGGTTCAGAAAAAGCAACACTAGCTACTTTCGAAGAAGAAGCTAGTGTCTTGCAAGAAGTTTTTGGTCAAAATAAAGAAGTACTGACTTTCCTTTCACACCCACGTGTGGAAAATGATAAGAAAAAACAATTCATAAGTGAAGTGTTTCAAGGGTTATCAGCTGATATGTTAAATACGATGAAGTTACTTGTAGGACGTAATCGCATTAATCTAATGCCGCTTGTCTTGGAACATTTCATTCGATTAACGGATGAGGCAAACGGAATCTCTAAAGCTACAGTTTATTCAGTGCGAGCGCTATCTGATATTGAGATTCAAAAGCTTAGCGAAACCTTCGCAAAACGTTTTAATAAGAAGGAAATTAAGATTGAAAATAAAGTTGACTCTTCGATTATTGGTGGTTTAAAACTTCGTATAGGAAACACCATTTATGATGGTTCCCTTAGCGGAAAGCTTAAACGCATCGAACGGAGCATCGTAACTGCAAACAAATGATGATAGGGGTGAAATGGTATGAGCATCAAAGCTGAAGAAATCAGTTCACTGATAAAACAGCAAATCGAAAATTTCGATTCTGATATTGAAGTAAGTGACGTCGGAACCGTTATTGAAATTGGTGACGGTATCGCGCGTGCTCACGGTCTTGACAATGTTATGGCTGGAGAGCTTGTTGAATTTTCTAACGGTGTTATGGGACTTGCGCAAAACCTTGAAGAAAGCAATGTCGGTATAGTAATTCTTGGACCATACACAGAAATTAAAGAAGGCGATGAAGTTCGTCGTACAGGACGTATTATGCAAGTACCTGTTGGAGAGGAATTACTTGGTCGTGTTGTTAACCCGCTAGGACAACCAATTGATGGAAAAGGTCCAATTGAAACAACAAAAACTCGTCCAATCGAATCTGAAGCTCCAGGAGTAATGGATCGTAAATCAGTTGATGAACCATTACAAACAGGAATTAAAGCGATTGATGCAATTGTGCCAATCGGGCGTGGACAGCGTGAGTTAATCATCGGTGACCGTCAAACAGGTAAAACAACTGTTGCAGTTGACGCAATCATTAATCAAAAAGACCAAGACATGATTTGTATCTATGTTGCAATTGGTCAAAAAGAATCTACCGTTCGCGGAACAGTTGAAACACTACGCCGCTACGGAGCATTAGATTATACAATCGTTGTAACTGCAGGTGCATCTGATCCTGCTCCACTATTATACCTAGCACCTTATGCTGGTGTATCAATGGGTGAAGAATTCATGTACAACGGTAAACACGTACTAGTTGTATATGATGACTTATCAAAGCAAGCGGTAGCTTATCGTGAGCTTTCACTACTATTACGTCGTCCACCAGGTCGTGAAGCATTCCCAGGTGACGTATTCTACTTGCATTCACGTCTATTAGAGCGTGCTGCAAAGCTTAGTGATGCAAAAGGTGGCGGTTCATTAACTGCACTACCATTTGTTGAAACACAAGCAGGCGATATTTCTGCTTATATTCCAACCAACGTAATTTCGATTACTGATGGACAAATTTTCTTGCAGTCAGATTTATTCTTCTCAGGTGTTCGTCCAGCAATCAACGCCGGATTATCGGTATCACGTGTTGGTGGTTCTGCACAAATTAAAGCAATGAAAAAAGTTGCTGGTACACTACGTCTAGACCTTGCGTCTTACCGTGAGCTAGAAGCTTTCGCACAGTTTGGTTCTGACCTTGATAAAGCTACACAAGCGAAACTAAACCGTGGTGAGCGTACAGTAGAAGTACTAAAACAGGGCTTACACAAACCACTTGTAGTTGAAAAACAAGTAATGATTATCTATGCATTAACAAAAGGATTCTTAGATGATATCCCTGTAGAGGACATCACTCGCTTCGAGGAAGAATTCCACTTATGGCTTGATGAAAATGGTAAGGAACTACTTGCGACAATTCGTGAAACAGGAAAATTACCAGAAGCAGAAGACATGAATAATGCAATTGAAACGTTTAAAAAATCATTTTTACCTAGTAATTAATAGCAAAGTAGATAGAGCGGCCGAATAGAGTTTCAGTCGCTTTCTACAAGCTAACAAGATAAATGCAAGCAACCTTTGAATGAAAGGGTGGTGAAACAGCTTGGCATCACTTAGAGATATTAAAAGTAGGATCGATTCAACAAAGAAAACGAAACAGATTACAAAGGCAATGCAAATGGTTTCTGCTTCGAAATTGAATCGTGCAGAGCAAAATGCTAAATCATTTGTACCTTATAGTGAAAAGATACAAGAGGTCGTTGCGAATATTGCACAAAATAACGCTAGTGCTAATCATCCAATGCTTGAAGCACGTGAGGTGAAAAAAACAGGTTATCTTGTTATAACATCTGACCGTGGTCTTGCTGGTGCTTACAACAGTAGTGTTCTTCGAAAGCTACATCAGACAATAACTGCTAATCACAAGTCTAAAGATGAGTACACGATTATTGCTATTGGTCGTGTGGGCTATGAGTTTTTCAAGAAACGTAATATGCCAATTACGAAACATATTATCGGTATTGCTGATCAGCCAGATTTTGCAGATATTAAAGAATTAGCTTTTGAAACGGTGCAACTATTTATTAATGAAGATATTGACGAACTACACATTTTCTACAACCACTTTGTGAGTGTTATTACACAAGAGGTTACGTCGAAAAAAGCACTTCCACTAACATCGTTTGGAGAAGAAAGCAGTAGTATTAGTCAATATGAATATGAGCCAGATCAAGAAAAGATTTTAGAAGTGCTTTTACCACAGTATGCAGAGAGCTTAATTTATGGAGCATTACTTGACGGAAAAGCAAGTGAACACGCAGCACGTATGACTGCAATGCGTAGTGCATCAGATAATGCTGATGAACTTATTGGAGATTTATCATTATCTTATAACCGTGCACGCCAAGCAGCTATTACGCAAGAAATTACTGAAATTATTGGTGGGGTAGCTGCGTTAGAATAGCTCTTTGACCAATTGATAAGTTAGTAAGGAGGGAAATCGATGAGCAAAGGACAGGTTACACAAGTCATGGGACCGGTTATCGATGTTAAATTCGAAGACGGAAATCTCCCTGATATTTATAATGCATTAACAATTAAACTTGCTGCTAAAGATGATGCAAGTGTGAACGTATTGACACTAGAAGTTGCGCTTCATCTTGGTGACAATGCTGTTCGTACCATTGCCATGCAATCAACAGACGGTGTTATGCGCGGAATGGAAGTAAACAACTTAGGTAGACCAATTACTGTGCCAGTTGGTGAAGAAACGTTAGGACGTGTATTTAACGTACTAGGTGACAACATCGATCTAGATGAACCAATGGATACTGGCGTTCGTCGCGATCCAATTCACCGTGAGGCACCAGAATTCGAAAACTTGGCTACAGAAACACAAATCCTAGAAACTGGAATTAAGGTAGTAGACCTTCTAGCACCATACATTAAAGGTGGTAAAATCGGTTTATTTGGTGGAGCCGGTGTAGGTAAAACCGTACTAATCCAGGAGCTTATCAACAATATCGCGCAAGAGCATGGTGGTATTTCCGTGTTCGCAGGTGTTGGTGAACGTACACGTGAAGGTAACGACCTTTACTTTGAAATGAGCGACTCAGGTGTTATTAAGAAAACAGCTATGGTATTCGGACAAATGAACGAGCCACCAGGAGCGCGTATGCGTGTTGCATTGACAGGACTTACGATGGCTGAATATTTCCGTGATGAGCAAGGACAAGACGTATTGTTCTTCATCGATAACATTTTCCGTTTTACACAAGCAGGTTCAGAGGTATCCGCACTACTTGGACGTATGCCTTCTGCCGTTGGTTACCAACCAACACTTGCTACAGAAATGGGACAATTACAAGAACGTATTACATCAACTGATAAAGGGTCTGTTACATCAATCCAGGCTATCTATGTACCTGCCGATGACTACACTGACCCTGCACCAGCGACAACGTTCGCCCATTTAGATGCAACAACTAACTTGGATCGTAAATTATCCGAGCAAGGTATCTACCCTGCGGTGGATCCACTAGCATCAACTTCTCGTGCACTTGACCCAGAAGTTGTTGGAAATGAACATTATGAAGTGGCAACAGAAGTTCAACGTACACTTCAAAAATATAAAGAACTTCAAGATATTATCGCAATCCTAGGTATGGATGAGCTTTCAGAAGAAGATAAATTGACGGTATCTCGTGCACGTCGTATTCAATTCTTCTTATCTCAAAACTTCCACGTAGCTGAACAGTTCACTGGTCAAAAAGGTTCATATGTTCCTTTAGCAGAAACTGTAAAAGGCTTCAGAGAAATTTTGGACGGTAAACATGACGATTTACCAGAGGATTCATTCCGCCTAGTTGGACGTATTGAAGAAGTAGTTGAAAAAGCAAAAGGAATGGAATAAAACGACAAGTTCGCATTTGTGTAGAGGCTTTATTGCCAAACGGACAAAGTCCCGCCTGATCGGATTTTGTCCCGCACACATGCCAGTCGCTAGGAGGGGTTGCATTGAAAACACTAACTGTGAGTGTTGTTACTCCTGATGGTCCAGTATTGGAAGATAGTTTTGAAATGGTCAGCTGTAAAGCAGAATATGGGGAGCTTGGAATTCTTCCAGGACATATCCCATTAGTAGCTCCACTAACGATAAGCGCTGTACGATTAAAGCGCGGAAATGATGTGGAACGAATTGCTGTCAGTGGAGGATTTTTAGAAGTACGCCCAGATAAAGTTACAATACTAGCTCAATCTGCGGAGAAACCTTCTGAAATTGACGTGGCACGTGCAGAACAATCAAAAACACGTGCAGAACAACGCCTTCAAACCAAGCAAGACAACACCGACTTCCAACGGGCAGAATTAGCACTCAAACGAGCAATGAACCGCTTGGACGTTGCTCGCTAACGAATTAAAACCTCTCACTATTTGTGGGAGGTTTTTAATTTTTCTGTTGTATGAGTGGGGAGAATGCTGAAGTCTAAATGTTTAACGGAGGTAGAAATGCCGGACCAGCAACCGTAATTGCCGAAGTTGTAACCAAAAAAACCGGACCGCTATTCAAAAAAGCCGAAGTTGCAACTAAAAAAACCGGACCACTATTCGAAAATGCTGAACCATGCCCCAGAAATGCTGAATCAGCTCTAAAGACCGCAAGACCTTCAACAGCTTATTCTTCTCCAGGTTAAAACTTAATTAAACATTCAGATGTCGATATTATTCAACCTTTGACATTATTATTCGTTTATTGCCCGGGAAATATCGACATTATTTTCCTCGATATTCGCATTCGAACTATCTTCATACAGTCCCTATCGTTGACATAATAAAGTTTTAATGGCAAAGTAGCTAATGGACATGCATAAGATCGGTTTTTACCAAAAAATAAGGAGCGAAACGATGTTATCTTCTATTGGACAAGATGCACTAATCAGTATACTATCTCATTTCATTTTTATTGCGATTACATGGCGAGTGATGCAAACCGTAAATTTTGATCCGTTAATTCGAAAAGGACGTATTACAGAGGCTAGAATATTGCTCTTATTTATTTCCATAGCCGTAGGATCTGGAGTAAGCCGATTCTTCCTCGAGATTCTAGCTTGGTCACGTAATTTAACGTTTTTGTTTTAAGGTTTTTAAACCTCTCAGACTCGTACGTAAAGCATGTTGTATTTCTGTAAAAGCGTTTTTGAAGTATTGTTTAAATAATAACCGTATGAATTTCATCCCTCTTGTTAATACTAGAAACATAGATTAATAAGGGGGATATTTTCATGAAAAAAATTGCATTCATTTTTATACTTATTTTACTAATTGCCAATCATGTTTCAGCCAATAATAAAATACCTTCAAGCGATGAGATGACACAGTTAGCCGGTATAACAACGGAATCCAATCTCCAGATTGACAAGTGGCAGGTTACGTTCAAAGAAAACATGGCAAAGGATAGATTACTAGAATTGGTCGACCAATGGAAAAATAGTTATTTAGACTCTTATTCGGAAGATGAAAATGTTATAAAATACTCTTTTAGGAACGTACAAAAAAAGACAGGAATTGTCGAAAATTATAACGTAATAATTCCAAAAAATAGTAACTATCGTCCAGAGTTGGTAGCTGTACTATCTGGTCAAAAATGGAATAAATCCGTTAAAAAGAAGTACTTATTCCTACAAAATTCGATTTTTCATCAATATTTCACTAAAAATGTCACAAAATTTGCTTGTCTGACAACTAAGAGTGATGATACAATTAAAGGTGTTTATTTGGTCGATTTGTTAAAGGATCGTTTGCAACTTCAACAGATCACGACACAAATTGACAACGTTGAAAAATCAATGAATAAAAAAATGGTTTACGGGTATACACCTCTATGGCAACAGAAATTTATTATTTTGGATAAGCCCGTGAATGTAAATATTGCAATTACAGATACTACAACTGGGAAAACAAAATTGACGATAGGAACACCTATCCTGATTACTGAATATTAATATAGTGAAATTGGAACATAAGGAGATTGGATTATGGAAAAAATCATCGTACGCGGTGGGAATCAACTAAATGGTACTGTTAAGGTTGAAGGTGCCAAGAATGCGGTCCTTCCTGTTATCGCCGCAAGTATTTTAGCAAGTGAAGGAAAGAGCGTTATTACAGATGTTCCGACGCTCGCTGATGTTTACACGATTAATGAAGTGTTACGAAATATGAATGCTGATGTACAGTTTGAAAATAATACAGTGACAGTGGATGCATCAAAAACATTAAAAACAGAGGCGCCATTTGAGTATGTTCGTAAAATGCGTGCGTCTGTATTAGTGTTAGGTCCATTGCTTGCGCGTTATGGCCATGCAAAGGTTGCAATGCCTGGTGGATGTGCAATTGGTTCACGTCCAATTGATCTGCATTTAAAAGGTTTTGAGGCTATGGGTGCAGAAGTGCATGTCGGCAATGGTTTTGTTGAAGCAAATGTAAAAGGTCGCTTACAAGGCGCAAAGATTTATTTAGATGTACCTAGTGTTGGTGCAACAGAAAATATTATGATGGCTGCTGCACTTGCTGAAGGTAAAACAATATTGGAAAACTGTGCAAAAGAACCTGAAATAGTGGATCTTGCTAATTATTTGAACAAAATGGGCGCAAACATTGTTGGTGCTGGTACAGAAACCATTCGCATCGAGGGTGTTGAGTACTTACGTGGTACCGAACATCCGATTATTCCAGATCGTGTAGAAGCTGGTTCATTTATGGTAGCAGCAGCTGTTACCGGCGGAAATGTTTTAATCGAGAATGCAGTGAGTGAGCATTTGCGTTCCGTAATTTCCAAGCTTGAAGAAATGAATGTTACTGTTCAAGAAGAAAAGGATGGTATTCGAGTAATCGGACCAGAGGTATTAAAATCTACAGACATTAAAACATTACCACATCCAGGTTTTCCAACAGATATGCAGTCGCAGATGATGGCACTTATGCTATGCGCAGAAGGTACAAGTGTTATTACGGAAACAGTTTTTGAAAATCGTTTCATGCATGTTGAAGAATTTCGTCGAATGAATGCGAAAATGAAGATTGAAGGTCGCAGTGTTATTATTGATGGCTCAACAGACTTACAAGGTGCTGAAGTAGCAGCTACTGATCTTCGTGCTGCAGCAGCATTAATTATTGCTGGATTACGAGCAGAAGGTTTTACACGCGTAACCGAATTAAAGCATCTTGATCGTGGCTATGTAGATTTTGCAGGCAAGCTAGCATCACTTGGTGCCGACATCGAGCGTGTCGACGAAAACGGTGATGTAGTAAATTCGTATCAAGAACAAAGTAGTGATCATAGTTCAATGGTTGCTAAGTTATCTTAAATTTAAATTTGTCATTACAACAGGTGAAGCTAGTATATGCTTCATCTGTTTTTTTGTATCCTAGGTTTTTATCCCGCCTTTTATGGGTACTGAATGAAGTTTCATTTTATAGGATACAGCGTACGCTATTTTACTAAAAACCTTCTTTTTACTTGTGTTAGTGAACACAGATGCCGTTATTTAACTAAAATCGTGGAAAATTACACCTCATTTAATGCAATAAGGAATCCTGAGTCCGGATAAGTTCTATTATCCCGGAATTTCCCTACATTTAAGAGCTCTTGTGTCCGCGAATGAAAGGTAAGGAACAAATTAGATTATAGAAAATATTATCATTAGTTTAACCAAATTGTTATAATAACATTCATAATCCAAAAAGTTTTTTCAAAATAAAAAGTTTTTACACATGAACTTCGTATACCAATCAATATTCTAAGGAGGAATCACCCCAAATGAAATTGTATGTATCCGTTGATATGGAAGGAATAACAGGTTTGCCAGACTATACATATGTTGACTCGTCTGAGCATAACTATGAGCGAGCACGAAAGATTATGACGGACGAAACGAACTACGTTATTGATGCTGCGTATAAATTTGGTTGCGCAGAAATACTCATTAATGATAGCCATTCAAAAATGAATAACTTACTTATCGATCAACTTCATCCTGATGCGCTACTAATTACTGGCGATGTTAAGCCCTTTTCCATGGTCCAAGGACTGGATAGCTCGTATGAGGGCGTGATGTTTGTTGGATACCATGCACGTGCTGGTCAATTCGGTGTCATGTCGCACGCAATGATTCATGCTGTAAGAAATTTTTATATAAATGATCAAGTAATTGGTGAACTAGGATTCAATGCATATGTTGCCGGCCATTTCGGTGTTCCAGTACTGATGGTAGCTGGTGACGATCAAGCGGCTAAAGAAGCAGAGGAGCTAATCCCAAACATTACAACTGCTGCTGTTAAACAGACTATTTCACGGTCAGCTGTTAAAAGTTTAACGCCTAAAAAGGCTGGTGAGTTGTTAACGGAAAGAGTGACAAAAGCGCTAGCAAACCGGCATAATGTCAAACCGCTCACACCACCGGAAAATCCAACATTAAAAATCGAATTCGCGAACTATGGTCAAGCAGAATGGGCCAATCTAATGCCCGGTACAATGATTGTGCCTGGTACGACAACAGTTCTATTTGAAGCGAAGGATATTTTAGAAGCGTATCAAGCGATGCTTGTGATGACAGAGCTTGCCATGCGTACGTCCTTTTCATAGGTTGGGAGACGTACGGCAAGGAATCCAAAAAGGAGGCTTAGCATGCTACGTCCACAACGACTTCAACCTGGTGACACAATTGGTGTTATCGCACCAGCAAGCCCACCAAATCAAGTGAACTTAAGAAAAGCAATTCCGATTATGAAAAGAATGGGGTTACGCTTGAAGCTTGGCGATCACATCGACCAAGTTCATGGTTATTTGGCTGGAACGGATGAACAACGACTGCGTGACTTACATGATATGTTTGCTGATCCATCGATTAAAGGCATTATTTTTGCATGTGGGGGGTACGGAACAGGGAGAATTGCCCCGTATATTGATTATGACCTTATTAGAAATAACCCGAAAATCGTGTGGGGCTACAGCGATATTACCTTTTTACACACGGCAATTCATCAAGCAACAGGGCTCGTAACCTTCCATGGACCAATGATGGCTTCAGACATTGGCAAGGACACTTTTCATGAGAAGTCCTTACGCCTTTTCAATCAACTGTTTCAACCGACTACGCTAATCTATTCACAGATTGCCTCTAATTTAACGGTTATTAAGCCTTTTAGGGATACTACCGCACCAATTGTTGGAGGAAATTTAACATTATTAGCGAGTACACTAGGGACATCATTTGAGATAGATACAAAGGGTAAATTTTTATTAATCGAGGATGTCGATGAAGAACCATACCGAATTGATGGTATGCTCAATCAGCTAAAACAAGCAGGTAAACTTACGGATACATCAGGCATTCTTGTCGGTGATTTTGCGAAAGCAGAGCCAAAAGACGAAAAGCCATCTCTTTCATTGGAACAGGTTTTTCATCATTATTTGGGTGATTTACAAGGTCCAGTTATGGCTGGGTTTAAAATTGGACATTGCCAACCACACTTTGCAATTCCGCTTGGAGTAATGGCCACAATGTCGACAAACGATAAAATGGTGAAAATCGAACCAGGAGTATACTAGATTTTGAACTGGAGGGTAAAGCCTAATGAATATAGAAAGAATCGAAACAGTAAAGGTTGCAGTACCGCTTCATACGCCTTTTAAAACAGCATTAAGAACCGTCACAGTCGCTGAATCAATCGTCGTAAAAGTTACCTGTGATAATGGGATAACAGGATACGGAGAAGCACCACCAACCCACGTAATTACAGGAGATAGTCTTGCGAGCGTGGATTATGCGATATCAACAATTTTAGCTCCACAATTAATTGGTCAATCATTACTGCATCGGGAAAAGATTTTTGAAAAATTACATACTGTACTAGTTGGAAATAGTAGTGCAAAAGCAGCGGTTGACATTGCGTTACACGATTGTATTGCACAACTGGTCAACCTTCCATTAGCGCAATTCTTAGGTGGTTACCATGAGGCAATTGAAACAGATTATACAGTAAGCGTCAACGACCCGGATCAAATGGCTTCCGATGCACAGCAATATTGTACGAATGGATTTACTGTATTAAAAGTAAAAGTTGGTAAAGATGAAATCGCAACAGATATTAAGCGTATTGCAGCAATTCGGGAAAAAATAGGTGATGGTGTGCTGATTCGGCTGGATGCAAACCAAGGCTGGAAACCAAAAGAAGCAGTTCATGCTATCAATGAGATGGAATCGCGCGGACTAGCGATTGAGTTAGTGGAACAGCCAGTAAAGGTACATGATATCGAAGGATTGAAGTATGTAACGGATAATACGGAGACCCTAATAATGGCCGATGAAAGTGTCTTTTCTGCCCGAGATGCACGGCGTATTTTGGAAACGCGGAGTGCAGATCTAATCAATATTAAATTGATGAAGGCTGGCGGGATTCACGAAGCGCTTAAGATTGCTAAACTTGCGGCTGTTTATGGGGTAGAATGCATGGTTGGCAGTATGATAGAAACGAAGATTGGTATAACAGCTGCAGCTAATTTTGCGGCAAGTCAATCAAATGTCACTCGTTTTGATTTTGATGCCCCACTCATGCTTACTGGTGATGTAATCGATGGTGGCATTACATATAGCGGAAAAAATATCGAACTAAACAGAGCCTCAGGACTTGGCATTAAACAATTACACGATCAATTCGTCGTACAAAAAGGAGAATAATCAATGACTAATGAGAAAGATACACTATGGGTTACTGCAGTACAGGTTGCAACCGTATGGACGTCGAAAGAATCTGCCCGTGGGATAGACGAACCCGGGCTGACAAACCCAACTGATATCGATGATTGGGTATCAAAACTATCGGTCGAACAAAAGACAGCATTATGCGATGAAAATCGCGTGCAGTCCCAGCTATTATATGGGGAAGCGGTTGAAATTATTGAAACGGATGGGGATTGGGCCCATGTCGTTGTTCCAACCCAGCCTTCAAAAAAAGACGACCGGGGCTATCCTGGTTGGGTACCGTTAAATCAACTACAAGAAGTTGAAAAACGCTATTGGAATCAGTCAAAGACCGCCGCAGTTATCGATAAGAAAACATGGCTTGAAGCGGACCAAGGCGAAAAAATTATGCGATTAAGCTATATGACATGTTTACCTGTATTAAACGAGCATCCCAAAAAAGTAGAAGTCGTTACACCACATGGTACGAAAATTTTACCAAATGAAGCGGTGCAAATTTTTGATACCAAGCAAGGAATAGAAAAGAAGGACGGAAATGCGATTGTCGAAGCGGCTGAGCAATTCGTAGATCTTCCGTATTTCTGGGGCGGTATGAGCGCGTTTGGCTATGATTGCTCTGGTTTCAGCTATGCAACACATAAAGCATGTGGCTACCAAATCCCGCGTGATGCTGATGACCAAGCGGAAGTCGGTAAACCTGTCGAGAAGGCTGATCTTTTACCAGGTGACCTATTATTTTTCGCCTATGAAGAAGGAAAGGGAAATCTACACCACGTAGGCATCTATTATGGAGATGGAAAAATGATTCATTCCCGTACAAATGGAAAATGGGTCGAAATTACCGAACTAGCTGGTACGATTTATGAAAAAGAACTATGTGCAATGAGAAGGTATTGGTAGCATTATTGCAAGGATTGAAAAGGATCAAATCGAAACTGATTTGGTCCTTTTTTGACAACGTTAGAAAAGTTAAGGTCTACCTTATAAGAAAAACTTCGGCACTCGCTATTAAGGACTAGGCGAATGCTGAGTTTTTCCGAGATAAAGCTGTCCAGCTCCAGTGCCCAGTAACTATCAAAGGTTTTGGTGGGGTGAGATGTAGCACACTTCACACACTCCACTGCGATAAGAAAGACTAGAAATGCAGAAGGGATTGAAGTTATCGGACACACGGTTCCTTATTAGGTGAAAATTGAAGGTAATGCGCCAGTTATCGGACACAGGATTTCTTATTAAGGTAAAAACTGTTGGAAATTACGTTTTTTTACTGAATAAGGAATCCTGTGTCCTTTAATCCTCTAAAACACGTCAAAAAAGGAAAATAAGGAATCCTCTGTCCGATCTGTCATCAAATAAAGAATAAATGATACATATTAATGCGTGTTCAAAAAGGATAAAACGAATCGAGAAGTTCGAAGCAGACTAGTTTTAGGTGCCGGAATGTATGCCTTTAATACGTGAGGAAACACTCTTGTACGAATTTCCGCATAAACATCGCTTGTAAAGGGTGAATCATAAAAGCTTGTCTAGTAAATGCACTTTAAAATTCATATCTTTTAGTTCTATTGTTTTCAAAAAATGTATACGTTTAATAGTAGATATACTAGAAGGAGATTGCTATTTTTTCTCAATCAATCCATCTTACATCAACCACTAACACAAAAGGAGGCAATCAATGAAAAAGTCATCACATAAGCGCAAGTCTAATACGTATGCTTATATTAAAAAGAAAAAGCAACAACGGTATAAGCATATCGTAAATCAATCACATCCCATCAAAGGCGCTGGCAAATTGTCTTTTGTAAAAAATCCGGGTTTCTTAATGCTGGCAGGTTTAATTGCGATCATTCTAGTTATGCCGACGTTAGTCGTCGTGCCATTTATTCAGATGGATGGTCAGGAAACCGTAACAGATGAGTTGAAGCAAGTGAGTAAACAATACCATCTGGAGGAATCACCATTTTCTGTAGCGGTGATGCGAGTAAGCTCAGATCAGGTTCAAGATATTCCACTAGAAGAGTATGTTGCTGGGGTAGTTGCGTCTGAAATGCCGGCTGAATTTGAGCTTGAAGCATTAAAGGCACAGTCACTAGCAGCGCGTACGTATGTTGTTACACATATGCTTAACAAGGCTAAGGATTCAAAGGCTGCTGTTACCGATACGACACAGCATCAAGTATATAAGGATGAAAGGGAACTACGTCGTATTTGGGGCACTGATTATGAGTGGAAAATGAATAAAATTAATCAAGCAGTTGCAGCAACGCAGGGAGAAATCCTTACGTATAAGAAGGAACCGATTTCGCCATTATTTTTTTCAACAAGTAATGGGTACACGGAAAATTCTGAGGACTATTATAAAAACAAATATCCTTACTTAAGAAGTGTGAAGAGTCCGTGGGACAAAAATTCGCCTAAGTTTTTAGGGCAAAAAACGATCCCTATTAAAGAGGTAGAGAAAAAGCTTGAAATAGATATTGCTAAAGATGAACAGCTCCAAATAAAAGTTTCCCATACAGAAGGAAAACGAGTGGATCAAATTCAAATTGGTGGAAAAACGTTATCAGGGCGAGACGTCCGTGGCGCATTAAAATTAAAATCAAGCGATTTCACCATAGAAAAAAAGAATGACTACCTTATTTTCACGACCCAAGGCTACGGTCATGGCGTGGGAATGAGCCAATACGGTGCTAATGGAATGGCGAAAGAAGGAAAAAATTATAAAGAAATTCTGAAACATTACTATCAAGGAGTAGAGATTAGTAAGGTTACAGAAACCGCGCCAACATTGGTTTCTAGATAGGAGTTAAGCACTTATGTTGTGCAATGTCGACCGTTAATATGCATTTTTGCTGAAATTTTTTTCGTGACATGTATATAATTTCCTTTTTCTGATCAGAATGGTTGTTGAGGTGATGATCATATGAAAGAGGAAAAAAACGGCGGTTCAAAAAACAATTGGAGTCGCATTTTTCGAAAGAAGTGGTTTTTCCCAGCAGTATATTTAACGGTTGCGGCACTTCTCTTAACGTTTGTTGTATGGTATCAGAATTTAGGAACTCCTGAAGTCCAAAATGATCAGGATCAAACTGAAACTGCAACAGACCCATATGGTGAAGAAGCACAACCAGTATTAGAGCAACAAGAGGTAGTTAAAATGCCTGTAAGTATTCAAGATCAAGCAGAAATCGTAACTAAATTCTATGACTATAGCGCAGACGAAAAAACGAAAGAAAGTGCGCTTGTTCTGCACAACAATCGATACTATCAATCTACAGGTATTGACATCGCAGCAGCAAGTGGAGAGTCCTTTGATGTAACTGCATCATTAAGTGGTACAGTTGAAAACGTGAAGGAAGATCCATTGCTAGGAAATGTCGTAACACTATCACATGGTGAAGATGTTAAAACGTATTATGCTAGTCTTGGAGAAGTATCTGTAAAAGAAGGCACAGAAGTTAAACAAGGTGAGGTAATCGGGACAGCTGGTCAAAATTTATTTGGTAAAGAAGATGGCGTACATGTTCATTTCGAAATCCGTAAAAATGGTGAGCCAGTTAACCCAGAACAATACTTTAACCAACCAGTAAGCTCTATTACGGTAAAAGATACTGCTGAAACAGAAGGTACTGAAGAAAGTACGACTAAACCGGAAGAAGCTGGTGTACAGCCTGCTCCAACTGAGGAAGAACCAAGCGTTACAGAAGACGGTACTACTGAGGATGAAGCTACAAATCCAGATGAAAACACTGGTACCGAAGATGACTCTATGAATTCAGAAGATGATATGACAGACGATTCAACAAACCAAGAAGATGGAATGTCGAATGAAGGAACAGAATCATCTGCATCGTCAGCAAGTGCGTAAACAAATTAGAAAAAATAGCCTTTTACACGCTAAAAGGCTATTTTTTTTGTGGCTTTTGTGGTAATTTATGGATATAAAAGTATATTCAACCAGTGCTATTGCCACTATAGGTTGGCGATAAGCAATTTTTTTGCAAATCATGCAAATATTGTCGAACAATGGGGTCTTTATACCTATATAATATATGATAAAATATATCAAGGTCTGAGAAAAGCTACGACAGTAAGGAGAAAAGACTAAATGACTGACGAAACAGTAACCAATTCTATACTTTCGATCTCAAACGATGGAAAGTTGTCGCTGGAACACGTGATCTCGATGCTATCGACCCAACATGACGACA
Organism: Virgibacillus sp. GM2-2; assembly: GCF_055329585.1. Classification (NCBI taxonomy): domain Bacteria; kingdom Bacillati; phylum Bacillota; class Bacilli; order Caryophanales; family Bacillaceae; genus Virgibacillus; species Virgibacillus sp. GM2-2. The sequence continues at coordinate 291,994 of NZ_JBUZWC010000001.1, read as the reverse complement.
AGACTGTACTAGATTTGGTTCGTAAACTATGTCTACAAAACAGTAGAGATGAGTTTATGAAAAAAGGCATGGAATTTTTATATATGAATGGATTTTATGACGACTTAAAAGTACTTATAGAAAAAAATAAAAAATCCACAAATGTGTTCAATAATAATTGGGCAGATGTCTATCAACTTTCCTTGGAACGCAAACTATCAATTAAATCACCACTCGAAGTCTTACACCACGCAGAATCTCTTCACAGTAATGAACCTGAATTAAAATGGTTATTAGAGTTTGTAAAACTATCAGCGTACTATGATTTACGCGATTTTGCCAAGATAGGCGATTTTTTAGACAGACAAGCCCACTTATTTGATGTAATCCACGATCCATTTTTACTCTCGTATTTTAATGTTCGTATTGACCAATATATGTTCATTTATTACTGGGTTCGAAACGAGTTGATTATTGCAAGAAAACATGCATTCCGAGTGCTTAATCAAACACATAATCCGGGCACAGCGGCTTCGATCAATATTAATTTGGGATTAACCTATACGTTTGATACGTATCAACAAGGTATCCACCATATTAACAAAGCAATCAAAGTATCTAAAGAAAATGGGCTAGTTAATTATGTAAAGGCATTTACCAACCATGACTTGCCGTTTTTTTCCGCACATTTTAGACGAACGGAAGGAATTACGACGACTGATATTAGTGAGCAAGCACATCTTGAGATTGCTAGAGGCAACCATAAGAATGCAGAGAAAATTTTACGGAAATTACCGTATCATACACCATTTCAGTTGTACTACCTTGGAGTTGCTGCGAACGACAAGTATTTATTGCATCAAGCGCATCAACAATTTATTGAAAAACGCAGTGACTATTTCTTTGCAAGACTGCCAATCTTGGCATTGCAGGAAATGGGTGCATAGTTTTAGAAAACATATAACGCTATAAGCACTAATTTTGTGCTTGTAGCGTTTTTTGCAAATGAGGCGGTACGCAGTTAACGCGTATTATGGTATGTATAGAACTCGGGAGACGGGACGCCGATGCGGACACCAGATCCCTTATTATTGCAAAATCGCGGTGTTTAGCCAGTAAGCGGACACAGGGTTCTTTATTAATAAAAATACCACAGTGAAATACCTTCTTTTTACTGAAATAGCGAATCCTGAGTCCAGAAACATAAGAATTTAGCCCATTTTTCGGTGAATAAGGTATCTGGAGTCCGCTCAACACGCATCACCTCTCCTGTCCAATCCGAACAGCTCATCTCTCCAACTCCTCCACAACAATTTCACACGCCATCCACCCATCAAAAACAACTTTTTCCCACTTTTCCGAAAAATATATCTTGTCCCCATCGGAAAAGCATTAAAAATAATCATAAACGGCACTTTCATGTAATAAAATGTTACAAACCAAGCATTCAGAAATGTCTGAGGTGAGAGCTTGTGTGGCATAAAAAGTAACTGTAGCAGCAAACCTCCTATACATATAGTTTATACGTTCATGAAAGTGTGCTGGACCTTCAAATGAAATTTTTCACATGTGTATACATGTTTTCAGTACATTGCAAAAAGAGAGAGTAGGGACCATACAACTGAATCACCTTGTCTCATTCCACACCTCGGAATTATCAACTTAGGGAGGCGAATGGTGTGCACGATTACATCAAAGAAAGGACAATCAGGATAGGCAATCACATCGTGGAGACGAGGAAGACCGTCCGAATGATAGCAAAGGAATTTGGTGTATCCAAAAGCACAGTCCACAAAGACTTAACCGAACGATTACCGGAAATCAATCCAAAGCTAGCGAATCAAGTGAAAGATATTCTTGAATATCACAAAGCAATCCGACATCTCCGCGGCGGTGAAGCAACCAGGAAAAAATACAAACTAAAGCCTGGAAGCACCGCACCAATCAAAATAGACGCCACAAAAGCAACCCACATTAAACCGGTAAGTTAACGTGGACACGCAAAGACCCCAACCTGATTAAGGCTGGGGTCTTTGTTAGGGATTAAGGGTATACTGGATGGCATTAAAACAGTGAGTGAGGGACAGCGTAGTAGCTTCACGCTATTATCGACCGATTCAATGGGATATCAACCGATATTTTAATATATCAACTGATATAAAGGAATAAACACCGATATCGGGATATATCGACCAAGTTGGCCGATATATCAACCAATCTAGTCAAGATATCGACCATTCGCAAATCTACACCTCTGTAATGTAGGCTCATCTACTTCCAAATATAATTGTTGTAATTTCCTTGTGGCACAACTGATTTTTGTGGGTAATCTTCTAGATCAGGCGCAAAATAAATTCTTCCTTTTTTATCACCATGAAACTTCAAATTCATTGAGGTTAAGAGCGAGTAAGAAATTCTAGGGGAAGTTAGCTGTAAGGTGCGACGACAATCTTGGTTGGTAATTATATTGTTGTGCAATAGGAAGTAGTCAAATATTGTTTGAAGATGCGCATCTTTACTAATTGCCGAGCACCTTTGGCAAAACCATTTTTGATTTTTCCGCATCATCGGGTAATGCTGGCACTCTACACATGTAACTCCGGTGATAAGATGTTGATCAGTTACTTGATATTTTTTTAAAAGTTGTGGTTGATGAGGAGATTGATTATTCAATAAATATTGATGTACCTTTTTCAAGGTGGAGTTTATTAACACCTCATTTTCATATTGAGCAAAAAGCTTATCCAAATGGATGTGGAGGCTTTCCGCATGAATCATTTTTTCAAAAACCTCTTGATTCTGTTGTTTACATGTAAGAATTGTCTTTGGATCACTGATGACGACCAGATATTCAATTGAAATATCGTATCGACCCATTTCATGAAAGAAAGTTTCCAAATTTCGTTTTTGCGCTTCCGCTTGATAGATCGGGTTTTTAATTCCCTTTTTCACGGATCCTGTTTTTTGTATTAGCTGATTGAAATTTGAATCATATTCCAACTCACCTTTAATATTTTTCACTTCCAGTATAATGAAAAGACTTTTGGTAAGAATTAGGGTGTCAATTTGGAAAAAGTGGTGTTCATTTTGTAGACGAAGTCCTTGTATTACGTGGGAATTACGCAGTGGATAAAGCGAAAGTTTATAGTCGACGTCGCGTTCACCTTTGTAGCCAGCGAGTTCGGCTAGGTAATTGCCGATAATAATATCATTGTTTCGGTACTGAGGCTTTAAGCGTCTTATTAATGATTCATGAGTCAGTACAGCATACGGTTTTGTTCTAAAATTAATTTTCAAACATGTCACTCCTTTACATTAGTTAATGATATAAATTCAACAAGAAAAGCTATATTCCTGCTTTAAGAAAAGTGAATCGCGAGTTGTTTGCGATTTTTTTTCGAGCGATAAATTGAGATATCAACCAATTTACGTGGATAACAACTGATAAAACGATGTTTCAACCAATTTAAAAATATATCATCCGATTTTTAAATATATCAACCGAAATAAAAATATATCAACCAAAATGAAATTATATCAACCAATCATGCCTGCCCCCATACCGACCACCAAAAATCCGACATAATTTTTGTTTTTTTGCATTATTTTACGACACTTTGTGGTAAAATAAACTATTAGTAGCATTGTGTTCGTTGACAAATGTGAGAAAGTAATTGTGATAGGGAGGATCTTATGTAATGTTTTCTCGTGATATTGGAATTGACCTTGGAACTGCCAATGTTTTAATTCATGTAAAAGGTAAAGGAATTGTGTTAAATGAACCATCTGTTGTAGCGATGGACAAAAACACAGGAAAAGTTTTGGAAGTAGGGGAAGCGGCACGACGTATGGTTGGTCGTACACCTGGAAATATAGAAGCTATTCGTCCATTAAAGGATGGCGTTATCGCTGATTTTGACGTTACGGAAGCTATGCTGAAGCATTTTATTAATAAAATTAATGTTCGTGGACTTTTATCTAAGCCGAGAATGCTAATTTGCTGCCCGACAAATATTACGAAAGTGGAGCAAAAAGCAATTCGCGAAGCTGCTGAAAAATCAGGCGGCAAAAAGGTTTATTTAGAAGAAGAACCAAAAGTTGCAGCTATTGGCGCGGGTATGGAAATTTTTCAACCAAGCGGAAATATGGTAGTAGACATTGGTGGCGGAACGACAGATATCGCAGTACTTTCGATGGGTGATATCGTTACATCTGAATCGATTAAAATGGCTGGCGATAAGTTTGACGCGGAAATTCTTCAATACATAAAAAAGAAATACAAGCTGCTTATCGGTGAACGTACTGCCGAAGACATTAAGATTAATGTAGCAACTGTATTTAGAGATGCACGTAAAGAAGAAATGGATATCCGTGGTCGTGACATGGTATCAGGACTTCCTCGTACAATTACAGTGAAATCAGATGAAATTGCTGAAGCGTTGTATGAATCTGCTTCACTTATTACGCAAGGTGCAAAACGAGTGCTCGAGCGCACACCACCAGAATTATCAGCGGACATTATTGACCGTGGAGTAATTTTGACAGGTGGCGGCGCATTGATTCACGGAATCGATCAATTGCTTGCCGAAGAACTAAAAGTACCTGTATTTATTGCAGAAGAACCAATGAACTGTGTTGCAAGAGGCACAGGCATCATGCTTGAAAATATCGATAAAATCGAACGTAAGAAAGTAATTTAACTTTATTTGGCGGCGATTTTTGAAAACCTATAAAAAGTAGGACCCAACTAGCGGAAGAAATACACGAAGACTCCTTGAAAAAGAAAAGCACTTTTTCTGCGTGCGATGCCTTCCAGGGAAGCATTTCTTGTCCTGCGGGAAAGCGAAGTGTTGAGACCCCGCAGTGAGTGTTCTTTGATCACGAGGAGGCTCAGCGCAAGCCCGCGGAAAGCGTAGTGTATTTCTGGAGCGGTAGTTCAGGCGCTATAAGAATATAAAGCAACATTTTTCAAGAATAACCAAATCAAAAACTGATTTTTTAAAGATATTCGAACTTTTCTAGTCTAATAAGGGGGTTGAACGTTTTGCTTCGAGGATTTTATACTGCCGCAAGTGGAATGATTGCACAGCAACGACGTCAGGAAGCATTGGCGAACAATATTGCGAACGTGAACACACCAGGGTATAAGGCAGATCAACCAACACTACGCGCATTTCCTGAACTATTAATGAAACAAATGGGATCATCCGAACTACCGACAACTCGTGGATTTAACGTTCCAGGAAATAATACAATAGGAACAATGCATACGGGCGTTTACGTACAAGAGTTGGTACCCAAATTTGTTCAAGGAGATCTGCGGGAGACCGGTATTTCAACCGATTTTGCATTAATAAATGGTGTTATTCCTGACGAAAGTGGAGCACTATTTTTCACCGTGCAAAATGAAGCTGGTGAGCAACGCTATACTCGAAATGGTAACTTTACTGTTGATGGTCAAGGCTTTTTAGTGACGAATCAGGGGTATTATGTACTCGATCAAGCGGGAAACCCAATTCAGACTAACGGACTTGATTTTGCTGTAACGCAAGATGGAAACGTTCAAATAGACGGACAAAACATTCCCCTTGGCATTGCATACACTGCGGATGCTGCTCAAATGGCCAAGGAAGGTAATGGGCTATTTTCAGGTGAAGCAGGAGCAGTGCCAGCCGGAGCTACATACACGATCCAACAAGGCTTTTTAGAGCGTTCGAATGTTGATTCATTAGAAGCGATGACTCAAATGATGGAGTCATATCGAATGTTTGAAACAAACCAACGCGTACTAAAAGCTTACGATGAGAGCATGAGTAAAGCAGTAAACGAAGTCGGTCGATTACGCTAGGAGGGTTTACATGTCTAGAACAATGATACAAGCAGCAGTAACGATGAATCAGCTACAAAATAAGCTCGATATGATTGGAAATAACTTAGCTAACAGTCAGACAACAGGCTATAAAAGTCGTGAAGCGAATTTTTCATCCTTATTGTTTCAACAAATCAACAACATGACAGACCCTGCCAATGCAGAAGGTCGATTAACACCTGATGGGATACGAATTGGTACAGGTGCTAGACTTGGTGCGACGAACATCAATCTAGCGTTAGGTGCTATTACCGAAACTGGTCGTGGACTTGATACAGCACTGCTTGAAAAAAACCATCTATTTCAAATACAGGTGACGGAAAATGGTGTAGCTGAAACACGGTATACAAGATCTGGTGCATTTTATTTATCTCCAGTCAACAATAATCAAGATGTCATGCTAACAACAAATGATGGGAATCCAGTACTTGGTGAAAACGGTCCGATTGTAATACCAGCAGGTTTTGATAGTATTTCTATCCGTGATAATGGAGAAATTGTTGTCACTCGTGGTAACAATACACAGGTAGCGGGGCAACTAGCTATCGTTGAAGCAGTCCGACCGAGATTGCTTGAAGCAACTGGACAAAATGCATTTCGTTTACCAGATTTAGATGCTTTAGGTTATAATCAAAATGAGATTATACAAGCAACAGGACCTAATGATACACTAGTAAAGAGTGGAGCATTGGAACAATCCAATGTTGATATATCGAAAGAAATGACGGACTTAATTATGACACAGCGTTCGTATCAATTTAATGCTCGTACGATTTCTATGAGCGATCAAATGATGGGACTCGTCAATCAATTGCGATAACGTGAATTTTTGCAAGATAGTAAGGAGCAACAAATAATGCCTAACAGCCAACCAGTAAGAAAAGAAGCGAAAGAATCGCGGTCTAAGACTAATTGGAAAAACAAAATAAAGGAAAAGCTTCCGAAAAAGAAAGCGAAACCGGAACAAACATCCTCTGACAAGTTAACCCGTAAAGAGCAGAAGGCGAAACAAAAGGCAGAAAAACGAAAAGGTAAAAAACCAAGACGTCGCGCTTTTCCAATCTGGTTACGGATCATTGTAGTTCTACTTCTTTCTGCTATAGCCCTGATCGTAGGGGCAATGGTTGGATACGGTGTAATCGGTGACGGCAAACCGACCGACGCACTTGAAATGGATACATGGCGTCATATATTGGAAATTGTAACAAAAACACAAGAATAGAATGCCACATTCGGCATTCTATTATTTTTTGTATTTTTTCTACTAGCCAAGCCCTCATTGGCGTTCAGAGTTTAGCTAACGGACTGAGGATTCGCTATTTGCCCCAAAATGGGCTATTTGTATAGGGAAGTGGACTCAGGATCCGTTATTGCCATGAAAACACGTTTTTGTACGTGATTTTTGGCTAATAAGGTATCCTGAGTCCGCTAATGGCAGTTTAACATGGATTTTTTGGCTAATAAGGTATTCTGAGTCCGATGAGAGTGGTTGGGAATGGATTTTTGCCAAATAATGTAACGTGAATTTGATAACACGGGCTTTGGTTTTTGATAACAAGGTCTTTCCAAATAATGACAGTAATCAGGAGACCAGATGTCAGTCCAAAATTATCCTCAACGTAACACGTAAGATCTCGCGCGCTCACTTCCGCCGGCAATTCTTAAATAGTTTGAATCAACCAGATTATGTAAGACGCGTCTTGCATGACGATCACTTACTTTTAGATGTAAAGCAGTTTCTTGGGGAGTGATTGGACGAAGTAGACGACGAGCAAATCGTACAACTTCTGCTTCAATCCAAGGTAATTCAGCAGGTGTAGTGGTTGAGGAAAATTTTCCGATGAAGGCTAAAACGAGCTGTTGGCACATTTTTGGCTCATCATTTATAGACAAATAGGCAATTGGTAATAGTGTCCAGCCGTCGAGTGCCAGTAGTGAGTGGCGCCAACATAAATCTTTAAATCGTCTTACATCAAGATCTCTCGCATGCGGTCCGTAGCCCTGAATTTCAATACAGCCTTTCGCACCACCACGTCTATAAGCAAGGTCGAGGTACCGATAACCATTATTGAAATCCCGAACCTCCCATTCTGCGTACAAATCGTCAAAGTTCCCTACAGTTGGGAACCAAATTCTACGGAGGAATTCAACTGTACCGTGACCAATTTCCTTTTCTAATAAGTCGCGCCTCCTCGAATTCTTTTCTTCTTCCAGTTGATCTACTATCCATTTTTCGTATGCTTGGTCAAATTTGTGCATGATTTTTCTCCAATCTTTTTGTATGTTCCTTCTCCTTGAAGAAGCGCACTGGCATTATCGGACTTAGGGTTCTCTATTTGCTAAAAAAGATGGTAAAAATGCATTGTTGCGGACACAGAAGCCGTTATTCGGTGATATGACAGTTAAATTTTAGAGAATTAGGCTAATAACGAATCTGGTGTCCGATAAGGGTTGGAAAATGGTCTTTTTAGAGGAAATAACGGATCGTGTGTCCACAATATGCAGATGAAACATAGAGGAACCTCAGTTTGCCTGAATGCTCTCCAAGGCGAGGGGTACGTCCAGTATATCATCGATTATGCTTTTTCATCCACTAAAAAATTACCCTCGATTCTTCACAATCGCGTTAATTTCCCCACCAATTAAAATCATCAACGACGACAAATAAAACCAAATCATTAAAATGACAATTGTACCGAGGTTTCCATAAATTATGGAGTAATCACTAATTCCAACGTAATAGGAAAAACCAAGTGATGCTAGCTGCCAGCCGATCGTGGCAAAGACAGTGCCTGGGATAATATCACGAAACCGCAATTTTTCGTTGGGTGCAACGTAATATAAGCAAGCAAAAATCACCGCTAGAATGAAAAAACTCAATGACCAGCGTAGTGCGTTCCAATCCTGCAGAAAAGATGCTGCCAAGCTAAATTTTGAATAGGTGAACAGTCCGATTGAACGACCAAAAACAGATAATAGCATAGATGCGATGACACCAATAATAATACTGACGGTAAGCAAAATTGAAACACCAAGCGCTTTAAATAATGGTCTGCTTTCTTCCACACGATAAGCGCTATTAAGTGTACGAATAAGAGCGCTTGTCCCCATTGCAGAAAGCCAAACAGTGATCACCATACTTATGGATAATAAATCCCCACGCGTAACCTCTAGTACATGATAGAGATTTGTTTCAATTAACTCCATGGATCCCTGAGGTGCGTATGGTCTAACCAAATCCATAACAGACTCCGCTGATATCGGAAGAAAGCTTAATAAGCTGAACATTAAAATTAAAAATGGAAATAATGCGAGTAGTAAATAATAAGAAAGCTGTGCAGCCATATCAAATACTTTGTCATGTAATGATCGATATACTAATGTTTTAAAAAATCCATCTGATTGACTCATTGATTATCCCCGCCGGTTATAGGTTTACCTTCTTTAAATTCCTTTGTGTTGCCAAAACCAAACATAACTTTGATATAATACTATTACTATGTGCAATCATTAGATAAAATAACAAAGGAGCGGACAAGTAATGGATATACAAGAAATTAAAGAAACGATTCCACACCGATACCCTTTCCTATTAGTGGACAAAGTTATTGAAATAGAAGAAGGAAAAAGTGTTACTGGAATAAAAAATGTATCAATTAATGAACCATTTTTCCAAGGACATTTTCCTGATTACCCAGTAATGCCAGGTGTTCTAATTCTTGAAGCACTTGCCCAAGTGGGAGCAATTGCAGTGCTTGGAATTGAAGAAAATAAAGGGAAAATTGGGTTCCTAGCTGGAATTGATAAATGTCGATTTAAGCGCCAGGTTAAGCCTGGAGACCAATTGAAACTTCAGGTGGAGATTATGCGATTGAAAGGGCCGATCGGAAAAGGAAAAGCTGTAGCAACTGTTGATGGGGAATTGGCATGCGAAGCGGAAATTATGTTTGCCATTAAGTAATTATTGATGGAGTATTTCTGAAGGATAACATTGGTTAAAAAAATTCAATCTAATGCTCACAGCAAATGCTCTGAGCATTTTTTTATCCAACTCAAGACTACTCAATTTTTTTCTTCAAAAGGTGTATCACTTTTAGAAATATGGATAAGCTAATGGCGAAAGTGACATCTAAAGGAGGAAATTTATCATGAGAAGAAAGCTTTTAATAAAATTTGGTGCTCCAGTTTTGGCTTTGTCCCTTGTTACAGCTTGTGGTACTGATGATGGTGGAGATCCAGTAGAAGAAGAAGCTCCACTAAATCAAGAAGAAGAAGATGGCGGTAATGACACCGACATGGGAGAAAATAACGATGGTCAAATGCAGGAAGACCAAAACGGTACGAATGGTAATGGCAACGGCACCAATGGTAATGGAAATGGTGAAGGTGGCATGAATGGAAACGATAATGGCACTGGAACTGGTGACGATGGAGTAATCGAAAATGGCGATGAAGAGGACCAAAATCAGTAGTACTGATTAACCTTCTTTAATGCAAACTTTCTAAACAAAAAATGACAGGACGCTATTGCGTTACCTGTCATTTTTGTGTCTACGCCTGTAGATCGATTGATTTCCCAAGTGTTGGGTGTGGTGCTTGTGGAGCGCTTCCTTTTAGCATATCCAACAATTGTTGGTTTTGCTGTTCAGCTACGCCCATTGTTTTGTCCATAATTGCGAGACTTGCGCTTGAGCGAACGTGCTGGTTCGCCATTGCAATAGATAGTGCGGCAATATCCATAACGATGCCTCCAATTTTCAATCTTTTTAGCTAGTATAGCACAGATTATGGCAATACTATCTATTTATTTTTTGATTTTTCCTTCTTTGATTCATTTTTCTCTTCCTCTTTTTCTTGTCCCTGAGCCTTTTCCATTTCATCAGAATGAAGCTCCGAATGATAATTTTTCTTTTTATCGTTATCAGTCATACAAACATTCCTCCTTCGTGTATCTCCAGTACCCTTTTTTGGAGTAAAGTATGTGTGACAAGGGGGGGATTTTTGCTGTGAGCTATCGAGCTCAGTGCAAGCCCGCGGGATGTTGCAGTTTATACATTTTCACGCCAAAACATAAATTAAAATAAAAGAATGATAGAAAATAGTTGTGCGGCATAGTACAATAGTCATAAATTGGTATTTACGAGGTGTGCGATGGTACGAGTTATGACGTCGGTATTTATTATTACACAAGCAACAAAAGCAATCATATCAAAGGAAACTCCGTATTATCGATCACTAATCTTAGAAGGATCACATGAACGGCATTCCTTACATAAAGCTGAGCAAATTCTTGATAATAGTTGCTTACTGTATGGCTCTACACTTAATGGACGTAGAGCAGCAGTGAAGGATATTTTAAAAATAAACAATAAAATTCCAGTCCCAGTAATACCGGATAACGGTGTATACATGATGCCAACCGCTTCCGCCAAAAGCAAGGAATGTGTCTGGCTTTCCTATTATCACATTGACTTTTACGAACAGCGCGATGATAAGACGTACATTGCTTTTAATGACGGAACTGGTTTATATGTGAACGCATCCGAAAGTACCATTGATATGCAATATAAACGAACGAGTCAATTGATCGTCAGGCTAAACAGGTCTATTTTATTCGGACGAAAATCTGTACCGTTTTATCAAAATTTACATGGGTGAGAATTAGAGCAAAACCAAGTGGACACAGGATACCTTATTTATAGAAAAAAGGATCATTTTAGGGTGAATGCGGACACAGGATCCCTTATTCAACAAAAATGACTCTTTTTTCGACCATTTCGAGCAAATAAGGTATCTGGTGTCCGCAACCCAACCCAAAACCGATGTTTCGACTAAAATAAGGTCATCTGTGTCCGCAAAACAACACCTGGATTTTATCCAGGTGTTTTGTCATTTCAAGCGATGCACTTTTGCTTACGGCAACCATTACAGTTAAAATATAGTAACAACTAGATGAATCTTTTACATAGTAAATTACGTATAGAATAAAAATGAATATACTTGCCCGGGAGGAACTTTACATAATGAAAAAATTAATCGTTTTCGTGACGGTATTACTTAGCATCATTGTGCTCGCAGCATGCACAGGAGAGGAAGAAAAAAATGCGGATAAAAAAGATACCGTTACACCGGTTGAAACCGCAACGATAAAGCAAGGGGATATGGTGATCAACCATACCATTTATGGACACACAGCACCTTCAGAAACAACACCAATCCTAATCCAAGCACCTAGTGAAATTACATCACTTGAAGTAGAAAATGGAGAAAAGGTGGAAGAGGATGAGGCAATCGCAACAATCCAGTCTCCACAAGGAACACGAACCCTATATGCAGAAACATCTGGACAAATCGCACAATTAAATGCAACAGAAGGCTCTATCGCAACAAACGAAAAGCCGCTTGCTGTCATTGTCGATTTAGAAGAACTTGCACTCAATCTATCGGTAACAGCTGAATCAACGTCTTTATTTGAAGAAGGCGAAACATATCCCGTTACGATCAATGAAACTGAAGTTGAAGCAGAAATCACATCAATTGGTACACTACCAAACGACACAGGATTGTATCCAATTGAAGCAATTATTAATAATGACAAAAACAACTTCAAGCCAGGTGTGGTCGCAGAAATGAACGTCCCTGAGAACACAATTGCGGACGCACTAATTGTTCCAACCGAAGCTATTGTGGAAGAAGGCGGTAAAACGTTTATTTACACAATTAAAAACAACGAAGCAATGGAAAAAGAAATCACAGTCCTTGAAACGCAATCAAATCAAACTGCCATTAAGGGCGATGTGAAAAAGGGAGACACGGTTGTCACAAGTGGAAAGCTAACACTAACTGACGGCGCCAAAGTCGACGTGGTGAAAGAGGGGTAATGCATTTTGAAGTTAGTTAATACATCTGTCAAACGCCCAGTTGGCGTCATAATGATTGTGCTCGCTATTCTCGCATTGGGTGTCGTTTCACTACGCAGTTTAACGATTGATCTATTTCCAGAAATAGAATTACCGATTGCTGTTGTAGCAACCTCATACGAAGACGCCGCGCCACAGGAAGTAGAAAATTTAATATCTAGACCGATCGAATCAGCGATCAGTTCGGTGGAAGGCGTTGAGACGATACAATCGCAATCCCAATCTGGATCATCACTCGTCGTCATGATGTTCGCTAATGGCATAAATATGGATCAAGCACTGATCGACGTTAGGGAAAAAATTGACCAAGTAAAAAACGTACTACCACAAGATGCAGGGGACCCAAGTGTACTTCGTTTTAGTCCTGATCAATTGCCTGTCATGTGGATTGGTTTAACGGGAAAAGACCCTGCAGCACTTACGGCAATTGCAGATGATCAAATTGTACCTTACTTAGAACGACAAGGTGGGGTTGCATCCGTAACAGTTGAAGGTGGAAAAGAACGCGAAATTCAGCTTGTTCTTGATCAAGCAAAAATGCGTCAATACGGAGTTACTGCACAAACAATTGTACAGTCGTTGAACAGTACGAACCAGTCAGTATCGGCCGGTACCGTTGATAAGGGAAATCAGGACTTACAAATCCGGATTACCGGTGAATTAGAATCTGTTGAAGATATTAATCAAACGATTGTTCAAACGGAAACTGGTGCGACAATCCATATCGAAGACGTTGCTGAAGTGAAGGATACGTTTAAAAAATCAAATTCACTCACGCTCGTAAATGGCGAACCTTCCATAGTTTTATCCGTAATGAAAAAGTCAGACGGTAATACAGTTGACGTTGCAACGAATATTAAAGATGCAATGGCTGAACTAAACGAAAAACTACCAGATGACGTTGACTTAAACGTCATCATCGATACATCCGAATTTATCGAGCTTTCGATTAGCTCAGTTGTACAAAATATTATTATCGGAGGAGTTATTTCCTTCTTCGTATTACTTGTATTTTTGAAGAGCTTCCGTGCAACGATTGTTATTGGCTTATCCATTCCAATTGCCATCATTGCAACGTTTACACTAATGTATTTTACCGGTGAAACACTTAACGTGTTAACCCTCGGTGGTCTAGCACTTGGAATCGGTATGATGGTCGATAGCTCCATCGTTATTTTAGAAAACATTTATGCTTACAGGCAAAAAGGCTATAGTCTGTTTGAATCGGCTACAAAAGGCGCATCCGAGCTTGCGCCAGCAGTTATCGCATCGACTACAACTACACTGGTTGTATTTTTGCCAATTGTATTCGTAGAAGGAATTGCATCCGATTTATTCACGCCACTCGCACTCGCGGTATCCTTTTCATTAATCGCATCGCTTGTCGTGGCCGTAACACTTGTGCCAATGCTTTCATCAAAATTATTATCGAAAGCGATGGCAGACCAAGGAAGACGCTACTGGTTTGATCGTCTTATGGAACGCGTTTATAACAGTTATCGAAGTGTACTGAAGTGGGTATTAAAGCATCGTAAAACAACTGTTGCAGGAACGTTCATTGCGATTGTAGCAAGCTTAGCGCTTTTCCCATTAATCGGTGCTGAATTTATCCCATCATCTGACCAAGGTCAAATTGAAATCAAAGTGGAAACAGAAGCAGGTAGCTCGCTTGAGCATACGAGTGCAATCGTAGAACAAACAAACGAGACACTTGCAACATATCGTGATGTAATCGAAACGAACTATGTCAGCGTTGGTGGTGGAGGGTTCGATCCAACAAGCACCAACGTCAATACCGGTACGTTCACAATTCAATTAATACCATCAACCGAACGGGAAAAATCAACCGAGGATATCGTACAGGAAATTGATCAAGATCTGAAAGGTATCGCTGGAGCAGAAATCACCGTAAGTGCTGTCGGTGGTGGACTTGGTACGGGTGACCCAGTACAAATTCAGTTGAACGGTCCAGAGCATGAAGTATTAGCTGATTTGTCCAAACAAGTGGTTGGTGTTATCGAAGAAGTAGATGGGGTCTATAACCCAACGACATCCGCATCTGAAGGCGTTCCACAAATGAACCTTCATATTAACGAGGATAAAGCAGCAGTATATGGATTGTCCGAACAACAAATTATTAGCCAAATACAACTACATTTTACTGGCCAAATTGCCACTCAGTTCCGAGAGAACGGCAATGAAATGAACGTTGTTTTAATGTACCCAGAAGATGAACGAAGTACCATTAATGACTTACAGGATATGAAAATTCAATCACCGACAGGCGCGGCAATTCCGCTTGAAACAGTTGCGACATTCAAACAAGTCCAAGGGCCTGTCACGCTACTTCGCGAGAATCAACAGGCACAAATGAATGTAACAAGTGAAGTAGTGGATCGTGACCTGGCAAGTGTTGTCGATGACATAGAAGCAGAACTAAGTGGATTAAGTTTACCTGAGGGCTATAGCTATGAGATTGGCGGGCAGGCGCAAGATATGGCCGAATCGTTCCGCGACCTATCCATTGCCTTGATTTTTTCGATATTCTTAGTGTACGCAGTAATGGCTGTGCAGTTTGAGAACTTCCTATTCCCATTGATTATTATGTTTTCAATGCCAGCAACCGTTGTCGGTGTCATGGTTGGTCTGTTTATTACCGGTATACCACTAAGTATTCCAGCCTTCATTGGAATCATCATGCTCGCCGGAATTGTCGTCAACAACTCGATCGTGCTCGTTGACTATATTAATATATTGCGACGAAAAGGCGTTGATCGCTACGAGGCAATTCTAGAAGCGGGGCCAAGTCGTCTCCGTCCAATATTAATGACAACGTTGACTACTGTTCTAGCAATGATTCCTCTAGCACTAGCGCTTGGTGAAGGTGCAGAAACACAACAGCCGCTTGCTGTCACAATTATATTCGGTCTGAGTATTTCAAGTTTATTTACACTGTTACTAATTCCAGTTGTTTACACATTGCTGGATGATTTAACAGCGAAACTGAAACGGAAAAAGAAAGCTGTAGAATAATGAAAAATTGCCCACTCTCAGGTGAGGGTGGGCAATTATGTATATTACAATTGATGATAGTTTTGAAAAGCATTGACTATTCTCCTAAAATCATCATCACTAACAGTTCCTCTTGATTTTATATCTACATTATCAAAGAAATCAAACCGATCAACTTGGACATAGGATGTATGTTTTAAGTTAGAGTTAGGACTATCAATAATTTCAACTCGATGTGGATGGTGTTCTGTTGGACCGGTTTTGGTTACTTTTAAGCCAATTGCTTGGTTATATTCATTATTTATTACAATAATAAGGACAGGGCGATTTTTCGAGCCCTGCCCATCTTCATAAGGAAATGATAGTTCATAAAGGTTTCCAGGTTTCATTCATCATTATCATCCTCAGTCCAATACCGATAATTTGGATGGTTAGAATTAATGTCTACACGACCAAATCGATCTACACGAAGAGGATCCTTTTTTATTAATTTATTCATATCAATTGAAGAAGAAATGACATTCAATTTTCGTTGTCTAACATCTTCTTGCGTTTTTTTTGCAGATTCATGGCGATGACGGTTTTGAGTTATATGCATTTTTTCATCCCCTTTATCGCACATACATAACACCACTCTCTAAATTGTTGTGTTAATTAGTATATGCAATGTATTAAGAAAAGATAAGCTTTCTTATTTTAATGTTACCTAAAGTATATGGAACTTGTCAATTTCTAGAAAACAAAATTGTACATTATTTACACATTTATACCCTAATAATATAATGAGCATAACAGTATGAATGAACGGGAGGTAATACGATGTCAACTGCTAGAATTATGCGCCTCGTTACAGGGGCATTTGAAGGGTTTCTTGCTATTCCGCTTTTCGGGGGACTATTTATCGTGAGTCAGTTATATGTTCCACTTGTAGTAATGTTTATCCTTCATTTAGTAACCTATATTTTGTCCAAAAATGATGACAGTCCAACAATCGGGAGCATACTTGGAATGGTTACATCACTCATTGCTTGGATTCCGTTTGTAGGATTTACCATGCACGTTGTCAGCGCAATTGCTCTGTTGATTACAGGTGCGAAGTCAGATGATAATAGAGTAGAACGAAATTAGTAGCTAGAGAGGGCGGAACTTTTTCGCAATCTCTGGCTTTTTTATGAGCGTACCTTTCGCACCAGGTGTTTTCGAATAATCTGATTCGCCACCTCAGAAAACATTAAACCAATTGCGATTCCACCTGACAATAGCATCACTTTTGCCGACAATTGGACAGCGGTAAAATAATCGTTTTCTATAAAATTACGCATCGCATCATATGCAATTCCGCCTGGTACAAGTGGGATGATTCCTGAAACGATAAAAATAATAATCGGCGTTTTATAAACACGGGCACAAATTTGACTGAGTACCGCCACGAGCATAGATGCTAAAACGGTTGCCGGGACAACATCCATTCCATAATCAACAAGTACATAATATAAAATCCAACCAAACATACCGACTAATCCGCATTGTACCAATGATTTTCTTGGAGCATTAAACAACACACCGAATCCGGCTGCCGCGATAAAACTAGTAACAAGCTGTGCTACAATCATCATGATCATCATCCCTCCCTATATAAACGCAAATACAATCGCTATCCCGGCTCCAATCGCAACTGCAGTGAGAATCGCCTCAACGCCTTTTGATACACCAGCTACTAAATGCCCAGCCATAAGATCACGAACCGCATTGGTGATGTGCAATCCAGGGACTAGTGGCATAACAGCCCCAATAATAATTTTATCCAGCTCTACACCCGCACCAGTTTTGATAAAAATAAATGCGAGTATCCCGATCACTACCGATCCGATGAATTCAGCGATGAAGCGGGTTTCGACTAATCGATCAAACCAAATGGTTGCAGCATATCCGACTCCACCTGCAATTAATGCTGGAAGAAAGTCAGTCCACATTCCACCAAACATAATCGTAAAACAACCAGCCACAAATGCTGCAGCAATAACTTGTATCCATTCAGGAAACTCCAGTCGAGCTTGTTCAACTTCCTCTAATAACTCCAATGCTTCAGATAAAACAAGTTCATCACCAGTTAATCTCCGGGAGATACTATTTACCTCAGCTATTTTATGTAGGTCAGTCGAACGCTTGGAAATCCGAATAAAGTTTGTTTTCTCCACACGGTCAACGGAAAAAATAATTCCAGTCGGCGTCGCATAACTTTGCGCATTGGATAAACCATACGACAGAGCAATCCGATTCATCGTATCCTCCACCCGATATGTCTCCGCACCACTTTCCAGCATAATCTTGCCTGCAAGCATGCAAACCTTTGCAATCGAAACATCCATATTCATCCGCCACACCACCTTCTCCGAACAATTTGCTATTCCATATTATAAGGGTAAAGCGCTGGGAAAGAAAGTGCGGGAAGTTTCTTGCTTGTGGGGAGTGATAGACAGGTGGATATGCCGAACTTGGCTATATTAATGCTGGACCAGCATCACAAAATGCCGAACGGAACATAAAAATGCGACCAGCATCACAAAACACCGAACAGAGCACTAAAAATGCCGGACCCACACCATAAAATACCGAATCTCCATCCTAAGCTCTCCAACACTGCCATTGCATTTAAAAAGTGCCCCCACAAACGTAGCGGCACTCCAGCTTATTGTTCATATAGAATTGTTTGGGCAATGCCGATAAAGTATTCCGATTCATCGATGATATGATTTATCACGGTTTTCGCCATTGGATTATCGACCACTGTACTGCTTTCCGCTTTAATTTTCCGGCAAAATTGAATAAACGCGACGCTTTCTTGTAAACAAAAGGATACTAATTCGAGTACTTGTTGAATCAACTGTTGCGAGATTTGGTTTTTGCTCCGAATTACAGATTCGATAAAACGCTTCACATGCTGCTGGGTCGTTGTCAAAACCTCCTCCCAGCGCTTTAAGCTTTCAACAAAATCCTCCTCCAAATTTGGTAATAACTCCCGAATTACTACCGTGTGCTCAGCCTCCTGCTCCTTCCAAAATTCCGCCTCATCCAGTACCCGCAATGGCCATTGATTCCCATAATAAAATTGCACGCTGCCCACTCCTCGTATGTAAAATGTACATCAATAAAATGTATGTTAATAAATTGACTTTCATGTTTACAAAAGTGAGTACATAACATAAGATAAAAGTGAGTAATCACTCATTTTATATTTAAAAGGAGGTCATACCATGTCTGCCTTTATTGAATTAAGCAATATTCAACACCATTATGGCAAAGAAATCGTCTTAGAAAAAATTAACCTTTCGATTCCGCGTGGGCAGTTATTCGGCTTACTCGGGCCATCTGGATCTGGGAAAACAACCTTAGTCAAAATCATAATTGGACTATTGAATCCACCGAGTGGAACAGTTACCATCGACGGCACCCCAATGCCATCACTGAAACAAATGCAGAACATCGGCTATATGGCACAGTCAGACGCACTGTATAGTGAGCTAACTGCAAAGGAAAATCTAGAATTTTTTGCTAGTATTTATGGCATTCCGAAGAAAGAACGTAAAGAACGTGTTACCGAAGTGGCAAGCGTCGTGAACTTGACTGATCATCTAAAGAAACCACTCGATAATTTTTCTGGTGGTATGAAGAGACGTATGTCACTTGCGGCTGCATTACTCCATAAACCGACCTTACTCATATTAGACGAACCAACAGTGGGGATAGACCCAGTGCTTCGTGCGTCGATTTGGAATGATCTAAGAGAGCTGCAAAAGCAGGGGACGACCATTGTCTTAACAACACATGTAATGGACGAAGCGGAAAAGTGCGATAATCTCGCATTATTACGGGATGGATACATCATCGCGCAAGGAAGTCCGGAAGATCTTAAGCAGAAAAGTGAAACGAAAACACTAGAGGAAGCTTTTCTATACTACGGAATCAAAGAGGAGGTTTAAGGTATGCGAATCCGTGCTATTATTAAACGCATTGTTCAGCAATTTTTAAAAGATAAACGAAGCATCGCCCTCATGATGATTGCGCCATTATTTGTCATGACTTTGTTATGGCTTGTGCTTGATCTGGAAGAATACCACCCAACTATCGCTGTAGCGGACGTACCTGACCAAATGCAAAACATAATGGAAGACCAGGATGCAACGATGAAAGAAATGACTAAACCTGAAGCAGTCGAAGCAATGGAGGATAAGGAGGTTGATGCATTCATCCATCGGGAAAATAAAACGTTGAGCATCTTAATGGAAGGGAGCGATCCAAATGCAACTACTGCAACAAAGCATGTTCTCGATCAAACTTCCAAGCAATTAAATCCGAACACGTTAAATCCAAATATCTCCTTTTTACACGGTTCGCCTGAGTTAAATCTCTTTGACAATATCGGACCAGTATTAATCGGATTCTTCGTCTTCTTTTTTGTCTTTCTAATTGGTGGCGTGACATTTCTTCGTGAACGAACTCAAGGCACACTCGAACGCCTTCTTGCAACACCGTTAAAACGATGGGAAATTGTTGTTGGCTATATCATTGGATTTGGTATTTTCATTATCATACAATCAATCGTAATTACAACGTTTTCCATATATGTACTAGACATTTATATGGCTGGATCGTTTATTGCTGTATTAATCATCGCATTTTTATTAGCATTAACAGCATTAAGTCTTGGAACACTATTATCCGCCTTTGCCAAGACTGAATTCCAAATGATTCAGTTCATTCCGATTGTTATTGTTCCACAAGTATTTTTCTCTGGAATCTTTCATATTGAAGCAGGAAGTTGGCTTGCTTACATCGGTAAAATTATGCCGTTAACATATGGAGCAGATGCATTACGGGAAGTCATGATTCGCGGACAGGAACTCAGTACCATCATGTTAGATATCACGGTTTTGATAGCATTTTTACTCGTATTTATTATATTAAATATTACGGCCTTGAAAAAACATCGGAAACTTTAAAGGAGGCATCCAGCATGACACCTAAACAAGAAAAAATCATCGACGCAGCAATCAAAATTATTGCGGAAAAAGGCTATCACAATACCTCTACCAGTGAAATAGCGAAACGAGCAGGCGTAGCGGAAGGAACCATCTTCCGGCATTACAAAACAAAAAAAGATCTTCTCGTGTCGATTGTCACACCAGTGATTGTAAAGATGTCAGCACCAGTTTTCGCCGAAAAATTTGTAGATCAAGTATTTGACCAGAAGCATGTACATTTTGAGGACTTTTTGTATGCGATTATTAAAAACCGATATGAATTCGTAAAATCAAACGTAGAATTGGTAAAAATTTTAGCGCAAGAACTAGCATTTCACCCTGAAATCCAAGCGACGTATAAGCAAGTTTTCACCGAAAAAGTCTATCCAAACATCACCAAATCGTTGGATTACTATAAGGAAAAAGGCGAAATCAAGGACATCCCGAACGAAAGCATTATTCGCATGCTCCTATCAACGATCATTGGATTGATCGGAACGAGGTTTATTATTCAGCCGAATAGTAATTGGGAAATAGATGTGGAAATTAAACGGACGGTAGATTATATATTGAATGGGGTGGGGGTCTAGCATTTCTTCGTGAATTCGCACGAGATAACCAATTAAGCAAAGCCTGTCAATAAAATGACCCTTAGGAAAACTAAATTAAGAAGCGTAGAAATTTCCAAGAGATCATTCATTATCTCGATACCTTAAAAAATAAGTTGGAAAACTAAAGAAAGACCATTGACTTAATATTTTTGGGATTAGTGCCGATGTTTTTAATATACCAAAGAAACGTTTAACGGGAGGTGTAGTATGGAGAACCAATCAAATTGGAAAAAGGTATTAATTATCGCTAACGTCATAAGTGTAATTGCTATCATCTCAATAATTTTTTTACATAACGGTCAAAAAAATACCGTGCAAAAAGAACCTGTTGAAACAAAAAATGAAAAGATAACAAAAGATATATCGGATAATAAAAATTCCTCAAAAACAAACGATATAGCAAAATATAAGCTTTCTACCGAAAAAGGAGAAGAGGACTCTCTTGAAACGATGAATATAGAGGTTGAG
This sequence comes from Virgibacillus sp. GM2-2, assembly GCF_055329585.1. Taxonomy (NCBI): domain Bacteria; kingdom Bacillati; phylum Bacillota; class Bacilli; order Caryophanales; family Bacillaceae; genus Virgibacillus; species Virgibacillus sp. GM2-2. Next base: position 270,114 of record NZ_JBUZWC010000001.1, on the reverse strand, counting down.
GAGAAAGAACCTACAATAGAAATTTCAGAAGAAGACACAACAACAAATCACGAGACCTCAAATGACCCAACTAACGAAACTGTATATGATTACTATTCAGATGAGGAAGAGTCATATACAGATAGTAAACCAAAACAAACTACTGTAGATGAACATAAAGAACAGCAGGAAGATCAACAAAAAGAGGAAACGCAAAATAAAAAATCTGATACAAAGGATCAGGAAAAAACAGAAGATACAAAAATCGAACAGGAGTCTGATTCCGAGCCTCAGACCGAACCTGAAACAGAACCACAACCTGAACAAGAACCGGAGCCAGAATCAGAACCTGAATCTGATACTGATAGTGAGCAAGTAGATGAACCAGTAGTAGAACAACCTGAACCACCAACACAACCAACTAATCCAGAAATTGAAAAAAATGCTTAAAGTCATATTCCTTTAATATGGCTTTCTTTGTTATCACCCTCAAACTCTTACACCCTTTATCGAATAATTATCATAGCGGAGATTTTCAATTTGTCCAATTACAGAGCATCTGCTATGCGGGCTATATTAGAAACTGTTATACTACTTTAGAATCTCCCCAATCAAATAAAAGATTGATTAGAGGCACTAGTTATAAACACAGTGTTTATTTGAAATTATATAGTGACTGTGTATAATGAAGTAAGTATTTGGTTTCATAGGTAAAATGCTTCTCAAAATTAATTATTGAATAATGAAAATGAGAAAGGACGAGTTCTATTGGCCGTTAATGAAAAAAGTAACAAATCACATAAAAGATTTAAAACAACGTTAATAACAGTTAGTTCTTTGGCAGGGTTGTTCAGTTCATTACTAATTAATAAAAATAAGAAAATTAATATTAAAAATGAGACTAAAATAGATAGTAAAGCAGTTGTTATTCTAGGTTCTGGGCGTTCTGGTACATCCGTCCTTGCACGTGCTGTTAATATTGCGGGGGTAGACCTTGGTTCTGGGTTTATAAGAACAAATCAGACTAATCCAAAGGGCTTCTTTGAGAATAAAAAAATAGTTAATACACATAAAAAAATCGGTTCCATATTAACATACAGACCATTTCCAAAGGGATTTCCATATTTTAAAGAAGTTCTACCTTTTAGAAATGAACTCAAAGATTATGTGCAAAAAGAATTTTTCAATAGAAAAGTTTGGGGTTGGAAAGATCCACGTAATAATGAATTCCTAGAAATGTGGAAAGGAATCTTGAGTGATATAAACGCAGAAGGCCACTATTTGATAATAATACGCAATCCTGTTGATGTTATTGCATCATATAAAAGAGCATACGATAGAGACGAAGAATGGGCCAAAAGGCAGTGGCAGCTAAGAACGCTACTTGCATTGAAGGACACAAATAAAGAAAAGCGTATCATTATTGAGTATGATGAACTTTTTAATAAAAGTCTTCAATGTATGAGAAGGGTTGCAAATACTTTTGATTTGCCATGGCCACAAGATGAAACAAAGATAAAAGAAGATTTGGATGAATTTATTGATCCGAGCTTACAACATAGTAATAGTGGAACAGACTTAGAAGAATTTAAAAAACGTCAAGATGTTGAAGAAGAAATCAAGGACCTGTATATTCTTTCTTTAGAAGGTGCGCGATCTCAAGAGTATTTACAATCAAAATCATTTCAATCCCGTGTTGATAAGTTATACAAAGCATATTTAAAAAAGTTTGGAAAATTAAATGTTATGCCACCAAAATGAGATTTAAAACGTATTAAATAGCCAATGTAACAGGCTATTTAATACGTTTTAAACTATTGTTTTGGCATGTATTTTTATTGAAAAATAAAAAATTTGAATGTGTGAATACTATTAATTAGATGATTATACAATTAGGTGGGATTTCTTAATGAATAAAAAAGTATTAAAAAGAAGAATAAATTTTATAAAACAACCAATTACCAATTACTTATTTAAAAAAAATCATAGAATCGTCAATCAATATGCTAAATTTCATGAAAAAATGCAGGTGGAGAAAAACACAATTCTTTATGAGAGTAGAGATGGTAATAGTATTACGGATAGCCCTTATGCAATGTTTAAATATATGTTAAATAATCCTAGTTATAAAGATTACATCCATATTTGGGTTGTGAGTGATTTTGATGCATTATCGTCAGTAGTATCAAAATATAAAGGCATACCTAATGTTAAATTTGTAGAAAGGAATTCAAGAGACTATCTAAAATGCTTAGCGAGTTGCGAATATTTAATTAATAACTCTACATTTCAGTCATTCTTTATTCCCAAAAAAGATCAAGTTTATATTAATACGTGGCACGGAACTCCACTGAAAAACATGGGTTTTGATATCCCTGGAAACCCATCCCAATCCCAAAATGTTATTCGTAATTTCCTTAGTACAAGTTATATTCTAAGTCCTAATACGTATACAACAAACATTTTTAAAGATAGCTACAAATTAAATGGCTTATATTCAGGATCAATTGTAGAAGAAGGTTATCCTAGAATTGATTTAACGTTAAACACGAATCCTGACCAAGTAATTTCTGAGTTGAAATCATTAGAAATAAAAATTGACAAAGAAAAAAAGAATGTTCTATATGCGCCTACATGGAAAGGTACGGATATTTCCAAAGTTAATAATGATATTAATCAAATAATTGCCGACATGAAATATCTAGAAAATAAAATTGGTGATCAGTATAACTTTTTAATTAAAGTTCATCCATTTCTTTACAAAGAAGCAATTAAGCATAGAGATATAAATGATAAGTTGATTCCAGATTTTATTGATACGAATGAATTATTATCTACAATTGATGTGTTAGTGACCGATTACTCTAGTATTTTCTTTGACTATTTAGTGACAAATAAACCAATTATTTTTTACACGTGGGATAGTGATGTCTACGGAGAGGAAAGAGGAAAATACATTAACGATGAAGATCTGCCAGGACCGCTTGTTTATAATTGTAGCGAATTACTTGATGCAATTCAGAAAATCGATACCGTATCAAAAAATTATCGTAACAAATATGTAAATATGCAACAGAAGTTTACAAATTATGAGGATGGTAAAGTTACAAAAAGAGTTGTAGAAAATATATTTAATCAAACTACAGAAAAGTTAAACAAAGTAGATGAATTAAGTAACAATAAGAAAAAGATACTAATATACTCTGGTGGTATGAAAGATAACGGTATTACAACCTCATTTATCAATTTAATGAGTAACATTGATTATAACAAGTATGATGTTACCTGCTTTACTGGGACTCCTCATCACAAAGAAGCTCTGAAAAATATTTCGAAAGTTGATCCCAACGTTCGTTTCTTATTTAAACCTGGTTTACCTAGTTATAAAGTAACCGAAGTATATAAAGATAAATTTATCCATAATAGAGGAGTAAGGGGTAACTTTGCCAAAAAAGTTTTTCCTGAAAAAGCCTATAACAGAGAGCACGCCCGTCTGTTTGGTAAAACTAAGTTCGATTATGTAATTGATTTTAGTGGGTATAGTTTATTCTGGGCAAAATTACTTGTTGTAGCTGATGCAGAAAGAAAAATCTGTTTTATGCATAATGATCTACTTAGTGATAGCGAAAGGACAATTAAAGGAAGAAGACCTCATCGCATTAATTTGAGAGGGTTATTTTCGATTTATGATCGTTTTGATGTATTGGTTAGTGTTTCAAAAGGAACAATGGAGCTAAATAGAGAAAATTTAGCTAAATATGCGGACTATAGTAAGTTTGATTATGTAATGAACTCTATAAATCCTGATAAAATCTTAGATATGGCATACGAAGATGAGAAAGAAAATACAGAAGAAGTATCAACTAATCTTGACTTGAAGGTTGAAAATTATAAAGCGAGAGCAGTTATAACAAATTTTCAAAACCATATTGTATGGAATGTACTTGGTAAAGAAAATAATTCATCTAAAATAGTTTTAGATGAAAAGTTTGATAATCAGGAAGTTATTATTTCAAGGAAAGCATTTTTTGAAAACACAACGTACTATAAGTTTAGTTATAATGACCAAATTATAGGATGGATAAATGAAGAATCCATAACCATCATGCCAGACAGTATTATTTCTCTGAAAGAGGTTAATAAAATCGCAAGATTAAATAGACCTAAAGGGAATTATATATTTTCTAAACCTTATAAAGTAGAAGGCTATGAGAAGGTATCAAACAGCTGGGATTACAAAAATGTAATTGTTGATATTGATAAAGAAGCGGAAACGCAACATAGTGTATACAGTCGAATTTCTATTAACAAGACTATTATAGGATGGATAGATAATAGGGCATTACATTTTTATGAGAAATATACAATTGATGATAGTGCAGATAAAACATCTCAAGTTATGATCAGCTTTAGAAGATCGCTAATTAAGCTCTTGAAAAATAAGAACAAGAAAACATTTATAAATAATCTTGAGAACCGTACACTTAGAGAAATATATATTGAGGATAGGATTTATGCAAAGATAACGGATGTTGAAGATAAAGTAGTATGGTCAAAAGCTTATCCAAATGTAAATGTAAAAAAAGTTGGTGAGGCAAGCACCTATGAAGGTAATTTAGTTAGAATTAAGGCGATTCACGAAACGAGAACCGGGACGTATTATTTGTTTTATATTGATAATAATAAAATTGGCTGGTTAGATGAGGACGCATTTGAAATTTTGGATCAACCTACTAAAATTGAAGAAAAGAAAGTTTCGAGAGTAGGAAAAATTAATTTAAGAGATACTGATGGAATTTGGACTAAGCCTTATGGGTTAAAAGATGCAGTTCAAATTAGCAGTAATCCTTCTGAATATGAAGGAATTAGTGTAAATATCGATAAAGAAGTAACAACACAAAAAGGGGTATATTCCCATATTACAATAGATGATCAATCAATAGGTTGGTTAAATAATCAATCTTTAATCATTATCAAAGAATACGGCTTTGTAATAGATAATGAATATATCCCTGAACCTGATGAAAGTAATATCAATTTTGTAAACATGGGAAGATTATCACCTGAAAAAGGCCAGGATAATCTTATACAAGCTTTTGCTATGTTTCATAAGAAACACAGTAACAGTAAACTTTACTTCTTAGGGCAAGGTCCATTAAAAAATGATTTACAACAATTAATTAATGAATTGAATCTAAATGACTCTGTTCATCTCTTAGGGCAACTTGAAAACCCATTCTCATTTATGAATAAATGTGATTGTTTTGTACTTTCTTCACATTATGAAGGCCAACCAATGGTACTATTAGAGGCAATGACACTTGGGATGAAAATTATTGCAACTGATATTATCGCAAATCGAACTGTATTACAGGATGGTAGATATGGTTTACTTGTCGAAAACAGTATTAATGGTCTGGAAAAAGGATTAATTTATATGGCTGATAACGAGTCTACAAAAGTCCATGAACCTTTTGATTATAATGATTATAATTCTCAGGCAATGGGTACGTTCTATCAAACTTTAGGGGAATAACGAAATAAATAAGTGCCTTTCCATACGGATTGGCACTTATATTTGTATAATGGTCTAGAATCATTTGAGCGATTAACAATTAAATCAATGAGTGATAAATTCCCTTTGATGTTTAATTTGATCGAGTTAGGGAATAAAACTTAAATTAACTAAATAAAAGGAGACGAATCATGGAAGAACGAACGAAACTAAAGAAATCATTAAAGCCACATTGGGTATGGGCAATTGCCCTTGGATCATCAATCGGTTGGGGTGCATTTGTACAACCAACTGTTTGGATGGATGGCGGTGGACCACTTGGGGTTATTATCGGTTTCTTAATCGGTGCTGCGCTCATGATGTTAATTGCCGTGAGTTACGGATTTTTAATCAAAAGCTTCCCAGTATCAGGAGGGGAATTTGCCTACGCATTTGTTAGTCTTGGCCGAACCCACGCATTTATTTGTGGTTGGTTCTTAACTCTTGGATACATATGTATTGTTGCATTAAACGCATCAGCATTTGCGCTTATGTTTAAATTTATTTTCCCAAATATTATCGAAAACTTACATTTATACGAAGTTGCAGGTTGGGACGTTTATGGAATGGAAGTGTTAATTGCGTCGCTTGCACTTATCATTTTTGGATATTTAAATGTCCGTGGAACGGGCCTTTCGGGAAGAATGCAGTTTGTTTTTTGCGTCATCATGCTTGGAGGCGTTGCACTAATCACAACATTAGTTGGTGTAAACCCAGGAACATCTTTCGCGGATATCAAGCCATATTTCCCAACAGACACAACGACATTTGCAGCAATTATTTCGATTGTCGCGATTGCACCGTGGGCTTACGTGGGATTTGATAACGTTCCACAGGCAGCAGAAGAATTCAATTTTTCATCAAAAAAAGCATTTTCTTTAATCATATTAGCTATTTTATTCTCAGGTCTTTTATATAGCCTTATGATTATTGCAACCGCCATGGCGAGCCCTTGGCAAGCGATGGCAGATGCAGGTCATATTTGGGGGACTGCAGTAGCAATTCAGGAAGTACTTGGAACTTTTGGCTTGGTTGCTCTGGCAATCGCGCTAAGCATGGGTATCTTCACAGGACTAAATGGATTTATCATTTCAGCAAGTCGTCTACTGTTCGCCATGTCACGTGCGAAGATTTTACCGGAAGTGTTTTCAAAGGTTCATCCAAAATATAAAACACCGTATGTCGGAATCATATTTGCATCAATAGTGGCTATGTTTGCTCCTTGGTTCGGGCGAGAAGCACTACTTTGGGTAGTGGACATGTCATCAATTGGTGTATCGATTGCATACTTCTATACATGTTACACAGCATTTAGTATTTTTAAATGGAACATGTCTGGTGATTTTAATCCAGCCAAGCACGTTGTAGCACCTGGTAAAAAGTTTACTTCTATAGTTGGTATGTTAGCAGCTCTAACATTTGTCGGCCTATTATTAATTCCAGGTTCTCCAGCATTTCTTGGAATAGAGTCAAGAATTGCTCTTGTAGCATGGATCGTTCTTGGTTTTATATTCTATCTAGTAAAACGAACTGAGTTCAATAAAATACCGAAAGAAGAACTCAACTATTTGATACTAGGTAATAAAAAAATAAACGTTGAAGAAGAATAATAAAAATCCTTCGCCCCAATATTAGGGTGAAGGATTTTTTAGAATCCAGTATCTTCTCGTGCATCACACATATTATCGATTTCTTCCTGTGTTAAGTTACTGTTTCGATCATAATCTGGATCTGGTGTGATGATCATTGTCGTTAATCCAATGATTGCTAATGTATAAACAAAAAGAGCAATTCCCATGACAGTGTATTTGAACTTGTTCATGATGCGCCTCCTCAATTAATTTATTGTATTTCAAAGTTACCATAAGGTAGTTTAAATGAACAATTTTTCTTGGGCTAGTGAATTTGTAAAGAATGTAAAATTACTATGAATTTGTTGGAAAATCCTCTAAATTTGTCTTGTTTTTTCTATATAAATATTTATAATTAGGTAGAATGAAAAAATAAAACAATAGATTTGATTTTATATATTATTTTTAAATAGCAATAGGAGGATCTAAATGGAATACATCGCTCTACTAGTTTGCTTTGTCTTAGCTATTGTAATAACTCCGTTTGTTAAAAAATTGGCATTAAAAATTGGAGCAGTTGATCAACCTAATAATAGAAAAGTCCATACAAAAGTAATGCCAAGATTAGGTGGACTGGCAATTTTCTTGAGTTTTTTAATTGGTTTTCTAATTTTTCTTCCGAATACAATTGAAGCTTGGTCTATTCTATTAGGAGCCTTGATTATTGTTACAACTGGAATTATTGATGATTTAATAGAACTTTCAGCCAAAACGAAACTCGGTGGTCAATTAACTGCGGCTATTGTTACCGTAAGTGGTGGGGTACAGATTGAATTTATTACACTCCCGACTGGAGATAGAATAGAGTTTGGATATCTTGCAATTCCACTAACAATTATTTGGATAGTAGCAATCACTAATGCTATTAATCTATTAGATGGTCTAGATGGATTAGCAGCAGGAGTATCATCCATAGCATTAATGACAATATCTGGACTTGCTTTAACAATGGGTAATCCATTAATTGCGTTAATTGGATTTATTATGTTAGGAAGTACTTTAGGTTTCCTATTCTATAATTTTTATCCTGCAAAGATTTTTATGGGTGACACAGGTTCTTTGTTTTTGGGTTTCATGATAAGTACCCTAGCGATAACCGGTTTATTTAAAAACGTTGCAATCTTTTCTTTAATAGTTCCAATTATTATACTTGGTGTTCCAATTTTGGATACAGTGTTTGCGATAATTAGAAGAATTATTCATAAAAAACCGTTGTCATCCCCAGATAAATTGCACTTACACCACTGCTTAATTCGATTGGGTTTTTCACATCGCCAGACAGTAATTATGATATATGCAATGAGTGGATTATTCAGTATAGCGGCAGTAGTCTTTACCAGGGCTACAATGTGGGGATCTACATTAATTATACTTGGATTATTAATAATCGTGGAGCTAACAGTAGAAATAACTGGATTGATTAGTGATAATTATCGACCCGTTCTTCGTGTACTGCAAGGTTCAAAACAAAAAAACAAGTGATTTACCAAATTCGGTAGATCACTTTTTTTAATATTTATCGATTTGTTTTTGAATCATTTTTATATGTTCTTCAAACGATTCTTTCGTAACATAAACTCCGAAATCCTTAGGAATGTATTTTTCATCTGATTTGCTAATTTTTACGGCAATCATATCCCCAACATTAGGGTAGAAATGGTGGCCATCTAAGTAATTAGATAGATTATTGGTGACCGTATTGGGATACATAAAATTATAAACACCGCCAAAAACATCTACCATATCTGTTAGCCATGTTACGTATGAATCAAAATTTCCTTCCTGAACCATGGCTTCAAATAAATTTGTTGAAATGGGTGTAGTAAAAAGTATGAAGTTAGTATTTGGATAAGAACTTTTTAGTTCTAACAAGGTTTTTTTAAATTCGGGATTATAGGTGAATTTTTCGCCATAGAACACTTTTTTAAATTTTTCTATCTTATTTTGTGTCTGTTTAATTTTTAAAGATTTAGGGATGCTTTTAGCAAATGCTACATTTCTTCTATTATAATTCCTAAGCTCTTTTATTACATTCTGTTTTGATAACCGGAAATTTTTAAGTGAGTAGTCAAGCACATCTAAAGAAATTAGATTTTTTAACCGATAAAATGGTTCATTTATCTTTTGAATATAGGCATCTAAATCTAGTTCTTTTTTGCTTTCCTGATAACTACTTTTAAAAAAGTCAACACCAATAATTATTTGGTCAAAATCATGTCCATTCTCTTTTGTTGCAAAGGTGATTAAATCGTCGTACTCTTTAAACGATAAATCACTCGTGGCAAAGTTATATACGTCCATCTCTGAAAATGCATATTGATTAATATACGTTGTTCTACTGCTTCCGATTAATAAAGTATCATGCTTGAAATCCCCGTAGTAGATGTCATTTATTTTCTGTTGACGCTCATCAATCACAGTTTGAACATCATTATAGTTGTTCGCGTGGTCAAAAGTCCACAATGGATCAATATAATAATTTATTGATCCAACAACTATGATCGGTATTCCTATAAAAACAAAAAAAATAATAACTGAAAACTTATATGATCGCATATACTCTCATCCTAAAAATTAAAATATAAAAACTCTGACACATTTTGTAAATGGAAAGCGGCGTATATAAATAAAGATGCTGCATAAACAGAATAAATAGGATTCGGTTTCAATTGTTTTGTAAGTTGAACCGAATTTTTCAGAAATATACTAATGATAAATGCTAACAATAGATAAACTACAGTTTTTGATAAATCCTCTGACAAATGAAATGAATAAAGTAATGTCGAGGAAATGTTCCAATCAAAAAATAATAAAATTTGATTGGGGATTTTAATTGAATTAAACCCAAACATAGCTGATAACACTTCTATGGCGCTTTCGAGATTAGTAGCTCGAAAAATTACCCATGTAGCATTTACAAACTGGAATGTTATAAACCAACTAATAATGGTTGGGATTTTAAACGTACTATTTATTGTCCACCATCGCTGTATCATTGAAGCTACACCATGCAAAGAGCCCCAAATTATGAACGTCCAACCAGCACCATGCCAAAAGCCACTTACTACAAAAATAATAAGTATATTTATATAGGTTCTCATCTTACCTTTTCTATTACCACCCAAAGGAATATATATATATGTTAATAGAAACCTAGATAAAGTTATGTGCCATCGTCTCCAAAAATCCTGTATTGAAAGTGCTTTATATGGTGAGTTGAAGTTAATTGGTAGCGTTATATTAAATAATAATGCCGCACCAATAGCCATATCAGTGTACCCGCTAAAATCAAAGTATAATTGAAAGGTGTATGATAATGATGTAATCCAACCATCTACAAATGTCAATTGTTCGGATGATTTAAAGCCATTATTTGCCCAAATAGCAAAGGTATCCGCAATACCTACCTTTTTAAACAAGCCTATAGAAAATATAAATAAACCTTTTGAAATGTTTTCCCAGCTTATACTTTTTTTGGCTGTGTCTTGATATTGGTGAATCACCTCACTATGATGTACAATTGGTCCTGCAATTAGCTGTGGAAAAAAAGTGATGAACAGTGCATAGTTTAAAAAGTTGTATTCCTTTGTTTCGTTTCGATAGGAATCTACAAGATATGCTATTTGTTGAAATGTATAGAAACTAATAGCAAGCGGTAGTACCAAATGGACTAGATTAAAATCTTGTTGAAATACAATGTTAGTATTCGTTATAAAAAAATCAGCGTATTTAAAATATCCTAATAACAATACATTAAATGCTATGCCAGCAACTAAGGTGATTTTTTTAACTACTACTTCATTGTTTTTAACAATTATTAAGCCAGTAAAATAGTTTACCACTAGTGACGCAAGGAGTAATGGTAGATAGATAGGATTCCACCAACTGTAAAATAATAAGGATGCAAGTAATAGCCAAACAAGAGCAAGTGAAAAATTCCATTTATTCAGTATGAAATATAAAATAAAGACAATAGGAAGAAATACAAATATAAATTCAAAAGAGTTGAAAAGCATGATGATCCTCCTAAAAAAATTAAGCCACCCCTAGTGGATGACATAATAATCATACAACATAAATCTATAGTCAACAATATTTTGTAGAATAATACACCAATTTTCGTACATTATTTACAATTATTTTACCATGAGAAGAGGGAAGGGTGTTATAATAAGTAACGTCATTCATTATTATCGAAGATATATGAGAAGGATCGATATTAAGAGAAACTTACAGAACTGGTGATAAATATGATAGACAACCAAAAGAGGAAAAGCTTAGATGAAATTCAGTTAGCGAGGGCATTTGCGATTCTTGCTGTATTAATTGTTCATTCAACATCGAGTGGGGTTACAAGTATTCCAACAGATTCTTTTTTATTTCCACTGTACAACTTTTTGAACATTGCCGGAAAACTAGGTACACCCACATTTATTATGTTGAGTAGCTTTGTTTTGTTTTATAATTACTATCCACGTGAGACAAATTGGTCACTAATGAAAAGGTTTTATGTAAAACGGCTAAAATTTATTTTAATCCCTTACATTCTTTTTTCTGTATTATATTTTGTTATTAAGTGGTATATTTATTATGATTATCCAAGTATTTCCTTTATCATTCAAAAATTCTTAACACTACTGGCTCTAGGAAAAGCTCACCCACATCTCTATTTCGTGTTTATCAGTGTTCAACTCTATATCCTTTTTCCATTGGTTTTAACGATATTTAAAAAGTATCCGTTTCTAAGGAAAAATGCGATTTGGATTGGAATACTACTTCAATGGGTATGGGTAATCCTTAACAAAAATTATTTCCATATTACATTGAAAGGATCAATTTCATTATCCTATCTTTCATTTTATTTTATAGGAGCTTTTTTAGGTATTTATTATAATGAGATTAGGCAAAAAATGAAAAATCCAGCCTATAGAGAAAAAATAATACTGCCATTAAGTGTTGGTTACGGGATAATAGTAACCTTATACACGGGGTTTATGTATTTAATAAGGATTGGTGCTTATTCAAAGGTATCAGACCAATTACCGCAAGTTATAACAAGCTATATCTATGAATTCACTTGGGCAACTAACGCTCTATTGGCAGGCTTAGTCCTATTTTATCTTTCACATATTGCAAACAAAAAATTTACGAATAGAACAAAAATGTTATTTATGGAAATAGGTGCAACTTCATTTGGTATTTATCTAATTCATCCTTTGTTTTTAATGCTTTTTAGAGGTATTTTATCTTCCGGAAGTCCATTAGTTTATCATAGTTGGCAAATCTTAACGTTTATTTTAATTGGAACATTGAGCTGGGTTATTGTTAGGTTTACTTTTCATTATATTCCACATTATTGGATCATTTTCGGAAAGCTTCCAGAACAACAGAAGTTTCCAATTAAAAAAGTTGAATATGAAAAAAGACAAGCTAATTAAGGGGAAGGGTCACACCCATCCTCATTAGCTTGTCTTTTTCTTTTTACTTATATATTTCCCAACAATATAATATCCTTCCGATCCTTTCAATACCCTATTGTTAGGAATTAGCTTATATATCCTTTCATCAATTAATTCCAATTTTTTAGCTGTATTCCAAACTTTTTTTTCGTCGTGTGAAATATCATTAAGTGAAAGTAACATTTTAGCGGCTTTATCTCTAGTTAGTTTTGCTTGAGGGTTTACCATTGACCTATAAGTAAAGTTAAACTTCGGAATCGTTGCTTGCTTTTTACTAAACACTCTTTTTATACCATTATTCAATAAGTTTGCAAAAGTTTGCTCTGAAATTGCTTTTTCGATAGGTAATGAGTTTTCGTACCCTCCAACTACTAAACCATAATTCAAAAGTGTTTTTATACTTGGATAAAACCATTTACCTTCATAAGGATACGCAATATTAAAGTCATAAAGATTCGCACCTTGGTTAATAAGCTTTATTTTTAAGGTATTAATCAATTCTCTATGATGAGACATTTTTCTAAAGCTGATATTATTCTTAATTGAAATAGCCGCGGCAACGCCAGCAGCTTGCCCAGTTGTCATCCCAACTGGTAATACCCTAGCACTTCCTGCTGCAAGGGAGCTGTAACCTGATGCTTTACTTGTAACCAATAGTCCATCCACTTTAAGAGGGACTATTGAGCGAAACGGAATTGCATACTGAACTGGATTACATAATACATATCCATAATCATTAATAGATGTTGCCTGAACATCTACAGGGTACGATCCAAAACCAATGCTGTCCCAATGATTCTTATTTTCCCATATGTCACTTAGGGGTAGCTGGTATTCTGTTTTTATATGTCTTGTTTCCCTTATATAAAGTTCTTCAGGATAACTTGCAATCTTAGCATGTTCAAAGCCTGGAAAATTTGACTGCAGAAACTTCAGAACATATTTAGTTTCTTCTTTCCCAATATTTATTGCCATTTCTCTAGAGTCTTCATTAAGCCCATTAATACCAAATATCTGAAGTGCGTTAATAACTACACTTCCATTTTTTTGTCTTACGATGTTTAATCCTCTTAGCCTAGTAGATTCACTATTATGGGGTGTGTATTTTTCATGTAACTCTGTAAAGCCCCATGCCACATTTTCTTTAACCATTCCACCCCCAAAGATTCCATTTTTTGCGGCAGTTTTAATTTTGTTCCAGTTAATATTTTCGAAATGCATCATCAAGGTTACTGCCATTTTCTTTTCTTTCAGACCAATATCTTCACCACCTACAAAGTAAGGTGCACCTGCTTTAACTGCAATCGAGGCGTTTTGAGTGGCGTCAATAAAACGCTTTGCGTAAAAAGTTTTAGTCTTTGAATCGTTACTAAGTATTGCGCCAACTAGTTGGTCCCCATTTTTAATCAAATCTTTCACTACTGTATTCTTGACAACAGTAAGGTTAGGTTCATCAACTAATTTGCGAAAAGCGCGCTTGGCATCTTGTATATCGAATCCAATTTTACCACCTACCATTTCATGCCACTCTTCAAAAATTCCGGTATTGGTTGGTTTTCCTTTTAAATCATGACTAAGATCCAAGAAGTTTAGCATCCCATAAGTCATAATCCCGCCTAGTCCTTCTCGATGCACAACTAATAACGTACGATTTCCATTTCTTGAAGAGGAGACAGCAGCTGAAATGCCCGCTGGCTCTCCACCGAAAACAATTACTTCATATTGTTGAGTTTCTGATGGGTAATTTAAATTTTCATTTGAAACTGGTAGTAATAAGACTAAAATAGTAGCTATTCCGATTAAATTGTTAACCATTGTAATCATCCTTGAATAAAGATATATATTACTATTCGCTTATTCTACTCGTTTGATTCATACACTATAAATGAAAAGAACGAGCAATTTATGCCCGTTCTTTTATATAAGGTTTTTCAAAGAATTGTATGGCTATTTTTGATGTATTATACGCTTCTATTTGCTTCTCTGTTACTATATTTTTAATTATATCCTGTTGAATAGGTAAACTAGAATAAGCGTGCCTCACTAAATTATAAAGACTATGGGCATCCCAATTATTTTTTGTAACATGCCCAACCACTGGTTGGTTACATATAGAAGCAAAAGCATCAATTTTTGGATCATATGAAATAGCAACGAATGGTGTATAGGTTACTGCTGAAAATATTAAAGAATGTAACCTCATACCAATAAGTAAATCAGATTTACCAATAATAGCGATTTTTTCTTCTATTGAAGCATCAGAAGGTGCAATATAACTTTTTTTAGCCATTAATTGAACAATATCGTTTGACGTAATTTCATCATGTTTCCCATGCATCGGAACAAAAACAATGGTCTTTCCTTCATGTGCAAGTTGGTCTAAGCATTTTGCGATTTTTTCTTTATAAATTGTTGTAGTTGGCCAGTCTCTCACACTTACAGTAATAATTGGTTTAGAAAAATTTTGATTTTCTATCCATTCATTAATAAATGCACTTCCATCTAATGCGAGTACTGGATCAGGTACGATACTCGAGTTTTTTTCTACACCAATTCTGTGCAATAAATTTTTCGAGTGTTCGTCTCTTACAGTAATGGTATCAACTTTATTCATAGTAGCCTTAAAAATCCATTTACTTAACTTATGATTTATTGGTCCCATACCTTGTGCATAAATAAATACGGGCTTCTTTTGCCATTTTGCTAAGGCTATTATACCTGAATAATAGGGTATAGACTTCATTCCAGTTTCATCTTGAAATAAGCTGCCCCCGCCACTTATAAGTCCATCTGAGTGCTTAATTGCTTTCTTAACCTCAAAAAGCTTCCATCTATTTACTGCGTTAACATTATAAGTTTTCTTGGTGGATGGGGGATCATTGGACAATACAGTAATTGAAACATTAGGTTTTAATTTTCGTAGGGCTTGAATAATGGAAAATAATATTGCTTCATCCCCAACATTCTCAAAGCCATAATATCCTGATATGACAATACGCATTATGACCACCTCGATTTGCGTAAATCAGTATAAAGTTTGAAACCAATTTTAAATATATAGATAAAAATCCATCCTATAATAAAACCAAAAACAATACTATATAAGGTTCGTAGTAGCGATATCGTTATTGGAATATGATAGTGTGTAAATGTATTAACAATGGATAAAAATCCTATGACTCCAGGAATTAGTAAGAGTTTCCCCAATGTTCTGTGAGACTTCAGAACATAAAGCGCCAAAATAAACATTGGAAAACCTATCAAGAATTCCTTCGTACGCGGTCTAACATATAGGAGTTCTTCCAAACCATAACGAATCATCATTTCAATTTCAGTAACCGAACCTCCATTACCAGATCGCATCAAGTAGTAATATCCAACAAGACCAAGTACAGCAAACAGAAGTACATGCCAATACTTTACCTGCATGTTTAAAATGGTAATACCATCACGCCAGAATAAGTAAACAAGTACAAACAAAATTGGAACGAGATAAACTAATTTTACTCCTCTAAATAATTCGAAACCAGTAATGAAGGCAGTACTGTTTAACAACCCAAGTATAATAATAATACCGATAAAACTTAGTCCCAGTGCTTTCAGGTATTGGATGAGTATGCGTTTGAAATTATGGAACCCGTTTCTAGATGAAGCTATAACTGCAAAAATTGGTGTTACTATTGCAATTATAAGCGCTAAACCTTGAAGGATAAAAAGTTTCTGGGTAACGGCATATGCTATTACTAGTAACATGACAAATGATGCACTAATTAAACTTACCTTTTGATTATCAAAAATTGTCCTAGAAGCAAGATAAGTAAAGAATACACTCGCTAACAAGACTGCAATTTTTGCCCATATAGGAGATGAAACAGTATCGAAAGGCTTAGGTATTCCAGGCTTAAAATGTTCAGGCATCTCAGCGTGAACACCTCTTATAAATTCAATTGTTTTAGTAAAGCTTTTCACTGAATCGTCAGGATTAGCTGAAGGTAAATGGAAGAAAATAGACCTAATATTACGTTCTTTAACTGCTCTAACGGCGCGGTCAATACTTTCCTCAAGAGTTTCATTTAGCGTCATACTGTGTAGGCGAATTACTTTATAATTATTTGTTCTAGCCAATAACTGTAAACCTTGTTGATCCGTGAATTCGATCGAATAAAAATTAAACCCAGCCTCAGTTAATCTTTTTGTAAATGACTTTATTTGTTCAAGATTTGGATATCCAATTACGTCTGAACCAGAAAATAACAAGTTGGTAAAATCACTATCCTTATACCGAAGCAGTTGTTGTACAATGTTTTGGTTCAACATTTGTTTTTTCTCGGCATCAGCGTTGTCAACGCGTAAGATATAATTTAAATTAAGTGATTTAATTTTTTCAATAACTTCATTGTTATAACCAATGCTAGTATACAATAAATTTAATTCTGATGAAGGTAGCAGTAGTAGTTCTTCGTCAGCTATGGAAATTGACCTTGTTTGTAAGTTTTCTTGAATAAAAGATTTTATATAATCATTCTCTGGTATGGTTATATAAATATTATCTTCTTCTTTTGGAAATCGATAATCAACTTCACTAAATTTCAGTGTTTCTTCAAGCTCATCCTGCGTATATATTTGGATAACATTTTGTTCCTCTAAACTATCCAATGAGATAGGACTGATACTAACAGTTGTCAGTCCAGCTTCTTTAAGAGTTGTAAGTGCTTTATTTACCGTCAGGTCATCATTTTCACTTAAATTCGCTAATTCTATAATTTCTTCATATGGAGTTACAATCTCATACGTATTATTCTGAGAAACGGATTGCCAGCGATCGTATAAGCCAGGCAAGGAAATCAGTATAAGTAGGATTGTAATACCCCATATTAAAGGTTGTTTTATTTTCAATTTGTGACTTCCTTTCTATTTTAAAAGCTTGCGAATTCCAGGTGATTTTTTAATCATTTCTTTATCGACAACTTTATATAATAATAATTGTACGAAATAGATAAATGCACCGAAAACAATTGCTATGGAGACGTAGCTTAGTGCTTGTAATCTAGACCATTCCGTAATCGGAAAATATAAAGTAGGTATACCAATAATTACCGCCATTAATAGAGATGAGAATATTATCTTCCATGTAGTTATCGTAACAAGACTAGGTTTCATTTGCTTATAGATTAATATGCTGTTGATTATAAATAATAGGATATAAACGAACAAAGTTGATATTGCTGCTCCTGATAAACCAAAGTACTGAATGAGTAAAATATTGGTGAAAACTTTAATTATTACTCCCGATATGATGATATAAGCAGCGTATTTAGCTAAATTCAGTCCTTGCAAAACACCTGTTCCTAGAACAGTTAGTGAAGTAAACACTGCACTAAATCCAATAATTGCTAAAACTATACTTCCCTCTATGTTAGTAAATAATGCAAGGTTAAGAGGAAGAGTCAAGCTTAAAAGACCGAATGCTGACGGCCATGAGATAAGGTGTGTAAGATTATGGGTTTTCTCAATAATACGTTGAGTTCCATTAATATTATTATTTGAAAGGTTTCTGGTAATTGCAGGAATTAATGGTAGAACAATTGAAGTAGCAAATACAGTTGCTATTTGTACTACAGAGAGTCCTCGAGCATAAATTCCATATAAATAATTAATGTCCTCGCTCGAATGGCCTAAATTTTCTAAGCCATACGAAATTGTAAAAGAATCTACAACATTTAAAAGAGCCATGGTTATTGTTCCTATAGCTATAGGAATTGAGGTTGTTAGGATTCGTTTTCCCCAATGAAAAAATATGGAAATAGAATAATTCTTTGCTGAAGTTATTTTTATATTTGAACTACTATACTTGTATCTTAAATAAATTAATGAAGATATAGCTCCAATAATTGATCCAGACATGACACCTCCAGCAATAATTGGGTTAGAATAATTATTAATCACAAGATAGTAAGCAATTCCAAGTATAATTGCTACCCGAATAAATTGTTCGAGTACCTGTGAGATTGCTGTCGGCCTCATATCGTCAAATCCTTGAAAAAAACCTCGATAAACAGCCATGTATGGTGCAACGAGTAGGGTGGAGGCAACCATTATTAATGCTGGTCTAGTACTTTGACCACCTAAGGAATTTGCAATAGGAACTGAAAATGCGTAGATTAATGAAAAACTTAAAATCCCAAACATTACTGCCAGTATACTTGCAGTAATGTAAATGTGATGAATGGAATTCTTCTCATTATTAACATGCGCTTCTGCAATTAATTTAGATATTGCAATAGGAATACCAGCCACTGATAAAATTAGTGCAACCATATATACAGGAAAAACCAAACTAAATATACCTAAGACTTCATCACCAGCAATGTTCTGGAGTGGAATTCGAAAAAAACTGCCAAGAAATTTTGAAAGTAAAGTGGCAATCGATAGTATTAATGTTCCTTTTATGAATGTCGACTGACTCATTTTGTGCCCTTGCCCTTCAACTTAATTATCTTCCAAGCGAAGTGAGGTAATGAAAGCATTCGCCGCCATCGACTAGGTTGTTTTATTAGGCGATAGAACCACTCCAAATTTATTTTTTGCCAAAAAAGGGGTGCACGCTGTACAGTGCCAGCGATTACATCAAAACTACCACCGACCCCTATGAATATACCTTGTTCAAAATTGC
This sequence comes from Virgibacillus sp. GM2-2, assembly GCF_055329585.1. Lineage (NCBI taxonomy): Bacteria > Bacillati > Bacillota > Bacilli > Caryophanales > Bacillaceae > Virgibacillus > Virgibacillus sp. GM2-2. The sequence goes on along the minus strand of NZ_JBUZWC010000001.1, from coordinate 250,818 downwards.
TAAGATTCTCTGAAATCCATTGCTCTTGTCTGGGAACACCTAAGGCTACAAAGACTAGGTCAGGTTTTAGTTTGGACATTTTTTCTGCAATAGTATTATCACTCCAGTCAAAATAACCATCTTGTGTTCCTACCAATTGGATTCCCGGATAGTCATTTTTAATATTTTTGCTTGTCTTTTCCAAGGTTTCACCTTTAGCCCCGAGTAAAAAGACCTTATATTTTTTTTTATTAGCAATCTGTAATAATTGAATCATTGTGTCGTATCCAGTTACTCTACCAGGCAAGGATTTATTTAATAGTTGTGCAGCTTTAACAACACCAATTCCGTCGGCGACTATGTAGGTTGCCTGTTCTAGAAGATACATAAAATTTTTATCTTCATTAGCCTTCATAACAACCTCTGGGTTTGCGGTTACTACGAATGTTTTTTCCCTATGTTGGATATGTTGATCTAACAGTGAAACAAAATCATCTTGATTCGTATGTAAAAACGGTACACCCATAATAGTTACGTGTTCCATCAATTAATCGGTCTCCTTTTAATGCGTAATTCTTCTAATAATATAACATAAAAGGAAGGAAACAAGTAGCTGTTCCCTTCCAAATATTTTTCTTATTTAGTTGTGAATAAAGGAAATGTTTCTTCACTGATTTTCAACTTATCAGCGTTTATCCAACCTGTTTTATTATCAACTAATACAATTTGATACCAATTATTAGAAGTTATAAGCTTTCCTTCTTTGTTCAGTGCAAAAATAACTATGTCGTCTTTCTCTAACTGAGTTACAAGTTCACTATCTTCATTAGCCTCGGCTTTAATGTTAATTGTTTCCTCAAGGTTACTAAGTTTATAAACGTTTACAAGGGTTATGGTATTACTTAATAACCAACCAGTCTGATCGTTTACTTTAACTTGGTACCATTCGTCCTTCTTTTCCAATACCTCAACTTTTGTTTCGGCATGTAAAGTTTCTAAAACAGTAGAAGGAGTATCAGTTCCTGGTTCACTTTGTAATTGTACCTTTTCCACTTTGACTTTTCCGATAACACCTTCATGTTTGGTAAAGTCAATTTGAGACTCAATATCACCTTTAGCTTGTGTGTTTTCTTGATTGTTATTAGTTTCTTGATTTTCTTCTGTATGATTTATAGATTCATCTACATTTTCTTCTTCAACCTTTTTAGGATCATCTACAGTAGTGGTTTCTTGTAGCTCTTTTTCAGAAGTAGAATTTTCTCTTTCTTCTTCTACCACTGAATTGGATTCAGTTTCTGTTGTTAATCCTTCATTTACTTTAGACTCTTTTTGTGTAGCGTCAGTTTGAGTTGTACTAGCTATACTAGCTTTCGTTGCACTTTCAAGTTTAACATATTCTCCATACACCCAACCTTTTTGTCCGTCTACAGTAATCTTATACCAACCACCGTTTTCTCCGATAAGCGTTACTTTAGTTTCATACGGTAACTTTTTAATAGCACTGAAATTTGTAGTAGGGCCAGTTCTAAAGTTTAGGCCAACTTTAGCAGTTGTAATTCCTTTTTCTCCTTCAAGTGTGCGGTCCACATTATATTGTGCTACACCAGTAGGTCTCTCCGTTGGACCAGGTTGATCATTAAAAGTTGGTACATCGAATTTCAGAACATATGTATCCAAAAGGTTATATATTCTCTGAATACTTGGTGTTTGCAATACTGCCCAGGCTGTATTGGTGGCATATTGATGGTTTGCATAACCTAGGTTTTCAAACCCTTGTGGGTTCCAACGCATTTTGAAAAGTGTATTTTGTCCAGCACGGATATAGTTTTCCCCAATAAATTGAGCGCCACCGATTATCGCTGCTTGCGGTGAAAACCACCCTTGCTTGTATGCATATTCAGAACCGCATCTGTCAGGACAAGCATCCTTTGCTCCGACCCCGTACATATTATAAGTAGTTTTAGGTGTAACTTCTTTACCGTCTACCTTAGTAACTAATATTCCTGTTGCAAGGTCTGATGTACCATTACCTGTTTCATGTAATGCATGGGATATCAGGTAAACTTCATTGATTCCGTATCGTTGACCTGCCTTAATAAATGCGGCAGCGTTGCCCTCCAGAATTCCTTTCCCTTTAAGTACCTTCTCATTTAGTTCTTGTTCTTTTAAGCCAGTTGATTGAGATAGTATAAGAAATTGTAAATATGACTCTGTTCCTCTTGTAAAATTATTTGGATTCAGATAATAAGCTACTAAGTCTCTACTAGCTGTATATATTCCAGCACCATCTACTTTAGGATTAACATCCATTTGCTCACTAACCATATTTTGGAAATCAATCGTGTAATTCGTATAGTCTACAATTTCTTTTGGATTTTCAATTACATTAATCATACGAAGTAATATTGCGGAAGTCTCTCCGCGTGTTGTACTATCTAAAGGTGCAAAGAAAACTTCGTCCCCGCTCTTCTTACCAGCAATAATATCAAGGTAAAGTAACTGTTGAATAGCACCACGGAAAATAGGATTTATTTTAGAATTATCCTCAAATTCAAGAGGTGCTTGTCCTGCACTTATCCCTTTGTAATTTAATGCTCTTACAATCATCGCCGACATTTCTTGCCGAGAAATCTTATTATTTGGTCTGAAAGTGTCGTCAGGGTACCCACCAATTAGCCCTGAACTAGTTGCGGCCACTACTGACCAATAATACCAATCTCCCTTTTTGACATCTGCAAATGAGCTTGCAGATGATGAGGGTGATAAGTCTAATGTTCTTACTAGAAATGTTGTAAACTCTGCTCTTGTTACATGTCGATCTGGTCTAAACGTCCCGTCGTTATATCCACCCATTATATCCATCTTAATTAAGGTTCGCATACTACTTTCAAAGTAATGACCAGTTAAGTCATCAGCAGCGAGCACATTCTTCGGGGTAAATATGGATAGTATAAAGACCAAAGCAATTATAACTGTCGAAACTTTTCTCATTATGCTTGTATTCCTCCTATAGTTTTGTGAATTCTCGGTGATGTCCGAGTAAAACGAATAGCTTTCGGATTGAAAGGTAGGTAGGATGTATACTTCGATAGATAGGTCAATCTTTAAAAAGTACTATCAATCTAGAAATTCTATTATAACTATTAATTTATCAAACTATCTGACAAAAATATAGTCGTTTTTGAATAAAAAATAAATCATTCTTTGTAACTATTTTTATATAAAACGGCAATAAAGTGGTGAAACTTGTCGAATTTTGTGAAATTGTACCTATTGGAAGTAAGTAAGATACATGGTATATTTTTAGAAATCATTGCAATCAAGTAATAAACTATCTAATAAACAATTAAAATATTTCTACTTTAAACCGATAATAAAACATATCATCAGCGTGATTAATACATAACAAAGGGGAATAGGGATGGGGAAGAAGTTAAATTTTATTTTGGTTTTATTATTTTTAGGAAGTAGCTTTTTAAATTCAGTAAAAGAGGTTTCTGCTGCTTCACTGCCTGATGTTCGTGATGCATATAAGGATGAGATTAATTATTTGATCAATGAAGGGATTATATCAGGTTATCCTGACGGTACATTCAAACCAGATCGAGATGTCACAAGAGAAGAAGCTGTCTTTATGATTGGGGAGGCGCTCCAGTTAAAAGAAGTGCATGGGCATTCTTCATTTACTGACGTAGATCCAGATTCATTTGGTGCAGGACATATTGAATCTACTTATCAAAAGGGTATTATATCTGGATATCCAAATGGTGAATTTAGACCTGAATCTTCTATTACACGTGGAGAAATGGCCGTTGTAATAGCGGAGGCATTTAATTTATCTACCAAAAGTAGTTATCAATTTATAGACGTAGATTCTGATTCTTTTTATGCAGATGAAGTAAAGATGCTAATATCTGCAGGTATCACTGCAGGTTCAGGCAATGGAAAGTTCCTTCCAAATCAACCAATTACCAGGGAACATTACGCGTTATTTTTAGCGCGTGCACTAAATCCGGCATTTGAGGTCAATGAAATTTCAATCCAATCTGTTAAAAGAATAGTAAAGCCAGATATTGGATTAAATGTTCGCAGTACTCCTGGGGGAAAAGATATCGGAAGTTTGGAAAAAAATGATGTTGTTACAGCATCCAAAAAATCCGGTGAATGGTACTTCGTTGAGAATGGAAGTGTTAAGGGCTATGTCCACGGGGATTATATTAAGCCTTTAAAGATTGCAATTGATCCTGGGCATGGAGGAAGTGACCCAGGTGCTATTGGGAATGATTTAGTTGAAAAAGAATTAACTTTAGATGTTGCAAAACGAGTAAAAAGATATTTTGATAGTGCAGGAATTCAAGTGGTTATGACACGGACAAATGATACTTTTATTGATCTGAATCCACGAATTGATTACGCTGTTAACCATGGTGCCGATACGTTCGTGAGTATACACGGTAATGCTTTTGGTGACTCAAGTGCTAACGGAACTGAGGTATTCTTCTCAAGTGCTGCATTCGATGGTTGTACTAGAGATAATGAAGGGGCATTCAATGCACGTACGACAGATAGTTGTCATCTATCGCAATTTATTCAAGATCGATTAGTTGATGCATTAAATACTTCGGATAGAGGAATAGATGAGAAAGATTTTCGCGTTGTTAATAATACACCATTAGTAGCATCTCTAGTTGAACTAGGTTTTATCACAAATGATGAAGATGCAAGAAAATTAAAGTCAGATTACTATAAACAGCTGGCTGCAAAAGCGATCTATCAAGGTGTTATGGATTATTATAGATGGCAGGAAAGATAAAATATATGAAATTATAAAAAGAAGCGGGCATTAGATGTTCGCTTCTTTTTGCTAGGAGGGCTTGAATGTGAAAACAAAATTAGTAATCTGTTTATCTGCTATCCTAATTTTGTTATTGGGTTTAGGTTACAGTATTACTGCCGATGAAACGAATAATAAACGAATAATTGTGGGATATGAAAAGGCAATTAACTTACAGGATTTGACCGGAATACCTTATGAATTACATCACATGATGGAGTCTATCAACGCTATCTCGGTTACAGTCCCTGAAGGTAAACTACAACAGATAAAAGAAATCCCTAGCGTTCAGTGGGTAGAAAGAGATCATGTGGTAACTACAGAAAAACAATTAGTTGGGTGGGGCTATAAAGAAACCATTATTGAGGAGACGAAAAGACTTGGTCTAACAGGGAATGGTGTAAAGGTTGGAATAATTGATACTGGAATAAATAGTAATCACCCTGATTTAAATGTTTTTGGTGGAAAAAGTTTCGTGGAGGAAGAACCAACTTTTCAAGACTTGAATGGCCATGGTACACATGTTGCAGGTATTCTTGCAGCTGAGAATAACTTGATTGGAACAATAGGGATAGCCCCCGATGCGGAAATTTATGCTATAAAAGCATTAAATCAATATGGAAAAGGTAGGCAAACTGATATAATTGCTGCTATTGAATGGGCAGTCCAACATAAGTTAGATATAGTTAATTTAAGTATTACATCACCATATTCTACTATAGCGTTGGAACTTGCAATTAGATCTGCAAATGATGCTGGTCTTCTAATGGTAGCTGCATCAGGGAATGATGAAACAGGATTAGGGCAATCCTCATTGGATATCATGTACCCTGCAAGATATCCAGAAGTAATTGGAGTGGGCTCAATCGGTAAAGATCTACAAAAGTCTAACTTTTCATATGGTGGACCATCATTATCCTATACTGCACCTGGAGAAGAGATTTATAGCACATACGTATTATTAGGATCTAATGAAAATGATTATAGTACATTAAGTGGGACCTCGATGGCTACACCTTATGTTTCAGGAGTATTTGCCTTATATAAAGAAGCCTATCCTTTTATGAACAATAATCAAATTAAGAAAATGGCTAGAGAAAGTGCTATTGACCTTGGTACGGCTGGTAAAGATTCAAAGTATGGATATGGTCTGATTCAGTCCCCGAATAAATATTATAGTGACATGAAAAGTAATGTATGGTATACAGAATCTGTGCAAAATTTAACAAAGCTAGGGTATATTAGTGGTTATAGCGATGGAACATTTCGCCCATATGCCTCAATTACGAGAGAAGAGGCAGTAACAATAATCGGAAGAATCTTAAATCTAAATGGAACTCAGCGGGAATCGACTTATCAAGATGTCAAAAAAGAGTATTTTGGTTCTGGCTATATAGTATCCGCTACAAATGAAAATATTATTACTGGTTATCCAAATAATACATTTAGACCGAAATCATATATTAATCGTGGGGATGTAGCGATTATTATTCAAAAAGCATTCGAGATACCATTATCAGCTGAACAGGTATTTTCGGATGTTAACAAAGGAGCCTATTATTTTAACGAAGTCAGCGCTTTATATAAAAAAAACATAATTACTGGGTATCCTGATCAAAATTTTAAGCCGGAAAATAATATAACGAGAGCAGAGTTTTCTGTTATTCTATCAAAAATAATAAATAGATAAGACATGAATCAAGCCATCTTTACTGGCTTGATTTTTTATTTGAAAAATATGTTAAGTGAATTGATTGAAATATTTAATACTCAAAATGAAATTAAAGAAACAATTAACATTAATGGTCAAATATATTTTTTATACTAATTCTATTTTCCTAGCAATTAGAAAAGTTTAACAAATATAAATGGATTTAATGGATTGCTATGAAATGTTAATGTAATACTAAACTAAAATTGTCGAAAAACATTTATTATTAACGGGTGCAAACCTATATCCACAATTTGGTTTTAGTGACGGTTAGAGTCATTGTTTTATAGGATTCTTAGATAATTTAACGAAAAATGTTTAAAAAGAGTCTTTCTCATCCGATATAATTTTTGGGCATAATTTTCCAGCAATATTACAGTTTGTAAAAAAAACGTAAAAAACATTACCATTGTTGTTGAATTTTGCTAATTTTGGTGTTATATTCTTAGAGTAAGTATTTCAAACTAGTTAAATATTAATCAAGCGTAAATAGTACTAGATTTACTCGTTTTTGCTTGGTTTATATTGTTATCTTTGGGAACTATTTACATAATATATGGATATGCACCATAGCCAAGGTTTCCGAGGTAATAAAAAATATTTAAGAAAAACAGGAGGAATCGATCAATGGCAAAGTCGAAGACAAGTCGTAAACTTTTTGTTACAACAGCATCTGCTGCAATGGTAGCTTCTGCTATTGCGCCTACAGCTACATTTGCTGCTGAGCAAGAACAAACTTTCCCTGATGTACCAACTGATCACAATTATTTTAATGTGATTAGTGATTTAGCTGAAGCAGGGGTAGTTACAGGTTATAAAGATGGCGAATTTAAAATGGGGAATTTGGTAACTCGTGCTGAAGCTTCAGTAATGATTTCAAAGATTCTTGGATTAAATACTAATGCACCTAGCACAGATTTCCCAGATGTAAAGGAAGACGTTTGGTATACAAACTCAATTAACGCACTTTATGATGCTGGTTATATCGTTGGTTTAGAAGATGGAACATTTGGTGTTAATAATCAAATGACACGTGCTCAATTTGCACAACTAGTTGTAGAAGCTTACAATATTCCTGGTGAAGAAGCAGACCTTCCATTCACGGATCTAAAAGATGGTGCTTGGTACCAATCTGCTATTCAAACTCTATACGCTAACGGATTAATCTCTGGTCAAGATGCAAATACGTTTGGACCAAATGATCCAATTAAACGAGGAGATTTCGCTTGGTTATTAGCTAACACTGATTACAAGTTTGGTACTACATTACCGAAGCCAGATGAAGGAATTCCTGGGTTCGCAATTGATAGCGTAAATGCAGTTGCAAACGCAGATTATACTGTTGATGTAACTGGTAAAGTATCAGGTGCAGAACGTGTTACTGTCACTATTGATGGACAAGAAAAAGCAGCTGACTTAAATGAAGATGGTACATTTACATTTAAATCAGATGTTCTTGAGATTGGAACATACGATGTTGTTGTAAAAGCTTATATTGGTGATAAATCAATCTCTAAAACTACTAAAGTTGCTGTAGTAGATGAAGCAACTTCAATTGCTGGATTTGTATTAAGCTCTCCAGATGCTGAAGGCAATGTGCATGGTGTATCAGGTGCAACTGTTGTAGTAGATGGTAAGGAATATACTACAAATGCACATGGTTTCTACCAAGTGAAAAATCTTGATACTGATAGTTATTACGATATCACTATCAAGAAAGCATCATTTGAAACACAAACTGAAAAAGTTCGTGTAAGCAATGACAAGGTTTCTTCTGTAGTTACTGAAGATTTCACACAAATCTTCCAAAAAGATATTGCTATTACTGGTGAGATTGTTAACAAAGTAACAGGAGAAGCGGTTAATGGGGCAACAGTATCATTTAAAGCATATAGCGAAGAATTAGGTGATTGGGTAACAATTCATGAAGAAGATGCTAATGGTTCTTTCTCAATTGACCAACTTGACACTGGTATCACTCCAGATAACTTTATTGAATTCGGTGGAGAATACGTAATTTCACTAGATGCACCTGGATACCACAGTCAATCTGTAGAAGTTACTGTTAATGATCACCGTCAAATCACTAAAATTGGTGCTACTGAGTTAGCTCCAGTTAAAGCAACTGATATTAGCGGTAAGATTACTAGAGATGGTGCAGCTGTTGCAAATGCAGAAGTTGTAATTGCTGGTAACACAGTAACTACCGATGCTAATGGTAATTATTCATTCAAAGATTTAAAATTAACTTCAGGTGAATATAACTTATCAGCAACATACCAACAAGGTGCTGGTATAAATACAATTACGACAAAATCAATCACTGTTGAAGAGGGTACAAACCTTTCTGGTCAAGATATTGAACTGGCACTAGGTACTGATTTCAATTTCACTTTAGGTGCACCAGTATCTAAAACAATTGATTCAACAGGACTTTGGGCTAATGTATACAACGTTGACGGGGCACTTGTTGCAAGTAGTTCAACCTTAACTACGGTAAATGGTGATGTTCAATTTGAATTCGACAATAATTTACCAGCTGGAGACTATACTGTAAGTGTTGCTGGAGACTATGTAGTTGCGAAGGATTACAATTTCACTGTAACCGAAGCTGAGGTTGCTAAATACGTTGATAGTGATACTGCTAAGCCAGTGAAAGAAGTAAAAGGTGAACAATATGAAGCTGTTCTTGGTGGGGCAATTCTAGGTGCAGACGTTGCTGTGAATATCACTAACCCAGAAGCTGCTTCAGACGAAACTGCTGCTAACACTGTAGTGGTAGTTAAAAACGATGCAGGTGATGTAGTTGCTCAAACAACTGTAGAAGCTGCTGGAAGCTTTGGCGGTCTTTTGCCAGGTAAATATACTCTTGAACTTTACAAGCCTGGATACAAATTCGATGCAGCAAACTCTAAAAATGTAGTAACTGTTTCTGAAGGTAAGTCAGTAACTGTAGAAGCTAACGGATTAGACTTAGTTATCCCTACTAAATCTGCAAGCGTTCAAGGTTTAGTACGTGATGCAGGTTCTTTAAGCAAAGTAACTGATGCAACTGTATCATTCTATCAAAATGGTAAGCTTGTTGAAACTGCAACTCAGGCAGATTATGAAGCTGGAGTAGACCTATGGCCAGGAGTCTTCACAGTTGTTGTTCGTGATAATGGATTAGCTACTGACACAAATGGTGGCGACGAACAATATAAAACATATGTGGAACAACTTACTTTAAATAACAAAGATAAGGTTGAAAATCACCATATTGGACTTGAAGAAGCTGCGGCTCAAATTGATGTATCTGTTGTAGATGGAGCTAACAAAGACCTTGATGCTGATACAATTACAATTTACGATGCTTGGGCAGACAGAAGTGCAGGTGTTGCTAACGAAGCTGGTGCTTACCAAGTTTCTGCTGATGCTCAGCATTTGTTTGACAACCTTTCAGTTGGAGAATATAGCGTTGTTGTAACTGAAGGAGGATATGACACTCAAACTCTTGGAATATCATTAGAAGATAATGAAGACTTCAAGACTAAAATTGTTATGAGTGAAACAGAAGCTACGTATCCTGTAACAGTTAATACGGTTATTGAAGGATCATCAACAAATGTTGGTTCTAAAGTGGTAGTTTTTGATGAAGCTGGAAACATCGTTCACATTGATGTTAATGGAAATCCATTTGAATTAGCGAATGGTGACTACAAAGTTGCTGCATATATTGACGGTTACTATGTAAGCTCTCAAGAATTAACTATCGACCGTGAAGGAAAAACAGTTCTTCTTGAGGTTCAAGAAGGTAACTGGACTTCTAAATAAACGAAACGTTACTTTATAAGCTAGATATCTAGTGAAATAAATAAAAAGATGCCTCTGGAAATTGATGTTGAATCAAATTTCTGGAGGCGTTTTTTTTAAACTATCATTTTCAATGATGGGTGATTTCAGGTCATTAACCGGTGTAATGTTGACAAAGGTAAAGAAACATAGAAAAAATAGGTTGAGTAAAACCCCAACCTATTTTTCTATAAAAACCTGCCATTTAGATAAATCAATTGTTTCTTTATTAGTTTTTGGAGATGGGAATATAAATGACCATGGCTTGCTTGTGTTTTTTTCTATAACAAAGTCCCCTAAAGTAAACCCACATTTCGCAACTTCTTTGTTACTTGCGTCTCTAATACCAAGTACAATCTTTTCTAAATAGAGTTTTTTATCTGTACCGTTTCGAATTAAAACTGTAACAACTAAATCATTTTTTTCGTTATATGTTGCTTCCAAACCTAAGAAATTTATTTCACCTTGTTTAACTGGTGTTTTAGCAACAATCTGTTCTAAGCGTTTTTTTGTTTGTCTTGAGAGTGATTCTTTCCATGAATCGGAAAGATCTAACTTATGATTTTTCGTTTTAGTAAAAACTAATGACCAAGTAGACAAATTGAAGTCTAAATCCTTTGAAATAATATCATTTGGTTGAAAGACAAATTTCCAAGGTCGGGCTGAGTTAGCTGGTATAGTTCCAAGTTTTTCGAGATCAAATAATTTGCTGGCAATCACTTCATTATTTTGATCGATTAATTGAATTTTGGTTTTGGTGAAATAAATACTGCGTTTCACTGTATTTTTTATAAGTGCAGTTACGATAAGGTTATTTTGTTTATTTTCTAAATCTATACCGTATAAGGAAATTTGATTCTTTTTTAATTTAGGGCTTTCGTTATTATGAAAAGCATAAACGTACTTATCTTCATTTGGAATGTTCCAATTCGGTGAAAATGAAAGATAAGTTTCAACCAATTCCTCTTCATATGAAGTAACATCTTCTGAGTTGATGAATTCTTGTCCATCAATTTGTTTTTGCTTATTGGTTGTTTTGTTGTTTTTTATAAAATCAAGCATGCTATCTTCCTTTCGTCCTAATTTTGAATCAGTTCCTCTTTTTGTTGCTTGTCGTTTATTGAAATTATGAGTTGTTTTAATCGAATGCTAAGTTCATGAATTATACTACGATACGTATTTTCAAAGAGTATATATCCTTCTCTTTGGAATAACTGGACAGGATCATCCTGTTGATACTGTCTAATACCAATGCCCTCTTTTAGTTGATTCATCGTATCTAAGTGTCGCTTCCACTGTGTATCCAGCACTAACAAGCCTAATTCTTTGGAAGTATGTAAAACCTCTTCTTGATCACTATTGGTGTGCATTACTCTCTCATGTTCCTTTATATACGGTTTTACAAATTGTTTAATATCGTCAATTGATTCAAAAGAGTAGTCTGTAAATGATAGTTTTGTAAGAAGTGTTTGATTTAGTTCAGTTTGCAGTTTTTGTAATTTCCGATCTTCTAGCATGATGTCTTCTTCCACATGTAGATGAGAATCTATAATCTGTTCTTGTATTCCTTTAGTTTGTTGGAGTAAAAATAATAGTGTATTCTCATTTTTTAAGATATGATCCCTTAAATTATAAATTACAGTACGTTGTTGATTAATGATATCTTCCAATTTTAGATTTGTTTCGCGTTGTTGATACTGTACTCCTTCACTAATTCTCTGGGCGGTATCAAATAGCTTTTGTACATTAGGAGATTCGATTAAACCATTTTGGTCGCTTTTTAATTTTGATTTTACCCTTTCTAGCTCCTCGCTCATAAAACGAACTGTTAATTCATCCTCTAAAGACACAATAAATTGTGTCTTACCTGGATCCCCTTGTCTTGCAGAACGTCCTTTTAATTGGTTATCAATTCGCCGGCTTTCATTTCGTTCCGTCCCTATTACAAATAAACCGCCAAGTTCTTTTACACCTTTACCAAGAATAATATCTGTTCCTCGCCCCGCCATATTCGTAGCAATAGTGATCTGACTATTCTGTCCAGCGTAAGCAATTAGTTGTGCTTCTTGTGCTACACTTTTAGCATTCAATAGTTTATAATTTAGGTTTGAATTGTCAAGATATTTGGCAACAGTTTCAGATTGCAATATTGAAGCCGTCCCGATAAGTACTGGTTGTCCGTGTGAATGACTCTTTTTTACTATTTCCACAAGTTTATTGTATTTTTGATCTTTCGTTAAAAACACCATATCGGGAAGATCTTTTCTCTTTTTTTCTTTATTGGTAGGTATAGCTAAAACATCCATACCATATACTTCTCGTATTTCAGTTTCCTCAGTTTTCGCTGTACCCGTCATCCCAGATAGAAGGGGATACATTCTGTAATAATTCTGAATTGTAATGGAAGCATGCGTTTTATTTTCATCTGTATTTTCAAGTCCTTCTTTTGATTCTATTGCTTGATGTAATCCATCGCTTAAACTACGTCCTTCCATCACACGTCCGGTGTTTAGGTCAATAAGTTGCACTTCACCTTTTTCAACTATATAATCTACATCACGTTCAAACAGGGTTCGAGCTCGTAATGCTTGTAATAAGGAGTGAAATAGAGTGCTATGCTCTAAATCAAAAAGGTTATCTACGCCAAACATTTTTTCGAATTTGTTTATTCCTGTATCTGTAAAATTAACTGATTTCAATTCTCGATCAAATAAATAGTCTACATCTTCTTTCAAGCCTTTGACGACAGTAGCACAGATACCGTATAATTTGTCACTTGGTTTATCCTTACCTGCAATAATTAGCGGTGTTCTTGCTTCATCGATTAAAACACTGTCAATTTCATCAATTATTGCATAATGATATGGGCGTTGTACTTTTTGTTTTTTTGCGCTTACCATATTATCGCGTAAATAATCGAAGCCAAATTCCGTACCAACTCCATATGTTATATCCGAATTATAGGCATCCTTTTTTTCATTATTACTTAACCCTGAAACATTAAGTCCGACTGTTAAGCCTAAAAATTCATGAATTTGACCAATTAATTCTTTATCTCGTTGTGCCAGATATTCATTTACTGTAATAATATGTACTCCTTTACCTTCGAGTGCTATAAGGTAACTCGGCAAAGAACCTACAAGAGTTTTCCCCTCACCAGTAGCCATTTCAGCTATGTTTCCGTTTAGAAGAACGAGGCCACCTAATAATTGTACATCGTAGTGCCTTAATCCTAGTACTCGTTTTGCAGCTTCCCGAACGGTAGCAAAAGCATCTATTTTTATATCGTTTATGGTTTTTCCTTCATTTAATTGCTTTTTAAAACTTATTGTCATTTCTACAAGTTGACTATCAGTTAAATTTTCATAATAGGACTCTCTATTATTGATTTGCTCAACTACTTTATAATAAGATTTTAACTCTTGTTTGTTCTTTGATTGATTAAATCTATCTATAATACTCATCTATTAAATACTCCTTAGTAGGTTAATAATCATGGTATTAGTATAACACGAATAATTCAATTAATGATTAATAAAAATGAAAAGCTGTCAATAAAAAGCGATCAACTGGAAAAGTTGATCGCTTAATTTACGATATTGACTTTTTCAAAAGCTTTTTCCTCTGAGTAAATAGACTCAATAAGCTTTTTGCTAGAGTTACCGTTCGAGTATTGATTCCATTGACTTGCAAACTGACCTACACGTTGTAAATCAAAATTGTTCTCTAAAACTAAACTTATAACACTTTCTGTACTTCGCACAACAGGTCCTGGTACTAACGCTTCGTAATTCTCCCAAAACCCAACAGATTTACTATACTCCTCTAGATCATAAGCTAAAAAAATCATGGGTTTATTTAGCATAGAAAACTCAAATGGAATAGAGGAGTAGTCGGTAATTAAAATATCTGTAATGGTCAAGAGATGATTCGTATCTGCAATGTCCGTCACATCATAAACAAAGTTTGATTGAGCAGCCTTGTATTTGTGTTTAATTGCCGGATGAAGACGTAAAAATAGAACATAATCATCAGAAAGTTGTTCTTCCATCTTTGCAATGTCTAATGCAATAGTTGCGTGATTTAATTCATGATCTCGATAAGTTGGAGCATAGAGAATGACTTTCTTTCTACTTATAATTGGAAAAGTTAATTGTAGTTCATTTTCTATTTCGTATATTCTACTTGTATCATAGAAAAAATCGGTACGTGGAATCCCACTCCGTAGGAAAACATCATTCCCAACGCCAAAACTTTGACGAAATATCGGGATCATTTTTTCCGAACCAACCACAATATCTGTAAATCTATTGTATACTTTATGAAAACGCTGAATCGCCCTATCAGACCTTCCTTCAACTGTGGGGTCTTTAAGACTAAATTGTTTTATTGCTCCAACTGCATGCCACAACTGAATACATCTTACATTTGGCTTGAAGTTTGTAACTGCAAGAAAACCAAAATAATTATCAACAAAAACTTTATCAGAAGTTGCTAAATGATAGATTGATTGAATCCAATCAACTATATTCGCTAACTCAAATGTTAGTTGCTTCTTACTATAGATTTGTCCAAAACCAATCTTACATTGAGATGTTTGTAGAATAACAACATCCGTGTCTACTTGCTTTTCTAATTCTTTTAATGTAAACAAAATATTATCCCCAAATGAAGCAACAAAGGTAGTTTTCTTCTTCTGGGGAAATAAATTGAATATATTAAAAAATATGCGAAAAACAAAGAGATACAAACTTATAGCTAATTCTCTAACCATTATTTGCCTTATTCAAGTCTTTTTTAATCTGAGTAGTTGATATTCCTACTGTACGAGGTAAATAGATTACTTCACAATGGTCTTTTAAGAAGTCAAATTTACCTTTCCAGTCATCTCCCATAACAAATACATCAACTTCGTGATTTTGGACGTCTAAAACTTTTTGTTCCCAATTATGCTCAGGAATTACTTCGTCTACAAAACGAACCGCTTCTAGAATTGCTTTACGTTGTTCGAAGCTGTAATAAGCTTTTTTATCTTTAAGTGTATTAAACTCATCAGAAGAAATAGCAACAATTAAATAGTCACCAAACTCTTTTGCACGTCGTAATAAATTTATATGTCCAACATGTAACAAATCAAAAGTTCCATAGGTAATAACTTTTTTCATATATAGTACCTCCAAATAAAGGTGAATATAAAGTTATTATAGCATATTCCCTTTACAACAATTTAACAAACACTTTTCAATTAGTTGAATTTACATCTACATTATACTAGTAATTGATTAAAAGATACACATGTATTTTTTTGCGGCAAATACAATATTTGCTATCGCTGAGGTTAAAGGGGAAAAGTAGTAGTTAGATACAATTAAATTTTGACAAAGGAAATGTAAGAAACTAATATCATTAGTAAAGTTGAATGAACAAGTAAGGGGAGACCAGAATGAATTTGAAAAAGTTTAAAGATATTACCAAAAGACGTTTGAAATTTATAATAAATCCTGTGATAAATTATTTTACGGATCAAGACGTCAAAAAACGAATGAAATACTCATTTTGGTATCGCTTTCTCCCTATCAATAATAAACTTATATTGTATGAATCGAATCATGGAGATTCTATGCGTGACAGTCCGTTTGACATATTTAATTATGTGGAAAATGACAATCGTTGGAAAGGTTTTATACATATTTGGGTAATATCAGATAGAAACTATTTGCAATCGTTACGCAAAAAATATAGAGGTCGTCGTAGCGTTAAATTTGTGTATAAAAATAGTTATCGTTATTATAAATACCTTGCTACATGTAAGTATTTGTTTAACAATGCGTTCTTTCCTAATATATATACGCCAAAAAAGAACCAGGTTTATACAAATACATTACTTCAAGCACCACTTAATCATATCAACAGCGTTATAGACTGCCAACCTTTCGGAACAAGTGACGTTTTGCGTAATTTTCTATGTGCTGACTATATAATAAGCTCAAATAAGTTAACGACAGAAATTTTAGAGGAAAAGATAAACGTAAAAAACATATATAGTGGTGAAGTGTTAGAAGGAGAAAGCCTGCAGAATATTGTTACGAAAATAGTTGATATAGATAAGTACAGCGTACCTAAAGAAGACGCGAGAAACAAAAAAGATACCATTATAATTTATCCTGGAGGGCTACAAAATAATGGTATAACGGGCGCTTTTTTAAACTTATTGGATAATATAAATTATAATCATTACGATGTTACAGTCTTAATTAATTACAAAGACACGAATCATATGAATGCTAATATAAAAAGGATTCATCCAGATGCTCGGCTGATATATAGAAATGGTCGAGTAAATCAAACATTACTTGAAAATTATCGGAATTATATTACCAAGCACAGGGGAATAACTTCTAAATTTGTAAAACGCATTAATCCTTCAAAGATGTTTAAAAGAGAGTACAAAAGAGCATTTGGTAATGCAAAATTTGACTATGCGATTGAATTCAGTGGTTATGCAATGTTCTGGCCAAACGTTTTTTTATCTGGAAATGCGAAAAAAAAGATGATTGTGATGCATAGTGATATGCTTTCTGATATGAATAGGAAGGTAAATGGAAGGAGACCACATTTTATAAATCTCCGAGGTGTATTTTCGTTATACAAACATTTTGATGAATTAATTAGTGTATCTCAAGCGACCATGGAGGTTAATAAAGAAAAGCTAAAACAGTATGTTGAAGGAACAAAAATAAGTTATTTAAATAACTCAATCAACTATAATAAAATACATTCACTATCGAAAAATGATAGTGATGTTTATTATAAAAATAATCAATCAGTATTAGTAAATAGTAATGGTAATGGTAATGCAATATTCGATGTACCAATCCCAACTGAACATGACGAAAATATCAACTTTATTAATATGGGAAGGTTGTCACCAGAAAAAGGACAAGATCAATTAATACAAGCATTTGCACTATTGCACAGAAAATATAAACATACACGGCTTTACATTATAGGTGATGGTCCATCAAGCGTACTATTAGAAAATGTAATTAAATCTAATGGACTTGAAAATGCCGTCTTTCTGACTGGATATAAATCAAATCCATTTTACTTAATGGGTTTATGTGACGCATTCGTACTGTCATCACATTATGAAGGTAATCCACTTGTATTATTGGAATCATTAGCACTTGGTCTTGATATTGTTTCTACTGATATCGTAGCAAGTCGATATATACTTGAAGATGGAAAATATGGTATATTAACTCCGAATTCTGTTGAAGGATTATATGAAGGTATGGAGAAGGTTGTTGTAGGAAACCGTAAAAATATTTCTTTTGATATTGTGGAATATAACAAGCAAGCGATGAAGAGTTTTTATAAAACCTTAAATAAAAATTATAGTTAGCAAAAAATAGCTAATGATCAAGCAGGGATTAACATGAAAAAAACAGTGAAGCAAGTAATTTTTAATGTATATAAGGTGTTATTTAAATACCTAGGATATATAGTACCAAAGAACGATAAGTTAATTATTTTTGAAAGCTTTTTGGGAAAACAATTTAGTGATAGCCCTCGCGCTATCTATGAATACTTATCGAAAAACCATCCAGATTACACGTTATATTGGAGTGTAGACAAAAAGCAAGTCAGTTACTTTTCTGACTTAGGTATAAATTACATTCAGCGCCTTTCCTTTCGATGGATGTTTTACATGATTCGAGCAAAGTACTGGGTTAATAACAGTCGATTACCAAACTGGATTCCAAAGCCAAATAAAACAACCTATTTACAATCATGGCATGGAACACCTTTAAAAAAGTTAGCGATTGACATGGATGAAGTTCATATGCCTGGAACAACTACAGAAACCTATAAAAAAAATTTTATAAATGAGTCTAGCAAATGGGATTACTTAATTTCACCAAATGCCTATTCAACTGAAATTTTTAGACGTGCATTCAACTATAATCAAACAATGTTAGAAACGGGCTATCCACGAAACGATTATTTAATTAACGCTAATAATCCGCAAACGATAAAGGGCATTAAGAAGCGTTGTAATTTACCTGAAGATAAAAAAGTCATATTGTATGCTCCAACATGGAGAGATAATCAATACCATGGAAAAGGAAAATATAAATTTTCTTTGAAATTAGATTTAGAGCGATTACAAAAAGAACTTAGTGATGATTATGTCCTATTATTACGTCTACATTATTTAGTTGCTGAAAATCTAGATTTAGCGATGTTTAACGGATTCGTATTTGATGTTACATTTCATGAAGATATCCGTGAATTATACCTTATATCGGATATTTTAATTACAGATTACTCATCTGTATTCTTTGACTATGCAAACTTAAAACGTCCTATTCTATTTTTTGCGTATGATATAGAGGACTATAGGGATAATTTACGAGGGTTTTATTTTGATTTTGAAGATCAAGCCCCGGGGCCAATAGTTAGAAATACGGAAGAAATTTTGCTTGAAATAAAGGAATTAGAGAGAAAAGATTTTATCCCGTCTGACAAAATAAGAACTTTTTATCAAAAGTATTGTTATTTGGAGGACGGATATGCTACTAAACGTGTGGTTAATCAAGTTTTTAAACAATAGACTTATTCCAGTATGGTGTAAGTCTTATTGTCATTTTATAAAGATACTTGTATAATTTAGTAATTAAAATTAATGATTAGATTTGAGAGGGAAAAATTTAAATGAAAGCTGCGTTTAATGTTATCAAAGAACAAATAGAACATTTTTACTTAATAAAAAGACTTTCCTTATATGAATTAAAAAGTAAAAATCAAAATAATTATCTTGGGATGGCTTGGGAAATATTTAATCCTTTAATTCAAATTATTATATATTGGTTTGTATTTGGTACAATTCGTCAACACAGTGGAGTAGAGGTAGGGCAAGGAGAGAGTGTATCATTTATTACGTGGTTAATAGCTGGTTTTATTTTATGGACATTCTTTTATCAATCCACTATACAAGGCTCTAAATCTATATACTCTAGATTGCGCATGCTTTCAAAGATGAACTTTCCAATGAGTATTATTCCGAACTTTGTCATTGTGTCGCAGTTCTATATACATTTGGTTATGCTTGGGATAGCAATTGTTATTTTTAACTTTTCTGGATACTACATTTCGATCTATTATGTACAATTGGTTTATTTCATGTTCGCAACCATTTGTTTGATATTTGCAATTGCGTTAATCACCTCGACTTTATCGACAATTATTCGTGATGTGCATATGTTATTAAATTCAACATTGCGAATGGGTCTATATCTTTCAGGTGTACTTTGGCCATTGTCGATACTCGCTAATATGCCTACTGTCATGAATATAATGAAGCTTAACCCATTGTACTATTTAATAGAAGGCTATAGAGCAGCATTGTTTGGAACAGAATGGTACTTTATTACGAACTGGGAATATACGTTAATATTCTGGGGCATCGTGATTGTTTTATTCTTATTTGGCGCTAAACTGCATGTCAAATTTAGACGACACTTTATTGATTATTTATAAAAGGCTTGTGATACTATGGAAAAATCAATCATCGTAAATGATATAACAAAAAAATATAAGTTATATAATGGGACAAAAGAACGCCTTTTGGATCTTATCTCTCCGAAGAGTTATGGTAAGGACTTTTATGCTTTAAAGAATGTAAATTTTGAAGCCGAGAAAGGAGATATAGTTGGATTTATTGGAGTGAATGGTTCTGGTAAATCAACATTATCCAATATCATAGCAGGAATTGTTCCTGAAACCGCAGGAACTGTTAAAACAAATGGCCAGGTTTCACTAATTGCTGTTTCGGCTGGACTGAAAGGTGACTTAACTGGTCGAGACAATCTAGAACTTAAGTGCTTAATGCTAGGCTTTAGTAAGAAAGAGATTAAGGAATTAGAACCTGAGATAATTGAGTTCTCAGAGCTTGGGGATTTCATTGATCAACCAGTCAAGTCCTATTCAAGTGGGATGAAGTCCAGATTAGGCTTTGCTATTTCAGTAAGTGTGGACCCAGACATACTAATTATTGATGAAGCATTATCTGTTGGGGACAAGGCTTTTGCTGAGAAGTGTTTAAATAAAATGAAGGAATTTAAAAAGAAAGGAAAGACGATGATCTTTGTCAGTCATTCCATTAACCAAATGAAAGAATTTTGTGAAAAAATCTTATGGCTTGAGTATGGAATGGTTAAAGAATTTGGAGCAGTTGATGAAGTTATTCCAAATTATCAAGAATTTCTTAAAAGATATAAAAAAATGACGAAACAAGAGCGCCAAGAATATAAGAAGTCCTCTTTAAAAAAACAGAAAGAAATCCTTATTGAAAGCTAACCACAAATCTGTGGTTAGCTAAATATAGCTGGATTATTTGAAAACACCCCGTCCACGCCTAACTCGATAAGTTCATTGTATCTAGCAATCGAATTGACTGTATAAGGATATACTTTATAGCCATTTCTTTTGCAATTCACAATATACTCTTTGTCTACATAAACATTATTTGGATGAATACTATGAATGTTCAACCCGCTGTTTTTAGCATATCTCCACTCCTCAAGTATCCGATAATAAAACAACATGCCTAATTTTACGTTTGGGGCAAGTTTCTGTATTTTTTGAAGAGCTACATGATCGAAAGATGAGATAAGGACATTATCTAATAATTTATATCGTTCTAGACATTCGAGGAGCTTTTTCTCTATTCCAGGATAAATAACTGGAATATTTTTTATTTCTATGTTTAATTTCACTGATGGTGGACAAATCTCAATTACCTCTTCAAGAGTTGGTAGTGTGGTACCTTTGTATTTCTCGGAAAATACACTTCCAACATCAATCTGTCTGATTTCTTCAAGTGTAAAGTCACGAATTTTTCTGTTTTCATTTTTTGTATATTTCTTGAACGTGTGATTATGACATACGACAAGTTGATTATCCTTTGATAGCTGTACATCTAACTCAATTCCTTGGATCCCATGCTCAATTGCTTTTTTAAAAGCTGGAATTGTATTCTCTGGTGCTTCCGTTAATGATCCTCGATGAGCAAAATTCAATGCCATTTAAATCCACTCCTAGAAATGATTCTCTCAAGTAAATTGTATCATATAGGTAATAAATAAAATAAATAAAAAAAATGCATAGCGATTTTTGGCGAAACCATTTATACTTTAAGAAGATACTTTTTTTATACTGATAGGAAAATGTAAGTTTTATGGATATCAGTATAAGAGCAACTAAGGCTTTCGCCATTAAAGCTTGGCGATAAGCCAAGTTTCCTAATGATTTAGAAGATGAGGTGGATTTATGCTCGAAATATTTTTACTTGCCTCGTTATCGTTATTGGTTTCTTTAATCGTAACACCATTTATCATTAAATTTTCCATTAAAATTAATGCACAGGATGAACCAAATTATCGAAAAGCTCATACCATTCCAACACCAACACTAGGTGGATTAGCTATTTTTATTAGCTTTTTTATAGGAATACTTATTTTACAACCATCCAGTGATTACCACACCGCAATGATTATAGGAGCTGTGTTAATTGTAGCGGTCGGTGTAGTTGACGATTTGTACAATCTCTCTGCCAAAATGAAATTTTTAGTGCAAATTATTGCTGCAGTGATTGTTGTATTTGGTGGAGGTCTAGAGGTTGAATTTATCAATTTACCGTTCGGTGGTAAAATTGAATTTGGTATTTTAAGCTCGGTTATCGCGATATTTTGGATTGTCGGAATCACCAATGCAATAAATTTAATTGATGGATTAGACGGTCTTGCAGGAGGGGTTTCCTCAATTGCCCTGTTTACAATAGCTGTAATGGCTGTATTAATGGGTGATGTATACGTTTCAACGATGGCACTTATATTATTTTTTAGCACGATGGGATTTTTACGTTATAATTTTCATCCAGCCAAGATATTTATGGGAGATACAGGAGCACTATTTCTTGGTTACATGATTAGTGTATTAGCATTACTTGGATTTAAAAATATTACAGTCATATCGTTTGTAATTCCGATATTCATCCTAGGCGTACCAATTTCTGATACAGTTATAGCCATGATTAGAAGACGTGTTAACCGAATGCCTATCTCGAGTCCTGATAGCTCACATTTGCATCATCGATTGATGAAGTCTGGTTTTACGCATAAACAAACCGTGATATTTATTTATTCGTTAAGTGCGATGTTCAGTGTAGCAGCCATCTTTTTCTCCATGACAACATTATGGGGATCCATCATAATTTTATCGGTTGCACTCTTGGCAATTGAAATCTTAATTGAAAGCCTTGGTTTAATTAACAATGATTTCAAACCGTTAACAAATTTTGTCAAAAGCTTATGGCAAAGATCATAAAAAAACCTGCTAATCAAATTATTAGCAGGTTTTTTAGTGCTTTAATAGGGTTGTGTTTCATTAACTTCATCATCTGTTGCTGTACCAGAATTATCTGTTGTTTCGTTTTCAGCCGTTGTGGAATTGAGCTCCAAATGGTTTTTTAATAATTCTTTTGTTTGTTCAAGGGCTACTTCGTCTAATTTCCAATAATAGGTTCCTTGTGGTTGGTAGTTACTGCCTTCTAATGTTAAGGTTTCGAATTCCAGGCTACCAGTACCAGTTCCGTATGCGATAAAGCTTTTCATCTCATCAAAAGTCATATTTGTCGTCATATTCTCTCCGACAGCTTCAATAATATCATCATATTTTAATATAGAATCAAGTGAAATTGCTTTCTGAATTACCGCTTTTAGAATTTGTTGCTGACGCTTCCCTCGTTCGATGTCATTATCGTAATGTCTGGTGCGTGCAAGCGCAAGTGCTTCTTCACCATTTAATTTTTGTTCGCCAGGTAGTAAATGGATAGCATCTTCCTGGTCCTTTGAATTTTGTTCATATAGTTCATATGGAACTTCGACTTTAATACCATCAACTGCATTAACCACATCAATAAATGCTTCAAAATTTACTTTTACATAATAATCAACAGGAATATCCAGTAAATTTTCTACCGTTTCGATGGTAGCTGGTGGTCCACCGTAAGCATGCGCATGGTTTATCTTCGTTTCATATCCAACTTCGGGAATATAGACCAATGAATCTCGTGGAATGCTTAACAACTTTACACTCTTATCCTCAATATTAAGTGTCGCAAGCATTAAAGTGTCAGAACGTGCACTTCCTTTGTTCTCACGTGCTTTACTTTGGTCAACACCGATAATTAATACGGAAACATTATCTGTCGCTGGATCGACTGCTTCTTCGCGAAGCTCGGATTTTTCCCGTCCATCATCTTTATAAGAATCGGTAAAAACAGAATCAGCTTTTGTATACAAGTAGGCTGCATATGTTAGCAAGCTGATAAAAACCAATAATACTGGCACTAATACTATATAGACGCGTTTGCGAATTTTTCGTTTTCTTCCCCGTTTATGCATGCGAGTTTGCGTTGTCTTTTCTTTAGACATAAAACAATTTTCTCCTTTAAAATCCAAATAGTGACGAATTATAATTAAAATGCTAACCTTAATTTTACTATGAATAATCGTATTCGTAAATTAAAACTTTATTACATTTTCGTAAGAATCTGTTGTAGTAGTGTTATGTAGTATATAATACCTTATGTAAATTATTGTTTGGAGGAAAGTGACAATGTCAAAGACCATTTTAGTAACTGGTGGAGCAGGGTATATTGGTAGTCATACTATAATCGAACTACATAATGCAGGACATGAAATTATAATATTGGATAATTTCTCCAACAGTAATAAAAATGTACTAAACAGAATAGAAAAAATTATTGGTTACAAACCGAAATGTTATCAAATCAACCTTTTGGATAAAGAAAAATTAATCGATGTATTTGAGCAAAACAAAATAGGTGGTGTGATTCATTTTGCTGGTTTAAAAGCAGTTGGGGAATCTACACAAATACCGTTAGCATATTATCGAAATAACATTGTTTCAACCATCAACCTTTGTGAGGTTATGAATGAATATAATGTAAAGAGCTTGGTTTTTAGTTCCTCTGCAAGCGTTTATAGTATGGATAATCATATGCCTGTTAATGAAGAAGCATCTTTAGGAACCACGAACCCTTATGGTAGAACGAAATTAATGATTGAGGATATTTTGAATGATTTATATAACACAGATGGAGATTGGTCCATCTGCATACTGCGATACTTTAACCCAGTTGGTGCCCATGAGAGTGGTTTAATAGGAGAAAATCCAAATGGCGTTCCTAATAATTTAATGCCATATATAACAAATGTTGCTACCGGAAAACTTGATAAACTCAAGGTTTTTGGTAATGACTACAGTACAATTGATGGTACTGGAGTAAGAGATTACCTTCATGTGACTGATTTGGCAATCGGTCACGTCAAAGCACTTGATAAAAATAATAACTCTAGTATTGATATCTATAATATGGGAACAGGTACAGGTTACAGTGTACTTCAAGTAATAGGTACGTTCGAACAGTGTAACGGTGTAGAGATACCCTATGAAATTGAAGACAGACGTCCAGGGGATATTGATACTAGCTATGCCGATGTATCCAAGGCGAATAAGGAACTTGAGTGGAAGGCTGAAAAGGACTTATTTAGTATGTGTCGAGACGCATGGAATTGGCAATCAAAGAATCCTAATGGTTACTAGGAAAGGGTAAGTTAATTGTTATTAACATTTGAAAAGGTAACGATTATATGGAATTAAAGATGACTGGTTGCAGAATGCACCCAGTCATCTTCAGATTAAATAACTTTTCTAGTTGAGTTATGAGTTCCTGCAAATATCTCTGGGTTGTTTGAAAAAACGCCATCAGTCCCAAGTTCAATTAAGTAGTTGTATGTTTTTAGACTATTTACTGTAAAAGGATAGACTTTATAACCTAATTTATGTGACTTAGTAATCAGCTTTTTGTTCGTGTATTTCGCGTTAGGGTGAATACTACTGATATTTAAACCATGCTTAACAATGTGATTCCATGGTTTTTTAAATCTATGACTAAAAAGGAATCCTAATTTTAGAAGTGGTTCTTTTTCTTGGATTGTTTTTAAAACATTAGGATCAAAAGAGGAGATAATTACATTAGATAGACGATTATTTTTTCGTAAACAATCAATTAAAACTTCTTCAATTCCTTCATAGACAATCGGTCTATTTTTAACTTCGATATTTAACAAAATATCTTCTGGTACTACTTCGAGAATTTCCTCTAAAGTAGCAAAAGTGACTCCTTTAAATTCATTGGAAAACGTTTTTCCAACATCAATTTTTTTGATTGAGTCTATTGTACATTCTTTTACTAATCCAATTTCTGATTCAGAAAATCTTGTGAATTTATGATCGTGAATGACAATTAGATGATTATCCTTAGAGAGCTGAACGTCAATTTCGATAGCCTGTGCATGGTGTTGTATAGCCTTTTTCATAGAAGGTATCGTATTTTCAGGTGCTTCTGTCATTGAACCTCTGTGTGCGAAATTTAAAGTCATCTTATACAGTCCCCCTCATTCAGTAATAATTCGTTCTACTGTTAGAATAAAAGCTAAATATTAAGTGAGTATAAATATAAGGTAAAGTTTGTGTAAAGTGAATTAGTTGTAGAGTCCGTTTACACGAGTGAATACAAGTGTGGCCTGGGTTAAGTGAAGTGTGTCCCGAGTATATGCGTTTGTGTCCCGGGTTAAGCTAAATACGGCCCGAGTGAAAGAGGTTGTGGCCTGAGTTAAGCAAAATGCCGCTCGAGTGATAATAGCTGTCTCCTGAGTGCGGCAAGGTGTCGCCCGAGTTTTGGGAAATAATATAACAAACTCGGGTAGCATTTGCTCCCAGTAAGGCATCTAATTTTACCTAGGTTGCGCGAAACTCTGCTTTCCACATGAATCATCCCCTACTCCCCAACACATCCTATTATTAAACAATGTCAACAATCCCTATGACAAATCCCAATTTAGATTCCGTTGTATCACCTCTGTAAGCGCTATACAATTAGTACATAAGGAATTATTTTAATTTATACAAAGGGGAGCTTATTATGGCTAAAACAGGATTTCGTGCCAAGGTACAGCGTTTTGGTAGTTTTTTGAGCGGAATGATTATGCCGAATATCGGCGCATTCATTGCGTGGGGTATTATAACTGCTTTATTTATTCCAGATGGTTGGATACCGAATGAAGATTTTGCTAAATTAGTGGGTCCAATGATTACCTATTTATTACCACTGTTAATCGGATTTACTGGTGGACGAATTGTTCATGGTAACCGTGGTGGAGTGGTTGGTGCTATTGCTACGATGGGGGTAATCGTAGGGGCGGGCGTTCCAATGTTTCTTGGTGCAATGATCATGGGACCACTCGCTGGTTACTGCATGAAGGTAGTTGACGGTTGGCTCCAAGATAAGATTCGTTCTGGTTTCGAAATGCTTTATAACAATTTTTCAGCGGGTATTTTAGGGGCAATGTTAACCTTGTTTGCTTTTTGGTTAATAGGTCCTATCGTTCAAGGCTTAACGAACGCTCTTGCAGCTGGTGTTGAGGCTATTGTGAACGCAGGTTTACTGCCTTTAGCAAGCATTATTATTGAGCCGGCCAAAATTTTATTCTTAAATAATGCGATAAACCATGGTATTTTAACACCGCTTGGTCTTGAGCAATCTACAGAGGTTGGGAAATCCATCCTATTTTTACTAGAAGCGAACCCTGGTCCTGGACTTGGGATCTTGCTTGCATTTACGTTTTTTGGAAAGGGAGCAGCAAAAAGTTCTGCACCTGGTGCGGCGCTGATCCAATTTGTTGGTGGAATTCACGAAATTTATTTCCCATACGTATTAATGAAGCCTTCATTGCTGCTAGCGGTAATCGGTGGAGGAATGAGTGGGGTTTTCACACTAACACTATTCAATGCAGGACTTACTGGACCAGCATCACCTGGTAGTATTATCGCGGTATTGGCAATGACACCACCGGGAGGATTTGTCGGAGTCATTGCAGGTGTTGTAGTAGCTACAGTAGTTACATTCCTAATCGCATCATTCATCTTAAAAACAACAAAATCTACAGATGATTTATCTGAAGCAACTGGTAAGATGGAAGAAATGAAAGGGAAGAAAAGCTCTGTTACTGGTGCACTTAATCAGCAAGAAACTAAAAATGCAGACGAAGTAAATAAAGTAATTTTTGCTTGTGATGCTGGTATGGGTTCAAGTGCAATGGGCGCATCCTTGTTAAAAAACAAATTTAAGAAAGCAGAGATTGATATCGATGTAACGAATACAGCGATTAATGAAATTCCAGATGATGCGGACATCGTCATTACGCACAAGGATTTGACCGATCGTGCGAAAGCTAAATTGCCTACTGCGGAACATATTTCAGTAGAAAATTTCTTAAACAGTCCAAAATACGATCAATTGGTCGAACGTCTTAAAAAATAATCATTCAGTTGGTTTGACTATGAGTAATCTGTGCGACACAAGTAAGTTTATCAAGCTTGGGAGGTGAACAGTTTGTATATATCTGCTCGGGAACGAAAAGTGATCACGCTCTTATTGGATGCGCAGGACGAAGTGCCAGTAAAAGAAATTGCTGAGGCACTGGATGTAAGTGAACGAACGATCCATCGCGATTTAAAGGGAATTGAAAAAATCATTTTTAATCACAATCTTGAGCTTTCAAAAAAGTCGGGCGTTGGACTTCGTATTGTTGGTGATGAATTAGATAAAAGCCAATTAGAATCTGAACTGACAAAGGCGGTAGCCTCCGAATTCACAGCAGAAGAGCGCCGGGCACTTATTCTGGCAACACTTTTTGAATCAAACGAGCCAATCAAACTGTTCACACTAGCTGCTGAATTGCATGTAACGATTGCAACAATCAGTCACGATTTAGATCAATTAGAAATGGAATTGGAATCCTTTCACTTACAGCTTATTAGACGAAGAAGCTACGGAGTGAAGCTTGAGGGAGACGAACGAAATAAGCGATCTGCAATTAGTCATTTAATTACGAACTATGTTGATCCGTACGAATTTGTCTCCTTGCTCAAGAAGAATATCCAAAAGAATTCAGAGCAACAGTTCACAATTATTTCGAATCGATTGCTCGGTTTAGTTAATCCAGAAAAGCTAAGTACAATTGAAGAAAGTGTAGAATTAGCAAAAAATGAACTACCACATGAACTAGCTGACAGTGCCTATATTGGATTGGTTGTTCATTTGGCGCTTGCGATAGAAAGACTTCAAAAAGGTGATACAATAACATTTGATTCGGCATATAAGAAGCAAATTGAGGGTACAAAAGAGTATGAAATTGCTAAAAAGGTTATTCGTGAACTAGAAAAATCTTTCAACATGACAATCCCAGAGGATGAAATCGGCTATATTACCATGCATTTAATGGGTGCAAAATTACGTTTCGATCAAAATTACATTATTGAGGATTCAAGTGTCGATATTGCATATAAAGCAAAGGGATTAATAAATTTTGTAAGTGAACATTTAGGTGTAGATATCACGGAAAACACGCAACTGTTAAATGATTTGGTTGCCCATTTAAAGCCAACTATTTATCGATTGAAGCAAAACATGAATATCAAGAACCCAATGATTGAGGAAATCACGCGTGATTATCCAGATCTTTTCCAACTGATTAAGGAAGGAGTGCAGGATACATTCATAGACATTGATTTGCCAGACGATGAAATTGGGTTCTTGGTATTGCATTTTGCGTCGGTATTATTACACAACAAGAACGACGTCGACATACATGCGTTAGTTATTTGTTCGAGTGGTATTGGTACAGCAAAAATACTAGGAACCAAATTGATACAACAATTCCCCGAAATCAAACAGGTGGAAAATAGATCACTATTTGATCTAGCTAATTTGGATATGAACGATTTTGACATCGTTGTTTCGACGATTCCATTAAAAGGATTTGAACGGGACTACGTTCTGACTTCACCGATGCTTACGAAAGCAGAAGTGAATCGCATTCATAAGACAATTAGACAAATAAAACTAACACAGCAAACAAGGATATTAACCAAGAAGCAACCGATAAACAAAGATTTTATGGTTGGACTCGAGGCAATTCACAACTATTCACAAGCAATATTGAACGTGTTGAATGGCTTTCATATTAAGCAAGTAGAAAAAACAACATCAATCGAATCACTCTTAAAGACAATAATAAAGGAAGAAAGTGTTGTTAAAAAACTGCTTGAAAGGGAAAAGATAAGTGGACTTGGTATCCCTGGTACAACACTTGCGTTATACCATACACGTTCAATGGATATAGCTGCCCCAAGCTTTACCATCTATGCGCTTGCTACGCCGTTAACTGTCCGAGGTATGGACGGGGATGAAATGAAAATGGATAAAGTCCTCTTAATGCTTGCCCCTGAAGATACGACACAAGAAGTATTGGAAGTGCTAAGCTTTTTAAGTGGTTTAATTATTCAAAGTGAGCAAAGTATGCGATTATTTGAGTTAGGAAACGAAGAAGAAATTAGAAATTATCTATCAGAACAGTTCCATACATTTTTACACGAAAAAAATTTAGTATAAGGAGTGCAACTAGAATGACAAAAGAAGTACTAAGCAAAGACAACATCCAGTTAAATGTAACACTTGGTGCGAAAGAAGAGGCTGTCCGTTATGCTGGCCAGATCCTCGTAGACAATGGTTATGTTGAAGCTACTTACATCGATAAAATGCTTGAACGAGAAGAGCTAACATCTACTTTTATGGGTAATCATGTTGCCATTCCACATGGTACAGAGGATTCAAAAGATGCAGTTCTGGAAACCGGACTGTCCGTGGTTACCGTTCCAGACGGTGTTGAATTTGGAGACGGAAACATTGTTAAAGTATTGATCGGTATCGCTGGTAAAGGTGACGAGCACTTAGAAGTTTTATCTAAGATTGCGATCGTTCTTTCAGAAGAAGAAAACGTGCAAAAAATTGTCGATGCGTCATCAAAAGAAGAAATCATCCGTCTGTTCGATGAGGTGAATTAAATGCAAGCAGTACATTTTGGTGCAGGTAATATCGGTCGTGGATTCATCGGCACGTTGCTTTATCAAGCTGGTTTTCACACAACCTTTGTCGATGTTAACGAAGCGGTTATTAATGAACTCAACGAGAAGCGGGAGTATAATGTCGTGTTAGCTGCTGAGAATAGTGAAACGTTAACGGTGAAAAATGTATCAGGTATTAATAGTGTCACAGATTCTGATCAGGTTGTTGAAGCAATTGTGCAAGCGGGTATTATCACAACCGCTGTTGGCCCTAATATATTAGCGATTATTTCTGAGTTGGTGGCTAAAGGTTTACGTGCACGATTGGAGTCAAATAGTAATCCATTGAATATCATTGCTTGCGAAAATATGGTTGGTGGAAGCTCGCTCTTGAAAGAGAAAATTTTTGAACATCTGACAAAAGAAGAGCAGAGTGCAGCTGAAGAAGTTTTTGCATTCCCAAACGCTGCCGTTGACCGAATCGTTCCTAATCAAGTGAACGATGATCTGTTGGAAGTATCAGTAGAACCCTATTATGAATGGGTAGTGGAAGAAACAGCAATTAAGGGTGAGAAACCTTCTATTGATGGAATTACTTATGTTGCTGATCTTACGCCTTACATTGAACGTAAATTGTTTACCGTAAACACTGGTCATGCGGTGGTAGCATATGTGGGACGTTACTTAAATTATGAAACGATTAATGAAGCAATGAATGATTCAAGTGTTGTTGAAATACTTACTGGTGCTCTGAATGAATCTGGTGAAGCTTTAATTAAGACTTACCATTTTGATCGAGAAGAGCATCAGACATATATTAATAAAATTATCCAACGTTTTAAGAATCCATATATATCGGATGAAGTTACGCGAGTTGCCCGTGGTCCAATCCGTAAATTAGGCGGACGCGATCGGTTAATTCGTCCAGCTAGCCTTTATATGGAAGTTACTAACGGTTCAGAACCAGTTTTCCTCGCAAAAACAATTGCTGCAGTATTGGAATATAAAAATGAACAAGATGATGAAGCGGTTAAGCTGCAACAGTTAATATCTGATGTTGGTTATCAAGATGCATTAGTTGATGTATCTGATTTGGACGCTAATCATCCGTTGATTCCCGTTGTGTTACGGGAACTTGACGAAATAAAGTAGTGGTGGATTGGGTTCAGTCTGAAATTGTGATCACTAGATGGAAATCGCGCAATGCGAAATGCATACTGTGCAATAATTCCCCAGTGCGCGATTTTGTTAGTATAATGCGCGATTACAACTGCACCGCACGATTCCTGAACTAAATGATCTCAAATGAAATCAATTATATCCTTATTCTACAATCGTTACCTTACTCAAAAAGGTGGCGATTATTTTTTTATAAGCAGAAAGATTTCCTAACAAATTATTAGGAAATCCTTCTATTTTCTAATTAGATCTAGCAAGTCATAAAAGTAATACGTCTTATTTCGCACCCGACCATTAGAAAAGATGATTTTACTTTCCTCCAAGACATTAAGATACCTTCGAATGGTCGCATCTGAAATATCGGTTGTTTTCGAAATGGATTTCGTTCGAAAAATCGGCATTTCAAAGATGGATGTTACAATTTTGCTGACATTACTAGAATTTATAATGTCTTGTGCATTATCTAATGTTTTCTCATATAACTTGTTAATTTCTTTAATTAAGTGAATGTTTTTCTTTGCTTGGGTGTTTATTGCACTTACAAAAAATAGTATCCACTGGTTCCAATTTTCTTCGTATCGGGTATCATTTAGGAAGCGATAATATTTATGTTTATCACGTTCAAGTGTTTCGCTAATAAAGAAATTTGGATAACTAATAACTTTCTTTTCATAAAGGTATAGTGGTATTAATATGCGTCCGATTCTGCCATTGCCATCAAGGAAAGGGTGAATTGTTTCAAATTGTGCATGGATAATAGCGATTCGTACCAGCTCATCCAATGAATCCTGCGGGTCATTCATGTAGGCTTCTAAGTTAGACAGATAATCCATGTTTGGTGGCTCAGGAGGAGTAAATGTTATATTGTTTCTATCGCCAATATAATTTTGAACCTTTCTAAATTCTCCGGGGTCACGTGAGGCACCTCTTACTTTTCCAGACATTAAAATATTGTGTAACTTTTTTATTAGCCTCACCGACATAGGAAGCTGTGTAAGCTCTCGTTCACCTGCGAGTATAGCTTCATAATAATTCATTACTTCCTGCACATCCAAGTTGTTACGTTTGCTTTCAGCTTCTACCTCCAACAGGTCTTCATATGTGACTTGGGTTCCTTCCATTTTTGTTGACTGGACTGCTTCTTGCTTGAGGATTGGTTTCAACAATAAGCTTTTTTCAATTTTAGTGTTTTCCAACAACGTTTCATACTGAACTATGTTCTTGTTAGCCTCAATTAAAAGGTGGATCATGGAACCCTGGTCAACAAGTTCGTCATGCAGTGGTAATGAATATGGAATAAAAGGTTTATCTGACATATATAAAACACCTCCTAACATTAATCGTAAAAAGTGAACGCAAAATGTAAATTAATCGTTTATGTAATCATATTATATACATTATGATTGTAAAATAAAAGTGTTACACGATAAAAACGATGATATCTACTACAATCGTCACCTTAAAAAGGTGGCGATTACTTGGTGGTGGGTGTGGCCTGAGTTGGAGTACTTCTGGCCCGAGTTGGCGTGAGTGCCGTCTGAGTATGGGGATGCCTGTCCTGAGTTTAATGGAAGGTCGCCCGAGTTTAATATGATGTCTCCCAAGTAACCGCAGCTTTGGCCCGAGGTTGATGTACTGTCTCCTGAGTTGGCGGTAAACTAGAAAACATGGCTAACATTCGTAACGGTCGTCGGTTTCTCGATTGCAGTACAGGGAGTGTCGTATCGGTAACGAAAAAAACCTTTTTATTACTTTCTTTCTTGTACACTTCGTAATCCATTTTCTTAAGAGTGCAGCAATTGGGTATTTAATCTGTTAGCTATACTGGCTCGTTAACATTTAATTTAGTTGATGTCCTACCCAGTAAAATAAAAGAAGACTGTATCTAAATAAACAGAACAGTCTTCTCTTTACTAATTAATTGCTTCTGCACTTATCACTTCTGTTAATTTAAACTTAAATCTTCCTTCTTCTTTCACAAGTGTGTGTTTCACTACAGATATTTGTGCAGTATAGTTGTTTGTATTAGAAGGTGCTGGTGTAGTTTTTTGTTTCACTTGTATGATCACTTTATCTTCACTTACCTCTAACACTTTGTGCGATAACAGTTCATAAATTAAATCGTATTCTTCAAAATTTTGTTTAGTACTTTCTCTATGCTTCTCTTTTTCTGAATTTATTGCCGTATTCATATAAGCTTTAAAGTTTTCCTCGTTTGCATATTGTATATTTTTCTTTATCACTTTCAGCGCCTCATCACCTGGCGTTTTTTGTTTTTCCTTCTTTTCTTCCTCTTTTTTATCTTTATTGTCAGATATTTTTTCAGTTTTTTCGCCATTCGTTTCTACTTCTTTATTTTCTTGTGCTTGCTCTGTTTCTTTGTTTTCTTCATTGCTATTTTCCATATTTGCATCTTTTGGCGGCGATGTTGAACACCCAGTGAATACTAGCAACACAATTAAAACGATAATACCAAACTTTAAATATTTCATTGACATTTATCCCCCTTTTTTTAAATACATTATTTATTATACATTTAAAAAGACAGAAATTGTTCGTTATTGAAAAATTACAAAAAAGTCATAACTAATTTAATTTCCAAATGGGTGGTCTAACTTCAACCTCCTTAGATGGTATTTGATTTTAGCCTTATCTTTTGATGTCCATGTTTAAGTATGATCTGAAAAGAGTATGGATGAATGTAGGCATGCAGTACCATGTGAGTAGTGTAACTAAATATAGTTATAAACTATCCGTGGCCAAATTGCGATAAGAACACGAAAGTTAATTATATCCAAACCCACCTGCTTTAGCAGGTGGTCTGTTTAAGTCTAATGTTGTATATATTCTACAATCGTCACCGAACTCAAAAAGGTGGCGATTATTTTTATATTTTTTCATGCCACCTTTTCCTTCTTCTATTCGATTGTATGGGTGAAAGGAGGTGAGGCACATGGCAACAGCGAGCATCGTGAATTCCACTCTTCGCTTAGTTTTTAACGACGGTGTCGATGGAATCACTGGTAAGGAGCTTTTCAAAACGAAGAGCTTCAATAACGTAAAAATTGCAGCAACACCAGATCAGTTATACGCAATCGCAAGCTCACTTGCACCATTGCAGCAGCGTCCACTTTTCAAAGTGGAACGTAATGACAGTTCTGAGTTACGTCAGGCGTAACACCAGTCAAATCTAGTGGAAAGGAGGGACTCTGATGGCGAAAAAATTGGAAATGAAATTCGAAAACGCGGATGGAAAAGTGGTTACGTACACACTGGATAATCCGGTGGAACCAGTTGATTCTGTTGCTGTTAACGGTGCGATGGATACCATTATTGCACAAAATGCATTCACTTCATCTGGTGGCGATCTTATCAAAAAGAAGAGCGCACGTATCGTAGAACGTAATGTATTAGACATTGAATTAGCTTAATTAAAGGACCAGCGACATGAAGATTATTCTGGCGCTGGTCTTATTGTTTGATAGGGAGGGTGCTTTAGCAGGGGGCTAAGGTTGGTGTCGCCTGAGTGGCAGTGCTTCTGGCCCGAGTTGGCGCGAGTGCCGCCCGAGTATGGGGAGGTCTCGCCTGAGTTTAATGTAAGATCGCCCGAGTTTATCGTGATGTCTCCCGAGTAACTGCAACTTTGGCCCGGGTTTGATGTACTGTCTCCCGAGCTGCTAGTAAACAAGAAAGGAGGAGATCCAAGTGGAAGCATGGTTATCATTCGTAACGGATGTCGGATTCCCGATTGTGGTGACATTTTATTTATTGCACCGTATTGAAGGTAAACTTGACACGCTAATCGAATCCATACATGCATTGCCGGATAAGATGAGTGGTTAAATATGAGATCTCAGTTAATAAATCCCCCATTTAAAAATGGGGGGGTAATGTCCAACTAACATTCAGTTGGGGGAGCAAAACTCCAACTGAATGTTTATAGGCTTCAGTTTGTTTTCTTCCAATTTTATCACTACGTCATAAACCAATGGATACTATGTTAGTGGCTATGATTGAGGGAGGGGAACAAAAATGAGTTCATTCTTTGATGATAAGAACAATAGACAAAAATTTAAAATATGGTTAGTTATTGTACTTGGACTCGCATCTATATCGACAATATTATGGTTAGCATTTTCTACAAATGACTCCGACAATCTAGATAAACCAGATGATCCCACTACAGAGCAACCAACAAATCCAGATAACCCAGACGACCCAACCACAGAACAACCAACAAATTCAGATAACCCAGAAGATCCAACCACTGAACAACCAACAAATCCAGATAAACCAGAAAACCCCACTACAGATCAACCAACTAATCCGGAACAATCAGAACAACCAAATCAACCAAACATACCAAATGAGGAAATTCTTTGGGGTATAGATACAGCTAGTTTAGTTACAGAAGAATTTTTAATGTGTGTGCAAAATAACTATGGTACACCATCAGCAGTTGGGAGATACCTTGAAACGACAGAAGGTGTGTCTGCTGGGATTACCGAACAAGAAGCGCAAAGGCTTCATGAAGCGGGAATCAAGATAATTCCAATCCATAATAGGTTAGATAATGCCATAGGATATGACAATGGTGTGGAGGAAGCCAAGGAAGCTATACAAGATGCAAATGAATTGAACATACCACAGGGTGTCTATTTATTCGTTGACATTGAACCTATGGTAGCTATTGATGCAGATTTTGTTATAGGATGGGTAGAGACAATACAAAATTCAAAATATAAAGCAGGAATGTATGGCAATTTTGATACAGACGGTGAAGTTAGAACAGCTTATCAAAATGCTGTTGAGCAAAGTAATGTAGTGAAGAACAACTTGGCTATATGGTCAAACAATCCAGTCGTAGGTGTAACCTCAGAGGAAAATGCGCCTACTGAGTTTAGACCAGCTACTCCGAATGCAAGTATGACATTTATCTGGCAATATGGGCTAAGTGGTCAGCAGTGTAACATTGATACTGATTTAATAAAGAATGATATATTTGATTCATTATGGTAAAATTTGCAGGATGCGATCGTCACTAATTCAAAATTGGTGGCGATTATTTTTTTATGGTTGGTTTATGCCTCCCAAGTTGCAGTGCTTCTGGTCCGAGTTAGTGGGAGGGACGCCCGAATATAGGGAGGTGTCGCCTGAGTTTAATGTAAGGTCGCCCGAGTTTAACGAGTAGTCTCCCGAATAACTGCAACTTCGTCCTGAGTTTGAAACATTGTCTCCCGAGTTACCAGTAAACAAACAAGAGAGGAGGAGATCCGGATGGAAGCATGATTATCATTCATAACGGATGATCGATTTATCATTTTGGTGTTACATCGCATTGACGGAATAAACGTCGAATTAATGAATCCATAAATACTTTACTTGATCAGATGGGTAGTTGATTGGATTTGTCTTCGACGGGATCTTTCCATGTATCATCTAATGTTTCCTATGGTATAATCTGATTAATTTATTTCGAAGGAGTAAAAGAAAATATGAAAAAGCGAGAAACCCCGATTGAAATCCTCGTGTTACAGGCTCTTCTGCCTAGATTATTACCTCGTCAGAAATTGAGGCCAACATTGGCGAGAGATCTATCCAATAGACAAAAAGGCTATGAAGGAGAAAAGATAGTCGATAAATTCATCGCCTCATTCCTCAGAAAACAGTTCACCATTCTAAACGATGTCTACCTCCACAACAAAGAATCATCATTCCAAATTGATTCACTGATTATTAGTCCCCATTGCATCTACATTGTAGAAATTAAAAACTACTCAGAGACAATTACGTTTGATATGAACACAAACCAATTCTTCCAAACGATTAATGGAAAAGAGATTAATTCCAGGAACCCCATTACACAAGCGAATTCATGCAAACTTCAGTTAACTGACTGGCTCTCCGAACGTGATGTTATCAACATACCAATCTATCCAATAGTAGCGATCGCTGATCCGCGTACAAAAATAAAAACGATCCCAGCAGAATATGATATCACTAAATTAGTAATGTACGGTGAAAACTTGCCACAATATATATTAGAGTTTGATCAAAAAGAGAATAATCATTTATCTCATCATAAAATTGGTGCGCTAATCAGTAGGGGGTGTCAAACTTATCATTTTAATTATCAACATAAATATGGAATTAATCCAGGGGAAATCCTAGGAGGCGTGATGTGTCCCGAGTGTGGCTTATTGGGAATGGAGCGGAAATATAATGGGTGGATATGTAAAAAATGTCTAACAACATCGAAAACTGCACATAAAGCCGCAATAGATGATTACTTATTATTGATAAAACCATGGATTACCAATTCTGAATGCATGCGCTTCCTAAGATTTTCTTCAAAAAATATAGCCACAAAATTATTAAGAGAGCATAAATTACATTTTGATAAGAAGCGTAGAAGATGGCACTTATAGGAAAAGGGAATGTTAATTTAAGAAACTAGAAAACTTGAGCTCATAGATAATCGTTAGTAGTGTTCTGCTTAAGCAGAACACTACTAATAATGCTGGATTTTCATTTATTTTAATAGAATCGAGCTCGACGGGAGTAACTTAGGAGAGGGATAAGCAGATATGGGAGAACTCTTATCAAACTCGGGAGACAGCAACATAACACGGGAGACCCCCAAACAAACTCAGGAGACAGCACGAAAAACACGGGAGAACCCTAATCAAACTCAGGAGACAGCACCATAAACACGGGAGACCACCAAGCAAACTCGGGACACCCACATCAAAACTCGGGCCACACACCGTTACTCCAAACAAAAAAAGGCCCCCTGCCAAAGCAGGAAACCCTTCCTATCATTCTAGTAAAAACGCTTATAACTATCGAAATGTTTGCCCCAGTAATAAATACCGTGAACTTCATCAATCTCAACGCCGTCTGATCCAGCGTGAATGAACTTTCCATCGCCAAGATAGATTCCCATATGTGAGATTCCAGATTTATATGTATTCTCAAAGAATACGAGATCACCGACTTGTGGGTTGTTCACGTAATAAGAGCGATTGAAGTATCCTTCGCTAGATGTGCGAGAGATATCCATACCTGCCTGCTTGTACACGTAATAGATGAATCCGCTGCAGTCAAATCCTGCTGGTGATGTACCACCCCAAGCATATGGCGTGCCAACTAAGCTTTTAGCGACGCTAATTAGCTTGTCAACATTATAATCTACATCTGCACTAGGTGCTTCAACTGCTCCGCTAGTGTCAGTTGACGATTTACCAATGTTTAATTTCTGACCCACAAGAATAAGACTAGAGTTTAATCCATTCCACTTTTTCAGT
This sequence comes from Virgibacillus sp. GM2-2, assembly GCF_055329585.1. Lineage (NCBI taxonomy): Bacteria > Bacillati > Bacillota > Bacilli > Caryophanales > Bacillaceae > Virgibacillus > Virgibacillus sp. GM2-2. The sequence continues at coordinate 211,919 of NZ_JBUZWC010000001.1, read as the reverse complement.
TGAGCAACAGTTACATTATTACGAGAAGCAATACCGCTCAACGTGTCTCCAGAGCGAACGGTATATACAGTTGAAGACTCAACCTGTTCGTCGCGATCCACGGTCGGTGCTGGGTCTGGAGCAGGTGCGGAAACAGAACCTCCACTCTTAGAAACGACAAATTTATCACCAGGATAAATTAAGTAAGAATCTAAGTTATTCCATTTCATCAAATTCGATAGGGAAATATTATGTTTTGCTGCAATACCACTTAAAGTATCGCCGCGTTTAACGGTATATGTAGTAATTGTATTATTAGTAGTAGGTTGTTGTGTTTGAACTTGTTCATTATTTGAAGTAGATTTACTAGTTTCTAAGATTTGGTTTGGATAAATGATGTTATTAGATAACCCATTGATAGATTTAAGCTGTGCAACACTCGTGTTGTACTTTTGTGCGATTCCCCAAAGTGAATCTCCGCTTTGTACCTTATAAGATGCTGCTTCTGCTTCTGTTGCTGCAAAGGCTGATGCTAGAAACGCGCTTGCTGTTACCGACATAATAATCTTCTTATTTGCCACTGGAATGACTCCCTTCACATGTAATATAGATTTAACAAAGTCCAATTATTATAGCATGAAAATGACAGAATAAGTGGTTTTGTAATCAAAATGTAATATAATATCGAGTATTGTAAATTATCTGGAAAAACAACCGCTTAAAAATGGTAAAATATGCCCAAATACCCTATAATTCCTCCTATTATTTTAAAATATCTCATTCATTCTTAATTAAATATGTTATAATTTCGGTTGTATATTATATAGTAATAGAATTCATACATTTATTCATCATAGTGGAGGTACTAACATGGAAGAAACGATATCCCTCAAAGAAATATTTGAGGTTCTTAAAAAGCGCTTTTTATTAATAGTTTCCTTGACAGTTGGCGCAGCTTTAATTGCTGCAATCATCAGTTATTTTATTTTGACGCCTACCTATCAAGCTAGTACTCAGTTTATCGTAAACAAAGAAGTGCAAGATCCAGAAATGCAATTTAATGTAAGTGACATCCAGACAAACATACAGCTTATTAATACGTATAATATCATCATTAAGAGTCCAGCAATTTTAGAAGATGTTGTTGAAGAGTTAGAGCTTTCCGTTAATGCCACACAGTTAAAAGAAAAAATCCAAGTAGCTAGTGAAGAAAATTCACAAGTTGTAACGGTCACAGCAACGGATGAAAATTATAGTCAGGCTGTGAAAATTGCCAACACTACTGTTGAAATTTTTCAAGAAAAAATTCCTGATATTATGAATGTGGACAACGTTAGCATTTTAGCAAGTGCTGAGGCATCATCTACCCCTAATCAAGTTAGTCCAAAACCTTTGCTTAACATTGCAATCGCCGTTGTACTTGGTGCGATGGTAGGTGTTGGTCTAGCGTTTTTACTTGAATATCTAGATAATACAATTACAACAGAAGATGATGTGGAAAAAACACTTGGAATACCAGTACTAGGTGTGATTACACATATCAATGACAGTGACGTACGAGGAGAACACGTCGCAATTCAATCAAGACAAGTGAAACGAGGTGGGTATAATGGCGCGCAAAAAAAATCAAGCTAGAGCAAACAAAATAAGACATTTAATTACCAAGTTGAACCCACGTTCCCCGATTTCTGAGCAATACCGTACAATCAGGACCAATTTACAGTTTGCTTCCGTCGATGAAGAACTACAAACGATGCTTGTAACGTCACCTGGGCCAGGTGCTGGTAAATCGATTACTACCGCAAACCTGGCAGTGGTCTATGCGCAGCAAGGTAAAAGAGTGTTACTAATAGATGCGGATATGCGTAAACCAACAGTTCATTATACTTTTCGTCTTGATAATCTGAACGGATTAAGTAATATTCTTGTCGGTGAAGAATCACTTGAGGAAGCAATTTCGGAAAGCGATATAGAAAATCTAGATATCATTTCTTGTGGACCAATACCACCAAACCCTTCTGAATTATTAGGGTCCAATAAAATGCGTTCTTTAATTGAGGATGCAAGTACGAAATATGATATTATTATTTTCGATACGCCTCCAGTACTTGCTGTTACTGACGCACAAATTCTAGCGAATATTGTTGATGGCGCATTAATGGTTGTTCGAAGCAACACTACTGAAAATGAAGAAGCTATAAAAGCGAAAGAGGCACTAGAGCCAGCGAGCGCAAAACTACTAGGTGCTGTTCTAAATGATCGTGAAAAGAAGGCATCAAATTACTATTACTACTATGGTGTGAACTAATTAATCTACTCCTTATCAACGGATAGGGAGTTTTTCATGGATTTCCCAAAAAATACATTTTTGTCGTTAATTGGCAATTATTTATGATTGTGGTCACAAAGTTTACTTGCTATATTAAAAATGAGTCCATTTTCCTATGCTAAATGGCATTAACAAAGCCGAATTGCACTGTATATTTATGTCGAACTTTGGTATGATTTATACAAATAGTTCCGCAATTCGAACAAGTTATTCCGTAACTCGAAATAAGGATGTGAACATTATGATAGATATTCATTGCCATATACTACCCGGTCTCGATGACGGAGCCGTTACTGAATTTGATAGTTTAGCGATGGCGAGAGAAGCGGTTCAACAAGGCATCCATACAATTATTGCTACTCCCCATCATAGAAATGGGAAGTACGATAATACTGGAAACACAGTAATAAAAAGTGTCGAAGTTCTAAGTGAGTTACTTGTTAGTGAGGATATTCCTCTAACACTTCTTGCTGGGCAAGAAGTTCGCATTAATGGAGATATAATTGAAGACATAGAAAAGAATGAGGTACTTTCCTTAAATCAAACAAAATATATGTTCATAGAATTCCCTTCTGGTAGTGTTCCTCGTTATGCAAAACAGATGCTATTTGATATTCAAGTGTCTGGATACACACCAATTATTGTACATCCAGAGCGTAATTCAGAACTTATTCAACATCCATCCAAACTATATGAGTTAGTTCGTAAAGGAGCACTTACCCAAATAACTGCTGCTAGTTTAGTAGGGAAGTTTGGGAAAAACATTCAAAAATTTTCAAAGCAATTAATAGACGCGAATCTAACACATTTTATAGCTTCAGATGCACATAACACGACAACAAGAGGCTTTTGTATGAAGGATGCATATCATGAATTGCGAAATGACTTTGGAAATGATTTATTCTATCTATTTATGGAAAATGCACAATTGTTAGTAGATAACCAGAATGTGAATAAGATGGAACCGTCAATGGTTAGAAAGAAAAAATTTATGGGATTGTTTTAATTTAAGATCGTTTGTTTCGTGTGCATAAAACCGCTCATGCTTTTCGATAACATAACAACAAGTAAAAACTTCAGAAGGGAGTTGACATGATGACATACCGCACTCGTCTAGCATTATTAGTATTAATGGATTCCATCATCGTTAGTACTGCTATCTTCATTGCCTCATGGATTGTATATCCAAATGTATCTCTAGTAAATATGCCTGCACTTATAATCAGTTCTATTGCACTACTTGTCTTCCATCATTTTTATGCAATGTTATATAAGTTATACAATAAAGTTTGGTCATACGCTAGCGTCGGTGAACTGCTAGCAATTGTTCAATCGATTACACTTTCCATTATATCGGCAGGATTCACCCAATTTTTAGCAAATGACTTTGCGATATATAAACGAGCACTATTAGTGACATGGATGTTACATATTATATTGATTGGAGGATCCCGGTTTATCTGGCGAATCTATCGAGACCAATATATGAATAATGCTGAAAATAAAAAACGTACGTTAATAATTGGGGCTGGTTCCGCTGGAGCAATGATTGTCCGTCAATTAAAGAACCAAAATAATTCAGAACTGTTGCCTGTGGCTTTTATTGATGATGATCCTACAAAGCAGAAAATGCAATTATATAGTTTACCAGTCTTAGGTCAGTCGAAGGACATCGCAACTGTTGTTAGAAATCATAATATTGATCATATTGTTATCGCGATACCCTCACTGCGAAATGGTGAATTAAATAAACTGGTAGCAGAATGTAATAAAACAAACGCAAAAACACAAATGATACCAAAGATAGAAGATCTGATGACTGGAAAAGTGTCCGTAAGCCAGCTGAAAAATGTCGAAGTAGAGGATCTTCTTGGACGTGAACCAGCTGAACTTGATATTAACGCCATATCCGAATACGTAACAGGTAACACGGTTATGGTCACTGGTGCAGGTGGTTCGATTGGATCTGAATTATGCCGTCAATTAATGCGATTCACACCAGGTAAAATCGTTTTAGTTGGACATGGAGAATTTAGTATTTATACCATTGATATGGAACTACGAGAAAATTTTAGTAATACGGAAGTGGAAATCGTTCCAGTTATTGGTGATGTGCAAGATCGTGATCGTATATTTGAAATTGTTGAGCAACATCAACCTACTATTATATACCATGCTGCAGCACATAAACATGTACCATTAATGGAGTATAACCCACATGAAGCAGTCAAAAACAACATCATTGGAACTAAAAATACTGCCGAAGCTGCAGACACATTTGGTGTAAACACATTTGTTTTGGTTTCTACAGATAAGGCTGTTAACCCGACCAATGTAATGGGGGCAACAAAACGAATTGCGGAAATGGTAATACAAGATTTAGCAACGCGTAGTAGTACAAAGTTAGTTGCTGTGCGATTCGGTAATGTACTTGGTAGTCGCGGTAGTGTAATTCCGTTGTTTAAAAAGCAAATTGAAAAAGGAGGACCGGTTACGGTTACTCACCCTGAGATGACAAGATATTTTATGACTATTCCAGAGGCGTCACGATTAGTAATTCAGGCTGGAACTCTAGCAAAAGGTGGAGAAATCTTTGTTTTAGATATGGGTCAACCTGTAAAGATTGTTGATTTAGCTAAGAATCTAATTAATCTATCAGGTTACACCGAAGATGAAATCTCAATAGAATTTGCTGGTATTCGACCTGGCGAGAAGATGTTTGAAGAATTGCTAAGTGACAAAGAGGTTCTACCAGGTGAGGTTTATGAAAAAATATATGTTGGTCAAACGATGGATGTGGATTCACAGTTATTTATTGAACTAATAGAAAGATTTGATGATTACTCGACAATAGATTTAAAGCAGGAGCTAATGAAGATTGTGTTTATGGAAAAAACTTTGTTGGCGGTCGAACAATCGTAACCTATAAGGTTATTTCATAAATAAAAATTATTAATATTTATCTGGAAAGTAGTGGTTAAGTATGAATTTTGCAATAGTAGGTTGTGGCTTTATAGCTAAAAAACATGCAAAAGCTATAAATGAAATTAAAAATGCAAATTTAGTAGCTGTAAGTGATAAAATTCCTGAAACAATGGAATATTATGTTGAAGAATATGGTGTTACTCCTTATATAGAACTTGATGAAATGTTAGATAACAACGCTATTGATGTTGTATGCATCTGTACACCAAGTGGGTTACATGCACCATTAGCTGTTCAGGTAGCAAATGCGAAAAAACATATTGTTCTTGAAAAGCCAATTGCAATGACATTAGAGGACACTGACCAAATTATTGAAGCTTGTAAAACTAATAATGTGAAGATTTCGGTAGTTCATCCAAATCGTTTTCGTCCAGTGGTACAAGAACTTCGTAAAATACTTGATGGTGATTTATTAGGAGAAATCAGTCATGTAAATGCAACAGTAAACTGGAATCGAAATCAAGAATATTACGATCAAGCCCCGTGGCGTGGTACAAAAGAACATGATGGTGGAGTATTAATGAATCAAGCTATTCACAACCTTGATTTATTATTGTGGTTCATGGGGAATCCAGAGCAAATATTTAGTATGGAGGCTACTCGTTTTAGAAATATTGAGGCTGAAGACGTTTCAACCGGTCTAATTAGATTCGAATCTGGTGCTCTTGGAACGGTAGAAACTTCGACAACGGTCTATCCTAAAAACTTCGAAGAATCTATCACAATTTTTGGAGAAAAAGGTACTGTAAAAATTGGTGGTACGAATGCTCTTTATTTTGAACATCTTGAAATAGAAGGTAAACAAGAAAAAGAAATACAGGAAATTAAAGATAGAATAAAAGGGAATCCATGGGGAATACCAGGACACCAATGGATAATTGAAGATATGGTAAAAGCCATCGAAGAAGATAGAACACCTGCGGTAACAGGAGAAGATGGCAGGAAGGCACTTAAACTTGTGTTAGACTTCTATGAATCTGCTAGCAAAAATCAACCAATTCATTTTACGAGGGAGTATGAACATGCAAACAACTAAAGAAACAAATAATGTTCTTGCGGATAAATTAATTGATAAACTAAATAATAAAACAGCTGTAATTGGAGTGGTTGGACTAGGTTACGTAGGACTGCCATTAGCTGTTGAGAAAGCAAAAGCAGGTTATAATGTAATTGGATTTGATGTTCAAGACAGTCGAGTTGATGAGGTTAACCAAGGTATTAACTATATTGGCGACGTAGTTGATGAGGAACTGAAGGATATCGTAAATAATAAAAAACTCAGAGCTACAACTGACTACTCTCTTATTAAAGAAGTAGATGCTGTTGCAATATGTGTGCCTACACCATTAGATATTTATAAGCAGCCTAATACTTCATATGTTGAAAGTTCAGCGGCGGAAATCTCAGGTTACCTTCATAAAGGAATGCTTGTTGTTCTTGAGAGTACAACATATCCGGGCACAACTGAAGAAGTTCTAAAGCCTATTTTAGAGGAATCTAATTTAAAATGTGGAGAAGATTTCTTCCTAGGATACTCACCTGAACGTGTAGATCCAGGTAATAAGCAATTCAAAACCAAAAACACACCTAAAGTAGTTGGAGGAGTAACTGAAAATTGTACAAGAGTTGCAGCAACAATGTACAGAAATGTACTAGAAGGAGATATTCATGAAGTTTCTAGTCCAGCTGTAGCTGAAATGGAAAAAATACTAGAAAACACATTCCGTAATATTAATATTGGTTTAGCAAATGAAATGGCTATTTTATGTAATAAAATGGGTATTGACGTGTGGGAAGTTATTGACGCAGCAGCTACTAAGCCATATGGGTTTATGCCATTCTACCCTGGCCCAGGACTGGGCGGACACTGTATTCCAATTGACCCATGGTATTTGACTTGGAAAGCTCGCGAGTACAATTATCATACAAAGTTAATTGAAACTGCTGGTGAAATTAATAATGATATGCCAGATTATATTGTAAAACGGGTAATGGAGATTTTAAATAAGGATGGAAAGGCATTAAATGGATCAAATGTATTGGTCCTAGGAGTTGCTTATAAGAAGGATATTGATGATTATCGTGAATCACCTGTTATCCCAATTTTGGATCTATTAGAAAAATATGGTGCAAATTATAAAATTGTTGATCCATATGTAAAAGAATTTAAGATAAAAGGAAAAAAATATTCAACAATTACAGATGTTAGTACAAAACTGTTAAATGAAGCTGATTTAGTACTTATAACAACCGATCATTCATCAATTGATTATGAGCAAGTAGTCAGTAAGGTAGGATTAATGTTTGATACAAAAAATGCGGTGAAAAATAAATACCAACATGTTTATAAATTATAGCTGAAGGTTTCGTATGGATAATATTTTTAAAAAAAATATAATAATGACAATCTCTAGACAGTTAATAAGTATTTTTCTAGGCTTTTTTATAAGTATTATTTTGGCAAGAGGGTTGGGGCCAGAAAATCAGGGTATATATACCATGCTGATGATTATACCAACTATGCTCTATACTTTTCTTAACATTGGGTTGGGAGCTTCTACTGTATACTATGTAGGTAAAAAAACATTTCCGAAGAGTAATATTTTTAAAACAAATATTACCTTTGGTGTGTTTATAAGTATATTCGTTCTGTTAATTTATTGTTTATTAACTAATATAAACCCTAATTTATTTTATGAAGAGATAGATATATCATTAAAAATATTTGTAATAACAATATTTCCAATTCTCATTTTTAATGATTATACTCAGGCCTTCTTACAAGGCATAGAAAATTTTAAAGTATTCAATAAGTTGTTATTGATAAAACAAACTGTTATTCTTTCGCTTTCGTTAATATTAATTTATGTATTTAACTTTGGAGTTATTGGAGCTATAATTGCATTTTTGGTAGGTAATATAGTACAACAAATTTGGTCCTCATCGAGTATATATAAATTGGGTTTCTTTTTAATACGTGAAGGTAGATCTACTATTAGCTACTTAAAAACTACTGTTCATTATGGGTTTCAAGCACATTTAAGTAACATTTTCACCTTTTTAAATTACCGTTCGGATATTATAATTTTGTCTATATTTCGGGATCCAGTTTCAGTAGGATTATATATTATCGCTGTTAATATAGGTGAAAAACTTTGGATTGTTTCACAATCCATTTCTTCCGTTCTTTTTCCAAGAATATCAAGAATTTTAAAAGAGGATCTCAAGGTAAGTTTAACCTTAGTATTAATGAAAGTCGTATTAATATTTACTAGTTTCATTGCAGTAATACTTTATTGTTCAGGTGATTTTCTGGTTCCATTACTATTCGGCGAAAGTTATATGGATAGTGTTGGTGCACTTAAATTATTATTGCCAGGGATAGTGTTTTTTTCAGGAGATAGAATTTTATCTTCGTATTTTTCGGGAGTGGGTAAACCTAATATAAACCTAATCTCCTCCTTAATAATTTTTATGTTAAACGTCGGATTAAATTTAACTTTAATACCGAAATATGGATTTTTAGGGGCGGCATTTGCAACTAGTACAAGTTACATTGTTAGTTTTCTTTATAAATTATTTGTGATTAAACGAATGAATTTATTGAGTGTTAAAGACATTATGTTACTCACTAGAAAAGAAATTGTTGCTTTGAATATTAAAAATAAATGAGGTTATTATAGTGAAGATATTTATTATTCCATCGTGGTATAAGTCTAAAGATAATCCTATGGCCGGTGACTTTTTTCATATTCATGCTCTTTCCCTTAAAGCATACAATATTGATCCAGTTATTGCGTACGTAAATTTTTTTAGTATTAAACAATTAAAGAAGTTTTATAAGGAAGATATAATCATAAATGAATACGACGCTGGGATTTTGACTTTTAAACAAAAATATTTATATTTGTTCTCCGGAATACCCGGTTTGGGTAAATACTTCTTTTATAGAGAAGTATATAAACTTTATAAAGAATACAAAAAGAACTATGGGAAACCCGATTTGATTAATGCTCATTCATTTTTGTGGGGGGGATGGACTGCATATAAAATATCGGTAAAGGAAAATATACCCTTTGTTGTTACTGAGCATACAAGCAAAATAATTAACGATGAGTATTCATATAGGCAAAAAAAGTTTATTAATAAAACAATGAAATATTCAAGTAATGTAATATCGGTAGGGGAAGAACTTTCTAGAAGTTTAAAAGCAATTAGAGACGTCGACGTTGATATAATTCCTAATTGTGTTGAAGTTGATAAATTTAAACCTACCGATCTAACATGTAACCAAGAAACTTATACTTTTTTTTCATTAGCATTCTTAAAAGCGAATAAAGGAATGGATTTACTAATAAAGGCATTTGCTAAGGTTTATAAAGGTAATAATCGTTTTGAATTAATTATTGGTGGAGATGGTCCGGAAAAAGAAAATTTATTAATTCTGACCAAAGAGTTAGGTATAGAAAGTCAAATCAAGTTTCTAGGAATGTTAAAAAAGGAAGAAGTAGGTAATTGGTTTGAAAAATGCAATTGTTTCGTATTAGCATCCCATTATGAAACATTTGGGGTAGTGTATATTGAAGCTATGGCCTCAGGAAAACCGATTATTTCAACTAGATGTGGGGAACCTGAAAACTATATAAAACCTTTTAATGGTTTGCTTGTTGAAAAAAATAATATTGATGAATTATCAACCGCACTAAAAACAATAACAAAATTAGAGTATGACCCAGATCAAATTAAAAAATATGCTTTAAGCAAATTTAGTATTGAATCGGTTGGAAGAGCTTATTTAGATTTATACAAAAAAGTATTAAGTTAGGGATTGATTTCGATGAATTTTAGGCATGCAATTTTTTTATTACTTTTCACTGGTTCAATAGTCAACCCACTTGTGCCACCCATGGATATTGGCTTTTCCTTTTTAACGCTGTTTAATGCCCTAATACTCTTATTAGTATCTTTTCTTTTCACCAGAACGCTTTTATTAAAAGACTTTTATATTCATAAGAAGGAATTCATATATATATTATTTCTATTTATATGGTTATTTTATCAATGCTTATCGTTAACATGGGCCCTCGATGTAGATTCCGTTTCTAGGGGAATATATGACTTTTTATATTTTATAATGTTGACATTAGTAATAATATCTTCGATACAAAGAGATATTAATATTGCGTTTATATCAAAAGTTATCTATATAAGTCTCGCTTTTTTAATACTTTTGGGCTTATTTGAGATATTTACAGGGATTCATTTAAGCGTTTCTAGATATAATAATATTGATCTTCTTGAACAGAAAAATTTAACTGGAATAAGATCAGCAACAGGTGTTTTTTACAACGAAAATAACTTTTCATTGTTTTTATTAATATGTTTTCCCATTATTTTATTTGGGTTTAAATGGTTTAAAGCCTGGAAAAAATTAATAAATAGTATATTATTATTTTCAGTCTTATTTATTATAGTAGTTAATGGTGCCTATGCGGTTCTTCTTGGGATAATTTTGCAACTTCTAGTATATGGCTATTGGCATAAACAATTTACTAAAAAAAAAATTATTTTATCTATACCGGTTATAACCATACTTGGGGCACTTATATTGAGCTCTGATATATTGTTGAAATATATTAGTATGTACGAGCAGGTGGTAGATGGTTATGGATCAAATTATATAAGATTTAACTTATACAAAAATGGTTTTATAATGCTTGAGGAATCAAGTTTTTTGGGTGTAGGAATTGACAATTTTATGTTCGGCCTTGACGCTAATATCTTTGTGGGGTCCATAGTTGACCCACATAATCTATGGATTGAGATATTGGCCGAACATGGGTTATTTATATTTATTCTTTTTACATTATTTTATTTCAAATTAATTAAGGAATTAATAGTATTTGATTATAGCAATTTATTTTTTGAATATTTCGGTAGAGGTTTAGCGTTGTCACTTTTAGGCATGGTTATAGGTTCTATTGGTCCTAGTGGAATGTTCTATTTTTGGCCAATGTGGTTTTTATTTGGAATATGTATAGGATTTTTAAACTTAAATAGACTAAAGAGGAGTTGTTAAAAATAAAACGTGTTTTATTCCTTTCTGCTATAGATTTTAAAGAGAAGTCTATACAAGTTATATTAAATACGCCTTTGAAGTATTCCGAAAGTGGGTGGATGGTAAATTATATTGTTGCTAGAGATACTTCAAAATACAGTAACTACTACTACGAGAATGAAATTAATCCTGAAGGTATTAACGTAGAAAGATTTAAATATCCAATTCCAAAGGTCCATAGTTTTTTTAACTCAAATATTTTGAGAACGATAATAAATAAAATTAGGGGTTACTTTGTAATTATTTTACTAACAATAAAAGCAATTAAATATTTAAAGAATGATAATATAGATATTGTTTACGGATACGAATATCATGGGGTACTTGCAGCAAACCTTTTAAAACTTTTTTCATTTAAAAAATTTAAAATTATATCCAGATTTCAGGGTACTTTCTATCTAACACCAATGCTTAGGAAGAAAAGATATATAAAGATGATTTTAAACTGGGATCATTTTTTAGCCTTATTTTTACCATCAGATTTATGTATTATGACTAATGATGGGACCCAAGGTGATTGGTTATTAAATAAAATTAATTCTAAGAATTTAAGAAACCTAAAGTTTCTAAGTAATGGAGTTAAAAGGTTTCAGATTCCTAAAGTAGAAGAGTTAGACATAATAAAATCAGAAATAGGGTTAAATGATACCGACTTTCCAATTATTACAATTAGTCGACTTGAAAAGATAAAAAGAGTTGATATTGGTATAGAAGTGATTGCAAAACTGGTGAATAAGTACAAGAAAAAAAATATTAAACTTATAATTGTTGGGGAGGGAAAGGAGAAAGAGTTTCTAATCAATATGGTTCGCCAATTAGGCATTGAAGAAAACGTCTATTTTACCGGATCAATTTCAAATAGTGATGTTTATAAATATTTATATCTAGCAAAAGCTTTTATTTCAACATTTGAGTCATCAAATGTGGGGAACCCCCTTCTCGAGGCTATTCGAGCAAATAAAATTATTTTCACAATAAATAATGGTGATACTGGAAAATGGATTAGTCATGAGGATAATGGATTTATATACAATGAAGGGGAGCAATTAACTGATTATATATCAAAGGATATTATCAGAGTTATAGAAAACAAAAGTTTGTTTGACGAAATAAAAAAGAATATTGCGAAAACAGAAATTGATAAAATACGGACATGGGACGAACGTTTAGAGAATGAAATAAAAGAAGTAAAGAAAATCATTTAGTTGGGGGAATGAAATTGCGAATTTGCTTTATTGCACCGGCCAATTCTATTCATACTGTAAAGTGGATAAACGCCTTAAGTGCTAAAGGATATAAAATTTCTTTAATTACAATGCATCCACCTATAAATGATGAGATATGTAAGAAAGTTAATATCTTTATATTGCCTATTAAGAATAGTTTTGGATACTATCTTAATTATTTTTTTGCAAAAAAAATAATTAAAAAAATAATGCCCGATATAGTTCATACCCATTATGCAAGTGGTTATGGTACTTTATCTCGTCTTATCTCGTTTAAAAATACTTTATTATCTATTTGGGGAAGTGATGTTTTACTTTTTCCAAATGACTCTAGATTAAAGAAATATATAGTGAAAAGAAATCTTGAAAATCCAAAAATATTGGCATGTACTAGTGCTATTCTTTACAAAAAAACCCAAGAAATATTAGGTACAAATAATAAGAAAATTATAATCACTCCTTTTGGTGTTGAAACTAATATCTTTAGAGCAAACTTTAAAAATGAAGATAGAGAAATGATTAATATTGGAATTATTAAAAGTTTAAAAAAGGTATATGGTATTGACATTTTATTAAATTCTATACCTATACTTCTAACCAAATTAAGGGAAAATGGATACTCAAATCTTGCTGAAAAAGTTAGAATAAAAATTATAGGTAGTGGAATCATTAAAAGTGAACTTAAAGATTTATCATTTAAAAAAAACATAATTCACATTGTAGAATTTAAAGACCAAATACCGCATGCTCAGGTACCTAAATACCTCGCTGAAATGGACATTGTATGTAATCCAAGTATATCTGAAAGTTTCGGAGTTTCGGTTTTAGAAGCCTCAAGTTGTCAAGTTCCAGTAATTGTTTCAAATGTTGGCGGACTACCGGAGGTAGTTACTAATAATGAGACAGGTATTATTATGAGTAATAATAACAGTGAGACCCTCGCAGAAGCCCTTTATGTTTTAATAATTAATAAGAAGAAGAGACTAAAAATGGGAGAATCGGGTCGCCGGTTAGTAGAAGAAAAGTATGATTGGAATAAAAATGTTGAATTAATGGAAAAGGCTTATAAAAATTTATCGGAGGAAAATTATAATGAGAGTTAAAATGCTAGATTTAACAGAACAATATAAAGACATAAAAGAAGAAGTATTACAAAAAGTCGATGAAGTATTAAGTTCTTCCCAATTCATACTAGGTGATAATGTTAAGAATATAGAAAAAAGTATTGCTAGATTTAGTAATGTTTCCCATGGAATTGGTGTAGGAAATGGCTCTGATGCAATTCATATTTCCTTGCAAGCTGCCGGGGTAAAAGAAGGAGACGAGGTTATTACAACTCCTTTCACTTTCTTTGCAACTGCTGGATCAATTGTAAGAGCAGGTGCCACCCCAATTTTTGTTGATATCGACCCCTTGACATTTAATATTGATCCAAATGCAATAGAACAAGTAGTTACTAATAAAACGAAAGCAATTATTCCAGTTCATTTATACGGTCAAATGGCTGATATGAATAAGATTAGAACAATCGCTGATAAATATAACCTGGTTGTTATAGAGGATGCCGCGCAAGCTATTGGTGCTGAATACCAAGGTAAAAAGCCGGGGGAACTTGGAACTGCTGCTACGTATAGCTTCTTCCCTACTAAAAACCTTGGTGCATATGGTGATGGAGGTATGATTGTAAGCAATAATGAAGAAGTAGCTGAAAATTGTAGAGTTATCCGGGTACACGGGAGTAAACCAAAGTATTATCATAATGTATTAGGTTATAATAGTAGACTTGATGAATTACAGGCAGCAATTTTAAACGTTAAGTATAAAAATCTATCTAAGTTTAATGAACTACGAAGAGAAAAAGCTAAATTGTATTCAAAGTTATTAAAAGAGCAGGTTCCAAACCATGTAACCGTCCCCTATGAAAAAGAAGGAAACTATCATGTATACCATCAATATACCATTCGTGTGGATGAAAGAGATGCATTAAAAGAGTATCTAAAAGATAATGGAATAGATTCGATGATTTATTATCCTATGCCACTACATCTTCAACCTGTATTTAGAAATCTAAAGTATAAAAAAGGCGATTTCTCAATCACAGAAAAAGCAACTGAGGAAGTTCTTTCTCTACCAATGTATCCTGAACTTAAACAAGAAGAACAACAATTTGTTATTGATAAAATAGTAGAATTTTATAAAAAGTAGGTGATAAATTATGAATAAGCCAAAAACAATTGGATCGAATGTAATAATAAAGGAAAATGTTCAGTTTGGAGATAATGTTTCATTGGCGAATAATGTCATTATTTACCCTGGAACTATAATTGGTAGTGACGTAATAATTCAAGATAATGCCGTAATTGGTAAGCAACCGACAAAAGCAAACGCCTCAATACTACCGGAGACAAAAAAACTGCCACCAGCTAAAATTGGTTCTGGGGTTACTATAGGTACTTCATCTATCATATATGCTAATTGCGAAATAGCAGATAATGTATTTGTTGCAGATCTCGCGACTCTACGAGAACGAGTAAGGATTGGTGAATACACAATTATTGGACGTGGGGTTGCAGTTGAAAATGACTGTGCAATAGGAGAACGATGTAAACTGGAAACTAATTGTTATATTACTGCCTATTCGGATCTAGGTGATTATGTGTTCGTAGCACCTAATGCGGTTACAACAAATGATAATTACATGGGTAGAAGCAAGGAACGTCTTGATAAGTTTAAGGGCGTAACTGTTAAAACCGGTGGGAGAATAGGGGCGAACGCTACTATTTTACCCGGAAAAGTAATCGAAGAAGATGGAACAGTTGCTGCAGCAAGTGTAGTGACAAAAGACGTTAAAAAAGATGAATTGGTAGTAGGTTCACCAGCGAAGAAATTTAAAAACGTGGATGTAAAACAGTTGCTCCGTAATCAAGAAAGGTAGATTCCAGTGAACGTATGGATATTTAATCATTATGCAACAGCTCCACACCATGTGGGTGGTACGAGGCATTATGATTTAGCCTATCAACTATCAAACAAGGGGCATAAAGTTACCATCTTTGCTTCTTCATATAATCACTTTTTAAAAGAGGAAACAAATAATTATGATAAAAGGTCTATTTTTAAAGAAGAAAATATAAATGGCGTTGATTATGTATGGGTTAAAACAATCAACTATAATCATCCAATAACAAGAATTATCAATATGTTGGACTATACGTATAAGTCTTATAAAATTGCAAACAAAGGGATAGAACCTGACAAACCAGATATAATTATTGGATCAAGTGTACATCCGCTAGCGGCTTTAACTGGTTATTTAGTATCAAAAAAGATTGGGTCAATTTTTTACTTTGAAGAAAGAGATCTTTGGCCGCAAACATTTGTTGACTTCGGCAAACTATCAAAAAAAAACCCAATCGTAAAAGTTTTGTATAGATTTGAAAAGTTTTTATATAAAAAAGCTTCAAGAATAATAGTGTTGTTTGACAAAGCTAGTGAATATATTACATCTAGAGATATAGATCGCGATAAAGTATTATATTTACCAAATGGAGTAAACATTGATAATTATAAAAAAGTTGAAGGTAATAAAGATATACTAAAATTAATGCAAAAATTTAAATATAAAGTAGTTTACACAGGATCACATGGAATAGCAAACTATTTAGAACCTTTAATAGAAACAGCTAATATTTTACAAAATAAAAAAGGCAATAACGACATTCAGTTTGTTTTAGTAGGTAACGGTCCTTTGAAAAATGATTTAATTAAACTGGCTAAAAGCTATAACTTGCGTAATGTCTCTTTTATAGAATCTATTCCCAAGGGGGAAATCCCATATTTATTAAGTCTGGCGGACTTGTCATTTATCTCTTTGAAAAAATCCCCACTATATAAATGGGGGTTTAGTATGAATAAGCTATATGATTACATGGCTTCAGGATTACCCATTATGATGTACTCTAGCAACGATGTTATTGGTGATTTAAATAATGTAAATGGAATTAATTTATCTGAGAGCCCAAACGATCTAGTTAATGAAATTGCAAACAAAATTTATGATGAGGATTATAAGGCTGAAGCGGGGAATTCTCTAAAAATTTATGCAGAAGAAAATTATTCTTGGGAAAAGTTAGCTATTAAACTAGAATCTTATATGTTATACGATGTAGCGCAAGGGGCAAATAATAATGAAAAGAATGTTTGATTTAATTATATCCTTTATTTTAATAATTGCATTTAGTTTAATTATGCTAGGGATGTATATTCTTATTAAAACTAGGCTTGGTGGACCAGCCATATTTAAACAGGAACGTCCTGGCAAGTACAGTAAAACATTTTTTGTGTATAAATTTAAAACAATGACTGAGGAAAAAGATGAAAAAGGTAAGCTTTTACCTGATGATGTTCGCTTAACAAAAAGTGGGAAGGTTATCCGGAAATTAAGCCTAGATGAACTTCCTCAACTGTTTAATGTATTAAAAGGTGACATAAGCCTAGTAGGACCGCGTCCATTATTAACTGAATATTTACCATTATACACCTCTGAACAAGCACGCCGACATGAAGTTAAACCTGGTATCACTGGATGGGCGCAAGTCAATGGTCGTAATGCTATTAGCTGGGAAGAAAAATTCAGGTTAGATGTTTGGTATGTAGATAACCAATCATTTTGGTTAGACATTAAAATACTTATGTTAACAGTTTTGAAAGTATTTAAATCTGAAGGAATTAATCAAAATGGACAAGCTACGATGGAAAAATTTAAAGGGTCTTCAGTAAAAAAGGTTTCAGGAAGATGATTAAATTAATCCTGGTTGGTGCTGGAGGTCATAGTAAGGTAATTCAGGATATTGTAGCTGCGGATAAAGAACTGAATTTGTATGCGATAGTTGATGATGCTTTTGAGGAGACAATTGAAGTTGATGGTATTATTTATGCTAATACTAGTTTCCTAGAGAGTTTGCAAGAAAATGAGTATAAATGTTGTATTGCTATTGGTGATAATGTCGTACGGAAAAAGCTTTTTGATGTATTAACTTTACCTATTGAACAATACGTAAAGTTAATACATCCTAGTGCAGTGATTAGTAAATCTGCTAAAATTGGTAACGGGTCGGTTGTGATGCCAAATGCAGTTATTAACGCTGATGCAGAAATTGGGTACCACGCTATTGTTAATACAAATGCAGTTGTGGAGCATGATAACTGTTTGGGAGATTATGTCCATATTTCTCCAAGTGCCACTCTTTCTGGTGGTGTGAGAGTAGGTGAAGGTTCTCATGTAGGATTAGGGGCAGTTATTATACCTGGGAAAAATATTGGTAATTGGGTAACTATAGGAGCCGGGGCTGCTGTAGTAAATGATGTTATTGATAATGTTACTGTGGTTGGAGTTCCAGCTAAAGAAATTTAACAAAAGGCGTTGAAAACCAATGAGTGAAAACAAACGAATCTTCCTCTCATCACCACACATGAGCGGAAACGAACAAAAGTATATACAAGAGGCATTCGATCTTAACTGGATCGCTCCCCTTGGCAATAATGTGGATGGATTGGAACGTGAACTTGCAGAATATAACTCTATTAAGGATGCTGCTGTAGTTATTTCTGGAACTGCGGCTATACATCTGGCGTTGAAACTTTTAAATATTGGTTCAGGAGACACGGTTTTCTGTTCATCATTAACTTTTGTAGCGAGTGCAAATCCAATCTTATATCAGGGTGCCACACCAGTGTTTATTGATTCAGAAATGGATACGTGGAACATGTCTCCAGAAGCATTGAAACGTGCTTTAAGTGATGCTAAGGTGGAAGGTAAGTTACCTAAAGCGGTAATAGTTGTTAATTTATACGGTCAAAGTGCAAAGATGGGTGAACTAATAGAAATATGTGATGCATATGAAGTACCGGTAATCGAGGATGCGGCAGAATCGTTAGGTAGTGAGTATAAAGGTCAAAAGAGTGGTACATTCGGTAAATATGGTATCTTTTCCTTTAATGGTAATAAAATCATCACCACATCAGGTGGTGGTGCGCTTGTATCTAATGATGTAGAGACATTAAAAAAAGCAAGATTTTATGCTACTCAAGCAAGGGATCAAGCTATTCATTATCAACATAGTGAAATTGGTTATAACTATCGTATGAGTAACATTGTTGCTGGAATTGGCCGTGCTCAATTGGAAGTTTTAGATAATCGTGTAGCACGACGTCGTGAAGTGTTTGAGCGATATAAGGCGGCCTTTAATCAACACCCTGGATTTGATTTTATGCCAGAATTAAAAAACACAAAGTCAAATCGTTGGTTAACAGCTTTAACTGTAAATCCTAAACTAGCTAACGTATCAAGAAATGAAATAATAGATATTCTAAGGGAGAAAAATATAGAGGCTCGTCCTGTTTGGAAACCAATGCATTTGCAGCCACTTTTCGAGGGTGTGAAATATTATCCTCATGAGAAAGGTAACAGTGTATCTGATGTTCTTTTTAAAAATGGTCTATGTCTCCCATCCGGATCAAATATGACGGATGAGCAACAAGATATGGTAATAGATGCGATTAATAAATTGCTTGAAAAGAAGCTTGATGGTCATTATTAATTAGCCATATTATATGTTCAACCTTTAGAATATTGAACTAAAATTCATTACCGGAATATTTAGTATGAGAAAGCCCTTCAGAATGTAGTAATTTAAATGGAGAAGGTTACGGTTTTTAAAATTCTACTTAACATAACCTACGCTATAATCAAGTGTAGGTTTTTTATTTGCTTTGGAACTTAAAATTCTTTCACTAATTATTCCCATCAAATATTTTCATAATACAATTGTACTAATAAAATAAATGTTTTATATTTATCCCCCCTAATCTACTAATTATGAAACGTATTATATTAATGGTATAATATTTAATGATAATTAGATCTTGGAGGTAATACAATGTCAAACAACCCACACGGCGGAACATTAGTAAACCGTGAATTATCATCAGAAGATAAAAAACAAGCATTAGCTAAAGCAGAATCATTAAAAACAATTCAAGCAAACCCATGGGTAATCTCAGATGTTGAATTAATTGGTATTGGTGGATTTAGTCCATTAACTGGGTTTATGGGACAAGCTGATTATGAGAGTGTTGTAAATAACTATCGTCTTGCGAATGGTACAGTATGGACGATTCCAATTACATTATCTGTTACACATGATGAAGCTGAAGGCTTTGAAATTGGTGAGGAAATCGCACTTAAAGGTGAAGATGGAATCATTTATGGAACGATGAAATTAGAAGAAAAATATACGTACGATAAAAAGTTAGAAGCTCAAAACATATATGGAACAACTGAGGATGCTCATCCAGGTGTTAAAAAGCTGTACGAGCGTGGTGATGTATACTTAGCTGGACCAATTACGTTATTAACTCGTCCAGACCATGGTGAATTCAATAAATTCTATATGGATCCTAGCGAAACACGTAAGATGTTTGCAGATCTTGGTTGGAAAACAATCGTTGGATTCCAAACACGTAATCCTGTTCACCGTGCACATGAATATATTCAAAAATGTGCGTTAGAAGCTGTTGATGGATTATTATTAAATCCATTAGTTGGTGAAACAAAATCGGATGATATTCCTGCAGATATTCGTATGGAAAGCTATCAAACCATTTTGAAGCACTATTATCCGGAAGATCGTACTCGTCTTGCTATCTATCCAGCAGCGATGCGTTATGCTGGCCCTAAAGAGTCTGTGTTACATGCCATTGTTCGTAAAAATTTTGGTTGCACACACTTTATTGTAGGTCGTGACCATGCAGGTGTTGGTGACTACTATGGAACGTATGAAGCGCAAGAATTCATTTCTCAATTTGAAGACGAACTTGGTATTCAAATCTTTAAATTTGAACATGCATTCTTCTGCACAAAATGTGGAAACATGGGTACTGCGAAAACTTGCCCACACGATAAAGAATTCCATGTACATTTAAGTGGAACAAAAGTACGTGAAAAGCTACGTAATGGAGAACGTCCTCCAAAAGAATTTTCTCGTCCAGAAGTGGCAGATATTCTCATCAAAGGTATGCAACAAAACTAGTTAACAAAAAGGGGAAATACTCCCATGTCATTCGAGATGATTTTTGTTTTAGTTATGATTATAGCCATGCTGATTGGGTTACTTTTCGAAGTAGCCCGACCAGACATGGTTGTTTTTTCAGTATTGGTGATTTTTTTGCTTTCTGGAATTTTAACTACCGAGGAAGCATTAAGTGGCTTTTCCAACCAAGGGATGCTTACAGTTGCATTATTATTTATTGTTGCTGGAGCAGTCCAGAAAAGTGGATTGGTTGACCAACTGATGACCAGATGGCTCAGGAATAGTAAAACGCAATTAGGGTCTATGATGCGCTTTTTCATTCCGACCTCTGGATTTTCAGCTTTTTTAAATAATACACCGATTGTTGTAACGTTTACACCAATTATAAAAAAATGGTGTGAAGATAAAGGAATTGCTCCATCCAAGTTTTTAATTCCACTTTCGTACGTAACAATACTTGGTGGAACGATTACACTAATGGGAACATCAACAAACTTAGTTGTTCACGGGCTTTTGCTAGATTCAGGTTTTGAAGGTTTTTCTTTATTTACACTTACACCTGTAGGTATTCCAGTAGCCATCGTAGGTCTACTCTATATCTTTTTTGTAGGACGGCATCTATTGCCTGACAATAAGGGTTTTAGTCAACAAATGCAGGAAAACTCAAAAGAATACATTGCGGAAATGCTCGTTGATGAATCGTTTAAACATGTATACGCAAGTGTGAAAGAAGCAGGTCTTCGTGATTTAAAAGGACTTTATTTAATAGAAATCATTCGTGAAAAAGAGAGAATATCACCAGTTCGATCTACTACAAAGATCTTTGCAGGTGATCGATTAATTTTTACTGGATTGATTTCAACTATTGCAGATCTACAGAATATTAAAGGATTGAATTTAGAGACGGGTACTGACTTTAACCTAGATCATTTAAAAAATGGAAATACCGATTTAGTTGAAGCTGTCGTTTCTCATCAATCTTCGTTATTGACCAAATCAATCAAACAGAGCCAGTTTCGTTCGAAATATGATGCGGGAGTAATTGCTGTACACCGAAACAATGAACGAATCAAGAGCAAGGTTGGTGATATCACCCTTAAGCCAGGTGACACGCTATTATTGCTTGCTGGGTCTGATTTTATCGAGAAAAATAGATTATCCAACGATTTTTACGTAGTATCGTCACTCGAAGCACCTGAATCATTAAATCAAGATGCCAAAAAAGGTTTTTTCTCTGTTGGAATTTTGATAGCAATGATTTTACTTGTTACATTTGGTGTATTAAACATGTTTAAGGCGATGACATTAGCCGTTATGATCATGTTGATTGCGCGTCTGATTTCCGTTAATGAAGCAAAACAGTACGTTCAATTTAATGTTTTGTTATTGATTGCTAGTTCACTCGGGATCGGTACAGCTATGACAAAAACGGGACTAGCTAGCTGGATTGCAGATAAGTTAATGGCAATTGGACAACCAATCGGGCTTATAGCTATATTGGTTATTATGTATATTTTGACGAACGTTTTTACTGAGTTAATTACGAACAGTGCTGCTGCAGCGTTAATGTTACCGATTGGTTTATCCATGGCAAATGCGTTGGAACTTGATCCGATGGGGTTTGCCGTTCTAGTCGCAATCGCGGCATCATCAAGTTTTATTACACCAATCGGCTACCAAACCAACCTAATCGTTTATGGGCCGGGTGGATACAAATTTTCCGATTATATAAAGGTCGGAACACCGCTCAGTATTTTGGTAATGATTACAGCTGTGACATCTATTAATTTAATATGGTTTTAGGAGGAAAATAGTATGGCAAAATCTGAAAATATCGTATGGCATGATTCAAAGGTAACAAAAAAAAATCGCCAGCAATTAAATGATCACAAAAGTGCAGTGTTATGGTTTACTGGTTTATCTGGATCTGGAAAATCAACGGTATCAGTTGAGCTAGAGAAGGAACTTCATACAATGGGTATTCGCACGTATCGTCTAGATGGTGATAATGTACGCCATGGTTTGAATAATAATCTTGGGTTTAGTCCAGAAGATCGTACAGAGAATATTCGCCGTATCGGTGAGGTTTCGAAGCTTATGGTAGACGCAGGACTATTTACACTTACAGCTTTCATTTCCCCTTATCGCGAGGACCGTGATAAAGTTCGCGAAATTCTTGAAGATGGTGAATTCATTGAGGTATACGTGAAAGCTAGTGTTGAAACATGTGAATCACGTGATCCTAAAGGTTTATATAAGAAGGCACGCGCTGGTGAAATTAAAGGATTTACTGGAATTGATGCACCGTATGAAGAACCAAATAATCCAGAAATAGTTGTGGATACGGATAAACTTTCACTGGAAGAAACCGTTCAACAAATTGTAGATTACCTGAAATCGAAAGGATATCTTAACTAATGTCTATTAACGTGAATCTTGTAGAACTGTTAACTATTTCATTAGACGCTGGACGCGAAATTCTTGATGTATACAAGGAAGATTTTAATGTGGAAACAAAAGAGGATAATTCTCCGTTAACTATTGCAGATCAACGATCCCATGAGGCTATTATGAAAGGCTTAGAGGCGGGATATGGTGATATTCCAGTTTTAAGTGAAGAAGGAAGAGATATTTCGTTTGAAGAACGAAAAAACTGGAATAAATTCTTTCTGGTTGATCCACTAGACGGGACGAAAGAGTTTATTAAGAAAAATGGTGAATTCACCGTTAATATAGCTTTGATTGAGGAAAAATATCCTACCCTTGGTGTTATTTACGCACCTGTCTTGGATACCTTCTATTTTGGTAAAGAAGGACTAGGAGCTTTTAAACTGGAAAAAGCATCAGTGGTTAGTGTCGCGAATGAAGAGGAATTAGTTGCTAAAAGTATTCGCTTGCCGGAATCGAGTGATTCTTCTGTGGTCAATGTGGTGGCAAGTCGATCTCATATGTCAGATGACACGCAAGCATTTATTGATGGACTTAAAGACAGTGGCAAAGAAGTCGACGTAGTTTCGGCTGGAAGTTCGTTGAAATTCTGTTTGGTTGCTGAAGGAAGAGCTGACTACTATCCACGTTATGCTCCTACCATGGAATGGGATACAGGTGCAGGGCAGGCTATTATTGAAGCAGCTGGTGGAAAAGTGATTCGTTACGAAGATAAAGAGCGTTTTTATTATAATCGTGAGAACTTAAAGAATGGTTGGTTTTTGGTTGAGGGAAAATAGGGTATAGGTGAAATAATACGAAAAGAGGTGTTAAGTATGGCTATATTAGTAACAGGTGGTGCAGGATATATTGGGAGCCACACGGTTCTGTATCTAAAGGAACAGGGCGAGGATGTTATCGTTTTAGATAATTTATCAAAAGGACACCTAGAAGCAATAGAAGGTATAACTTTTCATGAGGGAAGTTTACAGGACAGCAATAAACTGGACGAAGTTTTTCAAAAACATGATATAGATGCTGTTATACATTTTGCAGCAAGTTCATTGGTGGGAGAAAGCGTTAGTGATCCATTACGTTATTATGAAAACAATGTTGCAGGAACGATGAATTTAGTTAGAAAAATGGTTGATCATAATGTTAAACGTATTGTTTTTTCATCAACTGCAGCTACCTATGGAGAACCTAAGTCGATTCCAATCAAGGAAGATGACAAAACAGCACCAACCAATCCATATGGAGAGACAAAACTAGCTATTGAAAAAATGTTAAAATGGTGTGACCAAGCTTATGGACTTAAATCGGTTTGTCTGAGATATTTTAATGCAGCTGGAGCTGATCCAGAAGGAAGAATTGGTGAAGACCACGATCCTGAAACACACTTAATTCCAATTGTTTTACAAGTTGCACTTGGCCAACGTGATTATTTGAAAATTTTTGGTAATGATTATAATACGATTGACGGAACGTGCGTACGAGATTATATTCATGTCATGGATTTGGCACAAGCGCATTACTTGGCTGTTCAGAAGCTTGAAACAAGTGATGAAAGCGCCATTTATAATTTAGGTAATGGAAATGGTTTTTCAGTAAAACAAGTATTAGAAACGTGTCGAAAAGTTACAAATCGTGATATTCCGTCACAATTTGTTCCAAGAAGAGCAGGTGATCCTGCTGTCCTTATTGCTTCATCTGAAAAAGCAAAAAGAGAGTTAAATTGGAATCCAAAATATTTCGATGTAGAAACGATGGTAAAGCATGCGTGGGAGTGGCATTCGAATAATATGAATGGGTTTAATAAGAACGAAATATAAGGATTTGGATAAGATCAAAGATTGATCAATTTAGTTACAAATGCTGTCGTAATGAAAGATTCACCTATTGAAATAGGTGGTTTTTCTATTTTACGTAAGAAATTGGTAATTAGTTCCCAATAATCTGAAATATAACATTTAATGAATTAATTGATAGTAAAACCGGATTGGTGTAAAATAATCATATTGATTTTGTATATTGACTAAAAATAATATTACTACAAGATATATTTACAAAATTTCTAGGAGGGTTTAATGTGAAAAAGGTAAGGAAAGCGATTATTCCTGCTGCTGGTTTAGGTACTAGATTCTTACCAGCCACAAAGGCTATGCCCAAAGAGATGCTACCAATTGTTGATAAGCCCACTATTCAATATATCATTGAAGAGGCTATTGAATCTGGAATAGAAGATATAATTATTGTCACAGGAAAAGGGAAAAGGGCTATTGAAGATCACTTTGACAGTAATTTTGAGTTAGAAGAAACTCTAATGAAAAAAGAAAAATACGATCTATTAGAAAAAATCAATCAATCTTCTAAGGTCGAGATACATTATATAAGACAAAAAGAGCCTAAAGGTCTGGGACACGCGGTATGGTGTGCGAGAAAATTTATTGGTGATGAACCGTTCGCTGTATTGTTAGGGGACGATATTGTTCAGGCTGAAAAACCATGTTTAAAACAATTAATCGAACAATATGATCAAACAGGTTCTTCCATTATAGGGGTTCAAAAGGTAGAGGATGACCAAACTCACCGGTATGGAATTATTGACCCAAGTACGATTGAAGGTAGAAGATACCAGGTTAACAATTTTGTCGAAAAACCAAAACAAGGAACTGCCCCATCTAACCTTGCAATTATGGGAAGATACGTTTTAACTCCTCAAATATTTGACGAACTAGCTGAGCACGAAATTGGTGCAGGCGGCGAAATTCAGATAACCGATGCAATTCAAAGGTTAAATGAAAAGCAAAATGTTTATGCGTATGATTTTGAAGGAAAACGCTATGATGTTGGAGAAAAGTTAGGGTTCGTAAAAACTACCCTTGATTTCGCTTTACAAAATGATGAAATCAAAGATGATGTGATGGAATATTTACAGGTGATATTGGACGAAACATTAATTAAAAGTAATAAATGATTATAAGATGACAGCCGGAGTACTTTTTGAAGTATTTCGGTTGTTTTTTGTATTGAAAAGACTTTAAAAATCTGACATGGTTTTTGAATATTGTGGATGAATTAATGTGAAGTTTTGAGCCAGTCATAGCTGAAAAAGAGCCAGCACACTTCTAGTTAACATAGTTGAGGAAATATTTATTGACACCTTTATTATATACGCGGCAAATGCATAGACCTCTCAATGTAATAGTGTGGCTTAACTTGAAAAAAAATCTTCTCTAAATAAATTGAGCTTATAAATTCACGTGTTTAACTCGCGGTGTAGTATTTAATAATAAAATGTAAAGTTGACATTACATTTCTGATGAACTATAATCACATTAAATGTAATGTCGGCTTTACATTTTTAAAGATAAGGAGAAATTTATGAAACAAGGTGTTGTAAATTCTGTAAAAGATTTCCGGAAAAAGAAAAAAATCACGCAGGATCAACTTGCGGAAGCTATTAATGTCACACGTCAAACAATAATCGCCATCGAGAAGAAACGATATGAGCCATACATTGGCACGGCAATTAAATTAGCTGAAGTCCTGGAGTGTGATATGAATGAATTATTTTGGATAGAAGGGAAGTAATAGTATGAGAAACGTAAAATATCGTACGGATTTTATTGTTAAATGTTTAATAAATATCAGCTTACTTGTTTATTTTTTTACTTTTTCACGTGATCCGATAGTTTTTTTATTAATAGTGATGAATACTTATTATGTAACTACCACCGGAATTAATATATATAAAAAGAAGAAGTGGAATGAGGTTTATAGGAAACACGACAAACGTACCCAATCCAACTCTTACTATGCAGGTTTTATTTCTATGTGGTTTATGATGATAATATTAATTATTAGCAGTATTTCTATAAAGTACAATGTATTACCCATAAACAACTTGGAAATGATATACGGTACCCTCTTAGGAGGGCTAGTTGTCTTCACATTGATTCGTCATTATTTAAACGGGAACGAGTTTCAATAACTGTAATAAATATAATTTTGAAGATTGCACTATAGAAAAGTCAGTGGTTAATGATTTGTTTGTCCCATTAATCACTGACTTTTCTTATTTATGGGGATTATAATAAAGAAAACAAATATTATAGTATATAAAATAAATATTATTGAGCTTTGATAAATCGAATACAGTATAATAAAGGCACCTATAGCCATATTAAATAGTGAGTCTAAGGTATAACTGTTTGGTATTTTCCTTAAAAACCTTACTAATTCTGTTAGTATAATAAAACTACCAAGCAAAATGAAAATTAATAGAAAATCTACATAGCGTAAATCTAAAAGAAATATTAATAAAACAAAAATAATGGTAATAGCAAAAATGATTGACCTCATTTTACTTTTCAACCTTTCCGCAAAAACTTCTGTCAAAACGTTTTATTTAACTAAATTACTTCAATTAAAATGTAAAGGTATAGAAGCAATGTATAGCATGGTTTATACTTATCTTTATTTTTCTTTGCCCACTTACCATTAAACTTTTAATAATGGTAGACTTGATACATACATGGAAAAAGCTACAATCGAATCTATCTTTGCTTGTTAAAATTAATTTTAACACTACAGATTATACCTTTAAATTGTCAATCGGTCGATAAAACAATCAATACTGTAAGGAGAGAATTAGCTGGATGAAACTAGTTTAGACTCTAATACGTATAAACAATGCAAAAAAGTTCATTCGATCGGGTGAATGTCTTTTGCAAGTTATTTGTGTAGGGGGTGAAAGAGTGAAAAAAATTCAAATTTGGTTTGCTATTCCATCAGTCACTTTGCTGTTTTTATCCTTATCCCTAAATTACAGAATTGGTTTATTTATATCGCTGGGTGGCTGTCTTCTAGCACTTATTATTAGACAACTTTGTTTACATAAATATATGTATATGTTGGGACATCCTGACAGACATTCTGAGTACAGTACTGCTGATGACCTTTTGGAACAAGCAGAAACTTATGAAAGAGATATTGAAAAAGGTGATAGCAAGACATAAGTTATTAAACTACAGAGCACTTGTCTTCAAAGTGAACCATTGAAAATAGTAACAGAACTGTTCGAGGTGACAAAATGGCACAAAAGTATACTGCAAAATTACCAGTAACAAGATCTTCTGATAAAATTATTGAAACTTACCATGATGGTATATATGTCGGCGAAATTAAAAGGTTTTACAATAACCTATTTGAAAAATTTATAACCAAATTTTCATCTTTATTCGATAGTAATATCTATGATTCCATTAAGATAAAGGGATATAACAAGAATAAGAAAATAACTGTAGATTTAAAAGAGAAGTCTTTTAGGGAGAATCTCTTTAAATTGAAATGGGATGTTTTTCTACCGAATACAAATGAATATAATTTTTTGCAAGACGATACGAAAATTGCTGTAGAACCAAGAATTGTCTATCATAAACATAATAGACAATTTATTTTCGAAAAGGGATCATTTAATCGTAGATATCGAGTTTATTCTAATGATAGTAATCAAGAGTTAGCTATTATTGAATCTAAAGGAATACCAATATCTCTAGAAATAACAATGTTTAGAGATGAGTTGGAAATTATGGAACTATTGGCTATCTATTACACCATGCATTTAGTATATGCTTAAAGCAGGTAACAAGTTTTATAAGGCGGAGGAGTATATATGTCATATTTTTGGGTTCCTAGTTGGTATGTTTGGATAACTTTAATAGTGACCGTTCTCTTTATTGTTATTGGTGAGTGGTGGCTTAGAAAATAAAGGTTTATTGAAAGACGTAGATAAATAAAGGAGTAATTACAATATGTATGAATTCAGCTACAGCCCAGGGTATAAATTAAAAGACTCAACAAAACCACTCCCGATATATTGCGATTCTGAAGAAATTGGAAGTATACGAGGAGTCTATCCAAATATATTTATTCAAATGATTGATACCTTATTAAGGGGGAAACTTACCGCTTATGAAATTACTGATTCGGAAGGGAGTATAAGATATAAATCAAAACGAGATACCACAATACGTGATCAATATGTAGTGAATTATTATGACCATAATCAACAGGAATGTAAATTTGTTTTAAAGGATGTTCGAACATTTAATATTTATCCCATTGTTGAATTTATTTATAATAACCAAACCTTTCGGATTGAAAAAGAAGCCTTTGACTGGGTTAAATTAAAACAAGACGGTTCCTTGATTGCTCAATGGAAACAGGTTAAATTTACTCCTGCAGAAATCGCAGTCAGACTTAATGATGAACATTACTTAGACGATATTTATTTAGTTATTGGAGTAATTCACACCTTTTTCTACGATTTGAGATAGCTTCATCAATCAACTGCACAAGACAGTTATAGACAATGTAGAGATACAGAGAATGCGTGTCGGTGAAGGGGAAATGATTTTCACTGATCCAAACCTTGCAGACACGGATGGCGATGGATTAACAGATGGCAAGGAAATTGGTAGTATCCTAACTGGTGTCGGCGGTGAATATTATCAAATGCATAGTAATCCCATTAAGAAAGGTAGCGATGGTGACGGTCTGAATGACTTTGAAGAAGTGGAAATGGGTACTTCTCCTTGGTTGAAGGATACAGATCGTGATTTATTAGATGATTTATCTAAAAGTTGTAAGCTCTAAGATCAAAAAGCTCTGCAAAGAGGATATGCAAAATGTCCTCTCACATGATTTAACCGATACGGCACGAAAATTCGTGATTATAAATAAGTCTTTTAAGT
The DNA here is from genome assembly GCF_055329585.1 of Virgibacillus sp. GM2-2. Lineage (NCBI taxonomy): Bacteria > Bacillati > Bacillota > Bacilli > Caryophanales > Bacillaceae > Virgibacillus > Virgibacillus sp. GM2-2. Next base: position 182,007 of record NZ_JBUZWC010000001.1, on the reverse strand, counting down.
TACAGTAAAGTTGTTTAAACATTTTGATTGACACATATCCCATTAAAAACTTTGACAAATAAAATTAATGATATCTCACAGGATAATGCGGATGCCTGTGAGATTTCTTATTTGAGACCAACTAAAGGGTTGATCGGTGCCTACTCATTACTATTTCGTCGGTTATGACGTGATACTTTCATGCGATTTCCGCAAATTTTCATGGAACACCATTTGCGCCTGCCACTTTTGTCTATGAATAGCAAAACGCATTCTGGGTTAGTACAACGACGTAGTGATTGTAAATCTCCACTGGTATATAATCCTAATGCATCGTATGCTACTAGGGAAACAATTCCATCCAACGTAGTGCCTACAGGAATCGGTACAAGGCTTCCTGATATAATCTTGAATGATAAAGGAGCATTTTCAGTTAGATATTCCAGATGTGATACCCATTGATCATCAAGGTGTTTACCATCTGCAATTTTTTCAAACCCAATACGTAAAAACTTTCTCAAATCTAGAAGCGTATTCAGTCCACCTGAGAGTGAAAAGTTTTTGTCAAACTGCTCATCAACTAAGTTTCCGGACTTTTGCATTGTTTGAATCCAATTGGCAAGATTTCCTTTAAGCAAGTCATGTCGATTCCCTCTTCTTAAAATTTCTGTATTCACAAAGTCCAATGATAAATGGTTTGAAATGAGTGGGAAAATTTCATTTGCCGACATTTTTTTCCTCCTGATGACTTTTATTATTTCTTACTAACCATATTATAACCTATTGACAGGTTAATTAAAAGTCTATATACTAACCACTAAATAGCATTAAAAATGGTTAGTTAAAAAGGAGCAGATGTAAATGTCAAAATCAATCACACCACCTTTTACTTATGAGGATGCCCTTGCAAAGGTAAAAGCAGCAGAAGATGCATGGAACACTAGAGATCCTGAAATTATAGCTCAGGCTTATACTCCTGATTCACAATGGAGAAATCGAACTGAATTTTTTAATGGTAGAGAAGCCATCAAGAAATTCCTCGGGAGAAAATGGGAAAAGGAACTTAATTATCGCTTGATGAAGGAGCTTTGGTCTCATACGGAAAATCGTATATCCGTTCGTTTCGAATACGAATGGCGGGATGCTGAAACCAATAAATGGATGAGAACACACGGTAATGAACACTGGGAATTTGACGATAATGGTCTAATGAAACGTCGTGATATGAGCGCAAATGACTATCCAATTCAAGAATCTGAACGTCGATATCGGTAATAGGATTTTACCTTTAGCTTTCCGCTATCAGTGCGATTTAATAATGAGGAAATGCGCTTTTTTTTAAGTATAAGACCCTTGTAGAAGAACATAATAAATCCGGCCAATAGCCGGGTTTATTATGTTTTATACTGCTATTTAATTGTAAAGACACCAGATTAGGTACCGTATATATGGGGAGGTGCCAACTCCATTAAAACGTTATTTAGTAGTTTGATAGACCTCTGTTTTCTCCCTGTTTAATACCTTTTGTTGATTTCTCAAGTGGAATGAGACAACAGAAGCAACTAAAGCAACCAGCACCATGAAACCACCAACCCAACTTAAGTGAATAATCGATGTGTAGGCAATGATTGTTCCTCCCAAAGCAGACCCAAGTGTCATACCAATATTCATTAAAGCTGTGTGAAAACTTAGGACGATTTCAGAGGATTTCGGCTGCAATGAAATTAAATAATATTGATTCGCAGGTGTTGTTGTCCAGGTGGCTGCGCCCAATATCATCAGTGTCACTAATACACCAATTGTTGATGTTGCTGTAAAAAACAGTGTAAATAAGGTGATAGCATGAATCGCCAAACTACTAATAGTGGTTTTGACGGGTCCCCATTTGTCAACAGCATAACCACCAAAACGGGAGCCTATAAAAGCAAACACACCAAGAATGAGTAGTGCTGTACTAATTTGCTCAATAGAGAAGTCCGTCAATTGGCTTAAGAATGGGGCGATGTAAGCAAACACCATCGTATAGCCTAAGATCCAAAAGATTGTTGTTATAAGTCCCGTAACTAACCGCTTATCACGTAAGATGATTAGTTGCTGTTTTAAAGGTAAACTTGAATTTCCTTGTTTCCTGGGAAGTAAACGCTTGAGTAATAAAAACGTGAGCAAAGCAGCGACAGCAAGGATGAGATAGACATAATGCCAGTCTGTATAGCTAGCAACATATGTGCCTAACGGAACACCAAGAACTAAGGATACCGTAAAACCTGTTAGAACGGTTGCCATGGCGCTCCCTTGTTTGCCTGGGGCTGCAAGGTGAGCGGCATAATTCGTCGCAATGACGATATAAAGGCCACCGCTCATCGCTAATACAATACGAGAGACCATGAGTATCCAATAACTGGTGCTAACAAAGGAGAGGATATTCCCCACGAAAAATACGAGAATAGAAACCAGAAGAATCGTTTTCCGCTCGAATTTGGCAGTCAACATCACTAGAACAATCGATCCGAAAGCGTAAGATAAGGAATAAAAGGTCAGTAATTGTCCGGCAACTGAAATGGATATATTAAAATCGGCTGCAATTAGTTCTAAAACCCCCGATACAACGAACTCGGCACTACCTGTTAGAAAGGCGCCAAGAGCAAGCAAATAAATGATAATGCGATTCATGAAATTCTCTCCTTTAATTTAGAACATTGTGTTTGAATTCAGCATAATGGAAGTGATAACATAAGTAAAATGGTGATTTTTCATATAGGAGATGAATATTTACTCATGACAATTGCTCGTTTTGAAATATTTACAACGGTTATTGAATTAAGAAGTTTTACAAAAGCAGCCGCAAAACTTAACATGACCCAATCTGCTGTCAGCCATGCGGTCTCAAGTCTTGAGTCAGAATGGGGAACGATCCTATTAATCCGTGATCGTAAAAAGGGTGTGTTACTCACGGAAATAGGAGAGAAGACAGTCATTCATATGCGGGAAATTTCGAATCGAATGGAGAAAATCAACCAAGAACTAGCTTTTGCATCTAACTTGGAGGCAGGAACCATCCGACTTGGAACCTTTTATAGCTCTTCGGCCTGCATTCTTCCCAAAATTCTTGCGTCCTTTCAAAAAAAATACCCGGCGATTGAATTTTCATTTTTTGAGGGAACGTACGAGGAGATTGTTGATTGGTTGGAAACAGGGATTATTGATGTAGGGTTTATCATTGAAACAAATGCCTCTAAAAGATTTGAGAAATTACCGCTGGTTAAAGATGACATGGTAGTTGCTTTACAACATGATCATGATCTTAGTCAGCGTAACAAGCTCAACATTAAAACCATTCAAGAAGAGCCACTAATTCTTCCAAAAGGCATGTATGAATCTTATATTTTAGACATCTTTAAGAAAGCGGGAATTAATCCTAATGTTCGGTTTGAAGTACAAGACTGCACAACCATTGCGAATATGGTGAAAGAAGGTCTTGGAATCACTATTGGACCAAAATTATTTTTACAAACACAAAAGCAACTTCAATTGGTTCCACTTGCTGTAGAGAATTTGCGATATGTATCATTGGCATACACTGCTAATCCGACAGCTTCACCAGCTGTTCAAGCATTTTTGACAGAGGCGGCTCAAGTATTTAATCCAAAACGAGAGTATTCTGTTTTAAATTAATTGGATTCAAAAAGTTATGTAAAAATTAAATCAAAAAAGAGTGAATAAGTTAGAGATAATTATGAAAAGAGTTTTAGTTTATTTATCATAATGGGTTTATTGTTGAAGGGCGCATATCGATGTTTATTATTTCTATACATAAAATTAAGACAAAAAAGTTATTGAAATAATGGTTATGGTAATTTTAAGGAGTGTAATATGAGTATAAAAAGATATACAGTTTGCTTTTCTGCAGTGTATTTCGTCAATATGTTAATAGCATATATCATTTTTGATGATTTTTCATGGAAATTTTTAGTTGGTTCCTTTATTGGTATAGTCTTATTCGTACTTATAACAACCATACTAAAATCATCAAAATAACAATCAACCATAATAACAGTTAATATTAGAAAAGACTGATCTGCTTGAGAACTATCATTTAACTAGTACTGTAAGTTAGTAGGTGTCTCTGACTTATTAATAGATAAACTTCTGCAGTTACTTAAATCAGTATATAGCATTGGTTTATTATTGGTTAGTACTTTAGATTAAGTATAATGTATAAAAAGTTTTCAAAAACTCACAATTCTAACTTAATAACGTTATTACAACTGTAAAGGTGATTTGGTGTAAAACTTTTGATCCATACCAATTCATATTTAACATAATGACTATGTCACAAATTTGCAAAGGAATGATATAAGATGTGGCTGAATGTAGATGTACCAACTAAAAAGGTGATAGTTCATGAAGAAGGTTGTCCGTATATTCCTAAAGATGATTCCGATTTTAAAAAAATGAATGGCTTATTACGTGACAGAGGATGGCTACATTTTAGTAAAAGAGAAAAAGCCCTCCTTGAATGTCGAAATAATTACAATCAATTTGAATGGAAATATTGTTTAACGTGTTGTAAATGATAGGAAACAGGGATCATAATCCAAACCCTATGTTAAATCTAGAATTGTAGCGATACATCTAGAAGTATTGGCATAAATTTGATTCTGAGATTGCAGAGTGATAATAAAGTTGTTTCGCAAGGTAGCCTTATGAAAAAAGTAAGCGGACAATGATTGAATAAAATGTTCAATCAAGAAAGACGAGAGAGGTTACCAGATTCAATACTCCTATACCAGCTACGATTCATTATTTCACATCCATAAGTTTTATATAATTTTTGTATATATATACATTGCTAACATAACTGAAATCGTATACAAAGTTCTTTAGATTGACAATTTTGTTACTGAAACTTATTTGGTTGTTTAGCCGTACAATAAAGGAAAAAATCATATGAGGTAATAAGGTAAAATCAAGTTGAAAATAAACGAGGGGGGGTTATTTGAAAGCGTTAATCGAAAATCATGGGGGAAAGCTGACAATTTTGGCGTTTATCATTGGAGTTGGAACGTTAACATGGCATACTCTGTATTATTCGGGAGGTATTAATGAACCAATTTATATTCCTTGGAATGTATACACATATATTTCATTTGGTATTTTTACTGTTTGTTTCATCTATATGGGTTTTGACCTTATCCGCGGTAGGTTTACAGAAGGTAAAATTACTAAAAAAACGTTCAAATATGCACTTTATCTATATATAGGGACAGCTATATTTTTCTTTATTCGATATCTGCTTGGAATATAATAGTAAAGAAACGATAATCAATATTATATAATTTATTTGGAGTTTGTGATATATGCTTTTATTTAGGCTATATCCGCCAATAAGTTGATTTATTACATTCGTTAAATAGGAAATTAATAACTTAAGAGATAATCAAAAGCGCATATTAGTTAATGAAGCGGATTCTGATAAAAAGAATCCATCTGTTATTAAGCGATGCAATCAATATTTGAGGTGAAACACATGAGAAAACAAAATGAAACGGAAATAAAAAACACTCAAAAGTCTGTGCTCATTACGTTATGGTTCTATTGGATTGCTTTATTAGTTTATTCGATTTTTCATGTGGCAAATACGGGGGAACTAGGGATCTCATTTATAATCCTAACGACTGGACTACTTATCTTTTTCGCTACCAACCGTATTTTAAAAGAAAGTTGAAAATGTGTTTAATTTTTTTAGAGTAGTATGCCTTCCGTACCATCAATTAAATCATACAAAAGTCTATGACCTCCTCCACTATAAAAAAATTAGTGTCGATTTAATTAACCAAAATAATAAAGAACTAGAGATTAATGTATGGACTAATAATAAAATAGATGATGACCTAAAAACATTAATTAAGTCAAAAATTGGAAGTAAAGGTTATATAACTAACCAACTTTACTTCAACAAGTAGACGATTTAGTTACGAACTATCATTTTTGTTTGTATTTAAAGAAATATATAAATTTAATAATTGGTTGCAGTTCGAAAAACTGAGGAAATTTAGTTCGTGATGTACTTAAAAACTGGAATTATGATTCTATTGTGATCCAATTGTATATCATTTACGTTGTTCATAGTAAGCTAGTAGAAACGGGAAAGAGTTGAAAGAATGATGTTCGAATGATGAATGGTATCATCTTGCTAATTGTCATAACCATTGTTTTTATGTTTATTTTGGTTGTTTTATATCTGTACTTATTACTTCACCGAAAACATGAACATTCTATTAACAAACGCAAGAAAAGTTGGAAACAACAGTATGAAGCAACATTGATGGCCGATCTGCATAAAGGCAATACAGCATATCTTTTTGCTAATCTGAAAGGCTATCAGTTTGAGGTTTTACAGGAATTAGTTTATGCGTACAAAAAAGGGCAAGAAGCCAACCCGAAGACGATTGGTCATGTTAAGGATTTTGCTACGGCACATTTACTTAATTATTACAGACAACAATTATCAAGTAAGCGGTGGAGCTATCGAATGAATGCACTTTACTACATCGAAGAATTTCATCTAACGTCCATGCAAGAGGATCTTCTTACAAGCTATACAACAAAATCTACCTCTGAAGAGGAAAGGTTTTTGATTATGCAAATTCTTTCCTTATTTCAGTATGAAAAAATAGGTGCGTTAATCCTAGATAATGATATTCCTGATTTTAATTTACATAAAATATTAATGCGTGTTGACTCGAAAACCATAGAAGCATTTATCCGTGATTTTGATGATTTAAAACAGGAATTACAAGAAAATTTAATTGACGTATTGGGAAAACGTGAGGAATTCCAGGCTACATTGCTTTTAAACAAACTACTAGAGTCAACCAACGTAGAATTACGTGTACGAGCATTAAAGGCATTGAGTTCACTAGAGGAATTACCATCTTTTGACATACTAGAATTGCTTTACAAATCCGACTTTTGGCAAGAAAGAGTGATGGTTGCAAAAGTATTAGCAATAAGTAATGCTCCACTAATGATTGAATGGTTGGGAGAGTATCTAATGGACCCCAGTTGGTGGGTTAGGCGTACCGCTGCACAATCGTTATTACAGTCTAGTGCAGGAGAACAGGTACTTATTCGTATGGCCCAATCGCATCATGACCAATACGCAATGGACATGGCAAGGTACTGGTTGGAAAGAAGGGTAGTACATGTATGATTGATATTGAGAAAGTTCTTGATGATTTATTTATCGTAAGTAGCATTGTTGTTGCATTTTATTACGTGCTTGCCATTATATTTTATCTAGTTACGCTTGTTAGTGCGATTTCATTTGTCCGAAAGAGATATAAATTAGAAGATGAAATACCGTATGAAGATCTATTGGATTCCCCTTTTACCGCACCTATTTCCATTTTAGTCCCTGTTTATAATGAGGAAAAAGGTATCAATAGCTTACTTGAATCCTTACATGATATCCACTATCCAGAATATGAAATTGTTGTTATTAATGATGGGTCAGAAGACCGCACCATGAATGTATTACATCAAAATTACGAGTTAGAGCCATTGCAAGTTCCCATTCAAATAAAAATAGAAACTCAAGCCATAAAAAATGTGTACCGTTCTAAAATTAGACCCAACCTACTAGTGATTGATAAGATGAACGGGGGGAAATCGGATGCACTGAATGCTGGTATTAATGCAGCCACTTATCCATATATTTGCTCCATTGATGGGGACTCTATTCTGGAAAGAGATGCATTTGTAAAAGTAATGAAACCAATATTAGATTCTGACCAAGAGGTTATCGCATCTGGAGGTACCGTCCGAATTGCAAATGGGTGTGAAATTCTTGCTGGAAAGATAGCAGAAGTCAAATTGTCAAAAAATCCAGTCGTAATCATGCAAATCATCGAATACTTACGTGCCTTTTTAATGGGGAGAATCGGGTTAAGTCGTGTTAATCTTTTATTGATTGTGTCAGGTGCATTTGGCGTATTTTCAAAAAATTGGGTAATAAAGGCAGGTGGATATGATAATAATACGGTTGGAGAAGATATGGAGCTAATCGTGCGCCTTCATCGATTTATAAAAGAGGAAAAGAAGGACTTAAAGATTGCTTATGTTCCGGATCCGGTTTGTTGGACTGAGGCACCGGAAACGTTAAAAGATTTAAGAAGACAACGAAAACGGTGGCATAGGGGGCTGGTCGAAAGTCTCGGTAAGCATCAGAAAATGGTGTTAAACCCGACATACAAATCAATTGGGCTCATATCGATGCCATATTATGTAATTATTGAACTATTGGGTCCACTAATTGAGTTATCGGGATATATACTTATGGTGTTTGGAGTTTTATTAGGAAAGCTTTACCTGGAATTTAGTATCATTTTATTTGTCATGTCGTTCATTTTCAGCTCGGTATTATCCATGTTTGCAGTAATGTTTGAGGAGTGGAGCTTCCGAAAATACCCTGACTTCCATGATATTACAAGGTTACTTTTTTATTCCTTATCGGAAAGTTTTTGGTACCGACCCCTTCACGTGTTTTGGCGAGTGGAGGGCTTGATTTTGGCAATATTTAATATAAAAAGAAGCTGGGGCAATCTAAATAAAAAAGGGATATTTAGTAAGGGAGATGAATGACAATGGGAAGATTAATAGTTGTAATTATATGCATTGTTATTCTACTTTCTCCTCGAATTCTATGGCAAATACTAGATCATAAACCTATAAATCTGTTTGTCATAGATAAAACGGTACCAGATGATAGTTTTAGAGAACATGCTGGATTATTTTGGATTTTAAATCATGAAAAGATAGTAAATTCAGATGGGAAATTATACGATTTAGAACAAGACTACTTCGGGTTTGATCCTTCTAAACTGAGCGGTGATAAAACGTTGGCCATACCTAACAGTCTTGACCTGATCTATGTAGCGGATACATACGGGGTGTATTCGGAAGACCTAAAAGGCAATAATGAAGGCCGACGTTCGGAGCTTGTATACGGTGGGTTATCTTTTGCGGAGTGGAACGAAATGTTAGTGTCAAAGCAGCCCGATACTGTTTTAATTACAGAGTTTAATACGTTTTATTCTCCGACAGAAAAAGGGATTCGTAAACTTGCTGGACAAACAATTGGAGTAGAGTGGACAGGTTGGATAGGGCGATATTTTCCTAAGCTAGATGGCAAGGAAGTTCCATTGTGGGCTAAATCAAATTACAATAATCAAAATAATGAAAAATGGTCATTTAATGGTAGCGGATTCTTATTTGTTAATACTACCGATCAAATTGTTGTTTTAGAGGAAAAAGATTTTTCGGATCAACTACAGTTTAAGTGGACTGAAGAAGGAGAGAAGCACTTCCCTGAAGCAAAGAATAGCGTTTACGACTATTGGTTCAGTATCTCAGAACCAAATAAGAATATAACAGTTGAAGCAACATTTACACTTAATGTGACACAATTTGGAAAAGAAAAGTTAAGCGGATATAATATTCCTACAACATTTCCAGCAGTTTTGTATAATCAAAAGGAAAATATTTATTACTTTGCTGGAGATTTTGCTGATTATAATCCTGCAGTGTGGAAAAAGTGGTATGGATCACAGACCTTACAACAACTATTTGCCTATTTTAATAAAGATAAACAATTTTATTGGTGGAGTTATGTCCCATTAATGGAACAAATTTTCGAGAATATTGCTAACAAAAGGGAGCTGATTCCAAATGATTAAATTTCTTGTCTGGTTTGTTTTTTTAGCATCGTTTGGTTTTGCTGGTGGTGGGATCTTACTGTTGTATTTACTTGTACCTATTGAAGAATGGCTGGTACAGTCTGGTTATTCCCAACAATTTATTGATGATGTCATGTCCTATATTGTTTATGGATGGGTACTCTTTGGGTTCACTGTCTCTATTGTATTTTACCGATACTTACTGTCGGTGGATAAAAGGAAAAAAGCTGGCTATTTCGTTACATCCGTATCCTTTGTTTCAGCAATTGTAGTGTTTATGCTGTTTATGAATCCACAAACTGCGATGGTAGCTGGTACAAGAGGAGATATTCATCAAGTAAATGATCAAATCACCTTTGGACCGTATCCCGATCAAGCAAAGATGAAACAGTTGAAAGCGGAAGGGTACGACGGAATAATTAGCTTAATGAGCCCAACAATTCCATTTGAGAAAGAATTGTTAGAAGAAGAAAGTGGTAACGCCGAAAAGGTTGGCATTACGTTTCTATCTTTTCCAATGCTACCGTGGATCGGTGACAATTCGGCGTCATTAAGGGGAATTAAAGAAACAGTAAGTGATGACTCCAAACGATACTATATCCATTGTTACTTAGGTAAACATCGTGTTGACCTGGCAAAACAAGCCATTGCATCGGTCACAGAAGTAGAAACCGATCAAAGAGAATTTTTAATGCCATCAGATTTTGAGCGTGGTTATGTTTTTGGCTATCATAACAATCAAATCATTTTAGGTCCATATCCAACTGAAGAGGAATGGGCTACGGTGTTGATGAGAAAAGGTATAGAAGAGGTTGTTACTACCATTGAAAAGGATAGCAAAATATTTCAGCAGGAAAAGCAGTTACTAAAAGATTCAGGTTTGAAGCTGACATCCATTCCGATTGATGCTAATGAACCTGAACCAAAGAGTGTTCAAGAGGTTGTAAGCTATGTTCAAGGTCTTAAGCATAAGGTTTATGTACATACGTTCAAAAACAGCGATAGCCTATTTGCATTGGAAACCGCGTTTTCTACGGGGACAAATCCGTTAAGCAAGAAGCAACTCTTTCAACTATTCCCGAAAAATCGAATTATCAATGTCGGAAGCCGGATATTTATTGGGCAAGCACCAGAAAATATTAATAACTTGAAAACCGTGGGGTTCGAATCAATCGTTGATCTTTCTAGTAAACAAGAAAGTCTCTACAAGATAGCAAAAACGAACGTTCAACGTCAAGGACATGTTTACATCTATGGTCTAAATGATAATGATACAAAGCAGTTAGTATCTCTGTTAGAAGGCATACTTTATGGCTTTGATGATGAGGATAATGATATAAACATTCCAGGTTCGGAAGTGCTTGAACGAAATAGAATTATCGGGCCAATACCAAATAAAGAGGAATGGATGACCTCTATTGTCAAGAATGGAATACACAATGTGATATTCTTAAAGGCGGAAGCACTACAGCAAGAAAAGGAATATCAAATAGTAAAAGCACTGGCGCAAGAAACAGGTGTTGGATTTGAAACCATTTTAATTACTCCTGGTTATGAAGAAAAAATCATAAATTCATTATCGAATCGAAACACATCAACCTACCTAATCGTCAACGATATAATTAAAAAAGAAATTAAACAGTTGTTAACGGATATTTGAATGACAATCCTTATTGGATATAGTCTTGAAAATGCGAATTACACCGTTAGGCAATTGCAAGAAAAATAGGTGTCTAATGTAACAACGGTAAGAGGATGTATAGGGAGCATAGCGTATAGAGTAAATATCTAATGCGTAGAACTTTTTAATACGTTACATGTGGAGTGGATAAATATGGTAATATGATATAAAAAGATCTCGATTGAAGTTTTCTAGTAAAAGAAAAAGCAAATAGGGAGGTAACATATGAATGGCATATATGAATCAATGTGGAAGAAAATTGGAAATGGTAAGACGTTACACTTTATAATTTATACTTGGATTTTTGCTACCATTTTTAATAAATTTGCGGATAGAGAATTAACCAAACTGTTGAATGCTAATAATGAAACAATTTATACATATAATTATTCATTCGGTGCCACGGGTCTAATACTTGTGATTCCCGCAGCATTGCTTAGTTTATTGATTGTAATAGTGTTGGTCAAAACAAGGGACAGACTTTTTCCAAGATTGACTACATATAAGGTCGTATTATCCCTACTAAAGTTGATCAAAGTGCTATGGAAAGCTATATACTTTTTGGGGGCTAGTGTAGTATATCTCGTATTTTTTCTCGCAAGTTTATTCTCTGATGGTGGCGCCCGTTCTTCTTCTGGTGGAGGTAGTTACCATTCTAGTGGTGAAACTTCTGGCGGGGGAGCAAATAATTCGAATAGTAGAAAGGACTTAAAAAAGGAAGCAGAACGGAAAGCAAGACAATTACAAAAAGATGCTGATTACGCTTATAAACATACAGGAAAACAAGCGCGATATAATATCAATTCATCCCATTTTGACAGTAGACTTAATCGGGCAAATGCAAAGCAACGTGAAGCTAATGAAGCAGCGAGGAGAGCGCGAAATTTATAATTATGTTTTCTTCAGCACATGAATAGTATGCTCAATTCTTTAGTAGGCCACCCTATCTATGAGATGTTTTATTGTTATTTTACATTGCTATTAGCGTTCCCCGTAATAAGGATCATTAAATTAACTGTCACAGTAGCTGGCTGTTGATTTTAGTTTGAAGTAATATAGGGGGGGATTAATCATGACGAAAAAATATAGTAAGCTGGGGAAGCTAATTGGCTGGTTAGGTTTTCTTATTTTATATCAGGTTTATTATTTTTAGTGAAAGTGGTTTGATGGCAGAAGATATTCCAGAAGAATTCTATTCTTTCGCCTTCCCATCAATCATAATAGGGGTAATTTTACTCGTGATTTCTAATTTCTTTAAGAAAGAAAAATAGCTTCAGAATTTGGCGTTAAGTAGAAGATAGAACAATGGATAGACGCACATAAAGGGAATTAAACAGGAAAAGCTGACGGATCAGGAACCACTAGCTGTCGCTGTTTGATTTCTTTATTTAAAATAGATATGAATTCAGAATTTAAATCTAGTTGTATAGCATGTACATATGCTTCTAATAATAGTTCATCAGATAGATTAATAACCATACAAAGGCACGTCCTTTCTCTCCAAGAAAATTAGCTTGAGTTGTTGTTCTCGTGTTTTGACTCGTCTATTTCTTCAAACTCGTATTCCTTTTTATCAGAGAGCATTTCAAGTTTTTTCAAACATGCGGACTAAACTTCTGTATATTCGATATCGCTATTCTCTAATTTCCATTCCTTTCTGTGACATCTATCCTAGTTCTTATTAATCTCATTTTAACATATTCAGAATAAATTAACAATTACAAATATATTGACTTTTAATAACGGACAACCACCATTATTTTGAAATTTTCGGACGCTTTGGAATCCGCTTTCTTAGATGAAATGTGTGCATAGAAAATATGCGACAGTAGAGTAACCTAATATAAATGAAAGGTAGGAATATGCCTGGGCGCTCTCAAGAAGCAAATGTTTAGAAGATATCACTGGTGAAACGGACGACGTCAATTATAAATTTCGATAAAAAAGTGTCTTTTTAAAGTGTGATACAATTAAAGAAAAATATGGAGGTTCATTGTGGAAATATGAAACTATAGTTCTGTGGACATTGCACAATTCACAAATTTAATGACAGACATAGGTTATCCTACATCACTGGATTGGTATTACTCTTCATGCTACATATACGAATAACAATATAAATGTTCAAATAACATCACTTGTTACAAGAAAAGTATCGAGGACAGGGTATTGGAAAAAGGCTATAGAAAATGAACAACTGCTTTTCCGAACGGGATCAAAATGAGTAAGTGTATTGCACTTAGGTGATTTTGAAGTAAAAAACTAAAATCTAATAGCTTGTCTAAAGGAAGTGTAGACGTGTCGGTATAAGATAGTTCTAGACAGGATTTCCAATCCGTTATACTACACGGTTGGTCATTAAACCATCAGGTGACGTTAAACTGTTTAGAATCAATATTCAAAAAGCGGATAGGGTGGAAAAGGGTATACATAGATTTTCCAGGGATGAGTGGTTTGAAGCCACTAGCACCTATTCAGAATTCCGACGACATGTTAAATATAGTTCTTGAATTTGTAGATGAGATAATATCGAAAGGAAAAAGTTGATGAAAAAGGTTTATTATATTTTATTGTTGGCTTGGGCATGTACATATACCCTCATTTTTTGTGATTTGGCTTTTTACAGTACTTATAATTCGAAAGTTCTTCTGTATTTGTCGTTACTGTTTTATATATTGGCAATTATAGTAAATAAAAGGTTTAACGAAACGCTAATTCTTATTGCTATTCTCTATCTTTTGCCAGGGTTATACATCGTTTATCTGATAATCTACTTTTTGAAGAGCTTTCCTTCACCAGTTTAAGATTAATTCAAGTTTATTTTCGCGCCACTTGTGGGCGCATTTTTTTATGTTTTTATTAATTATTTTTTATTAGCGATTATTGACTAAATTATAAAAATATAGTTTAATTAGATATGGTTCTAAAGTCTTGTCCATTCGTAGTAAAATTAGACTACTAAAGGTGGGTTTAACATGAAAATATCTTTTGATTCATTAATGCGTCAGAACTGTACCAGGTTTAAAAGACATACATATCAACTGCCGATTAAAAAAATGCAACCTGGTGGTATATTTGTAGTCTGGAATGCTTATGAAAGATATTGTCCAGATAATGGTGTGCTTGCTTTGTATTTTAATTTCGTAATCCGAAACCACGTGATAGTTGAAAATCCACTAGGTGACTATCATTTGTGGGAACAATTAGAATCACAACTTTCCCGTGAGCAATTGAAATGGATGCATTATCATATTTTCGACAATATACCAGAAGAAAATCTTGCAAAACTGGAAAAAGTCCCAGTTGAAGTGGTTAAAAATTGGGGTAAAAGTGCGAAGAAGAAACTTTGGAACGTAATAGATGAGATGGGAATGGGTGTTCTTTCATAAATAATGTTGACTAAATTAAATAAGATTTTAAAGATCTATGAGTCAATTTTGACTAACTATTAGAACACCATTATTGAACGTACAATATAATTAAAAATAATTATCCATATTTAGAACAAAGTTCAATTAAGTATATTTTTTGTTGCATTAACTAGATTGGTGGGGTGGAAAAATTTTTTACTTTATCTATTCTTTTCTACCTTTTCGCTATTGGTGTAAATAAAGGGTGGAACAAATTACTTATTTTTATTGGTTTTCTGTATAGTATAGTATTTTTATAATTTACTATTATGTTTATTTTGTTTTTACTGTATCATACGTAAATTTTGAAAGGATAACCTTCTATGAGAAAAAAGTTTTATTATGCAGTATTAATAGGATGGACGATAGCATTTATATATACACTATATAAATACAATCTAAATATGGGTTACTGGAAAAATCCAATACTTTTATCTATGCTTCTATATACTTTTGCTATTTTGGTGAATAAGGGATTTAATAAACAACTGATCGCTATTGCAATTTTATATATTTTATTTGGGCTATATACTATTTTTGATTTGATACGGTCCTTTGTAAATTTTTCGTTTGTTTAGGAATATTTTACGCAAGTAGGGACGTATTTTTTAACTGTTAGTATCTCTCTTCTTTTCAATAATAGTCAAAACACGTGTGTTATCCTGATGTATAAAAGTGTCGTGCTGATTCCTTCAAGGATCAATTCATGCTTGGAGAGTTGGATACTTTTCTACGTATAGTTGTCTCCTTTTCTTAAATGAAGAGGAGGTTTTTTGTATAGTGAGAGATTGCAATTGTGTCGTGACAGATGTTATTGATTACTGTAGAGTATAAGAATCAACTCAGAAACTAGGTGAACAGATTATGCTCAAAATATATATTCTCTTACTAATGGTCATGGTCGTATGGGGTTTAAACTTGTCAGCATTAAAAG
Organism: Virgibacillus sp. GM2-2; assembly: GCF_055329585.1. Taxonomy (NCBI): domain Bacteria; kingdom Bacillati; phylum Bacillota; class Bacilli; order Caryophanales; family Bacillaceae; genus Virgibacillus; species Virgibacillus sp. GM2-2. The sequence continues at coordinate 166,266 of NZ_JBUZWC010000001.1, read as the reverse complement.
TTTTGGTTGAAGCAGTAGACCCAATATTACTTACATCATTTCGAATCATGACAGCTGGCATTTTTGTTCTAGTTATTTGTGCTGTGATGGGAATTTTTAGGCTGCCCTTAAAACATGAATGGCTCGTAATTTTCTACATAGCAGTTTTTAATGTGATTTTACATCATTCCCTCGTTGCAGTTGGGATAGAGATGACAACCGGTATAAATGCGGGGCTCATTTTGGGGATGATGCCATTAGTGACGATGATGATGGCTATCATTATTTTACGTCAGCGCGTCACGTGGGTACGAATTTCTGGCTTTATGATAGGTTTTATAGGTATTGTCGTAACTACTTTAACTGGTGCTGGTGGATTGGCAGCTGTTTCGCTCGGTGACGTTATCATGTTTTTAGCTGTTGTGGTGCAGGGGTTTAGCTTTGTCTTAATTAGCAAACTTAAACCGACATTTGATCCAAGGCTCGCAACTGGATACATGCTTGTTATCGGATCAGTGTTTATCTTTTTATTGAGTCAGTCGTTCAGTTCTGGAATCCAGGAGATTACTAATTTGCTAGACTGGAAGCTTGGGGCAATCTTTTTATTTAGTGCAGTTATAGCATCAGCGTTTGGTCACATGACATACAATTACGCAATTAAAAAAGTGGGTCCAGCTGAAACAGCAATTTTTATTAATTTAAACACACTTTTTGGTATTACTGGAGCTTCACTATTTTTAGACGAGGTAATTACGTTGAATCATGTAATTGGCTTTTTATTGATTTTAAGTGGCGTTTTTATCGGTACGGGGGCATTGGAGTATGTGGTGGCAAAGAGGAAGAGCAAAGAAGTATAGTTTTGCGTGCCTGTGATCTCGTGAATTTAGTCCGAAATTGATTATTTTCAGATGGTGATTATGTAGATGAATTGTGCTACTATGCCGAGATTTGAGCCAGTCACTGCGAAGAAAAAGAGAACCCCGATGAATGAAAGCTACTATGGAAAAACCTCTTGTATATAATAGTTGTTGCACGCAAAAAGCATGACACTTTTACAAAAGAGGTTTTTTTATGATTAATTATCGTAAGGTTCTAGAATTGTATTTTGAGGAATCAGTCAAAAAACGATCAATTCTAGTACAGGTCATTCAAGAAACACAATTTCTAAAGGCGTAACCACACATCTCATACAGATCCAATTGCTGTTGGGTAAAGTAAAAATTTCGTTCCAAACTGAAATTGTTTAAAAATAAACATATCCAAAAATGTTGTAAATGAATATGTTTATGGGTATACTGATTTATATAAATATATTCATTTAACCTTACTTGAATATATTTAGAAATTTTTGCAGTTTGTTTGACAGGCAGTAATACCGCCACTTTAAAAATTAGGTGAATTGAGGTCGTACACCCCGATTAGTGTTCAACTACCATTCAGTTAGAGGAGAGCGAAAACTCCCACTGAATGGAGTTTAGCTTTATTTCGGATACTATGCTGAACTTAAGTAACGCTATGCTACAAGAATTGAGGACGAAATCAAGGGATTCATTTGAAAAAAGTAACCTATTTACCAGTAAACATATTCATTAACAAACAAAATGAATATGTTTAACCGTTGTGCCGTTTTTAGGAGGAAGTAAGAATGAAAATGTTTGATTATAGCTCACTTAAGAATCTAAGGTTACCGATGGAAACGGTTAATTTGATTGCAAAGATTAACGAGTACAAAGGAAAACAAGATCTATATATGAAGCAGGCCCCTCAAATATTAAATACACTTAAAGATGTAGCAGTGATTCAATCAACTAAAGCTTCAAATGCTATTGAGGGGATTATCATTACGGATAAACGCTTAAAAGGTTTAATGGAAAATAAAGCGAATCCATCTGATCGATCAGAGGGTGAGATTGCAGGATATAGAGATGTACTAAACCTTGTTAATGCCTCTCATGAGGGTATTCCCGTAAATGCAAATGTAATCCTACAATTGCATCGCCAGCTTTATCATTACATTGCTGCTGAAGGTGGAAAGTGGAAAAATGTTGATAATGTGATTAGCGAAAAATTACCAAATGGAGAGAAAGTAGTTCGATTTAAACCCTTGTCTGCGTTTGAAACTCCAGATGCTATGGAAACAGTCTGTAATGAACTGAATGAAAGAATGAGTAAAGAAGACGTGGAACCGCTCATTTTGATTAGTTTGTTTATACTAGATTTTTTATCGATCCATCCATTTAATGATGGTAACGGAAGAATGGCACGAATACTAACCTTACTTCTTCTTTATAAGAACAATTTTGAAGTTGGTAGATATATTAGTTTAGAAAAGATTATAGAAGCTACCAAAGAAGGGTATTACGAAACGTTACGTCAGTCATCTCAAGGATGGCATGAAAATGAAAATAATATATTTCCTTGGATCAATTATATTTTAAGTACCTTTGTGGCAGCATACAAGGAACTTGAGTCAAGGGTTGGCCTAGTTCAAACCGGAAAAGGGAATAAAGGTGCTAGAATAAAAAAGTACATTGAGAATAAAATCGGTTTTTTTACAAAAGAGGATATTCGTAAGGCATGCCCAGATGTAAGCGAATCGACCATAAACCGTGTGCTTCATGAACTAAAAGAAAAAGGGGTTATTGAGCCAACTGGATTAGGTAGGAGCGCTAGGTGGAAAAAGATTCAGTGAATATAATGGCCTGTCACTTTCCGATTGGATCTGCTGTATTTTTCAAATAAATTATTTTTTGGTCAATTTGAAGTAAATCTAGAAAACATTGAACAACCTCTTGTAATTTCAAATACATGTACTAAAATTTGGAAAGCGTTTTAGAACTTGATGACTCGCTTGATGGAGGGTTTTTTGTAGAAAGGGAGAGACCTAATACTCTCCCAATTATTGATTTCCTACAGCAATGGCTTTGATGGAGCTATGACTTAACATTCCAATTATGGAACTCAAGAATATACTATATTATTATTCTATTAAAATCAAACCAATAAAAAGAAAGGGTTTACATAAGTATAGAATTAGTTTATTGTTATTTGTAAGTTAACTAGGTGAGATTAATAAATAAAAAAAGGTTTGGATTGTTAACATTCCATTTAAAATAGGTGAATATATGGATAAAATTATACTTCTATTAACAAAACTTAGAGAGGTGACAGAGAGTATCTCACCAATAACTATAACTTTCAATTTTTTAGTTATTGAAATTCATAGCAATGATTAATTACTGATCCTTAAGCTATTGGTAGATTTCTTAAATAACCTTAAGTAATTTTTATCAGCGAATTGATTTTAAATGAATATACATATGATTAAAAGCAGCATGATTAATTCATTTTTAGGCTTTATAATCGGTTTTTATTATGGCTGTAGAGTAATTAGTCCCATATCTCCCCTAATTAACCTTTAGAAACGAATTATTTAAGTAGCTCCATTTCTGCCAAAAAATTGCATATGCTTGACAACATTTAGGTCAAATGTTATGATAGTGTCCTCATAGTACAGCAATGGCATTGATGTTTCTATGATAAGGCTACTTTTAAGTAAGTAGCTCGTGGCGTTGGGGATCGCCTGCCCATCTGAGATGGGTGTCTCCCCATTACATACAACAAGATTGACCTTAGCTATTGAAACATAGCTGAGGTTTTTTTTGTAGATACATAGATTAATGCAAGGAAAAGATGGTAAGACTGGTAAGAAATTGGTAGAGGAGGAATTAGGTGAAGGAATTAGATTATCGTATTGGCCTAGACATTGGAACGAATTCAGTCGGATGGAGTGTTATTAACCTTGTATTGAATGATAGCAATAAATTTGAGACAACCAGTATTGTTGATTCGGGTGTACGTATGTTTGATAAAGCAGAAATTCCAAAAACTGGTGCCTCTCTAGCTGAACCTCGGCGCTTGGCTCGTTCCTCACGTCGTCGTTTACGCCGCCGTAGTGAACGGAAAAAAGAAATTCGACAGCTTCTTCTAAATTATGATGTGTTAAATGAACAAGAGATAAAGCAGCTTTATTCCCGCCAAAATAGCGCGGTTGATATATGGAACATTCGCCTGGAAGGATTGGATCGTTTATTAAGTCGTCAAGAATGGGGGCGCTTACTTATTCATCTCGCCCAGAGGCGTGGCTTTAAGTCAAATCGGAAGTCGGAACAAAATGAAACGGAAACGGGGGCTGTGCTCTCGAGTGTCAAAGACAACAAGGAACGGCTAACAAAGTATCGTACAGTCGGTGAAATGTGGATGAAAGATTCGACGTTTACCAAATACGAAAAACGTAGAAATTCTAGTGGTGAATATATTTTTAATGTAAGCCGCTATGATCTTGAACAAGAAATTGTAATGCTCTTTGAAAATCAGCGTAAATTTCATTCAACCTACGCTACGGAGGAAATGCAGGAAGCCTATTTGAAAATCTGGAATCATCAGCTGCCATTTGCTTCAGGAAACGCAATCTTGAAGAAGGTTGGGGTCTGTTCGCTTGAACAAGAAGAACGCCGCATTCCCAAAGCAACATATGCATTTCAATACTATATGGCACTCGATAAAATCAACCGGGTCAGAGTCGGGTCAGATGTGGAGCCGTTGACAGCTGAACAGCGTGCTGTCATATTGGATAAACTTTTTAACAGGAATGATTTAACAAAACGTAAAAGTGCTCCAGTAGTTAAGTACTCAGACCTCCGAAAGTGGCTGGAGCTTGATGATACACTAAGATTTAATGAGTTAACATACGATCCTGACGCAAAACTTAGTCAAAATGAAAAATTTCCTTTTGTTAAGTTGGATGCCTTCTATCAAATTAAACGCATAGCCGACATCCACACAGCTGATTCTGGAGAAACTTATGACCCAATTGATTATGATGCCATTGGTTTTGCGCTTACAGTTTATAAAACAGATAAAGATATCCGTAATTACTTAAAAAATCCTGGGAATATAGCAAAGCGAGAATTTGCAGATGACATGATTGAAGCACTACTCCCATTATCTTATTCTAAGTTCGGCCATCTTTCGTCAAAAGCTATACAAAACCTGTTGCCGCTTATGGAAGAAGGGCTGACTTTTAAAAAAGCAGCAGATAAATTTGGCTATGATACGACTGGGTTGCAAAGCGCTAAGCGTGAGAAGTTGCTACCACCGATTCCGGAGGATATTGGAAATCCAGTTGTAAAAAGGGCACTCACTCAATCACGTAAAGTTGTCAATGCGATTATAAAAAAATACGGGTCACCTGCCTCGGTACATATAGAATTGGCTCGTGATCTTTCAAAGAGTCATGAAGAGCGTAATAAACTAGTCAAATCGCAGAAGGCCAATTATGAGCGAAATACAGGTGCAATTAAAATGCTCGCGGAATTTGGCATTTTGAATCCTAAGGGTCATGATATCATCCGATATAAGCTCTGGGAAGAACAAGAGCAAAAATGTGCCTATTCACAAAAACGCATCCCTGCCGAGGAGTTTTTTAAGGAATTGAAACGAGAAAGGAATAGTGCGCCCAAATTGGACGTGGATCACATTCTCCCGTATAGCCAAAGCTTTATGGATAATTACCATAATAAAGTGCTGGTTTATAGTGATGAAAACCGGAAAAAGGGGAACCGAATCCCCTTTGATTATTTGAAAGCAAATCCGATTCGTTGGGAGGCTTTTGAAGATTATGTTATTAACAATGTGAAATTTTCCAAGCCGAAGAAGCAGTATTTATTAAAAAAGGAATTTTCAGCACATGAGGAAGAATTGGTAAAAGAGCGTCATCTTAATGACACGCGCTATATTAGTAGGTTTTTCAAAAATTTCTTGGAGCAGCGACTTCAGCCGAAGTATTCTGACGGGAAGAAGTGGGTAAGTACGGTAAATGGACGGGTAACCTCACATCTCCGCAGACGTTGGGGACTTGAAAAGCACAGGGAAGATACACATCTTCACCATGCAATGGATGCTATTGTCGTGGCTTGTACAGACGATGGGATGATACAACGGGTGACCACGTATCATAAAGGAAAGGAAAATAATGCAAGAATTGAAGAACCTTATTTTCCGAGTCCGTGGAAAGGTTTTCGTGATGAACTTCTCACACATTTGGCTGAATTACCAAATCCTGAGACCATTCATCAGGTGCTAGAATCTAATCTTCCGCTTCCCTCTTATATGATGGTTTCCCGGAAGGCGAGGCACTCGGTTACTGGTGCGGCACATAAAGAAACTATTTTGATGAAAGGTGGGGTTGATAGTTCGGGCAAAACTATAATCGTAAAACGTGTTCCTTTACAAGATATAAAGTTTGATAAGCACGGTGATTTTGCAATGGTAAATAAATATTCTGATCCTGCCACTTACGAAGCAATTAAACAACGATACCTTGCTCACGGCGGTAATACGAAAGAAGCATTTGAGGAGACGCTTTATAAACCGAGCAAGAAAGGTAAAGGTAACCCAATTCGCCGTGTGAAGGTCGAAGTCGATAAACGATCGCATGTTCGAGAAGTGAATGGTGGAGTTGCTCAGAATGGAGATCTTGTCCGAATTGACTTGTTTTTAAAGGATGAGAAGTATCACATGGTACCAGTTTATGTTATAGATACAAGTATGGAAAAGTTGCCGAACAGGGTAGTTACAGCGGGAAAAGGGTACGATCAATGGGTAGAACTTGATAAAACGTTCATTTTTCAATTCAGCCTTTATCCATATGATTTAGTTAGACTGAGACGTGTGGATGAGGATCGTTTTCTTTATTTCAGTACCATTGATATTGGAAGTAATCGGGTAATATTTAAGGAAGCAAATGTACCCCATGAGCAGACTGCTCGTCGTTATACATTAAGAGGTATTGACAAAATGGAAAAATATCAAGTTGGTATTTTAGGTGATTTGTCTCAAGTTAAAAATGAAACACGTCAGCCGTTTAAACAAAAGAAAGTAACACAGAAGATATAATAAATACAGCAGGTAGACTTTTCTATCTGCTGTATTTTTTTATGCCAAGTTGGAAAGACTGATAGTTAGTAAATGATAGATTAAGAGGTGAATAAATATGAGTTGGCGACATATTATGATTACAAAAAATGCACGTCTATCGGTTAAAGAATCAAAGCTAGTAATTCATCAAGATGATATTTTCACTATTCCTTTTCAAGATATCGCATCCATTTTAATTGAAGCTCCTGCGGTGACAATTACCGCAAATGTGTTAAGTGAATGTGCCAGCTATAAAGTTAGCCTATTTACCTGTGATTCAAAAAAACTTCCGAATGGAATGTGGACAGGCTTTAACCAGCACTCTAGACAATCAACAGTTCTTCACACCCAGTTAGCACTTTCGAAGCCATTCAAAAAACGCTTGTGGCAACAAATTATTAAGCAAAAAATAATGAATCAGGCTATTTGTTTGGATTTGTTGGAGAAAGAATCAAGTGAAGAGTTAAGACGGATTGTTCGAGAGGTTGAATCTGGAGACGCTACAAACAGGGAGTCTGTGGCAGCTAGGTTATACTTTAGAAGTTTATTCGGAGATGATTTTACTCGACGTTCTACAGAACCAACTAATAGATTATTAAATTATGGTTATGCCATTATAAGAGGTTTGGTAGCAAGATCATTAACAAATTATGGTTTAACAACTTGTTTAGGTCTTTATCATGATAATCAACTGAACGCTTTTAATTTAGCGGATGACTTTATGGAAGTGTTTCGTCCCCTGATCGATTACTATGTAGCAAGGCAAGATGCTGAAAAATGGGATACTGAAACACGTGCTGGATTAGTAAATTTGGCAAACGTAGATATTTTGATTTCCAAGGAAAAGCATTCTGTTACAACAGCAGTTGATGAAATGGTTAAAAGTTTTGTTTCTTGTTGTCGACAACAGGATTATTCCTATCTTAAATTGCCGGTACTATTACCAGAGAGGATTCATCAATATGAATAAGGGTGGTTTTATGCGGATTATGTTATTTTTTGATTTACCAGTAAAGACGACCAAGCAACGCAGAGATTATACTCGGTTTCGAAAGTTCTTGTTAAATGAGGGTTTTGACATGATGCAATTCTCAGTGTACTGCAGATTATGTAATGGACATGAATCAATGGAACGGCAACTTGAACAAGTAAAAAGGAATTTACCTCCAAGAGGTTCCATTCGTGCTTTACCTGTAACGGAAAAACAATATGAACGGATGAGGTTGTTGTTAGGTGAACGAACAACTAATGAGAAAAAGGTTACTATTAACCAGTTAACGTTATTTTAATGTATATTAGAACAGGAATGTGGAAAGAATAAATTATTTTGTATAAATTACGAACAAGTTGGTTAAACTAATTATTAGATAAAGAAATCGAAAGAGTGAATTTTGTAAAACGACAGTTTAGAGACTAAAATGTGGGTTTATAATCCTGAAAATAAATGATGAAAAAGCCTGCAGAATATTGTGACTGCAGGCTTTTTCGGCTACGTATCATAGCACAGCAATGGCTTTGATGGAGCTATGACAGGGATGGTGAAAGTGCGTTCGATGAAGTAATCATAGCACAGCAATGGCTTTGATGGAGCTATGACGAGAATAACTATAATAACGATTTCACCTCTATCATAGCACAGCAATGGCTTTGATGGAGCTATGACAGGGATGGTGAAAGTGCGTTCGATGAAGTAATCATAGCACAGCAATGGCTTTGATGGAGCTATGACGTCTAGATGACGATGGACCTCTATCATAAAATCATAGCACAGCAATGGCTTTGATGGAGCTATGACGTAAAGGAAGATGTTATTGGAGCCCTTGAAATCATAGCACAGCAATGGCTTTGATGGAGCTATGACAAACGAAGAGCTAAAACCGAACTCAAAAGAATCATAGCACAGCAATGGCTTTGATGGAGCTATGACGGATATTTTAATGATACCCAAGAAGCCACGATCATAGCACAGCAATGGCTTTGATGGAGCTATGACATATATTCAAAGTACTAATACTGCCACTACATCATAGCACAGCAATGGCTTTGATGGAGCTATGACGATATATCGTAATGGAATCGCAATTGAAAAATCATAGCACAGCAATGGCTTTGATGGAGCTATGACTTAATCGCGGTAGAGGATCTAGTAGAGAGGATCATAGCACAGCAATGGCTTTGATGGAGCTATGACGCGTTTGAGTCTTCTACTGCTATAGCGTTAATCATAGCACAGCAATGGCTTTGATGGAGCTATGACGTGCCGCCTGTCATATTGTCAAAGTCGGTAATCATAGCACAGCAATGGCTTTGATGGAGCTATGACGCTTTTGGTACTCATCTGTATCAGCATCTTATCATAGCACAGCAATGGCTTTGATGGAGCTATGACCTGGTCTAAAGTGTACGATGATAAGCACGTATCATAGCACAGCAATGGCTTTGATGGAGCTATGACTGGAAAGTTACAAACAACAATGAATCACAGATCATAGCACAGCAATGGCTTTGATGGAGCTATGACCTATCGCAGGGAATGCGTTTGTTGGGTTCAATCATAGCACAGCAATGGCTTTGATGGAGCTATGACATACAAAGCTAGATGAATTAGGATATGTTGATCATAGCACAGCAATGGCTTTGATGGAGCTATGACTATAAACTTAGCAAAGATATCCGTAACCAAATCATAGCACAGCAATGGCTTTGATGGAGCTATGACCTGTTAACAGAGATACTGTAGATGTTTATAATCATAGCACAGCAATGGCTTTGATGGAGCTATGACTTTCAATTTTAACACTTGGGAAGAAGTCGGATCATAGCACAGCAATGGCTTTGATGGAGCTATGACAGATATAATTATCTAGCCAATTCAATGTATATCATAGCACAGCAATGGCTTTGATGGAGCTATGACCTAACGGTTCAGGTGTAGACTTGGTTCGTGATCATAGCACAGCAATGGCTTTGGTGGAGCTATGACATGGAAGCGAGAGTGCCTACGCTTGATGAAATCATAGCACAGCAATGGCTTTGATGGAGCTATGACCAATAATGAGTGCTGCTAAACCGATTACGGATCATAGCACAGCAATGGCTTTGATGGAGCTATGACATATAAAGTACCATTGGCAGATTGTGAAGTATCATAGCACAGCAATGGCTTTGATGGAGCTATGACGCTAATGGTGGGATTGTAGACACAAAGCAAATCATAGCACAGCAATGGCTTTGATGGAGCTATGACTGATAATCGTCTCAAGTTGGACCTACAGTAATCATAGCACAGCAATGGCTTTGATGGAGCTATGACGAAACTAAAACACTGGATTCAATGCAAATTATCATAGCACAGCAATGGCTTTGATGGAGCTATGACCCATTACTGTCACGATTATCGACGTAATTAATCATAGCACAGCAATGGCTTTGATGGAGCTATGACCAGATGATTAGACTGATTAAGCCCCCTAGAATCATAGCACAGCAATGGCTTTGATGGAGCTATGACACTAATTCTTGATGAAATAGCTGGGGAACGATCATAGCACAGCAATGGCTTTGATGGAGCTATGACGAGGATAGTGATGATAAATGTTCTGCTAGAATCATAGCACAGCAATGGCTTTGATGGAGCTATGACTATGAGCCATCTACAGTAATGCCTTCATGAATCATAGCACAGCAATGGCTTTGATGGAGCTATGACGCAGTTGCAGAGCATAAAAGACTCAAATATATCATAGCACAGCAATGGCTTTGATGGAGCTATGACAATCATTGGAGGAATCATATTAGGATTTCAATCATAGCACAGCAATGGCTTTGATGGAGCTATGACGTGACAGTAAAAGGGCAAGATTATCAAATTATCATAGCACAGCAATGGCTTTGATGGAGCTATGACCATACGACTTAATATTCTCTTTCCGTGCGTATCATAGCACAGCAATGGCTTTGATGGAGCTATGACTCAGTTCAACTCCTCATATTTTTATAGCGAATCATAGCACAGCAATGGCTTTGATGGAGCTATGACCAGATGAAGATAAAGCATATTTAGGTTACATCATAGCACAGCAATGGCTTTGATGGAGCTATGACCAAAGTTCCCTATACCGTATGTTCGGTATATCATAGCACAGCAATGGCTTTGATGGAGCTATGACGTAGAAAAAGGCGGTAGTACGGAAAGTTCGATCATAGCACAGCAATGGCTTTGATGGAGCTATGACTGCAGAAGATGACGACCTTCTTGTTATTGAATCATAGCACAGCAATGGCTTTGATGGAGCTATGACGCACTCACGTAAAGCGAAAGGTTCGATTAAATCATAGCACAGCAATGGCTTTGATGGAGCTATGACCGACAGGGTAATAACCTTTTTGACTAACAAATCATAGCACAGCAATGGCTTTGATGGAGCTATGACAGAAAAAGCGGAAGCAATCTAAGCGAAGCCATCATAGCACAGCAATGGCTTTGATGGAGCTATGACTTGGATAAAGCTACTCAAGTACACCCAACAATCATAGCACAGCAATGGCTTTGATGGAGCTATGACAATGACAGCACCAATATCACCAGTACCAGTATCATAGCACAGCAATGGCTTTGATGGAGCTATGACTTCAAATACTGGCATTGCCACAACACCAGCATCATAGCACAGCAATGGCTTTGATGGAGCTATGACAAACGAATTAAGTTTATTGAAAAAGAGTGTATCATAGCACAGCAATGGCTTTGATGGAGCTATGACATGGATTTACGGGCAATTAATGATGAAACAATCATAGCACAGCAATGGCTTTGATGGAGCTATGACTGATGTTTTGTTCTTCTAAACTTTGTATAAATCATAGCACAGCAATGGCTTTGATGGAGCTATGACGAGTTTCTTTGAGGAGCTTGCTGTATTATTATCATAGCACAGCAATGGCTTTGATGGAGCTATGACCAAGTATTCAGTGGTCTTATCACTGGAGTTATCATAGCACAGCAATGGCTTTGATGGAGCTATGACCAAGTATTCAGTGGTCTTATCACTGGAGTTATCATAGCACAGCAATGGCTTTGATGGAGCTATGACTTGACTAATAAACAGAAACGACTCCTCATTATCATAGCACAGCAATGGCTTTGATGGAGCTATGACATAACGTTAGCGTTCCTTCTCTAGCTAATTATCATAGCACAGCAATGGCTTTGATGGAGCTATGACTTAGACGGTAAATTAGCGATTACGGGTGCAAATCATAGCACAGCAATGGCTTTGATGGAGCTATGACTCGTGGGATGAATGGCGTTGTATTGCACGGATCATAGCACAGCAATGGCTTTGATGGAGCTATGACCGCAGCAAAGGCATTGGAGAATGCCCGGTCATCATAGCACAGCAATGGCTTTGATGGAGCTATGACGTAAGATCGCGTATAAGATTTAATAGTATTCCCGGGTGTTTCTAAACACCTAAGTTTTCCCATCTGCTATTATATCGGTTAATTAAAAACAATAAACTGAACACTCTTTTTACATTTAAACTTCCCCCTAGATTGAACGATACAATGGAAACTGAAGAAGTTCAGCTCCTTTTTATTTAGTAATTTGTTTGAGAGTTTCCTGTGCAATCATTTCAGTTCCTTTTTTAAGAACTTCTGGATTGCGGGTAACTAAAAAGATTGCACTTCCTGCAACAATCGTACCTACTCCACTTGCAATCATCGCCATTTTAAAGCTGAGTCCTCTGTTTTCGTTTGCTTCTTCTCTCAGACGATTAAGAATTGAATCTATTTCTTTGTCTAATTTTTCCTTTTCATTAGCTGTTTTTGCACGATTGGCCTGTTCCATTAAGTCTTTTATGCGGTTATCCAACACTTGAATATACTTATCACTGGTAGACTTATGTGCATTAACAAAAGAATTTAAACCTTCAATATATGTTTTGTAAGTAGTATTAGTTTCTTTTAAGAATTCCTTAAAGACTTCTTTTCCAAATTCTCCTTTTATATTCATTTCTATTAATGTTTTGGTATCTTCACTGGTTAGATTATCTGGATTTATACCTTTCTTTTCGATCCGTTTTAAAAAGCTTTTATTCTCCATAAGTAACATCACCCCTTATCCCTTTTTATTTTTTACGGTTTCTTCCAGGAAGAATTTTACTACAACTGGAACTATGGCAATTGCAATGTTTAGCCCTAATTTACCCATATGCGTATCACTCCATTTCTAAGTTTTGTTTTATTTTTTGATACTTTGCAACTTCTTCGTCAATTTGAAGCAAGTTCATTTGATATTCCAATTCTAGTTTCTTTTTTTGCCGATTCAAAGAATCAATATGTTCTTCAACTTCTTCTATTGATTGCTTTTCAACGTATTCATACGGGGAGTGTTTATCTGAACCTTTTTCTTCTCCGTTTGAGTTAATTTTTTTGATAATCTTTGATATGGATGATGTTGCTCCACCTACAGTCATCCCACCAGGGCCACCAACAATCTGAGCAATAGGCAGAAACTTTGCCATTTTTCCGATGGCGGTGGAAGTTCCGCCCTGTGCCTTCTTTTTAACAAATTCAATTAGTTCATCTTTATCTATCAGATAGCTTTTTCCTTTTTGTTTGGCTGTTAACTCGTTGTTGCGGATCCATCTGCGAACGGTTTCTTCCGAAACGTTAAGGATCTGGCTAATTTCTTTAGTAGTTAGCATCAACTCACCACCTAATTATTTCTATACACATATAATACACACATGCGTGTGTATGTGTCAATAAAAACCTTATAAATATTTATTATTTTTAGAAATCAGCTCAACATAACTAAAATTCGGAACATATTTGTGCTTGTGTATTTCGTTTAAATGAAATTACTAAAAATACTAATGATAAAAATCGAAAAACATTGTTTTTACTAAAAATACATGATAGTATATTTTTATTAAATAAAAAATAGGGAGAGTGTTTTTAGTATGAGTTATGAATCGGTGGTTTTGGAACTTATGAGTAGGGTGCAAACACTTGAACAGAAAGTGGAAATTCTGGAAAGCGAAAAGAACGTGATACAAGATGACTCTGTTGAGCAGGGTGATAATGAAAATAAGATTACAAGATCAATTGCTCGCCAGCATGCGATGGATACAATTAAAGGAAAATATGGGTATTTTGATGTTCAAAAAGGGAATCGTGCAAGGCAAGCAGATGTTATCCTTACTGTAAATTCTGGTGATAAAAAAGGGGAAGAGATGCTTGGAAAGTTTTATTACAGTAAGAGTTTTCATGATTTCCCTTCAGGTTGGCATACGGTAAAGGAAGCTGATCTCCAAAAGAGTCACATTGATTTTCATATATTTACTATTGCCTATGAAAATCAATTTTATAATTTTATATTTAGTCACGATGAATTGAAACAATTTGTTCAGAAAAAGTCGAAAGATTCCTCAGACCAATATTACTTTTATTTTCATGTGAATGATGGTAAAAATACTGAGAATCGAGATGGTGAAAGAGACGTTCAATTCAACTTTGAAAATTGGGATTTATTTGGTCAGATTTTATAAAGGTATTTAATTGGATCGTTACTTGACGATCCTTTTTTGTGTAAGTAAGAAACTATATATTTTGTTACACTCTCTAAGTTATGAAACCATAGAAAAAAGAAGAAACCTCTAAACAACTGGATTATCAACTTTGGTATTATACTACAGATCAAAGAAGTGACAAGTTCCTTCACATTTACTCCTCTAAATGTTCTACATGGAACATGGAAGGGTGGACCTGGATTCACCTATTTTGTTGTAGCCGTTTTGTGAAAATAAAATTTATGGTTTTTGGTGATCTTTCCAGGCATAAAAAATAAGGTGTAGCTATTTATTAGCTACACTCGACAACAGGATTATTCCTATCTTAAATTGCCGGTATTATTACCAGAGATGACTCATCAATATGAATAGGGAGGGGCGGTTTTATGCGGATAATGTTATTTTTTGACTTACCGGTAAAGACGAATAAGCAACGAAGAGATTATACTCGATTTCGTAAGTTCTTGTTAAATGAGGGTTTTGACAAGATGCAATTCTCCGTGTATTGCAGATTATGTAATGGACATGAGTCAATGGAACGGCATCTTGAACAGGTTAAAAGAAATTTACCTCCAAGGGGCTCTATTCGTGCCTTACCTGTAACGGAAAGACAAAATGAACGGATGAGGTTGTTGTTAGGGGAACGTTCAACTAATGAGAAAAAGGTGACTATTAATCAGTTAACATTATTCTAATGTATATTAGAACAGGGATGTGGGAAGAATAAATTATGTTGTACAAATTACGAACAAGTTGGATAAACTAGTTATTAGATAAAGAAATCGAAAGAGTGAATTTTGTAAAACGACAGTTTAGAGACTGAAATGCGGGTTTATAATCCTGAAAATAAATGATGAAAAAGCCTGCAGAGTATTGTTACTGCAGGCTTTTTCGGCTGCGTATCAGATCATAGCACAGCAATGGCTTTGATGGAGCTATGACCTTAGAGTAGCTGGGCCTTTATTATTTAATCATAGCACAGCAATGGTTTTGAGATTTCAAACTTAGTTGCTAATCCATTCTTTTTGATACCCCAATTAATATTTCCACTAATTTACATATTTAATTCGAAATTGCACATACTCCTATGGGTGGAGAATAGTGACATATAGAATAACGGACAGACAACAAGCTGCTTTAGATGAATTAAAAGCGTTCCATTTTGACGAATGTCTTTCTATCGACTGGGAAAAAGAAACGAGAGAACCTTTTAACTTAAACTCTGTAGGACCTAGTGAACAAAGCTGGATAGAGAAGAAACAGAAATTTGAATCAAATTTTCTTTCTAAGTTAGTAGGATTAAATCAAATTTTCCTTACATATTACAAAGTTAATCAAAATAGAGGAGTAAAGGCAGATAAACTACTTTATCAAAGATGGGAGGAAAAGTATCCTTTTGCTAAAAGCATGACAGAAGGTGAACAAGATACCTGGAGAAGGGCTGTAAAATATTACGCAAATTTCCATAAGGACAGCAATGTTTTAAAAGCATATAGTTTACATTTATACGACAAAAAAACTGTAGAGTGCGACGTATACCTCCATGATTTTGAGGAAATTGTTCCAAATAGAATAGAAAAGGTCACAAAACGTGGTAAGACACGTTATCATGATATGCCAAAAACGAAGCGTTAAGATTTGTATCAACTGTATGTTTACAGCTGTTTAAACAAAGTTATTAATGACCTATTTGCTGTATTACCATGTGAGTTCATCTTTATAAATGGGGCGATCGGTACATATGACAGTCACCAGCCAATTTTTTCATCGGTAATTGAACGGAAGCGTCATCAACAAAAAAGATGTCCTAAACAAACGATTGAGCGCCATCGATCTATGATTGAGTTCAAAAAAAGAAGTGGGTTTTCCTCCATAAAAAGGGTCTATTCTCCACGTGTATTATTTGAGAAGGAGGGCTAGAATGGAATTAATCTACTTGGTAATTGTAGCACTCATCGTATTTTTGATATATAGAGCATATACGGATTATGTAAAAGATAAGCATACTGTAAAATCTGTACAAGAATGGCACCATCTTGAACCGATAAGTAAGCGATTTGATTCAAGAGGACTTGATACTGGATATGTTTATTTTGTCCAAGAATCAAGTAACCATTTTATTAAAATAGGAAAAGCAAAAGATCCAGAAAGGCGTGTTAAGAACGATTTCGGGACAACCATGCCCCATGAATTAAATACAGTTCACCTTATTAGAAGTGAAAATTATCACAGGACAGAAAATCTGTTTCATCATTATTTTAGTGATAAACGGATCAGAGGTGAGTGGTTTAATTTAAACGAGCAAGATCTAAATTGGATTCGGAAAGGAGAATTTCCTCGAGAAATTGATGATTCTATTAAAGGATATAACTAAAGAGTGAACACGTTCTACCGAACTAGGATTGATAATTTGATTACCTAATGGCAATTGATAGAAAATTTATATATCTGACATGAAAAAAACGAAAAAATTCCCCATTGACAAATCCACTCCAATTAAATAAAATTGGTAACAATTCTTTAAAAACTTAATAATCGAATGTTTTTTCTTATCCAGAGAGGTGGAGGGACTGGCCCTGCGAAACCTCGGCAACGGGTTTTATTCTGATGAATAAAAAGATCGTGCTAATTCCTGCAAGCGTGAAAACGCTTGGAAGATAAGAAGAGTTGGATACATATTATGCGTATATTTGTCTCCTCTTCTTAATCGAAGAGGGGGCTTTTTTGTTTTTAAAGAACTTTATTTAATCGAAAATGCAACAAGAAGGGAGTGGTTCGGTGTGATTGAATTTCAGGGGGTAAGCAAGAATTTTGAGACAAATGGCAAAACCATCAAGGCCGTTAAAGACGTTAATTTATCGATTAAACAGGGGGAGATCTATGGCGTAATCGGGCTGAGTGGTGCTGGAAAGAGCACGTTAATCCGTTGTGTCAATTTGTTAGAGCGACCGAGTGAAGGAAAGGTATTTATCAGAGATAAGGATTTACTGCGTTTGTCTAAATCTGAATTGATCACGGAACGTAGAAAAATTGGAATGATCTTTCAACATTTTGAGTTGCTAGAATCGAAGAATGTTTACCAAAATGTTGGTTTTCCATTGTCACTAGCGGGTGTTCCGAAAAAAGAAATAAAGAAGAAGGTGGATGAACTCCTTGAATTTGTAGGGTTAGCTGATAAAGCAAGCCATTATCCGGAACAGCTTTCTGGAGGGCAAAAGCAACGGATTGGAATTGCGCGTGCTTTAGCTACTTCGCCAGAAATTCTGTTGTGTGATGAGGCGACATCAGCGCTTGATCCGCAGACGACAAAATCGATTTTAGATTTACTGCGGAAGGTTCAAGAGGAATACAACATTACGATTCTGATGATCACCCATGAAATGCAAGTAATTAAAGAGATTTGTCATCGTGTAGCGGTTATGGAAGATGGGAGAATTATCGAGGAAGGAACGATTTTTGATGTTTTTTCTAATCCCAAGCAGGCTACGACTAGAAACTTCGTGAAGACAGTGATGAATGATGAAATTCCAGATTCGATCCGGAAAATTATTCATGCTCACAAGGAAAAAAGCCGGATTTATCGGTTAACGTTTATCCAGGATTCCGCAGGTTTTCCGGTGTTATCGGATGTGGCAAAAAAGTATGATGTTCACGCGAACGTCCTGTTCGGTCAAATTACTGAACTACAGGGTACACCATTTGGTAATTTACTAGTCGAACTACAAGGGGAAGACAGTGAGATTCATAAGGCGATTGATTATGTTAAAACACGCGTCACGGTGAAGGAGGTGCAGCCAGATGGAGATTGATTTAATTACATTTTGGCCGAGGATAGTGGAAGCGACAATCGAAACAATTCAAATGGTTAGTTTTTCCCTACTATTTTCGTTAATTCTAGGGATTCCACTTGGTGTTGTTTTAGTCATCACGCGACCAGGTAACCTGATAGGAAATAAAGTGTTTTTTACCATTCTTAATGGAATTATTAACTTTTTACGATCAATCCCTTTTATCATCCTGCTCGTAGCTATCTTGCCGTTCACACGATTGGTTGTTGGCACATCGATCGGTACGACGGCAGCCATCGTTCCGCTTGTCGTATATGCGGCGCCGTATATTGCTAGATTGGTAGAGAATAGCCTGCTAGAGGTATCGCCAGGAATCATTGAAGCGGCAGAGGCAATGGGTGCTAAACCGAGACAAATCATTTTCCGGGTTCTCGTACCTGAAGCGTTTAGTTCCATCATTTTAAACATAACGATTGCTACGATCGGCTTAGTAGGTGCTTCTGCGATGGCCGGGTTCGTTGGCGGTGGTGGACTCGGTGACCTTGCAATCGCGTATGGGTACCAACGTTTTGAAACAGACATTATGATCGTCACGGTTCTATTGCTCGTTGTTCTTGTTCAACTCGTTCAAACAATTGGAAATAAATTTTCAAAATCTGTGAGAAGAAGGTAGGAGAAGTCTAATGAAAAAATGGTTAGTTGTACTTACGCTAATGTTAAGTGTAGCTGTTGTTTTATCAGCTTGTGGAAGTGAGAAAACGTCAGGTGATTCAGCATCAGGCGACGGTAGTGAAGAAGAAGTGACGTTAAAGGTTGGATTGAATGGATCTGGAGTTCCAATTTGGGATTTTATAAAGGAGAAAGCAGCGAAAGAAGGAATCAATCTTGAATTAGTAGAGTTCTCCGACTATGTACGTCCTAACTTAGCATTAGCGGCCGGAGACATTGATTTAAACGCATTCCAAACGGTTTCTTATTTCGATTCGTTTATTAAAGAAAGAAATCTGGACTTAGCACCAATCGCGACAACGCTTATTGCTCCAATGGGTATTTACTCAGAAAAAATTAAAGACATCAAGGAGTTCCCTGAAAACGGAAAAATTGCTATACCGCAAGAAGCTACAAACATGGGCCGTGCTTTGTTATTAGTTGAACAGGCTGGATTGATCACATTGTCGGAAGAGTTTAAAGGTAATGGTGATTTGTCTTTCATTGAAAAAAATCCAAAGAACATTGAATTTGTTCCGATGGTAGCGGCTCAAACACCACGTGTTCTTCCAGACGTTACTGCTTCTGTCATCAATAACGGCGTAGCTGTGGAAGCTGGTTTTGTACCAGTTAAAGACGCGATATTCATAGAGGATGAAACTGCAACACCATACATTAACATTATTGCCGTTCGTGCAGATGAAACAGACAAGGAAGTGTTCCAAAAGTTGGTTGAAATTTACCAAACGGAAGAAGTTGCACAGCATATTCGGGAAGTGTTTAACGATTCATTAATTCCAACGTTTGTGCCTTTAGAAGAAATCGGCTGGTAGAACTATAAATTATCAAGTTTTTTAAAAGCGAAGGGGAGTGACTACGATTTCAGAAAATAGGATAGTAGATCATATCGAAAAAAATCGAGAGAAATATATTAAAACGAGTCATGCGATACATGCGAGACCTGAACTCGGAAACGAAGAATTTTTTGCCTCTGAAACGCTACGTGCTCTGTTAAGTGAACACGGTTTTGAGGTGACAACTGGGATTCCCGAACATGATACTGCCTTTATTGCAACAAAACGTGCTAATAAGCCCGGACCCAAAATTGGTTTTCTAGCAGAATACGATGCTCTACAAGGTCTTGGTCATGCATGCGGTCATAACATTATCGGGACGTTAAGTGTAGCTGCTGCAATTGGGTTGAGCCAGGTTTTAGATGAGGTAGGAGGAGAGATTGTAGTTCTCGGAACTCCTGCGGAAGAAGGTGGACCAAATGGCAGTGCGAAAGGGTCATTCGTGCGTCATGGATTGGTTCAAGATATCGATGCTTGCATGATGATCCATCCGTTTTATAAAACAGCCGGTACGGCCGAAACACTTGCTGTTGATCCAATTGATTACGAGTTCTTCGGCCGTCCTGCCCATGCTGCTGCTAATCCAGAAAAGGGAATTAATGCGCTAGACGGTGTCATTCAACTTTTCAACGGAATAAATGCATTGCGACAGCACCTAACCGATGATGTGAGAATCCACGGCATTATTCTTAATGGTGGAGAGGCACCAAACATTGTTCCGGAATACGCTCGGGCTCGTTTTTACATTCGCGCTAAAACGCGGCAACTGTGCGACGAAGTCACGGATAAAGTTGAGAAGGTAGCGGAAGGGGCAGCACTCGCTACTGGTAGCACTGTGGAAATAAATCGTATACAGAATGGTGTGGACCATTTTAAACTAAATCAATCGTTTGATGACCTATTCAAAGAAAGAATTGGTCAATTTGGTGAAACATATTCAGATCGAGTTGGTGGAATTGGTTCAACGGATGCTGGGAACATAAGTCAGGTTGTACCAACTATCCACCCGTACATTAAAATTGCTGATGATGATGCTTTACCGCATACAGTTGCTTTTCGAGAAGCGGCAGTATCCGAGAGAGGTGACCAAGCGTTGATTACGGGTGCAAAGGCATTGGCACTGACTGGATTTGACCTGCTTACAAAACCTGAGAGGTTGGTAAAAATAAAAGAGGAATTTAAAAATAGTTAATTTATATATACCCGCCAACTTGGTGGGTATATTTTTCGTAATGGTTTGTATGAAAGAAAAGCTTTATAATTGTGTAAATAAACTGTCTATATTATTCAAAAGGAGAATTAATCGATGAAACTAATTACTTTTACCGTAAATGGACATTCGCGCCTAGGGGCTCTTGTTGAAGACGGAAAAATTGTAGATTTAAACTATGCATACCAAGCTCAACTGAAAAATGAAGGTAAATATCGTTATAAAGAAATTGCGGAAGCTTATGTTCCAGTTAATATGGAAGAATTCTTACAAGGTGGGAAAGAAAGTATTGAACTTGCTAAGGCTGTAGTTGAATTTGCAATAAATAACATAGATAGCTTTAAGCACAAGCTTGTTTATGGTAAAGCTGAGGTTAGAATAGAAGCGCCTCTTTCAAAGCCGGGTAAAATTATTTGTGTTGGTCAGAACTATCGGGAACATATTCTGGAAATGGGCCGTGATCTCCCTTCTAATCCTGTGCTTTTTTCCAAGTTTGCTAACGCAATTATTGGACCAGAAGATGATATTCCTTTTTATCCATTCTCTGAACAATTGGACTACGAGGCAGAGCTTGCATTTGTAGTAGGAAAACAAGCACGAAATGTTGCTGAAAAAGATGCACTTGAATATGTAGCAGGCTATACAGTCGCAAATGATGTAACATATCGTGATATACAACGGCGAACGCTTCAATGGCTACAAGGGAAGTCTGTTGATGGAAGTGCTCCTATGGGGACATGGCTAATTACATCTGACGAATTAACGAATCCTTCTGGACTTGATATTGTTCTTACTGTAAACGGTGAAGAAAGACAACGTTCCAATACGGAAAATCTAGTTTTTACTGTTCCAAAGTTAGTAGAATTTATCTCAAATTTAATGACACTTGAACCAGGTGATATCGTTCTAACAGGAACACCAGGGGGAGTAGGCTTTGCCAGAAAGCCACAAGCTTTCTTGAAAGACGGAGATGTCGTGAAGATTGAAATTGAACAGGTAGGCGTACTTGAGAATCGGGTTTCATCTGTTTGATATCACGGAAAGTAACTGTAGTAAATTAAACTTGTCACTTATTACTATAGAAAAAATAGTATATTGGAATTTTCACTGTCCTATCTAACCGTGTTGAATGAATTGATGGTCAACAATTAGAATAAAGTTGGTTTTATGTGATCGAATTAGGGAACATGCTTTATACGTTATACTGATGTGACGGTTACTACTAACTCATTTAACCTAAAACAATTTAAGGAAAAGGGTGATGATAACTCGTTAACTGAAGGAGCTTATCTATGGAAAAATTTATGTTGGACAGAATCATAAGCGAGATAGATTTCTATCATGTGATACAGCCAATTGTTGATTTGAGAAAACATGAAATATATGGGTATGAGGTTTTAATCCGTGCTGATTTATTTGATTGTCCTGACTCTTTATTTCGCTACGCAAGTGAAAAAAATCGATTATTCGATTTGGATATGAAGTCCATTTATATGGCGTTTGTGACATTTAAACGGGACACAGCTTACATGGAGAACTCCCCCTTATTTATAAATGTATTTCCATCTACGTTAACGAATCCAGCTTTTACTTCTAATTTAGATCAAATATTACAGAGCCTAAAAATTGATCCTAGTTCGATTGTATTTGAAATTAATCGGGCAGAAGAAATGAAGGACTTGAGTAATTTAAGTGTTGTTGTTTCACAACTGAAGGAACAAGGATTTTTAATAGCGTTAGATGATGTTGGAAAAGGTACAACCAACCTTCGTTCATTGGTCGAGCTTAAACCAGACTATGTTAAAATAGATCGGTATTTTTCGGAAGATTTATCGAGAAATCACAAAAAGCAACAAGTTATAAAGTTGATGCAAGATTTATTAGAGAATGACACGGTTGTGATTTTGGAAGGAATTGAAGAAGAAGTAGATTTAATAAAAGCGATGGACATAAATGTTATATACGGACAAGGTTATTTCTTAGGTAAACCTAAACCATTGAGTTATTATGTTTAGAAGATAAAAAGCGCTGAAATCAGCGCTTTTGTTATGAAGTAAATTCTGTTAAGACTTTATCCAGACATTCAAAGAAATAATCAATTTCTTTCAACGTGTTGTAATGAACGAGACTAACGCGAAGTCCGGATCCATTAAAGTCGTGGGCAAGCCGCTTCATTAACTGAATGGCAAGATAATTACCGGTTCTTGCTTCAATTTCTAATCCATTTAAAGCAGATCCCACGTCTTCTGCACGTAGCTTTCTGATATTGAAAGAAAAAACGGGAACACGTTGGTCTATTTCGTCGATATTTTTTCCGTACAATATAACGTCGGGATAGTTTTTCAGTTTTTGCAAAAAGTAGTGAGAAAGTTCTTTCTCGTATTCATGTGCCCAATGCATTGCTGTAATTAATTCCTGGCGTTTTTCTGAACATGAAGAGGAAAATAGACTAGCATCCATTAAAAGATCATTTTTTTCGGCATCCTGAGCAAGTTGCGATAAGTAATTCACTGAGCCGATAAATGCTTCGATTCCTTCATGATTCTGCGTGCCTACTTCGAAGAAATAAGCGTCTTTCATTAGTTCTTTTTTAATTCGGAAACCATCTAACCTCTGCAAGTTGTCACGGTTAATATAGCAAAATCCCATATGTGGCCCAAAGATTTTGTAGGTTGAAAAGGCAGCGAAGTCCACACCTGCATCCTTTACATCAACGGGCATATGGCTTGCTGCTTGCACCCCATCAGCTACAACTAGTGAACCAGCTATATGTGCCATGTTCGTAATTTTTTTCATGTCATGAATTGTTCCAGTTGCATTTGACGCCCAACCAACCGCAACAATTTTTGGTGATAAGGATAATAGTTCTTCGTATTGCTGAAAATCTAAATTACCATCATCATCCACTCTCCATAAATGAACATGAATACCTCGTTCTTCAAGTTCAACCCACGGATCTACATTTGAGTGATGATCGGCTTCGGTTACGATAATATGGTCACCTTTATGTAAATCGCGAGCTAAATGATGGGCAAAAAGCTGGAAGAAACTTGTTGCATTCAAGCCAAAGGCAATTTCCGTGTGGTCACGAGCACCGATTAAATCAGCAGCAAGCTGTCTTCCTTCCATAATAGTTTGCTGCATGTGCTCGGTACGGCTAAATATCGTACCTTTTTGTGCATTTCGATTGATGTAGAAGTCATGTACGCGGTCTATTACAAAGTTTGACACCTGAGCCCCTGCAGAGTTATCAAAGAATAAAGCTTTTCGTCCAGTGTATTGTTCGTTTAGACTTGGAAAGTAGTTACGTGCTTCTTCAAACGTTTTGATTAAATTATTCAAATTTATTACCGTCCTTATGGAATCATATTATATGTGTATTTTTATTTTAACACAATTCTATTTATCTGTTATTTCTAGTAGAATAAGTGACACCAATGGTTTCGGACTAACGGAAAAGTTTATAAATGATCAATTTGGGTATATATATACCAAATATCTCTTCATAAAGTAGATTGCCATCGAGCAAAGAGATAGGTACTACCTTAAGTTTTTTTATTTTTCATTTATGGGTAAATAGTCATGAAAAAATACGATAACTTGAAAATTTAAATTGTTAAAAATTATACGTATTGATTTGAATTTGATAGGATGTTGTTTACAAATAATAAGAGAAGTTATTTGGATGAATAATTCTCCGCATACTTAAGAATCTGTTTCATATAGTGGAAGGGAAATAATAGAGTGGAAGACATCATGAAACTAAAAAAGAAAATTGAAAAAAAGCGTTTAGAAATGTATGAAGCGTATAAAAAGAATTCAAGTGATTCAAGGGTCTTGATCCTATCGCAGGAATTAGATGTGCTATTAAATAAATATAGTAATGCTTTAAAGAATCAATAGAATATACTATTAAAAAAGTGTCCAATACCATAATTTGAGGGTATTGGACATTTTATGTTTGTAGAATTTATTTTGTTTTTGAATCATTTAGAAGAAATATTGGCCCCATGCCACCTGTTAAACTTTTTCATCGATTGTAACTATAGATAATCGGAGTTTAAATCTGGATGGGTGGAAAGAAAAATGAAAGTAGAACGTGAGTGTGAGTTAACTTTTGAATCGTTTTTCAAAAGGTATAAGAAATTGATACATTATCACATACATGATTTAAACTTAACGGATAGGCACCGAGTATATTATGTAGCCGGTATTTTTGCGTTGTGGAAATGTTGGAAGGGGACTACTAAGGAAATTGATGAGATGATACGGTCAGAGATTTTGAAAGTTTACAATAGAAAATAAGGCATGTTGAGATCGTCTTTTTTTGGAAAATCTCATTTGTCCCTTTTTAATAGTCCGATAGAACAGATTCAGTCGCCTCATTAAATTGGATACTCCTAAAATGATATGTCATTTTAATAGTTAAGAAAACTTTTCCATTAAGTATGTTACAATTATATTACAATCATTAAAAGGAGATTTGTTAAATGAGAAGGTTTGTATCGGTTATTGGTATTGCTATCTTGATAGTAGGAATAGCGACAGTTGTGTTGGCTATCGGCGGCGATGATGAAAATAAGACATCCGATGATTTAGCAGAATCTAAAGCAACAGCCAACAATAAGACGAAAGAAAGTCCAACGAAAGATCAGCAGGAACAGGACAAACCAAAGGAAAAACAAATGTACACCAACCTCGATAGTGTCGTAAAAACATTATCAGATTTCGAACTTCCAAAGGAAAATAGAATCGAAGGCGAAAGTAGAGATAAACTTTCACAGGACGATCTAAACCCTGAAAATCTAGTCTACTATGAGAATGGATTTGTGATTGAAAAAGAAGCAAAAAGAGTACGTTCAATAATTCATTTTAAAAACGTAGATAATGTTGGAGAAGCATTCGGTACACAATCATTAGCATTGGTAAAAACATTAGTAAACACAAGGTTAGATCAAGAAACTGATTTGGGAGAAGTAAGAGGAAAATCAATTGGATTAGAACCTAAATACCCGAATCTAACAAACGAAGAACGAGCAGAAAAACGCATGCAGGAATATATTAAGTATGATGACCCGAACAAAGAAGGCTTATTTGGTTGGGATAGGGTACAATCAGATATTGATTACAAGCTAGAAAATATTAACGATGTATTACCTAAAACGAAAGAATATGAAGCTGTGCATGATTGGTTGAAACAATTGAAATCCTATTATGTAGAAGCGAAGAATATAGAAGATATTAAGGATTGGAAAAAAGCATATTCAAACTATCAATTAGGTAATGATATGGTAGATGAATTAAAAAACGCATTGTAGATACATTAGATGAAGAAGAGCAGACAAAAGTTTGCTCTTTTTTTAATATTTTTTTATTTTCGATGCCACCTAATAGGGTACTTTCTACGATTATAGTAATAGGAAAAAATATAACCTTGTAAGGGGCTTGAAGATGAACTATATTAAGCAACTAAACGAATTTCATTTTAGAATTGATTTGGAGCCGATTTCGGTAAATGCGCGCTCACTTTGGTATACGTTAACGGATATTAATAATAAATTGGGGTGGCGGGAAGAATTTACGGTTGCGGCTTCAAAATTGATAGATAAAGCTGGCCTAAGCAATGATAGCAGCTTCAAACGGGCACGAACAGAATTAGTAGAAAATGGGTTTATAATTGTGACTTCTAGGGGTGGGAATCAGTCTGCATTGTATAAGATGGTTTGTTTGTATGAGAATGGGCTTAATTCTGATCAACAATATGTTCAAAAAGTGGACCACAAAATGGACGACAATGTGAACGCATTAAATAAACAGAAACAAGAAATTAAACAAAATGAAATAACAACTACTACAGACGCGATTTCGTTTTTCCAAGACAATTTTGGTTTAATCAATCCGTATGTTTCGAATGATATTATCCAATGGGTTTCTAATTTAGGAGAGCCATTAGTTTTACATGCGATGAAACGGGCGTTGGAGCAAGGTAAAGGAAATTGGGGATATGTAAAAGGTATTTTGCAGGCGTGGGCAAAAAAGGGGATAACCGGGGTTGAAGCAGCTCAGGCGGAAGAGGTTGAATTTCGTGTTGAGCGAGATAAAAAACCGTATTCATACAGAGGAACGGGAGAAGTCGTACCGGATTGGTTCAGGGAACAGAAACAAAAGGAAAAATTGAAGCGCAAACAAGAAAGCGTTGCTATGATGGAGGTGCTGGATCCGGCTGCAGAAAAAGAAGAGATGGAACGGCTGTTAGCAGGAATGAGGAGGAAGAAGACGGGTTTGTCGAATAATGTCGGATGAATCTAGTAAAAATAGCTTTATTTAATCGAACAAATGTTCTATAATCATTTTAATCATTGCTGATATTTTATTAGATTACGGGGGATTTTGATGGATAAAGAGAAGATTTCATTTGAGGAAATTATGCAGCAAAATGAGCGACGAATTCATTATTATATTCATAAATTAAAATTACGTGACCCACATAAAGAGTATTTCCATGAAGGGTTGTTTGCGATGTGGAATGCATATGAAACTTACCAGCCAGATAAAGGACCACTTGCAACGTACTTTAATTATACGATTCGTAACCGGCTGATTGATCAAATTCGAAAGCAAAAACGTGCAAAGCATGTGGAGAAATCTTTTATTCAAGAGCAAAAGAAAAGACTTGAAGATGGAAATTACTATGTTAGAAGTGAAACTGCTTATCCAATTATGATGGTTGCGGAGGATTTCTTGGGTGAGGAATATACGCTAGATCAAGCGGGGCATCTATTATCAGAGAATCAGCGAAAATGGCTACAGCTTTATATTGAAGAAGGTAAGTCGATTAAAGAGATTGCCGAACAGGAGGGTGTTAGTTGTGATGCGGTGAAGAGTTGGGGTCGAGAAGCTAGGAGGAAGTTGCGGGGCATGGTTAAGTGAGGATGCTTGGATATTAATTGCACTTGTATCCGTTCTAATCAAACTTAGCGATCGAAGGTTTATGCAAGAGCTACCAATCTGAACTAAAACGCAAAGAGGAAAAAGCGATTTTATTGCTAGTAACCAAATAAGTGTCTGTACAAAAGCCTTTTAAAAATTGAGCTTGATGACAGACACATGTTTGGATAGTTTATAGATTTTAACAATTACATTATTTTATTACAGGGATATTTAACTCATTAATCCAATCCAAAATAAATGGGGCTTGATGAGCATTTAGGCTTTTTGGAACCTCACTTTTATGAAGGAAAGCTAATTCTTTACTTTCATGGTTAGCTTGAATAGACCCTGTATAATCGTTTGTATAGAATATAATTTGAACACTAAAAACTTTGTCTCCATTAGCATATTGTGCAAAACCATTCTCACCTGAATATATCCCGAACAAATCAAATTTGTTAATCGTTAGATTCGTTTCCTCTAAAACCTCTCTTCTGACTGTGTTTTCAAATGTTTCACCGATTTCCATGATGCCTCCAGGTATTCCCCAAGTTCCATGATCAGATCTCTTTTGCAATAATAATCGCCCTATTTTATCCTCAATTATTGCTCCGCATCCTACAGTTAATAAAGTTTCATGTCCAACCATTTTTCTCATTGTTTTGATATAATCATTCATAAATGACACCTGACTTTTTAGGCTATTCTGCCAACCATATTTATAATCTTTTATCGAAGACCTTGTTACCACTAAACAGTGTTACGATGAGCTTGATTTCTGCTAATTATTTTTGAATTAGGTTTCAGTTTAAGTTATATGAATTTTTTTAAAGTATAGTTATCATTAAAACAAACATTTTGACATCATTCAACAAATTAAGTATAAGCATAAGAGATAGGCATAAAAAAACCCCTACCAATGTGGAAGGGATAATGTATTACTTAACTAGTTCGTCAACTTTAGCTTTCAATTCTTTTAATATACGTTCTGATTCAGCTTGAATTGCTCTAGAATGTTCATTCATTTTGTCTTGATGAGATTTATCTAACTTAGCATTCAAATAAGACTCTATTTCGTTTAAAATTCTGTCTCTTTCCGTTTGTACCAAAGTAATCATATCGTTATGAATCTGCTTACTAATATTATTATGTTGTTCGTCATAGTTCTGCTCAATTATTTTTTCCATTTGTCCTTGTTGATTAGCCAATAAGTCCGCATAATAATTGGTTGCTGCAAACGTTACAGTGCTTCCCAGTAGAAAAGCTCCAATTGTTAATAGGATAATTTTCTTTTTCATAGTCGTCCCCCCTTGTTTATAGTTTATTCAGCAAAGGTTACAATTATTTGTTTTTTATTATTTTTATGCATACGTGCAGTATGATGCCACTCCAACTGTTTTTTTCTCTTTTTGATATAGTAAGTTAATGTACAAAATTAACAAGATCTATTACTTTTCTTTTTAATCCTGTAGGAAAGTTATTCCTATTCAATATGAAATATTCATAGACTATGTATTAAAAGATTCAAAACACCTAATTCTTTATTTTGAAGTAAAGGTCAAAGTTACAACTCTTTCAACATTTAAAAAAATGGCTACATAATATCCGACAAAAGTCCGATAAAAATAAAGAGTATAGGGTATTATGGGTAATGATACACTAATTAGAAGAAGCAAGATGGAGTGACGCGAAATGATAAAAGTATTATTAATTGATTGTAATCAAAATTTATACGATAAATTGACATCAGTGCGCCAAGAAGAAGTAGATTTTATTGGTCTGGTAACTGATGAAAGCGTCATTCTAAAAGATGTGGCACAAAAAAAGCCAGATATTATTCTTTTATGTACAACAATGGAAAATAATGTAAATATGCTTGTTGGTATGCTGAAAGAAACAGTTAGCAAAATAAAAGTGATATACGTTTTTCAAACCTATAGCGAAGAGCTTATCATTGATGGAATAGAGAACAATGTAGATGGTTACTTATTGGAGCGACATGAACCTGAGAAAATTATTACTGAAATTGTTAATGTGAGTAAGGGACAATATGTTTTCTCTGGGGAAATAGCTAAAACGTTGATTAATGAAATTCAAACGCGTCACTTATATAAAAAGCAACTTTTGAAAACGAAATTAAAGGATCTAGGATTCGATATTAAAGATCGATATATTGATATTCTCTTTCTCATTTTACGTCGGCATAAAAACAATGAAATAGCTAACAAGCTCAACCTGAGTGAGAAAACCATACGGGACTATGTGAGTCATATATACAATCTAATAGACATTCATAATAGAAAAGCGTTAATTATCTTTTTGGAGAAATTGATGCGGGATTAATTATATATAGCTGTTTATTCCATTTGGAATAGGCAGCTTTTTCTGTTTTAGTCTCTCACATTTTGTACTCCTAAATTTAAAGGAAATGAATAGACTTTAAAAAAGGGGTTGTACAAAAGGGGAGAGAAATAAATGAAGGGACCTTATCATATTGCAGGAATAGCACTAGGTTTATCAATTTATACTATCGGAGAACTGATGTGTTGGATATTAGGTTCAACCGATAATTTATTTCCATTTACAAGGAATATTGTCGTGTTCTTTCTAAACTATTTCGTGTTTTTTGGTATATTTGGTTTGTCGTTACTAATTATGTTGTATTGTACTACTAAACATGGTGAACAGGTAACGTCGAAATTATTATCGGGTAAATATAAGGTTATCATGTATGCGATGTACATCGTTTTTGCATTACTGGTACCTGTTTATATTGTATTTCGGATGTTATTTGTTGTCTTCGATCTCCACTATGCAGTGGAAGTGGCGTCAGTGTTATATATAATGATGATAATGGTATTTTCATTTGTTAGAGGGCGAATTTTTGCGTGATGGAATAGATGCGGGAAATTGCAGGTTTAATTCGGGCGAGGTTGTGTCGAACTCAGGCGAGGAACTACGGCACTTGGGCTAGGCACCGTGCGACTCGGGCGGGAGTGTATCGAACTCGGGAGAGGAACCACGGGACTCGGGCGAGGATGTGTAGAACTCGGGCAAGGAACCACGGGACTCGGGCGAGGATGTGTAGAACTCAGGCAAGGAACCACGGGACTCGGGCTAGGATGTGTAGAACTCGGGCAAGGAACCACGGGACTCGGGCCGGGATGTATAGAACTCGGGCGAGAAACCATGCCATTCGGGCCACTAATTGGTAAACTCAGAGAGCTTATTTTTACAGGTATTAAAATATGAACATGTCTTTCAATCTACATGACATCTCCCTCTCAATATGTCATAATAAATATGTTGAAAAATGCAACAAGTGAGGGATGTTCGATGATAAAAGCGCTATTAATTGCTCCGTATCCAGGTTTAGCAGAAACGGCTAAGAAGATTGATACACCAGCTGATATACAGTTAGACGTTACCATAGCTAACTTAGAAGAAGGTGCAAAGGCAGCTCAATTAGCGGAAAAGCAAGGATATGAATTAATCATTAGTCGTGGTGGAACGGCTTCTATGATTCAGGATGTTGTGTCTATCCCCGTGGTACATATTGAGATTACTGGTTATGATATGCTGCGCGTTTTCACCCTCATACGTGGAATTAAAAAAGGTGTAGCACTTGTTGGATATGCAAATATTTCGCAAGGAGCGGCTACGATTTGTAACATATTAGAATTTGACGTGAAAATGATAACCATTCAATCAAGGGATGAAGTGCGGGATCACTTGGAAACGTTGAAACAGGAAGGCTTCGCTGTTGTTATTGGAGATGTTATTACGGTTCAAGTTGCGGAACAGATTGGACTGCGTGGGGTTTTAATAACATCTGGGAAAGAAGCTGTTATGGATGCTTTGGAAGAAGGGAAGCGGGTATACAACTTTTTCCGGAGAGTGAATAATCATTTCTATCATTTCCAGGAGGCGTTTCATTCATTTCCCTATCCAACGGTTTTGCTGAATGGTAATGGAGAAGTTATTGATAAAAATCTATTGTATGAACAGGATAATCAACTAAGTGAAGTGATGATGACTCCTGCGATTGCTACTATTATCAAAAGGGTATTGGAATTTGAATCGACGCAATGGGCTCAGGTAGAAGGTAATAATGTCGTATACGAGGTACAAGCTTATTTGGTTAGTAAGTCGGATGCTATTGTTGGCGTAACCATTCATTCTATTTTGAGGAATACGCAGGCTAAGGCAATAAGCGTTATGAATCATCCAGTGCATAAACCCATAATTGGGAGTAGTGAGCAGGCGGAGCGATTAAGAAAAAATATAGGAAACTATGCAAAATCCGATGAGATTATAAGTATTATTGGTGAACAAGGAACAGGTAGATTCACTATCGCGCAGGAAATCCATTTTGAACGATTCGGCCAACGTGCACCCATTATTGTGATAGACGGAAAAAAATTGCCGAAAGAGATTTCTGAGTTAGCGGACATACAGGATAAATTAGTAGCATTTAAACAGGGAACCATTCTAGTAAAGGATGTGAATTCTATACCTGTTGAAAGACAGGATAGCTTTCATAATATAGTACGTAATATACCAAAATCGTTGAAGGTTATCGTAACATCTAGTGAACCGCTTGATGATCTTATGCAGGATGGTGCATTGGATGAAAACCTCTACCAAAAAATAGCCGCTTTTCCATTACATTTACCTCCGCTTCGAGCGAGAAAAGAGGACATTGGTGAGTTTGTTGATTACTTTTTGACCGAATTGCATGCGGAAAATGGCAATGAAACGGTTGGAATGAAATCGGAAGCTGTTGCCTATTTAAAGCAATTTGACTGGGGTGGCAATCTTTTTCAGTTAAAAAAGGTAGTTAGAGAACTAAGTCTGATGTCGATGTCAAATTATATCGAGCTCTCACACGTGGAAGAGTTGATGGATAACTATAATAGAGACGGTGCAAGCTTGGCGCTTGATGGTACATTGGAAGAGATTGAGCAAAAAATAATCACACAGGTATTAAAGGAAGAAGGCAATAATCAGTCAAAAGCCGCAAGTCGATTAGGTATAAATCGGTCGACGCTATGGCGAAAATTAAAGCAATAACAAATGTAGGGGATCCTGATAAAGGGTCTCTTTTTTTTACAAGAAAAATCCAGCCTTTTCTAATGTGTTGTTTAAAATTGCAACACTTAATTATACTGGTAAAATTTAAAAGTATAATTATGTTGCAATTTATATCAATATATTTTATGATAATCAATGTAAACGCTTTTATTATTTTCAAACGTTTAATTATTAAACATATAGACAAACGAGGGGGATTTAAAATGAAGATTAAAGCATCAATCGAACGAATTCCTGGAGGTATGATGGTAGTGCCGTTGTTGCTCGCTGCAACACTTAATACCATTGCACCTGATTTATTACGAATTGGGAATTTTACACAAGCATTATTTGTTGATGGGGCAAGTACACTTATCGCACTATTTCTTTTATGTACAGGGGCACAAATTAATTTTCGCAATGTAGGGGTAAGTCTTGGAAAAGGTGCTACATTGCTTACAACGAAATGGTTAGTAGGAGCAGCAATCGGTTTGATTGCGTATATGTTCGCAGGTGATAATGGATTATGGTTAGGTTTAGCACCAATTGCGATTATTGCGGCTATGACTAATAGTAATGGTGGTCTATATGTGGCACTTGTTGGACAATACGGTGATAAAACAGACCGTGCCGCGTATTCATTACTTGCATTAAATGATGGACCATTCTTTACAATGGTAGCACTGTCTATTTTTGGGGCTATGGGATTTGTTGACGGATTGTTTTCTTTCGTTTCATTTGTTGCCGTGTTATTACCAATTGTTGTTGGTATGGTATTAGGTAACTTGGATGAAGAAATGCGAGAGTTCTTGGATAAAGGTAGCTCGATGTTAATCCCGTTCTTTGCGTTTGCATTAGGTATGGGAATTGACTTTGCAGCAATTATTGATGGTGGATTAACAGGTATTGTTCTAGGGCTAGCAACTGTTTTCTTAACTGGTACAGCAGGTTACTTCGTGTTCAAAGCATTTAAATGGAATCCAATTGCAGGTGCTGCCGAAGGTTCTACAGCGGGTAACGCAGTAGCTACACCAGCAGCGATTGCAGTAGCAAGTGCAAGCTTTGCTTCACACGTTGATCTTGCGACAGTACAGGTTGCAGCATCGACTGTTACTACAGCAATTTTACTGCCGATTTATATCGGATTTTTGGTAAAACGTTTAGAGAAAAAAGGTGTCAAAATACCAGACGATTATGTTATCGAATAAATCTTAGTAATAAATGAGGAATCAACATGAAACAACAACTGATAGGAATTATTGCAGACGATTTAACAGGAGCAAATGATAGTGGGGTACAACTGACGGAAAAAGGCATTAACACCTCTGTATTATTTGATATTCCGCATGATGGAGATAATTCTGATAGCGGTATTGTAATTGATACGAATTCACGTGCACTATCTAAGGAGGAGGCTTTTTCGGTTACAAAACAGGCTGGTAAATTTTTGAAGACAGCAGGTTATCCAACTATTTATAAAAAAATGGATTCAACGTTGCGCGGGCATATTGGAACGGAGCTACAAGCGCTTTCTGAAGTATTTGATCCGGAGTTTGTTTTTATAGCTCCGGCCTTTCCTTCAGTTGGAAGGACAACGAAAGATGGGATTCATTATGTTAATGGAGAGAAAATAGCTGATACCGAAATATCTAAAGATCCTAAGCATCCCGTTACAGAATCGTTTATTCCAGCGTTAATCGAGAAGGAAATAGGAGCGTCTGTTGGGTTGGTTACAACGGCCGATTTTGAAGCTAATATTTTTCGGGAAAAGCTTGAGGGCTTTAGAAAAAACGGTCTAACATATATTGTCTGTGACGCTGAAACCCAGAATGATTTACGAATGGCTGCGCAACAAATGGCTGAGATTTCGGAGCGCGTTATTTGGTCTGGTTCAGCAGGGTTAGCAGAAGTACTTCCAGACGTACTAGGTATTAGCGAAGCTGCTGGTGAACGAACTTTTTCAAAATCAAAACAAGTAATGACTGTCTGTGGAAGTCTATCACAGGTAACGCAGGGGCAAGTGCAATATGCAATTAACCAAGCTAATGTGACTGCTGTGGAAATCGATACGTTGAAAATTTTTAGCGATGAGTGGGGCACACTAAGAAACAATTACGTTCAAGATATCCTTGCGGGACTAGCAAACAAACATGATATTGTTTTGTACGTACCGTCGAATGAAGCGGTTCGGGAGCAGGTTAAGCATATTGGTGAAAAATTGAACTTGTCGGGATACGACATTGGTGCTCGTATTTCTGGAGCGATTGGTCAAATCGTTGAAAGTGTGATGGATCAGACTGAAGATGTGTCTGGCTTTGTGTTGACCGGCGGGGACACGGCAAAAGATACGTCGCGCCATTTAGGTGGAATAGGATTTCGCTTGGTGAAGCAGGTTGAAGCAGGTATTCCATTAGGGACATTGATTGGTGCGGAACGCGAATATACGGTTGTCACAAAAGCTGGTGCATTTGGAAAAGAACATTCGATTTATCAAGCAATGCTGGAATTGAAGGAAGGTCGTAAATAATGAGTAAGAAACCGATTATAGGAATTACGATGGGCGACGCGGCAGGAGTTGGCCCAGAAATCATTGTAAAAAGTCTGCAGAGTGAACAAGTTTATGACCAATCACATCCAGTTGTGATTGGTGATGCAAAAATGTTGCAGCGTGCAGCTGATATTCTAAAGGTTGATGTGACAATTAAAGAAGTTGACGGAGATTCTGATTTCACCGCTACTTATGGTGAAATCGCATGCTATGACTTAGATTTGCTTTCAGAAGATCTTCCGTTTGGAGACGTTTCCTCTGATGCTGGTCACGCTGCTTTTGAATACTTGCGAACTGCAATTGAACTTGCGAATGAAGGTCGGATTGACGCGATTTGTACTGCACCTTTAAACAAGGAAGCATTACACAAGGGTGGACATATTTATCCAGGACACACAGAAATTTTGGCAGAATTAACCGATACGAAAGACTTTTCGATGATGTTGTCTTCACCAAAATTAAAGGTAATTCATGTTACGACACATGTCG
This sequence comes from Virgibacillus sp. GM2-2, assembly GCF_055329585.1. Classification (NCBI taxonomy): domain Bacteria; kingdom Bacillati; phylum Bacillota; class Bacilli; order Caryophanales; family Bacillaceae; genus Virgibacillus; species Virgibacillus sp. GM2-2. Next base: position 130,132 of record NZ_JBUZWC010000001.1, on the reverse strand, counting down.
GATTAATTGATGCGATTAATATGATTGAGCCTGAACGTGTTTATAATGTCATTCGCTTGGCACATGAAACACTGACGAATTCTGGTGTGAAACAACCGCAAATCGGTGTATGTGGAATTAATCCGCATGCTGGTGAGAATGGGTTGTTTGGATACGGGGAAGAGGAAGAGAAGATTATTCCTGCTATCGAGCGTGCGACTGGAGAAGGAATCGATGTTGAAGGTCCATTACCGGCTGATACGTTATTCTTCCGTGCACAACGCGGCGATTTTGATATTGTCGTTGCAATGTACCACGACCAAGGTCACGGCCCGATTAAAGTGTTGGGACTAGAAGCTGGAGTAAATATTACTGTTGGACTTCCTATTATTAGAACAAGTGTTGACCATGGTACAGCGTTTGATATTGCGGGTACTGGTGTGGTTGACGAGAGAAGCATGTTGGAGGCGTTGAGACAGGCTATTGAGTTGGCGCCGGAGCGGTAGAAGGATTTAAGGTTAAAATTTATTATGAAAGCTGTTAGTTCCATAGAGACCTAAAATCCTATGGAATTAACAGCTTTTCTGATTTAAAGTAAAATTTTTAGTTTGTGTTTGAAAGAAAAAGAACGAACTGGGAAGATTTATTTAAGATATATTGTTTTAATAGTAATTGTGCAACACAATAGATTGGCAAGGTCTCGAAATCATGCCATAAAGGTCTTTGCATCAACAAACTGTTACCATTGTATCGAGTTGCACTCTGCTATCCCAGTAAATTATCTGAATAGGAAAGTTGTTGGGTTACTGGAACCGATTCACAAATATTAGTGAAGTTTATTAGGGTACAATTGAATTATCTTTTTTGGGCCAAAGCGTAATCATTACGATTTATAAAAGAAAAATAAAGCACCATATTTGGTGTTGATGTAATCGTTCCGTTCTCATCGTTTGTTATGTCCTTTCCTATGTCGACAAGGTGCGCACTTTTAGTAACCAAGTAATCATTAATGTTTCATCATCTCATGGGCAATCTTATGTCCTCTCATTTCCGATGGATAGTAGGTTGGCCAGTTTGTGAGCTCACTTAACAATGCTTCACGGTCATCTCCCCAATACAGATGGTAATGACTCACTTTAGTCGGGGTAATATGATGATCACTAAACTGAATATATTTGGGAGCCTGTATTGCTCCATCATTACGTTTGAAAATGTAACGTACACCTCGATTTCCAGCTTTATACGTTAAAATTTCATAACCGTCATAGATATACTGACCGGAATAGTGCTTGCCATTTTTATAATACGTTACTGTATCTCCCTGGATGACAATGCGATTAACCTTTGTTTGATACCCTTTTGTATAATAGTCCTTATATTCTTCTGCGGTCATTACACCTTCGTGTTCAGCTTTGTGTTTGAACACTTCATCAAGTGTTCCGTCCTTTAGATAAGGATATACCGATTGCCAATCACCTGCCCAATCTGAAAGTGTGCGATCCTTTACCTGACTGTCTTCAAAATAACCTTCATAAATTTGTTTTGCTGTACCGTCGTGGGCGTGTTGATGCTCATGCTGGTCCTCGTTCTTTTGTGTGTTTGTGGCCTTCTCAAGCACCTGTAAATTGTGTTTCATGATCGAAATGTAATCATTATTTTTTTTGATATCTTCATCTGTTAGGACAGATAGATTATGAATCTGTAATGCCTCCGCATTGATTTGTTCCTGGATGATTTTTGATATTTTGTTGGTAACGTTTTGTTCAAAAATGACATATTCAAGATTGTGATCCTTTGCAATAGTAACAATGTGGGCTAATTCCTTCTGGGATGGCTCTGCACTTGGTGAAAGGCCACTTATGGCAATTTGTTCAATTCCATAGCGCTTTTCCCAGTAACCATATGCCGCATGAGAGACAAGAATTTCCTTATGCTCATTATTTTTCAATGTTTGCGTAAATTGTTTATCTAATGCAAGCAAATCTTTTTTCAGTTCTTCATAATTTTGGGTGAAAGTCTCCTTATTTTCCGGCTGCAGATCAGTTAAATTTTTCTTAATAATTTCAGCAACTTCGATCATACGTACTGGATCCAGCCAAATATGAGGATCCTTGTCGCCATGATGATGGTGATGGGAATGGCCGACATGTTCTTCATCCGTTTGGTTCGATTTTTTCCCGCCATCCGTATGTTTTTCACCTTGCATGTCCTCATGCTCATGAGAATGTGTATCATGATTATGGGAATGTTCATGCTCCTCCTCATGGCTATGCTGATCTCCATTTTTAAGGAAAAGCGCCTCATGTTTACCAATTTCAATTAATTTTACATCCTGATTTGCCAATGCATCCGCCATGCTTTCCGCGGATCCTTCCATGTTCTCTCCCATATACACGAATGCATCACTTTCTGCTATAGCAGTCATTTCCTTTGAATCTGGTTGATATGTATGCGCGTTCGCACCTGGTGGATACACAGATTTCGTTATTACAGCATCACCCCCAATACGTTCAACCGCATATTGAAATGGGTATAACGTTGTGTATACCTTCAACTTTGAATCCTCACTTTTGGAAGAATCTTGATTTGCTGACGTGCAACCAGCTAGAATCATCCCAACAAAAATTAATGCAATCAATACCTTAAGTTTATTCATCTCGTTTCTCCTCTCCAATTTTATGTGAGCAAAAATCAGTATATCGTAATGATTACGATTTGTAAATAGGAATGATTACGATTTATAAAAAAGTGTAAAATCTTAGAAATGAAGGGGGGTAATAAACTTATGTAGTTTTAATAATGATGCTAAAATTGCTATTGTGTTCCCACAAACTACGTGGTAAATTCTATAGGTACTTAAAATAATTAAAAATAGTTCGAATATAGCTAGTTCAACTATGAGAGACAAAACTGAATCGAGGCAATAACAATGAAATGGAAAGATTGGGATCGGAATTTAAAGGTCCGATTATATGGGGAATTTTTAACGAATGTTTTATTTTGGATGTTTTTTCCGTTTATGGCGATTTATTTTTCGGAGCATTTAGGGAAAGAGCTTGCTGGCTTGCTGTTGATTGTGTCACAGCTAGTAGGTGTATTCACCAATTTAATAGGTGGGTATTGCGCGGATAAGTTTGGTCGTAAAAGAATGATGACGATATCGATGTTCGGTCAGGCGATTTCGTTCGTTTGTTTCGCGATGGCAAACTCACCGTGGTTTGAATCAGCAATACTTAGCTTTATTTGTTTTTCGGCGCTTGGTTTCTTTGGATCATTTTATTGGCCAGCGAGTCATGCAATGGTTGCAGATGTGGTGCCTGAAAAACATCGTACGGAAGTGTTTGCGGTATTTTATACAGCTATCAATATATCAGTGGTTATCGGTCCAATTTTAGGAGGAATTCTTTTCTTTGGGCATCGATTCGAGCTTTTGTTAGCTAGTGCTGCTGCAAGCTTTTTGATGACGATATTAATTCATAAATTAATTCGAGAAACGGTACCGGTTCAAGAGAAGGTTGAAGCTAACGCTGGAGATAGTAATTGGCGAACAGTAATTAAAGAACAGCTGAAGGATTATAAAGTAATCATTAATGATAAGGCTTTTCTCCTATTTATAATTGGTGGAATTTTTGCGGCACAGGCATTTATGCAGATGGATTTATTGCTCGCGGTATATATGAACGATCAAATTACGTCCCAAGAATTGTTTTCACTTGGTGATTGGTCGCTAACGGTGAACGGTGAGGAAGCGTTCGGCTGGATTATCGCGGAAAATGGCTTGCTTGTTGCGTTATTAACCGTGTTTATGTCTAAATGGATGACAAAGTATTATGAGCGAAATGTGTTTGTGATTTCCTCATGCTTTTACGGTGTTGCGATGCTTTTATTTGGTTATACGACAAGTATTTGGGTTATCGCTTTTGGTATGTTTGTATTTACGATTGCGGAACTGATGGTTGTTGGTATACAAGAAAGCTTTATTGCCAAGCTTTCGCCAGAGCATATGCGCGGACAATATTTCGCAGCAGGTAGTTTACGTTTTGCAATTGGGCGCGCGATTGCACCGATTGCGATTCCGATGACTGCTTGGATTGGTTATGAGTGGACATTTAATATTTTGTGCCTTTTAACGTTGGTTGGTGCGTTTATGTATGTGTTGACGTTTAGACTGATGGAACGTGATAGAGAGTTAGCTAGGTAAGAGTGCGGGTTCTCCCATTATTGGGGGGACCTGCTTATTAGTTTATGTTAATAAAATATATTCAGGGGCTGAGCCAACTTTTGTTGAAGCTGATATCTTTAAAACCATAATTCCTCTGATTGATAATCACAGTGACCAAGCTAGTGACCAAGCCAGTGACCAAGCCAGTGACCAAGCTAGTGATCAAGCTGATAGAACGAAGGAAATTTTGGAGTTTTGTAAAATTCCTAAGAGTAGAAGCGAACTACAAAGCTTTTTAAAAATTAGTAGCAGAAGACACTTAAGAATAAAGATATTAAAATCGTTAATTGATAGTAAATTATTAAAATTAACCATCCCTAACAAACCTACAAGCCCAAAGCAAAAGTATTATACAAATAATAGGTTGTTGAGGAGTATGTTTAAAATCTAGGCAGAATCCAGATAAAAATGGATTCTGCCTAGACTCTAATTTAGTACAATTCCAAAACCCGAAAATCATGTTGTTTTACTTTAAATTTAGCCGTTCCGGAATTAAGTTTGTTTTTTTCTATGCTTCCATTCATAAAAAATAACTCATTAATTTGTTTAGTTTGCATGAACTCATTTATATTGATTTCTACCTCAACGTCACTATTGTTAACTACGAAAATTAGTCGTCTTTGATCTTTGGATTTTTCATAAACGATGGTCTGATTAACATCATCAATATGCAAGAAGCGGAATTCCCCACCATTTCTCACTAATGGCTCTAACTTTCGGAAGTTAATCAGTGACTGTACAAAGTTAAGTAACTCAAGGTTTTGCCTGTTCTTATCCCATTCCATACACGCGCGACAACCTGGATCCTGTCCACCAAACATTCCGATTTCATCCCCATAATAAATACAAGGAGTTCCAGTGAACGTAAGTTGGAATAAGTACATTAGCTTAACACGTTCAAGCTTTCCTTCAGCTTGAGTCAAAATTCTTGGTGTGTCGTGACTATCTAGTAAGTTAAAAGCGACCTCATTCACATTTTTCGGATACATATGTTGAACCTGTGAAATCGTGCTAGCAAATTCACTAGCAGCTATCCTGTTTTTGCCAAAAAAATCAAGAACAGCAGTAGTAAAAGGATAGTTCATTACTGCATCAAATTGATCGCCTTGTAGCCATGGCATAGAATCGTGCCAAATTTCACCTAGAATATATGCCTCAGGCTTTATACCCTTTACAACCCTTCTGAACTCACGCCAAAATGCATGATCTACTTCATTAGCAACATCTAACCGCCATCCATCGATATCAAATTCCTCTATCCAATAACGTGCCACATCTAATAGATAGCGTCTTACGTCTGGATTTTCCGTGTTTAATTTAGGCATCGATGAAACGAAGGCGAATGCGTCGTAGTTTGGTTTCGGTTCCGTTGCAATCGGAAAATCCCAAATGTGAAACCAATCTTTATAGCTCGATTTTTCTTGGTTTTTCAATACGTCTTGAAATGCTTCGAAAAAGTATCCGCTATGATTGAATACGGCATCCAGCATGACTCGAATGCCCCGTTTATGACACTGCTTTACAAGGGATCGAAAGGTTTCCTTGTCACCAAATTGTGGATCAATTTCCATGTAGTCAATAGTGTCATATTTATGGTTGGAATTTGCTTTAAATATTGGTGTGAAGTAAATGCCATTTACTCCAAGCTCTTCTAAATAATCAAGGTGATCGATTATTCCTTTAAAATCACCGCCAAACATATTCGTTGGTGAGGGGGCCGTGCTTCCCCATGGTAATGTGCCATCAGGGTCGTTTGATTGATCACCATTTGCAAAGCGTTCAGGGAAGATTTGGTACCAAATAGTATCTTTTACCCACGAAGGCGCCTGAAAGATATCCGCTTTGTTCAAAAATGGAAAGCAGAAATAATTTGAAATCTCACTTGGCTTGGAAGAAAAAATTCCCCCTTCTGTGTAAAAAATAGTTTGCCTTTCATCTGAGCACTTAAATGCATAACGTAAACGACGAAATGTTGGTTTAACAGCGGTAAACCAATAATCATAAAGACTGGTCGAACCTGACTTTTCCATTTCAATTGTATTAGTTTGCCATTGTTCATCTATCCAGTCATATGGGTCGCCGAAAACAAGCGCAACGGAATTCATATCATTTTTTTTCGTTTGTAAAAAAATATGGATTGTCTCTTCATCAAACGCATAGGCAAAGTTATTTTTCGGGCGGTGGTAAATTGCTTCTTTTATCATGGCAAACTTCCTCCTTGAAAAGCATAGTTTGAATCATTTAGATGTGCAAACGATTTCGCTAGTTATGCTTCTAATGGTCTGGTATTAGACTGACATTGCTTGTAAAAAAACAACCCCGACTTTTGAATTAGCAAAGTCGGGGTTGTTTTTAAAAAGCATTGCCCTCAAATTTTCATCATTGATATTAATATTAATAACAGTACTTATGTAGCGTGTCAATAGTTATTGGATTCTAAAAGCAATTAAAATATAAAAATAAAATTATTTTCTGAAAACGCTTGCAAATAATAAAACGAGATTGTAGAATATAGTGCAAACGTTTGCACCAAAATACCACTGCGTTTTGGTAGAGAATTTTAAATTATATTTAAAGGAGAGTAAAGGATTATGAAAAAGAATTATCTGCTTTTATCACTTATTGGAATACTTACGCTGTTTGCGCTAGTTGCATGTGCTCCAGATCGTGAAGAAACAAAACAGGATGAAACGGATTCTGAAGGAGCGGCAGAAAAGCCAGAGGAACTTACTATATGGGCGAATGATGAAGAAGATCAATTAGAAGCGATTAAGAAAATAGTAGCTGACTACGAAGAAAAAACAGGAATTAAAGTAAATGTGGTAGTAAAGTCGATGCTAGATCAATTGGAGGAATTAGCACTTGCTGGTCCTGAAGGAAAAGGACCTGATCTTTTTATTCAGCCACATGATCGAATTGGTAACATTGTAGCCCAGGGACTTGCGGAACCATTAAAAATATCTGAAGAAAAGCTGAATGAATATAGTGATGCTGCAGTTAATGCCGTTTCTTACCAATATAATGACGAAACGAATATATATGGTGTTCCTGCCGTAATTGAAACATATGGAATTTTCTACAATACAGATATTGTTCCAGAAGCACCTAAAACGATAAATGATTTAAAAACAATATTGGAAGAGAAAACAAATCCTGCGCAAGACAAATATGGTTTTTTAATGAAGCCAAATGATTTATATTTTGCTTTCCCTTTCTTTAAAAACTTTGGTGGATACATTTTCGGTGGTGAAACTGGTGAGTATGACACATCTGATATTGGCTTAAACAATGAAGGAGCTGTTGAGGGTGGAAAGCTATTCCAGTCGTTCTTCGGACAAGGATTAATTCCGCCGTCAACAACAACTGATGTAATTGATGGTCTATTCACAGACGGAAAAGTAGGTGTGGTTATTAACGGACCATGGAGTATTACTGGTTATAAAGAAGCACTTGGAGATAAATTGAAATTTGCTCCATACCCATCAATTAACGGTGAACCAAGTTCTACATTTGTTGGTGTTAAGTCTTGGATGGTTTCGTATTATTCAGAGAAGAAGGAATGGGCAACTGATTTAGCGTTATTTATGACAAATCAAGAAAACTCTCAGCATTACTTTGAAGTTGCTGGTGAATTAGTTCCGAATAAACAGGTACTTAGTTCTATTGAGGACCCAATCTATTCTGCGTTTGCAGAACAGGTCAAACATGGTGTTCCAATGCCTAGTACTCCAGCGATGGCACAGGTTTGGGAACCAATGAACAATGCGCTGCAATTTATTGCTGAAGGTGAAGATGTTGCGCCGGTTTTAGATGAAGCTGTTCAACAAATCAAGACTAAGATTCAATCTAGCGGGGCATCACAATAGTAGTTTCATAGAGTGTGAATTAGATTTCCTTTGCTAAAGGAACTATGTCTAGTTTGATTATTGATCGAATGGTGAGTTTTTCTACCAGAAGAAGTAAAAATATAGCTGTTGAAACGATACTTCTTAGTGTACAGAAGTCATTAGCGGAGTATCGTTTCAACTGTATTATTAGATCGTACATGTATTGAAGCATATTTTAATAGATCATATAAGGGGGGAGATTTTTTGTCTGTTCCATCTAAGAAGCAATCTATTACTCACTCATCAGAAAGCCGTTCACCAAAAAAATTACATAGCCCAAAAAATGCTATGATTCTTTCGATAATATTTGCAGGGTTAGGGCAATTATACAACCGAAGATTCTTGAAAGGATTTATTTTTATCATTATCGAAATAGCATTCTTATTAACGCTTTTAGATTCGATTAATTTCGGTCTATGGGGGCTACGAACGCTAGGTACTATTCCTGGAACGGATCACTCTATACGACTTCTTGTATTTGGAGTTTTATCGTTGATAAGCGTTGTTATACTGGTAGCTCTATATGTATTCAATGTATTAGATGCGCGTAATCAGGCTAAAAAGATTCAAAATGGTTGGAAGCCTAAGAAGCTAGGGGAATCAATTAGAGAGGCATACGATAATGCTTTTCCGTACTTGATGACTTTTCCTGGATTAGTTCTCATGATATTTGTCGTTGTGTTTCCACTGTTATTTTCCGTGTTGCTTGCATTTACAAATTACAATCTTTTCAATTCACCACCTCGTAATTTAGTTGACTGGGTTGGCTTTGACAATTTTGTTGATTTAGTAACGATACCTATTTGGCAGGATACATTTTTGAGTGTATTTTCCTGGACAGTTGTTTGGACAGTTGTCGCAACAACACTTCAAATAGCAGTAGGTCTTTTTTTAGCAATCTTAGTGAATGACTCAAGGGTTAAGTTTAAAAAGCTAATTCGTACTATTTTAATTCTCCCATGGGCTGTTCCAGCATTTGTAACCATCTTAATTTTCTCTGCAATGTTTAATGACGAATTTGGTGCGATAAATCGAGATATTATTATCCCATTGTTTGGTGGGAATGGTTTACCTTGGTTAAGTGATCCGTTTTACACTAGAATTGCGTTGATTATGATCCAAACTTGGCTTGGTTTTCCATTTATATTTGCACTATTTACAGGTGTATTGCAAAGTATCTCAAAGGATTGGTATGAAGCGGCGGACGTTGATGGGGGTTCTCGATTACAGAAGTTTCGCTTTATCACGTTTCCTCATATTATGTTTGCGACTGCACCATTACTGATTATGCAGTATGCACAAAACTTTAATAACTTTAATATTATCTACCTATTTAATGAAGGTGGGCCACCGGTGAGAGGACAAAATGCTGGTGGAACCGATATTTTAATATCATGGGTTTATAAACTGACCTTCGATACAAACAATTACAGCATGGCAGCAGTTATCTCGATTATTATGGGGTTAATTGTTTCTGGTTTTGCATTTTATCAGTTTAGACGTACCAGATCCTATAAAGAAGAGGGTGAAATATAATGAAGCAAAAAACGAAATCGAAAATCGAAATGGTGTTTATTTATCTGATAATAGCCATAGTATCTATTATTATATTTTATCCGTTACTCTGGACCGTAGGAATGTCGCTGAATGAAGGTAGTAGTTTGTTTTCGTCAAGTATTATTCCGGAAGACTTTTCATTTGAACATTATCAATGGTTGTTTAGTGGTGAAAGTAATTATTTATTATGGTACAAAAATTCCCTTATTGTCTCGACGGTAACAGCAGCGGGTAGTGTCATCCTGACATCACTTGTTGCATATGCCTTTTCGCGGTATCAATTTGTCGGACGAAAGAATGGATTATATGTTTTTTTACTATTGCAGATGTTTCCTGTCATGATGGCGATGGTAGCTTTGTATATTTTCTTAAACATGATTGGCTTACTTGATACGTTAACAGGGTTAATTCTGATTTATTTAGGTGGACAGATCCCATTTAATGCGTGGTTGGTTAAAGGATATTTTGACACGATTCCACGTGAGCTTGACCAAGCAGCAAGGATAGATGGTGCTGGACATTTAAGAGTATTTTGGAGCATTATGCTTCCGCTTGCTAAGCCAATTTTGGCGGTAGTTGCACTGTTTAACTTTATGATGCCACTGTTTGACTTCTTACTACCGACCATTGTCCTTTCAAGCGAAGAAAATTATACATTGGCTGTTGGCTTATATAACTTTATAAATGACCAATTTTCCAATAATTTCACTCGATTTGCTGCAGGTTCAATTTTAGTAGCCATCCCAATCGCAGCTGTTTACTTATATTTACAGCGCTATCTCATTTCTGGTCTAACTGCTGGTGGATCAAAAGGATAAACAAATAGATATAAAGAAGCAGGAGGCAAATTGATGTTAGAAGATACTAGTTTTGCAATACATCCAGACAAGAATAAACAGTCCCATGCTACAGGATATCGGGATATTGGTCGTGTAGTAGATTATAGAAAAAGCGACGGTACTTATCAGTTTACATGTGCGAATGGACACGTAACAATTCAATTTTTCACACCTTCGATCGTACGGATTGTGATGAATCCTGAAGAGACACCAGTACTAGATAAGTCGAGGGCAGTTATTGCTAAGCAAGAACATGTACAGGTTGTCGAAAAAGTTGGAGCAGATGCGATTACACTAAAAACAGATAAGCTTGAGTTGGTAGTCAATCAAACTCCGTTTCGTGTAACTGCTTTTGATTCAATAGGTTCTATCATCCTTGATGATGGGGAATATGGAATGGGGCATAAAGTTTCAGGTGAAGTCATTGCGCATAAAGTAATGGACGATGCGGATCGGTTTTATGGTTTTGGTGAAAAATCTGGATTTCTCGATAAGCGCGGTGAAAAATATACGATGTGGAACACAGATGTGTACGCACCACATAATCCAGAAACCGATCCATTGTACGAATCAATTCCTTATTTTATGACACTTCGTAATGGGCATGCGCATGGGGTATTTTTTGATAATACATTCCGAACTGTTTTTGATATGCGATCATCGGATGATACGTATGCATTCATGGCCGAAGGCGGTCAACTAGATTACTATATTATGATGGGACCAACCCCGAAAGCGGTATTGTCTCAATACACACATCTAACTGGTAGAATGCCACTTCCACCAAAATGGTCACTAGGATATCATCAATCAAGGTATAGCTATCAATCAGAGCAAGAGGTACGTGACATTGCAACTAATTTTCTGGAACGTGATATACCAGTAGATGTTATTCATTTGGATATTCATTATATGAACGGGTACCGTGTATTTACGTTCGATAAGGAAAAGTTTCCTGACCCTGAAAAGATGATTGCTGACCTACGCGAAATGGGAATTAGAATTGTTCCAATTGTTGATCCGGGCGTGAAAAAGGATGCGGAATATGCAGCTTATCAGGAAGGTGTTCTTGGTGATCATTTTTGTAAGTACATGGAAGGAGAAATTTATTATGGCGAAATCTGGCCAGGCACGAGTGCGCTACCTGATTTCACTGATGAAAAGGTTCGCAAATGGTGGGGCGAAAAGCACACTTTCTATACGAATCTAGGAATTGAGGGTATATGGAATGACATGAATGAACCCGCGGTTTTTAATGAAACAAAGACAATGGACGTAGCGGTTATGCACCGCAACGATGGTAATCCAACAACACATCGTGAATTGCATAATGTGTACGGGTTATTGATGGGTGAAGCAACGTATGAGGGCATGAAAGATCAACTGAAAGGAAAACGGCCATTTTTACTCACGCGTGCTGGTTATGCTGGTGTGCAGCGTTACGCCTCCGTATGGACGGGTGATAATCGTAGCTTTTGGGAGCATCTGCAAATGTCCTTACCGATGTGTATGAACCTTGGCATATCAGGGGTTCCTTTTACTGGGCCAGATGTTGGTGGTTTTGCCCATGATACGAATGCAGAACTGTTGGTACGTTGGACACAAGTTGGTGCATTTACCCCGTATTTTCGTAATCATTCGGCGATTGGTACACATTATCAAGAACCGTGGCAATTTGGACCTGAAAGCGAATCGATTATGAAAAAATATATTCAGATGCGCTATCAATGGATGCCGCAGCTTTATTCATTATTTTATCAAGCAAGTACAACAGGTCTACCAGTTATGCGCCCATTGTTGATGGAATACCCACATGATGCGAAAACATATAATTTGAATGATCAGTTTATGATTGGTGATAATGTGATGATTGCTCCGATTATGGCACCGGGTGTTCGTGATCGCGCTGTTTATTTTCCAACAGGCGATTGGGTTGATTTTGTGGATGGAACTGTCTACGAAGGCAATCAAACACATCTAATTCATGCAGAACTTGACCAACTTCCTGTTTTCGTGAAAAAAGGAACTGCACTTATGCAAGGTGAGTGGACATCAAATAAAGATAAAACACCACATCATGTTTGGATGGACATCTTCGCAGGAGCTGCTGGAGATAAATATACATTTACGTATTATGATGATGACGGTGAAACATTTGCATATGAAAAAGGCGAGTATCTGAAGCTAGAATTAGAGGTTCTGTGTGAGGAGAACGCCGTTCATGTGAATGTGTTAAACCATGAAGGTGATTTTACCCCATCTTACGAAGCTATAGAATTGCGAATTCACGGTATAGCTGAAGGGGCTGGAGTTTTCATAAATAGCAGTATAGCACGTGACAATCGAATGATATCTTTAGTAAAATAGAACTAAATATGATGTAGAGGGTGGATGATTGAGTGAGTGTAACAATTAAAGATGTAGCAAAAGCAACAGGTGTATCGCCCTCTACTGTTTCACGAGTAATCGCCGATAATGCAAGCATTAGTCCTGAAACAAAGAAGCGTGTACGAAAAGCGATGAAATCCTTAGGGTATCATCCTAACATAAATGCACGAAACCTCGTGGCAAAATCAACGAAAACAATTGGTGTGATTATGCCATCATCTGCAGATAAAGCATTACAGAATCCATTCTTCCCAGAGATTTTGCGAGGAATTGGATCGTATATTCATGGTATGCAATACTCGTTATTTTTATCAACGGGTGATACAGAGGAAGAGATTTTCGAGGAAGTGCAACGGATGGTATATGGTAGGTATGTAGATGGTGTTATTCTGCTGTACTCTCGGGCGAATGATCGGTTAACCCATTTTTTACGCGAACATGATTTTCCATTTGTAATTGTAGGTAAGCCGTATGAATACATGAATGAGATTACATACGTTGACAACGATAACTTTGCAGCTGGGAAGGAAATTACAAAGCATTTGATTGAATTAGGGCATAATAAGATTGCCTATATTGGCGGCTCAAAGGATTTATTCGTAACTACTGATCGGCAATATGGCTATGAATTAGCAATGCAGGAAGCAGGTCTAGCTGTTCCTAAATCGTATACATTTCATGCTGAGTTTTTAAAATCTGGGGGACGTGAAGCGGTAGAGCATTTATTTTCACTTGCTGATCCTCCAACAGGACTTGTTATTAGCGATGATTTAATTAGCTTCGGTGTAATAAGCATGTTAGAGGAGTTTGGTCTATCTGTTCCAAATGATGTTTCCATTGTTAGTTTTAACAACGTTTATTTATCCGAAATTATTCGACCTGCATTGACAACTGTAGATGTTAACATTCACGCACTAGGTGTTCAATCCGCTAAGGCGTTAATTGAAAAAACAATAGATAAGAGTGAGCCTCCAAAGCGAATCATGATTCCACATACAATAGTATTCCGTGATTCAGCAAGTAGGTTATAAAAGTAATGACAATCCTGTAGAGATAATTCTGCAGGATTTTTTAAATGTGAGTACACGTGCTGGGCAGTGAGAAGGGGGCGGCACTAAGGGGGACTTGGGAGAGAGCAGGGGGAAGTCGGGCCACGATAACGCAGACTTGGGCGGGAGCTGCAGGAGGTCGGGCGGCGTCATCGTGAAGTCAGGCGAAAACTGCGTGAACTTGGGCGACGACAACGTGAACTCAGGCGAAAGCAGCCCGAACTTGGGCAACACCAGCACAACTCCTTGTCACACCAGTGCAAATTCAGCTAACAAAACTCACTGCCCTCGCATCGCTTCCCTCGCCAACCGATCTGCATGATAATTACTTTTCTCCGGAATCCATTTAATAAAAAAATAGGGAAACAGGTTTGATTCTTCTCTAATTCTTTCAAGCAATGGGAGGAAGGTCTGGTTTTTCGTTTTATCTTTTTCAATTGTATCCACCACGAGCTGAGAATCCGATCGGAATGAGAGAATTTCACCCGGGTATTCCTTTTTGCATATTTCTAATGCCTTTAAAATAGCGTGAAACTCTGCTTCATGGTTTGACATGACTCCTAATGGAAACGTGTATTCATACGTTTTTCCATTTACCTTTATATACACTCCAGCTCCACTTTGGCCGGGGTTTCCACTTGTCGCTCCGTCTGTGTAAACCGTAATCACTAGATGAACGCTTCCCTTCTAGATGGTCTATATCAATTGTAAAATATATGTTGGAATGATACTAGCAAAAGGTGTGATTGACGATAGAAATAGGGAATTGTAAGCTTGGTACAAATAGATTATACGAGAGGAAGCATACAGAATGGCGAAACAATTTTTACAAAATGATTGGGCAGAGCTTTTAGACGCGGAATTTTCGAAGGATTATTACGTGGCGTTACGTGAATTTTTGAAAAAAGAATACGCTACACAAACTGTTTATCCGGATATGGATAATATTTTTAATGCACTTCATTATACTCCTTTCCATCAAGTCAAGGTGGTTATTCTGGGACAAGATCCGTACCATGGACCAGGGCAAGCGCATGGGCTAAGTTTTTCGGTGAAACCAGGTGTTGCAATACCGCCGTCCCTTAGGAATATTTTCAGAGAAATGAAGGATGATATCGGTTGTGCCATCCCTGACAATGGTTACCTTGTTCAATGGGCGAAGCAGGGTGTGTTGTTACTAAATACTGTTTTGACCGTACGCGCTGGAGAGGCGCATTCTCATCAAGGGAAAGGTTGGGAGACATTTACAGATCGAGTGATTACCGCATTAAATGAAAAAGATACACCGGTTGTGTACATACTTTGGGGACGTGCTGCTCAAAACAAACAAGCATTAATTGATACGGGCAAACATTATGTGATTAAAGGTCCGCACCCGAGCCCATTATCGGCTCATCGTGGATTTTTTGGAAGCAAACCATTTTCAAAGGCGAATCAGATGCTGGAGGAAAGTGGACAGGATGGGATTGATTGGGGAGCGGTAGCACGAGATTAATTGGTGTTTTAATTTGTCATTATAAGGGTACATTTTCCAAAACATACAAGATTGTACAACGAAGAGGAAGTGAAAAATGTGCTGAAACGTATTATTATTCTCTCTATCATCCTTGCTTTTACCTTACTTACTGCGTGTAGCGAAACCAATGAAAAGGACAAGCCAAATAGTAAGTCAAATTCTGAAAATCAAACGAATGTACAGCCAAAAGAGGATGCGCAAAAGCTTGACAAACAACCGTTTGAGGCAATTGATCCTCCGGAAAATGCGAAGTCATTAGTTGAAAAATATTCAAACGAAGAACAGAAGCTGATGCCTGCTGCCGAAGCCCATGGTGGAGATCGCACAAGATCAGTTCCGTTTGGGCAAACGTTATTGGAAGGGAAGAAGGATTTATCGAATGGTCCGCTAAAAAATTATCGTTTGGTAGCCTTTTATGGAACACCATTGTCGCCGAATATGGGGATTTTAGGTGAATATCCGTCTGAAAAAATGATGAAAAAATTGAAGCAGCAAACAGCCTCCTATTCGGAGGCTGATCCTGACCGGCCAGCTGTTCCAACAATTGAATTGATCGCAACGATAGCACAACGTTCTCCTGGTCCTGATGGAAATTATGTATCTGAACCATCCGAAAAGGTAATTGATCGATATGTTGAACTTGCTAAGAAGCACAATGCCCTATTGCTACTAGATGTTCAGCTAGGACAAGCTCCTGTTATGGAAGGAGTAAAAAAGTTAGAGGAATATTTGAAACTGCCTTTTGTCCACTTGGCAATTGATACCGAATACAGTGTCGATGAAGGTGAAGTTCCGGGAGAAGATCTTGGCCATGTAGACGGTGCTGCTATTCAAAAAGCAGTTCGATACATGGACATGCTTGTGGAGAAGCATAATATTCCCGATAAGTTAGTGCTCGTCCATCAATTCGGTGAGGGGATTGTCACTGGTAAGGATCAGGTTAACCCGACGGATGATGTTGAGGTAGCTCTGAACTTTGACGGTTTTGGTGACGCAGCAGTGAAAATGAGTGCATATGGAAAATTGGTAAAGGAAAAGCCTATCCAATACACTGGTTTTAAATTGTTTTATGAAAAAGATGATCCACTGCTTTCACCAATGGAGGTATTGAGGTTAGACCCAGCACCGGCTGTGGTGAATTATCAGTAGTATTTTAAAAGCTTGGTTTCCAGTATGTGAAAAGTAACTGGAACCGAGCTTTCGTGGTGCGGGAAAATACTGGCCAGATTATGAAAATACAAGCGAGATTGCGTGAAATACTGGCTGGATTTTTAAAATACAAGCTAGATTCAACAGAATACAAGCCAGATTTTAAAAATACAAGCCAAAACAGGTGGAAAGCACGCCATTTGGAAAATACGAGCCATATCACGTGCTTTACGATCCGAATTCGGAAAATACGATCCGAATTGAGCGAAATACGATCCGAATTTGAAATTTACGATCCAAATTCCATTCATTACGATCCGAATCCACACAAATCGAAATCCAGTGTTACGTCTAACCTCGCATCTTAGCTTTCTGATACGTCCATTCAAAGTGTGAACTAAGGTCTTTTATATCCTCTTCATTTAAAATAGCCCATTTATCCGTTTGTAAAAAATATGGAGTTTCAATGCCCTTTTCTTCAAATAATTTAAGAACTTCTGCTAGAGCTTCAATCCGTGGGCCAGTACCGCTTACTTGCCCCGGTATGTAGTCTCTGCCTGTAATAATGTAATCAACCGAAACATTATATAAAGCAGATAGTTCTTTTAATGTATCGTATGAGGGTATGCGATCCTCTCGTTCGTAGTTACCATAGGCGTTTGGTGAATAACCGAGCTTAAGGCTAACTTCTTTTTGTGAGTATCCATGTTTTTCGCGTAAGTTTTCCAATCGATGCCCAAATCCGTTCATGATAACACCCCTTCCATTGGGGTGAAAAATATCACAAACTGTGTGATAAAACGTAAAAACACACGAAATGAGTTTAAATTATTTATGACACTCAAATTGTGTGTTTTATAGTCTGTTTCAATTAAATGAAAGTATATTATAAATAACAAAATTTTACAGTCTTTTCATTATAAACAGATAATTGTCGAAGAGGGGATAAGAAGATGGGGTCACGTGTATCTTTTGAAGAAATTTTTAGTCAAAATGAACAACTGATGCGTTATTATGTTGGTCAAAAAACATTAGATGCTAGTTTGGTTCTGCCTATTTGGTACAAGAAACGGGCGCAAGGGGTGTTGGTTACATATTTTGAAAGTATAATACGGGAAATAGATTAGTTATTAAAAAGAGCTGTGCAGACCGCTAACCAAGCGGTCTGCAGAGACATAAGAATTACAACACTTTTTCCTCCATATCCGACTCCACATTCTCATTTTTATCTGGCATTAGTAAACTAAATACAATTCCAAAGAACGCTGCGATGAAAAATGTTGTGAATTTAGATGTAATGATTCCTTCGAGTGGTGTACTGATCCATAGAATTGTAGAGAGTAGCCCAGCAAGAATGGTTGCGACGACACCTGCGCTTGAGTATTTTTTCCAGAAGAAGGTCATCAAAATAGCAGGAGAGAGGGTACAGCCGACTCCAGCCCACGCCCAGCTGACAACAAGATAAAGTAATGAATCGGAAACGAGTGCTATAATCATGCCAATGATCCCGAATACGACGACAGAAATTCGGGAAATCCAGATCAATTGTTTTTCCGTTAGTTGGATACCCATTGCTTTATGGATGATATCCTCACTGACTGAGCTCGTAACAACCATTAATTGTGAATCGGCTGTGGTGATGATTGCAGCTAGGACACCAGCGAGTAAGATTCCGGCAATCCAAGTTGGAAATAGGTCAAGAATCATAGTAGGTAATATGATTTCTACATCGGCAAAAGATCCCTGACTATACATGGCGATTGCACATAGCCCGATTAAAAATGCTCCTCCATAAGCAAGAAATGTCCAGACAATGGCAACGATGCTTCCCTGGTTGGCTTCTTTATCGTTTTTTAGTGCCATAAAGCGTGCGCTAAGCTGTGGTTGACCACCTAAAAAGCCGAAGAACCAGGAGAAGTTATTGAAAAATAGTACCCCAAGTGCAAATCCTGTTAAACCGCCAAACCAGCTGTTATACGAACCTCCTGCTTCGACAAGTGAATGACTGATTGATAGGTCATTTGTATTGATGTAAATTAAGGCAACGATTGGTAATGCAACTAAGGTTACGAGCATCATGATACTTTGGATCATATCGGTCCATACAACGGATATAAATCCTCCTGCAAATGCGATAACAATGATAACGATTGTGGCAAGTACGACACCGGTTGTATGTGACATGCCAAATGTGGTGAATAGCATTTTTCCAGCACCAGCCATTTGTGCTCCTACGTAAAACATGAGGAATCCAGCAATTAAAATACTTGTTAACCAGCGAATTACATTAGCTTTTTGACCGAAACGCACTGCTAAGTAATCTGGAAGTGTTAGGACATTGTATTTGTCTGTTTCGCGCATGAATTTTTTCGCTAGGAATAACCATGCGAAGATGATTCCAGATCCAATTCCTGCTGCAACCCAAAAGGAAGCAAGTCCGGTTGTAAACACAAATCCTGTATATCCGAGTAGTAACCAGGCGGATTCACCAGTTGCTCGTTCAGAAAAGGCTAGCGCCCAGCCGGGAAGCTTTTTTCCACCAAGCAAAAAATCCGAATGTGTTTTACTGTTCTTACTGAAGTAGTAACCAATGGCTAAAATTGCAATACAGTAGACGGCAAACTCAATCAATATAATATTCATCGTATTCCCCCTTAAATTTGTACTGCTTTTACCTTATTCTAGTTTTTGTCCGGCCCCCTTTTCGACTGCACGTTGATAGATTGCATTTGTGACAACAACATCAAACAGCGCCATTCCGGTTGATTTAAAAACAACCGTCGTGTCGCTAGGTGTACCTGATTTTGATGAAACAAAACTCGCCATCGTTTGGATGGAGTCTCGTGTTATCCAATTATTTTCAAGTGGTGTGGTGATGTCACCGGATTCTTTGATGGCATCTTCCGTGTCGACATAAATGGTATTAGCTACTTGATAAAGAGAAGGTGGAAATTCTTGCATGGTTGGTTGGAACGAGCCAATGCCAATGATTAGCTTATTTCTTAGTAACTCGGGTTTATCTGGGAGTACTGGTGATCTTGAAGTGGTTGCGGTAATGATAACTTCTGCATCGCGAATGGCAGCCTCTGTTGTATCCATTGGATGAATATTGACGCTTTGCCCAATCCATTGTTGTAGTGACTTGATGAAGGAAGGTATTTTTTCAGGTGAGCGATTATATAGATAAATATCAGTAATAGGGCGTTCCGTACATGCAGCGACAGCCTGATAGAGGCCTTGGACACCCGTTCCGATGATGGCTAGTTTTGATACATCGGCTTTTGCTAGATGGCGGATAGCAGAACCACCGATAGCACCTGTCCGAAATCCAGTAAGAAAAGATCCGTCAAGGATAGCCTTGATCTCACCATTTTCCTGACTGTTTAAAATAACAAGCCCATGTAATACTGGGTGGTCAGTATTATTCGGGAAAGAGGTGATGAGCTTCGTGCCAATTGCCTGTTCCGTCATGCATGGCATGAGCAGTAGAGTGTTGTCGTTATCCGTGAGTTGGGTTCGTAAAGGCATTTGAAAATTTTTAGATTGATAGACTTCATATGCCGTATCGATCGCGTCGATAACATCTTTCATTGTGACAGCTTGTAAAATGTCATGTTTATTTAAATAGAGCATCGTACCATCCTTTCTAATTTTAATAGTAGTGCATAAGCAGGTTCCCATCACGCAACGACGGTTGAGATTCGCGCATGATGGTCTTGAAATCGCGCATTAGGTAGGTTACTGCGCGACAATAAGGTGATGTTGTGCGAAATCACACGGTTGATGCACGGTTTTCTAGTATAATGGTGCGATTTAGGCGGAATTTATACATTAAACAATCGCGCCTTCAATCAGTAGATCTTTCTCAGCAAATCGTTCGAACCGAAGTGGCGTAAGATCGAGTGTTTGGTAGTTTCCTGTTCTGATTAACTCGGATAACCCTTTTCCGACGGCGGGTGCCTGTTGCATCCCATGTCCGCTAAATCCGCAAGCTAAATAGTAGCCTTTGAGATTTGGGTGCTCACCGATAATTGCATTTTGGTCGATGGTATTATGGCTGTACATACCTGCCCAGCCACTGGCAATCTTGGCCCGTAAAAAGTTGTCAATACGATTACCGAGAACTGGCCACAATTGTTCTAGAAAAAAGTCCCGCGACCACTTGAAATCAATGCCGGGTTTCACTTTTTCGGAATAACCAGTGATAATGCTTTTTCCTTCGTGGCGAAAATATACACCTGTTGGATCGACGGTTAATGGTAGGTCGTATGTTAGTGGTTCGGCTATATCAAATTGGATAATCTGTCTTTTTAATGGAACGACCGGGACTGGGCAATTAATTTTTTCACTTAACGCGGGTGCCCACGGGCCGGCACAATTGATCACAATCGGTGCCATGTATTTGTCACCGTTAGCTAATTCAACACCGGAAGCGCCTTGCTCATTCGTTAGTATCGTTTCAACAGGTTCGTAAATATAGGATGCACCAAGCTGTTTCGCTTTTTTTACATAACCTTGCATGACGGAATAGGGGTCTAGGTAGCCATCCTCGGCGCAATATAATCCTCCTTGCAAATCGTCGATGTTTAACTCAGGAATAATGGTTCGTAATTCTTCAGGGGTTAGGAAATCAGATGGAACGCCGTATTGACGTTGCAATTTGCATTGTTTTTGGAGTTGATCAAGGTTTTCATTTTTTGCTAGAAATAAGTAGCCTCGTTGTTTAAAATCTATCTCGGCTTTGTCGCCGTTATTAGCCATTTCTTCTGGAAATGTTTTGTATTTTTTCAGGCTGTAGCGACTTATTTGAATGTTAATGGCCGTTGTGAATAGTTGCCTAATTCCACCAGCACTCCTTGGAGTAGAGGAATATTCGTATACATGATCTTTTTCAAAAACGATTATTTCGCCGTTAAAGCCATCATTTAGTAGATTATATGCAACGCTTGACCCAATAACACTTCCACCGATAATGATTATATCTGTATTTTTTTGCAAAATACCACCTCTGATTGTAAGTTACTTTTTTTATTTATAACGTAATTGCTTAGGTCAAGTCTATGGTCAAGTTATACAAAATAATGATGGATTTTTACAATTATAAAAATTGTGATAATATGAATAACAGGAGAAAGTACGGAGGGATAGTAGGATGGATGGATTCGTACAATTTGCACAAAAGACAGTGAAAGCGGTTTCAGAAGTAATAGCTTTTCCGATAAGTGTAAGTGATGAACATGGGCGGATTATTGGTGACACGAATCAGGAGCGAATCGGCACCATGCATAAACCATCCATTGAAGTGATTAATGCGAACAAGGTGATTTTGTTTACGGAGGAAGCGGCAGCAAGCATGGAAAATGTACTTCCAGGAGTTGCTGTTCCGTTGATTTTTGATAACAAGCCAGTCGGTGTTCTTGGAATAATTGGCGATCCAGATGAAGTTGAGAATTACGCTTATTTGGTCAAAAAATACGTAGAAATGATGTGGCAGGAAACACTGCATGTTCAAATGGAGAACTTGGAAACGATGACGTTAGAGTCATTTGTGCAGTATATTCTATTGAATAAATCAGTGAGTGCTGGTCAGATGAACCATTATTGTAAACTGCTTACAATTGAGCCCCAGGTAGACCGCGTCTGTATTGTCGTGGATATTGGTGATTACTTGCTACGAAATGTTCAAGACAATGGTGGGGCAATTCCACGTGATCGGTTGAAAAAAACGTTGCTTGATTGTGTTAAACGAACGTTTGATGAAGGTAAGCAAGATATATGCGGGTTCTTGAATACGGAGCGAATTGTATTTTTGAAATCGGTTGAGGATGAAGCAGATTTTTATAAAGGTTTTCCTGAACGTTGTGAAAAACTGCTTGAAATGTTTAAGTTGTATCATGTGGAGGATGTGAGGGTCGCTTCTGGTAATCGTGCATCTTCTATTGAAAATCTAAATGAATCGTATGCACAGGCAGATTGGTTGATTGGGTACGGAAAGGATGCTGAAGGGGATAAGTGCATTTTTTCGCTATACGACTGGAATATATTAATTGATATTTTGCCTCACCATATCGATACGAAGCTACGAAAGATTTTAGTGCAGCGATTGAAGGCACTAATAACGTGTGAAACCTTTGCGGAATTGAGACATGATTTCATGACCTATTGCAATCATAATATGAATATTAGCCAAGCCGCAAAAGCGTTGTTTGTTCACCGAAATACGTTAATCTATCGACTGAAGAAAATTGATAACCTGACTGGATTATGTACAAGTAAGTTTGAGCACTGTACGTTGTTGTATTTTGTTTTGAAAGAGGAGGGGTAGAGAATGAGGTCATTAGATGTCATTTTATAAGTGGTGTAAAAACCAATTACCATCGGTTCTTTCTAGGTAATTGGTTTTTTAATTGGTAAACCTAAACATAATCAGGTATTGTTTTCAAAATATCTTCTTCCAAGTATTCTAATCCCTCTAGCCATAATTCTACTAACCGAATTCCATCTACTAGCTCAATATTTAATCCTTTTGCATATTGTCTTGCAGGTTCAGTAAATGAACATGTTGTAATGACATAACCACCAACTGCATTTTGTTTGACCATATTGGAGTGTAGTATCGCAATAGGTCCAAAATCCATGTCCTTCATCAAACATTTTACTTGCCCTAAGTACAATCCATCTTCAACTATGTGCTCAAAATCGACACCGTGATCCCCGACCGGTGGCGACACCCAAGTTGTTCCTCCTCGTGCTACTTTAAATACCTCTGCGACAAAATGTTCAAACGTAAAGGGGTCCTGTTTGACAAACAAATCATTCTCGATAATTTTCGGATTATACTCTTCTTTTTCTTTACGAAATTGTAAATATAAGCCCATTGCTAATGTTTGTTTCAATTCCTTACTTCTATGAATGTGTTTTTTTAGTAATTTCGTCTTCAGGTTTTCTCTATTTCTAGTGATTCTAAAATGAATGTAAGATCCAATCAGGTAAACTGCTATAAAGATTTCTACTAGTAACATATTAAGTCCACTCCTTTTTTAACCGGTATAGGCAAAAATACTATAAAATATACCGTATATGAGGTGTAATAGGTTATGAATTCCGGCTTTGTGATAATATTAATAATAGATTGTTAGGACGAAAGGAATGAGAACATGGAACAGAACAATATCGTTAAAGTCAGACGAGGGAATCACACGGAAAGTTGTCATCATGTACATATCGCTGTTGTCAATTCAAGAGGCGATTTGCTTCATCATGTCGGAAATCCAAACGGAAAAATATATGCACGTTCTTCTACAAAGCAGATGCAGGTTATACCATTAGTAGAAACTGGTGCGGCTGATTATTATCATTTCAGTGACACTGATCTAGCGCTTTGTACTGGTTCACATAGTGGTGAAATCATCCATACTGACAGAGTTTTAGCTATTTTAAAGCGAGTTGGACTTGATGAATCTGCTCTGAGATGTGGGGTCCATCCACCTTTTTCAAAGAATACATATGAAGACCTTCTACATCGTCAACAAGAGGTAACACCTGTTTTTAACAATTGCTCTGGTAAACATATTGCGATGGTGGCGGCAGCAAAATTTATGAAGGAATCAATTGAGGATTATTATGCTATCGAACATTCTGTGCAACAACGGATTACGAAGACAATTGCTGAAGTGTGCGATTATCCGAAAGCAGATATTGATATTGGGGTTGATGGTTGCGGGGTTCCTGTTCATCGATTACCGCTTGAACGCTACGCATACGGTTTTGCTAGAATGGCAGATCCCGAAACATTAGGTGCTGAACGTGGAAAGACTGTTCAACGGATAACAAATGCAATGACGTTATTTCCAGAAATGGTAGGTGGAACCGATCGCTTCTGTACCGATTTTATGAAAGCTGGCAATGGAAGATTTTTTGGAAAAGCTGGTGCAGAGGGTGTCTACTGCATTGGTGATACGGAAACAGGCATTGGAATTGCTGTAAAGGTAGCGGATGGCAACGATCGAGCAGCAGCCCCAGCAGCGATTGAAGCGATGGTGCAGCTCGGATTACTAAATGATGAGCAACTGGAGCATCTGAATAAATACCATCATCCAAAGCTACGTAATGCGCGAAATGAAATAATAGGCGAGCTAGTTCCAAGTTTTCGATTGGTGTAACGTTACGTTGGAAAAAAATAAAATTTAGGAACCTGGCAATTTAGCCAAGGTTCCGTTACCTTCCTTTATACCCTTTCCGAAATATCTCCTGTACGTTATGGACCGTTACATATGCATTAGCGTCGATTTCTTCAATGATTTTTCGGAGTGGAACGATCTCATATTTATTGATGACGAGGTATAGGACCTCTTTATTTGCTTTCGTATATCCCCCACGTCCCTCCAGAATCGTTAAGCCACGCAACATTTTGTTCGTAATTTGTTCCAATACTTCGTCCGGGTGCTTGGAAATAATCATTACGGCGGTTCGTTCATTTGCTCCTTCAACAACGATATCGATGACTTTGGCCCCTACATACACGGAAATCAACGTATACATCGCTTTTTCCTGTCCGATGATAAAAGCTGACCCCGCAATAACGATAATATCGATTACAAGCATTCCTTTTCCAATACTCCATCCTAGAAGTAAATTTGATAATCGTGCTAGAATTGCTGAACCGCCAGAGGTACCTCCTGCACGGAAAATAAGACCAAGTCCCAGACCTACAGTTAAGCCTGCGAAAAGTGCGGCTAGTAATGTATCCTCACTTACTTCCTGTCCGATATCAACAGTAAGATGCAGGAATAGGGATGAGAAAATAATAGAAACAATTGTATACCAAATTACTCGTTTATCGAAAAATTTGTATCCGACAGCTAACAATGCAGTGTTGAAGACGAAATTAACAATTCCTGGAGACCATTCAAATAAATAATAGGTAACAATGGTTATCCCGATGACCCCACCTTCCGAAAGGCGATTGGGTATGACAAAGTAGTTGATTGCAATCGCAAAAATGAGTGATCCAATTATGATTAACAGGATATCTTTTATTGTTTTATTCATAGGGTACCTCCTTCACAGAAATGAATTAACTATAAGTAGTTTATCATGAAAAATCGTCGAGATTCTAATACACAATCTAACGATCAACTAATAATTAAAAAATATTGCAAAAATTTGTTGAAGTTTGTCAACTCTAATCCGATAGTACTAGTAAGGGGGATTAGATATGAAGAAACTACGATTAATTAAGTACAAACTGCCATTATTTATGATGATTTTATTAATCATCCCATTACTACTAGTAGGATATTTTTCGTACCAACAAACAGCAATACTAGAAAAAGCGGTGCTTCAAAAAGAAGATATTGAAGCAATGTCTTCCAAATCGAAAGAAATATTTTCATCTTATGAAAATGGGCTAACGGAAATTACAAAGTCAGCCGAGATGAAACACGATACATACACGTTTGAAGTAGAAGAGACAAAAGAATATGTGAACATGCCAACTGTTAACGATCCTGAGAAAACTACTTTTTATGAATCATACTTGAAAGAAATCTCAAAGGAATACGATGAATACTTACTTAATTTGTATATGGCAACAGACAAGGGTGCCTTTTACTTAAATAACATTCCACCAGAGGAAGTAGATTTAACCAAATATGATCCTAGGACAACGGAATGGTACACAAAAGCAATGGAAGGTAAGGGCGAAGTAATCTGGACACAGCCATATATTGATACTGGTACTGGAAAATCAACGATTACATTAGCGAAAACCATTACAAATGAGGGTGGACAAGTAATTGGTGTAGTTGGAATGGACTTTGAAATGTCAAAGCTTGCGACACTAATACGTAATGATATTTTACAAACTACCTTAATTACCGCGGCGCTCTCTATCCTAATTGGACTTGCAATTGTATTTTTCTTTGTACGAGGTTTTGTCCGAAATATAAGAGAAATCCGCCATGGAATGAAAAAAATAGAAGAAGGCGATCTTACTGGAGAACCAATTGTCATTAAAAGTGGTGATGAGTTAAGTGAACTTGCGCATTCTGTCAATGCGATGAAAGAAAACTTATACGCAATTGTTAATCGGGTTGCGCATGCATCAAAACGTGTTACCGGACAAAGTGTTGAACTTATTCAATCATCCAATGAAGTAAAGGATGGAAGTATGCAAATCGCTTCGACGATGCAAGAGGTATCATCAGGAGCAGAGACGCAGGCGAATAGCGCGACAAATTTAGCCGAACTAATGGAGCAGTTTAATAGTAAAGTAGAACAGGCTTACGCAAATGGTCACGATGCTGCGGCTTCCACAGATAGTGTTCTGGCAATGACTGCAGAAGGTAATGAACTGATGAAAAAATCAGTTACACAAATGCAGGACATTGACCAAATTGTTAGCGCAGCATTAGAAAAGGTTAGAGGTCTAGATTCTCAATCAAAAGAGATTTCTACACTCGTTTCTGTTATTAAAGATGTGGCAGATCAAACAAATCTACTAGCCCTAAACGCTGCAATTGAGGCTGCCCGTGCTGGAGAGCATGGTAAAGGATTTGCGGTAGTGGCGGATGAAGTTCGAAAGCTTGCAGAACAAGTAAGTGATTCTGTCGAGGAAATTACAACGATTGTTAGTAGAATACAATCGGAATCGAATGGCGTTGCGCTGTCGTTGGAAGATGGATATAAAGTGGTTGACGAAGGTTCAAAACAAATCAATGTAACCGGTGAAACGTTTGAAAAAATTAATCAATCCGTAACCGAAGTGGTGGATAAAATACAGACGATCTCCGGTAACCTAAAGGATATCTCAGAAAATAGCGTGCAAATGAGTAAATCTATTGAAGACATTGCCGCTGTGTCTGAGGAAACTGCAGCAGGTGTTGAAGAAGCGGCTGCATCCGCTGAACAATCTAGTAGCTCAATGGAAGAAGTTTCTACTAGCGCAGACGAATTAGCAAAATTAGCAGAACAATTAAATGAGCAGGTTATCCGGTTTAAGCTGTAAGCGAGAGAAAACCCTTGGAATCATTCTTATATGATTCCAAGGGTTTTTTTTATGTGGAGAAGCTGGTTTGGAACTTTCGTTTACTTTTTTTATCTGTGCAGTTGAATTTCAGGTTGATTCACAGGCCGGGTATTCGCTTTGTACATGTGAAACTCAGATTTTCTTTGTTTTGCAACGCTTTCTATTGAAAGGAAAGAGGTAAGCGGACCCGACCCCAGATACCTTATTTGGTCAATAGTTGCCTAAGGGGGTCTGTTCGCGGACACAGGATTCCTTATACGGTTGTAAAGTAGTGTTTTCATCGTGGTTTTATCTAAATAAGGTACTCTGTGTCCGCCTAACCCAATAAACATGCCCAAAAAGTAAAAATAAGGTATCGTGAGTCCGCTACTGAGCAGACTTCGCTCAAGTGAATCTAGGGAGGGTGATTATATCTCGATTTACACTGTCAAAACAATTAATTGGCTAAAATTACCTAACCTCCTAATAAATAAAGCTTAATATTTTGTCTGATCTTGTCGATAAAAGTAGTAGAATTCGTCAAACAAGAAAATATCTAGTATGTCTGAAATCTAAAAAATTATCTACATGATAAAGGCAAACCATTCGAAAGGGTGGGACGCAAAGCTCTAGGGTCTAACGTTTGGGAGTATAAACCTAAATTATGGTCGCCTGGCTACCAATAGTACGATTCTTCATTGTAATTGTTACGTAAAGTCTATTGGCAAATCTATTATTTTTAATAGAGTGGCCAATTTTTTTAATGTACGACATACGGACAAAGGGGTGTAATAACTATGACAATTACAATGGAAGAAAGAAATAGGTCTGTTAAAGAATTATTGAATGGGACGTATGCATCGATTAAAACAGTAGTGCCGATTAATCACGAGATTGCTAAACCGAAATTATTGGATCAACTTTTATACATTCAGTTTGGGGTTTTAATTGGAATTATTGGGGATGTCAAAGGGAAGCTAGTTTTATCAGGCGAAACGACTACTTTCGGTTCAATTGGCCAATCGATGTTTGGTATGCCAATTGGTGAGGAGATGCTTTCTTCTTTTAGTGGTGAGTTAGGTAATATGATAGCAGGTTCATTATCGACAAGCATTGTAAAAGAGGGCATTAATACGGACATTACGTCCCCTACCATTATTGAAGGTAACACCAAATTGTCAGGATTTAAACAAGCAATTCATGTAAATGTGGCGTTTGAACAGACTGGCGACCTTGAAATTTATTTATTGTTGGATTGATTAAAATCATAGCAAAATACTATCTAGAGAATGGAGTACTACATCAATGAAAGATTTATTCAAGTTTAAAAGTATTAGAACAAAAATATTGCTTGGCTTTTCCATTATTATTTTACTAGCAGTTATTCTAGGGGCTTATAATTATATTACATTAAAAAATATACAAAACGACACTGAGGAAATAGTCGATGAGCAGTTACCGCTACTTATATTAGATGAAAAACTCGCGTATAACATGGTCAATCGAACTTCATTACTTCGTGGATTTCTTTTATACGATGACCATGGATATCGAATGTTATTTGAATCTGGGATTGAAGAGAGCATTAAACTAGAAGAGCAGCTTCTTAAATTGAGTGATTCGAAAAAAGTAAGAGAACTTATCGATAAAAAGATAGCGTGGGGAAAGGCTACAGACAAAGTGTTTGCGGCATATGATAGTGGAAACAAAAAAGAAGCAATGAATATACTGTCAACGGAAGTAAAGGCTCTTGAAGACGAAATAATTAAAGGATTTAGGGAGTTAGCTGAAAATAGGGAAGCACAAATTAACGAAGCTGGAAAAGATATTTTGGTAAAAGGGGAAACAAATTCTCTAATTGCTCTAATCGTTTCGGCTCTAGTAATTCTAATTGGTATTGTCATTGCGATTTTAACGTCAAACATGATCACCAAGCCTTTGGTAAACGTAATGAGACGAATGAAGTCAATAGCTAAGGGTGACTTAACAAATAGCGATTTAAAGTCAAATTCAAAGGATGAAATTGGACAACTCGTGGTTGCTACAAATGAAATGACAGGGAATATGCGGGAGTTGCTTACCAAAATCAACAACGTATCCGATTCGGTTACTGGGCAGGGTGAGGAGTTGACACAGTCTGCTAACGAAGTGAAGGAAGGTTCTATGCAAATAGCCACAACCATGCAGGAGTTGGCAACCGGTTCTGAAACACAGGCGAGTAGTGCGAGCGATCTAGCATCCACGATGTTATCATTCACTTCTAAAGTAGAAGAAGCAAATAGTAAAGGTCAACGGATTCAATTGTCATCAGACGAAGTTTTAGGTATGACAACGAAAGGTAGTCAATTGATGGAATCATCAACAAAACAGATGGCGATGATCGATAAAATTGTGCAGGATGCGGTTCAAAAAGTACAAGGATTAGATCAACAATCACAAGAAATCTCGAAGCTTGTATCCGTTATTAAGGATATTGCTGAACAAACAAATTTACTTGCCTTAAATGCAGCAATAGAAGCTGCACGAGCGGGTGAACATGGTAAGGGATTCGCAGTTGTTGCTGATGAAGTTAGAAAGCTTGCAGAACAGGTATCATTATCTGTGACGGATATTACTGGTATAGTTGATACGATACAAAAAGAATCAAGTAACGTGACGGAATCGTTACAGAGCGGTTATGCGGAGGTTGAGATTGGTACGAATCAAATTAAAACTACTGGTCAAACGTTCAACGGTATTAATTCGGCAGTTGTCGAGATGGTAAATAATATTAAAACGATCACAGCTAATTTATCTGACATAGCATCGAATAGTCATAAAATGAGTAGTTCAGTAGAAGAAATTGCCTCTATTTCAGAGGAATCTGCTGCTGGAATAGAACAGACCGCTGCATCATCGCAACAGACAAGCAGTTCAATGGATGAAGTTGCATCAAGTTCTGATCATTTAGCAAAATTAGCCGAAGAACTAAATGGTTTGGTTCGTCAGTTTAAACTTTAGTAGAAATAGTAGAAAAAGATTTGTAAAGCACCCAAGATGTTAGAAATTATCTAACGATCGGGTGCTTTTTTGGAATACAACATAATTGTAAATTGCAACAAATTTCGATAATCTAATTTTACACTGATGGGAAAGTTTTTATGGTTATCAGTATAAGGGCAACTAAGGCTTTCGCCATTAAAGCTTGGCGATAAGCCAAGTTTTCTAAATTATAATTTTTTATAATCGCATAAGGAGGCATGCTCCAAAATGAACACGCTTATTAAAAATGGTGAAATATACAGCCCACATTATATGGGGAAGCTTGATTTATTAATGATTGGCGAAAAAATAATAAAAATAGGCAAACTGGATGAAGAAAAGCTACTTTCTATTGGTTTGGATCTCAATGTTGTTGATGCAGAGGGAAACATAATTACACCTGGTTTTATTGATCCACATGTTCATTTAATTGGCGGAGGTGGTGAAGGAGGATTTTCAACAAGAACTCCTGAACTGCAATTAAGTAACATCGTAAAAGCAGGGATTACAACGGTAGTGGGATGTTTAGGAACAGACGGTACAACCCGTCATATGTCCTCTTTACTGGCTAAAGCAAGGGGATTGGAGGAAGAGGGAATAACCGCTTTTATTTATACTGGAAATTACCATGTTCCGACTCCTACTATTACGTCATCTATTAAAGATGATGTCATACTAATAGATAAAGTGATTGGGGCAGGGGAGATTGCACTCTCCGATTCCAGATCGGCACAACCTTCGATTCATGAAATTGCAAAGTTGGTAGCTGAAGCAAGAGTTGGTGGTTTACTAAGCAATAAAGCAGGAGTTACGCACTTTCATATAGGTCCAGGAAAAGAACGTCTTTCTTTTTTGCATAAGATTCTGGAAGACTATGAAATTCCACCATCCAAAATCTATGCAACACACATTAATAGAAGTAAAGAACTTATGGATGATGCTATTAATTTAGCTAATAAAGGTGCATTTGTTGATATCACCGCTGATGAAGAAACGGTTGATTTAATTACATATTATAAGCAAAACGGCGGGGACATGAATCAGTTGACAATATCTTCTGATGGGAATGGAAGCTTGCCCAAGTTTGACGCTGCGGGAAAACTTGTTGGCTTCGGTGTTGCCAGTCAGCAAACATTGTTTAATCAAGTAACTTCTGCCGTAAAGGATTATCATTTACCGCTTGAAGAGATATTATCACTGGTCACCCGTAATACAGCAAGTGCGTTGTGTTTGGATTCCAAGGGAAAAGTGGAAGAAGGCGCGGATGCTGATGTACTAGTTTTGGCAAAGGATTCGTTAGAGCTTGAACATGTTTTTGCGAAAGGTCGCCACATGGTCAAGGATAAGCATGTGATTGTTAAAGGGACGTTTGAGTAGGGTTTATCTTGAGTGGAGGAAAAATAAATGAACTATGCGGTTGGCGTTGATATAGGGGGAACAAAGATTGCAATTGCAGTTGTAAATCAGAATGGGGAAATTGTAAGTGAATCTACTATTCCAACTGATCTATCTATTTCTCCAGAAGAAATGATAGCAAGTATATGTAAGGAAATAAAGAAAGTGATAAGGGATGGCGAAATTGGTGATGACGCAATAATCGGAATTGGTATTGGGGCACCTGGTCCATTGGATAGCGAGCGTGGAATCGTTCTATCACCACCCAATCTTTCAAATTGGAAAAATGTCCCGATACAGCAATTAGTTGAACAATCATTTTCCGTACCTGTTCGTTTAGAAAATGATGCAGATGTAGCGGCACTTGGAGAAAGATGGATTGGTGCAGCTAACGGATGTGATAATTTTGTTTACATTACAGTTGGCACAGGAATTGGGGCAGGAGTTTTTATTAACGGAAAGCTGTTTAGAGGTGTAAGCGGAAATGCCGGAGAAATCGGTCACACTGTAGTCGATCCTTCTTTTGGAAAATGTACGTGCGGTCAATACGGTTGCTTGGGTTTAATAGCATCTGGTAAAGCAATTGAAAAACGTGGTAAAGAGATTATTGGGAAGGATGTATCTGTAAAACAAGTATTTGCTCTTTATGAAGATGGCCATTCTGAAATAGTAGATATGGTGAACCATGTGTTTCAAGTCCTAGGAATCGCCTGTGTCTCCGTAATCAATACATTTGATCCGAGCAAAATTGTAATTGGTGGAGGTGTATCTATGGTAGGTGACTCCCTCTTTCAGTCACTATCAACCTATGTCGGTACTAACGCATTAAATCTAGCAGGCAGACGAACGGAAATCACTCCAGCTCAATTAGGTGAGAAAGTCGGAGTTGTTGGAGCCGCGGGGTTATTTATGGATATTATATATTAAGATAGGAATGTGATTGCTGTGATTGTTATTGGTATTAAAAAGTGGACAAGGTGCCTCATATGGCACCTTGAATATTGATAAAGTCAGTAATCTAGTTGCCTATCTATTCATAGATTGGTATACAATATCGGCTATATCTGCAGATAAACTACCTGTACTATAATACGAGCCACTCTCTAGTTGACCGTTGTTTTGTTTATTCGTTAGGACAATGATTTGTAGGTTGTATTCGGGATCAACTATTACTTGTGTTCCAGTAAAGCCTGTATGACCAAAAGCTTGGTTTGAGTGAAAATCTCCCATGTACCATGATTTATTCAATTCCCATCCATAACCTTGGCCGTATCGCTGTGGTTGTGTAAATGTATCGATTACTTCTGGATCAAACAATTTAACTTTTCCGTAGCTACCTCCATTTAGCATAGTCTGACCGATAATGGCCAAATCACGTGCAGTTGAAAATAGCCCAGCATGACCTGCGACACCGTTATTCGCATAAAAACTATTCCCGTCGCTGACCTCTCCGATTATTGTGTAATCTCTCCATCCTTTAAACATATCTGGATCCTCTTCCACATAGTATCCGAAATTTGGGTCATCAATCATTTTATATTCAAATGGATTACCCCAAGAAGTGGCAGCAATTCTCTTTTTCAAATCTGCTGGTGGTGTGAACATGGTATCCTTCATTTTCAATGGTTCATAGATGTTTTCCTCTAAATAGTCATCTAATCGCTGATCGGTTACTTTTTCAATTATGAAGCCCAATGTCATAAAGCTGAAATCACTATAACGACGATCTGTCCCGGTTTCGTATTCTAATGGAAGTTTATTGATGTAATCTAAGACCTCAGATGAGTTACTAGCGTACAAGTAGGTTGGTTCCCATGGTGTTAGTCCGGAAGTATGTGTCAACAAATCTGCAATGGTCACTTCTTCTTTACCGTTTTGAGCAAATTCGGGGATATATTTTATTACTTTATCGTTAACTGAAATCTTGCCTTCACTGACTAGCTTCATTATTCCTTGGGTAGTTCCCATAACCTTAGTGACTGAGGCTAAATCAAAGATTGTCTTAGCCTTCATTTTTCGTGGATGATCTAGTAGCTGCCCCATGTCATATTTATACGCGTAACCATATGCGCTCTCTTTTATTATTTTGTTATCTTTGGCAACTAGGACGACTGCTCCAGGGGTAATTCCTTTTGTTATAGCTTCCGATACTACCTTATCAATCTCAGCTAATTTTTCCTTATCCATTCCGACTGCTTCAGGGCTACCGTGACTGAGTTTAACTTTGGCAAAAACAGTACTTGTTGCTAGGAAAGTCATGCCAAAAGTCAAGCACACTACTAACATAATAGAAAATAGCTTCTTCATCCTTTTTTCCTCCTCTTAGTTTAGCGTTGTTACCTGAGGTCAGACACCAACCTTTCTGCAAAATAATGTAATAAAATTCAGAAGTATATAATAACTATTAATATACAATATAATGTATATTGTTTTTTATCTCAATGCGACTTATTGAGGATATTTTCGACTATATCCGACAAATGGATAGATTTAGAGATAGTAAAATGTTAATTACTTATAAATATTCAGAAAAGACTTGTCAAATTTTGTTGAAAGCACTATACTTTCAATATACTGAATACTGTATATTAAGAAGGAGTCAATTATGAGTAGAATATGGAACAGTTTATTTTCAAAAAATGGATTAGCGGCAAAAGAGATTGCAATGAAATTAGTTCATATAAACGAAGGGGAGCGAATACCTAGAGTAGATGATTTAGTAGAGGAACTATCGTTAGGTCGTGGAACAGTTCAAGGTGCGTTGAAGGTGCTTGAAAATCTACATGCTGTAAAGCTTGAGTCAAAAGGGCACTTAGGTACATTTCTAAGCTATAAGGATATTCCAGTATTAAAAGAAATTGCTGGTATTGGAGCATTAATGGGTGCAATGCCGTTACCGTATTCTACCCAGTATGAAGGATTAGCAACTGCACTCATGGAGACATCAGAAAATATGATTAATCGTATTAATTTAGCATATATGCGAGGTTCAAAAAATAGATTGGAAGCTCTAAAGTCCCGTAGATACGATTTTATCATTATGTCACAGTTGGCGGCAGAAGAAGAGATACAAACGGATGATAATTTAGTAATTGCTCAAAATTTTGGACCTAAGACGTATGTTTCAGCCCATCAAATATTTTTTTCTGACCCAGATAACCACTACATAAAAGATGGGATGCGCGTTGGAATTGACCATACGTCCATTGATCAATCTAAAATTACACTTTTAGAGTGTGAAGGTAAAGATGTGGAGTTAGTACCGGTCAATTATATGCAACTTTTTGATTATTTACTGAATGGAACATTGGATGCCGCTGTCTGGAATTCGGACGAAAATAGGGCGAAGCGTGCATTTAAGGTAGGTGATTTTTATTCGGAGGAAGCAAAAAGAATTGCGGAGAAGGCATCAACTGCAGTAATCGTAATTGAAAAAGATCGAATAGAAGAATTAGAGCAGATATCCCAATTTGATAAGGGGAAAATTGTGTCCATTCAACAGCTTGTGGTAGATAAAAAGAAGCTGCCACATTACTAGGAGGATAATGTATGAATAGTCGTGAGCTTGAAAGCAGACTTCAAATTTTATTGGAGCAACAGGTAATTACGCTTCATGCGTCTAATGTCACAAAACTTGCATTTGAGAAGCTGTTAAATGATTTAGTTGTTAAGGAAGTGGAACAAGCTGAAATGCTGTTCACGCATTTGCCTACTGCCCTATCACGTATAGAAACGGGTGACACAGTGGAAGCTCCTGCACCGGAAATCATGCGAGAAATAATCGATTCTCCCCGCTTTCCTATTGCAAAGGAACAAGTAGCTTATGTGGAATGGAAATGGGGAGAAGCGTTACCATGTGAGGAAAAAGAGTATTTATATATGCATTACACGAATGTTATTAATCTATCTCTTGGAGGGGATAACAAATGAAAATTGTCATTGGTGGACAGGTAGAGAAAAAAGAAATGCAAGCGTTACTTCATGAAATCGATCCATCGTTAGAAACGGTTATTAAATCAGACATTGATGCAGCTATGGCTATTAAAACAGGGCAGGCAGATTATTATCTTGGGGCTTGCCATACTGGTGGCGGGGGAGCACTTGCGATGGCGATTGCGCTCATTGGAAGAGATCAATGTGAAACGGTTTCAATGCCGGGTAAAAAACCAGTCGAAGAGAAGGTGATAGAAGCAGTAAAGAATGGGAAAAAGGCTTTTGGTTTTACGGGTGATCACATGGAAACAGCAGTGCCAATGATAGTTCGTGCAATTGAAAGTAATAAGTAAGTAAACGGAGGGGGATTACGGATGGAGTTAGTATTTGTTGTTTTAATAGGGGCAGTAGCAGCAGTGTTAGCTAATTTAAATATTGCGGTTTTTAACGATGGATTACGGCCAATAGTTGGGGAGCATATTGAAGGAAGATTAAAGCGTAGAGAATTAGGTATAACTGCATTTGCGATGAGCTTTGGACTAGTAGTTGGTTTTGGGATTCCATTTACCATTACAGCCAGTATTATATTAATTCACAGTATTTTATTAGGTACAGATATTATTGGTTTGATAGCACCAAAGAATAAGTGGGGTACGCCTGTTGCAGCCGTTGTAGGTGGCTTATATGGTTGGGGGTTGCTTGCTGGACTTGAAGGCTTTGTAAAATTATTCGAGTACTTACCAGTTAATTTCTTAGAACCAATGGGAGCGGTTGGTACACCAGTTGTTGTTACCTTCATGGCGTTTCCAGCATTAGCTGTTGCCATGCAGTTTAGTATTAAAAAAGGTGTTTTAACATTTATCGTAGCTGCACTTGTAAGGCAACTAGCTGTTTTTGTAAATGAAAGCGGTTTTATAAACATTGGTGGAAATGTAGTTAGTCTTAACCAAGAAGGTATGGCGTTGATAGCAGGAATGATATTTCTATTCGGATATGCAATGAAGGAAAAGGCAGAAGATGGTGCATCTGTTGATTTGGCTTCCATCTTTAGTGAAAAAGTAAAATCAATTAGAAAAAACGTAGCATTCTTTATGTTAATTGGTGCATTAATTGCAGGTGCTACCAATCTACTATTAATGGCTGGGGATCCTATTTCTTTAAGTTTACTAGCAGAAGGTAAACAAACAGATGCTGGTATTGCTGCGGCAGCTCGTGCAATCGGATTTATCCCTTTAATTGCTAGTACGGCTATTGCAACTGGTGTGTATAGTCCAGTTGGTTTTACACTCATTTTCGTTGTTGGTTTATTTTCACCAAATGTTTGGATTGCAGTAATCATCGGAGCAATCGTTATCTTTTTAGAGGTATTGCTATTAAGTTCCATTGCAAGATTCCTAGATAAGTATCCAGGGGTTAGAAATTCAGGTGAAAATATTCGAAGTGCAATGACTAGATTACTAGAAGTAGCATTGCTAATTGGTGGTGCGAACGCATCGAACGCAATCGCGCCAGGATTTGGTTTCTTCTTTATTGCTGGATTCTACTTATTAAACGAGGTTGCAGGTCGTCCAATTGTACGAATGGCAGTAGGTCCAGTAGGGGCTATTGCGGTTGGAATCATTGCAAATATTTTAGTAGCGTTAGGAATCATGACTATACCACAATAGGAGTTGAGTTTTTTGATACAAACTGTTACAGGAAAAATAGCCAAAGAAGAATTCGGAATATGTGCAGCACATGAACATCTATCAATAGATTTATCACGTGTAAAAAATGATCCTGATACAATTTTAGACGATGAACATGGTGTGACGGCAGAATTGTATCATTTTCATCGTGCAGGTGGGCGCTCCTTGGTTGAGTTAACGAACGACGGAATGGGTAGAGATGTGAAGCGCTTAAAACGGTTAAGTGAAACAACGGATATTCATATAGTAACGTGCACAGGTTTTTATAAAGATCCGTTTATTCCTGCGTTTGCTACAGGATGGGATCAGGATCGATTTGCGGAACATTTTATAAAAGAAATTACACACGGGATCGAAAATACGGATGTTTTTCCTGGAGTCATTGGTGAGGTCGGAACGAGTGTTAACGAAATAAAGCCAATTGAAAAACAGTTAATCTTAGGGGCGGGCAAGGCTGCGGTGGAAACAGGATTACCTGTTTCCACCCATACATCGCTCGGAACGCTTGGAAGTAAACAGGTAGAGATGCTCTTTGGACTTGGATTATCGAAGGATCAAATTATTATCGGGCATCAGGATTTAAATCCAAATAAGGATGAGGTATTAGATGTTCTCCAATCAGGTGTATATATTGGATTCGATACAATTGGTAAAAATAACTATCGTCCAGATGAGGAGCGGTTAGACTTTTTAGTAGACTTTATCGAGCGAGGATTCCATAAGCAGATTTTGCTTTCAGCTGATCTAACGAGAAAATCGCATTGGAAAAAACATGGGGGTCCTGGTTATGATCTAGTTTTACGTGATTTTATTCCTAAATTGGAGAACCGTGGTATCTCAAAAGAAGTTATTACAGATTTACTTGTTCATAATCCAGCAAACGCATTTTCTATAAAGGGGTAATAGTAATGGTTTACGATGCAGCAAAATTGAAATACGCTGATTCCGTGCTTCCGAGCTTATCAGTAGAGGAAGCGAAAGAACTTCAATTTAAATTAGTACGAAGCATGAGTAAGCATTTTACTGGAGATCAATTTTTATCGATGGGGGATTTAGGTGTTGCACCTCGATATAAAAAGCCAGAACAAACAGAACGAGTGGAGCGTGCGCTAGCCGAATTTTTTGATGTTGAAAAAGCGGCATTAGTTCGAGGAGCGGGGACGGGTGCAATACGGATTATATTAAGTGCACTGCTTTATGCTGGAGATTCGATGTTTATTCATACCGCCCCCGTCTACACTACTACAAAAGAAACGATAAGAATTCTTGGTATTCATACGGAAGCGATTGATTATAATGACTTGGATTCCGTTGAGAAAGCAGTAATGGAAAATCGTTCATGTAAGATTTTTTACATTCAGCATGCAAGACAACAGCCTTTTGATTCGTATAATTTGAAAGCATTAATACAAACGGTAAAACAGGTTCGTCCAGAATTACCAATAGTAGTTGATGATAATTATTGTGCTATGAAAACCCATGGTATTGGTGTTGAATATGGTGCTGATTATTCAACATTCTCAGGGTTTAAGGTTCTTGGTCCAGAAGGTATTGGTGTTATAGTAGGAAAAGAAAGTGCTATTAATCAAATTCACGAGCGCAATTATTCTGGTGGGGGACAGGTTCAAGGCTACGAGGCAATGGAATTACTTCGAATGATGACATTTGCCCCAGTTTCACTAGCGATTCAAAATGAGCAGGTTGAGGAAGTTTGTAGACGTCTAAATGAAGGTGTGATTGGTGGAATCGAAGCTGCTTACATGACGAATGCACAATCAAAAAATGTCATTGTAGAACTTAAAGAACCTATCGCACAGGAAGTCATTAAACGAAGTAACGGCCTTGGAGCTGCAACACATCCAGTTGGTGCGGAATCAAAATATGAAATTGTACCGATGATTTACCGTGTATCAGGTAGTTTTATTGAAGCGCAGCCTCGACTGAAGGAATACGGGCTTCGGATTAATCCAATGAAATCAGGTGCCTCCACGGTAATAGAGATTTTAGATAGAGCGATTCATTTGAAAATGTAATGCACAAAGGCACTGCGGGAAAATAGGAGCATGTCAAGGGATGATGTCAGTAAGCGGACTCAGAATACCTTATTTTACTAAAATCACCTCTTTTTGAGCACTAATCGGACACAGGATACCTTATTTAGTAAAAAAGACTGAATTTCACTCTATTCTTACCTAAATAAGGTATCCTGAGTCCTCTTAACCCATAAAATAGGCGTTAAAAGTAAAAATAAGTGCTTGTGTGTCCGTTATTGATTGAGTATTTGCCTAGACGCCATATTTACTTCTATTGCAACGTCAAAGAGCAATAATTTATACGAACAGAGCCTAAAGAAATAGGAGGATGCTTCCATGTTTTTGGATGTAACAAAACGTAGAAATCCAGGGCTAATACATGCTGGTGTCTCACTACATCAAATGGGGGAAATTCCTCCAAACACCTATGTAATCGATGTTGATAGTTTGCGAGCAAATACCAAGAAGCTTGTTACGGTGGCCAATGATCATAACGTAGAATTATATTTTATGAGTAAACAGCTTGGGCGTTTTCCTGAAATTGCAACTATTATTGCGGAAAGTGGTATAAAAAAAGCGGTTGCGGTTGATTTTGACGAAGGAAAAATATTAGCAGAACACGGTATGCAAATTGGTAACATCGGACATCTAGTACAACCTGGAAAACATCAATGGGAAGAAGTTCTAAGCTGGAAGCCTGAAGTAGTAACCATCTTTTCGTACGAACGAGCAAAACAACTATCCGACGTGGCTATTAAATTAGGTGTTAAACAAGATATTTTACTGAAAGTTGTTGGAAAGAATGACAGTATTTATGAAGGTCAAGAGGGTGGGGTGCCACTGGATGAGCTTTCACAAGTTATTGATTTAATGCAGGATTTAGCTGGTGTAACAATAGTTGGTGTAACTTCTTTTCCAAATTTGCTTTTGGCAGATAATTGCGAGCAGATGATTCCAACAAATAACTTAGCCACCTTACTTACAGCGAAGAAAGTACTGCTAGATAAAGGGATAGATGTTAAGCAAGTAAATGGTCCCAGTGGAACGAGTTGTAAAACTATTCCATTTTTGGCTGAACAAGGAGTAACGCACGGTGAGCCTGGACACGGACTAACAGGAACTACTCCTTTACATGCTTATAAAGACTTGGATGAAAAACCGGCGATTATTTATGTAACAGAAGTGTCTCATAAGTCCGAAGAAAATTATCATGTAATAGCAGGCGGTTTTTATGGTCGCTCAAATATGAATGGTTGTTTTGTGGGGCGCAACGAGAAGACTCTCGATCAATATGTAGATGTTAAAAAGCCTAGTCCAGAAACGATTGACTATTATGGGGCAATAGAAATCCCTACTGATTT
Organism: Virgibacillus sp. GM2-2; assembly: GCF_055329585.1. NCBI lineage: Bacteria > Bacillati > Bacillota > Bacilli > Caryophanales > Bacillaceae > Virgibacillus > Virgibacillus sp. GM2-2. The sequence continues at coordinate 89,107 of NZ_JBUZWC010000001.1, read as the reverse complement.
TTCCATTGAAATTGGAGATACAGCGATACTTGCATTTCGAACGCAAATTTTTGTAACCCGCGCGCATGTTGCATTGGTTGAGGGTATTCAGTCAGGAAATCCAAGACTTATTCATTTAGAAAGGAAGTGGTGACGTCTTGGCAAAAATGACCTTGGTCGTCATTGATAGTTTTGGAATTGGGGCGATGGAAGATTGTGAAGCTTTCATTTCCTCGGATTGCAACGCAAATACGTATAAGCATATTCGGGATAAAAAGAAAGGTGCTTTGAAGACTCCTTTTATGTATGAATTAGGCTTAGGAATGCTAGTAGATGGCGGACCGGAACCGCAGAATGCGTTCGGCTATTCAAAACTGGCTCATCATGGAGCAGATACGTATCTGGGCCATCAAGAAATAGCTGGTAGTTGTCCGAAAAAATCGACTAAACGATTGATGAAGGACATTCATTTGCAATTGAAAGTAGCCCTTGAAACAGCTGGATATGCAGTGAAGTACCCTTTCGACTATTGTTCTGTGTTAGTAGTTGATGACGGGGTAGTTGTTGGGGATAATTTGGAGTCAGCGTATGGAAATATTATTAATGTCACAGCTGATTTGAACAAAATGCCTTTTTCTGAAGTGAAGCAAATTGGAAAGGTAATCCGTGAAAATGTTGATACCACTAGGGTTATAGCATTTGGTGGACCACATACCTCAATTGAACATATTTTAGCTTGCGTAAAAGAAAAAAATCCGGATCAATGGGGGGTAGACACTCCGAAAGCAAATGTTTATGGAGATGGATATGAAGTTTTTCATATGGGATATGGTGTTGATATTGATAACCAATTTCCGATGATTGCAGCAAGACATGGATTGAAAGTATACCGTTTAGGTAAAACGGCAGACGTTATCCATGGAGAAGGGCCAGCAAATCCCATTGTGAACACAACTGAATTGTTAGAAGAAGTAAATAATGCATATACACAGGAAACTGGAGATGCAGCTTTTTTAGTTAATATACAAGAAACCGACTTAGCCGGACATTCTGAGGATGTTGACTGGTACTGTGATTTGTTAAATGAAACAGATAAATGGTTGCAGGAGTTTGTTCCAAGAATGGCAGCAGAAGATGTATTAATTATTATGGCTGATCACGGGAATGATCCCACTATAGGACATTCTAATCACACGCGTGAATACGTTCCCATTATGATTGTGGGAGAGAAAGTGAAAGCAGCTAATATTGGTCTGCGGGAGACAATGGCTGATGTGGGCGCCACATTTAGTGACTTTTTTGGAATACCGAAAACGGCTGAAGGGGAAAGTTTTCTTAGGGAGATAATGGACTGAGAATGACAAGGAATTGGAGTGATATCCAGTTCCTTTTTTTGTTTCAATCTGGGTGAATTGGAAAATAATAAAAAAGTTCTCTTTTACTACAAAAATTATTTTTTTACAAGTTACGGGTTACATATCAGCCTCAAGCATTTTACAATCAATTTTCGAATGAAAATGGCTTTTTATAGTTTGGACTATCTTTGTGTTTTGTATTATATTAATAGAAAAGATAGCTACAGGAGTGTGAATAGAATGGAAAGTAACGGCATTTTAACTGAAATATTGAACCAACAAAAAGTACTTTTTAATCGGTTTAATGAAGTGGAAGAAATAAATGAAAAACGATTTGAAAAAATAGATACCCGTTTCAATGAAATAGAAGAAAAAAATGAAGCACGTTTCAATGAAATGGAAGAAAGCACTAATAAGCGTTTTACAACACTAGACGATAAGGTTGATTTACTTACCTTACAAATGAAGACCGCATTTAATACGCTAACAGAAAAAATAGATGTAATGGATGAAAAACTTAATAATAATATTGTTTCTAGACATGAAATTGACTTCATAACACAAAAGGTACATTCGTTGGAAAAAGATGTTTTCAAGCTTAAAAATCAATAAAAATCCAACTGAAGATACCAGTTGGATTTCATTGTTTATTAGGATTTCACACCTGTTGGCCAATGTAGATCATGTTCTTCTACATTCGTAATCTCATTTTTATCATCTACAAATACTACTCTTGGTTTTAAGTCTTCAATTTCTTCGTCCGTCATAAGTCCCATACTTAAGATAATGACGATATCTCCAGGTGAAAATAAATGTGCTGGAGGTCCATTTAAGCAAATTCTACCCGATCCTTCTGGTGCAGGTATTGCATATGTTTTCCAACGAGTTGCGTTCTTTAAGCTTGTAATTTGCACCATTTCGTATGGTTTAATATTTGCTTCTTCCATTAATTTGGAATCGATTGTTATACTACCGACATAGTCTAGTTCTGCTTCTGTGACTGTTGCACGGTGGATTTTCCCCTTACACATTAAACGTTGCATGTAAATCCTCCCTCAAAATTGACTTTCTTTTGTAAAGTATAAAGAAAATATTCAGTGAAAACAAAGATGACGCTTTGGCGCAAAAATTCTTCACGATAGTCATCCTATTATTTCTCATCGTAAATTATGTCTAAATTAGAATATAGTTTAGGTAAGAGCAATATAATCAATACGATAATTTAAATAGTTAAAGGAGCGATAGCATGCCATTTGTCGAATTAGATCGCGAGACAAAGCTTTACTACGAGGATGTAGGTGAAGGGCAACCAGTTATTTTTGTTCACGGAGTGATGATGAGTAGCAAGTTTTTTCATAAACAAGTTCCATATTTTAGTGGAAAATATCGAACAATTACATTGGATTTGCGCGGTCATGGTCAGTCGTCTAAGGTTGATTGTGGTCATACAGTTGCACAATACGCCAGAGATTTAAAGCAGTTTATTGAAAAACTTGAAGTGAAGGATGTTATTTTAGTTGGTTGGTCAATGGGGGCATTCGTGTTATGGGATTACGTGAATCAATTTAGTACGGAAAATATTAAAGCGATCACGGTTGTTGACCAATCTCTATCAGATTATATCTGGCCAGGTTGGGCGTTTGGGGCGTTTGATTTTGATGCCATAAAAGGTGTGATGCAGGCAATTCAAGAGGATCAACATGGCTTTAATAGCGAATTTATATATGGAATGTTTAAGGAAAAGCCTGATCCAAAAGAGCATGAATGGATATTGACGGAAATGAATCGACTTTCGGCAGCGGTGGAAAGCACCATTGTTTTTAATCAGACGGCCGTGGATTATCGGGATACAGTCGGAAATGTCGATGTCCCCACCTTAATTTGTTTTGGAACGGTAGGATTTTTTCCAATTGAAGCAGGAGAATATATTCAAAGAAGGATTGCTGGTTCGAAGCTGGTTGCATTTGAAAATAGTAGTCATTTGTTGTTTCTGGAAGAAACGGAGAAGTTTAATCGTGTGTTGGATCAATTTTTTATGGAATTGGAATGACAAACGCTACATCGGATTAATAAAGGGTATTTCGAAGCAAATTTCATCAGAGTTTTTAAATGAAAAGCCATTATTTCAGTGTGAATATATGTACTGAAATAATGGCTTTTTGTGTACTATCAATTAAAGTTTAACGATTTTATACGGTTACAGCTTCCTGTTCGTTTATCTTCGCAACAACAGATTCAGTAAGCTCTTTTGTTGTTTTGGGAACGATCGTTTTTAAAACTGGGTTGATCATTGGTCCCATCATGCCTTTTGCATTGATGTCCATATATCCTATAATTTTCGTTTTCTTTTTGTTGAGGGAAACTGCCTCGAAATAGCCATCACCTTTAAAGTTTTCATTTAATCCAGTCAGTTTAAAGGTCACGAGTGTAGGCTTTTTCCATTCGATAATGTCAATTTGTAAGTGGACCGTTTTTTGAATCAGCCCTACATCTCCTTTGAATTTCCATGTGGATTGTCTGTCATTCACGATATGATGCGCTATATAGCCAGGAACGAGGGGAGCCCAGTTGTTCATATCGCTTACAAATGACCAGACTTTTTCAATCGGAAGGTTTAATGCTTGTTGATGAATCCCATGCGGCATGATGATATCCTCCTTGATGTTTGGTAACTGTGTAGTTTATGTGGAAATAGTGTGTTTTAGAACAAGATTCTGCTGTCAATTGTGTGAATTTTGAGGCTGGGGCAAAATTAAATTTATTAAAGAGAATCCGAAAAATAATATAAAATGGTGTAAAGAAACGCTCCGGAAATATACTTCGCTTTCCGCGGGTGGCTGTTGAGCCTCCTCGTGCTTTCGCACTCCAGGGTCTCACCGATGCCTTTCCTCCCGCAGGACAAGGAAAGCTTCCCTGAAAAAGCATCGCACGCAGAAAAAGCGATTTTCTTTTTCAAGGAGTCTACGTATATTTCCGGAGCTAATTTAGAGCATTGTTCGTCATTTCAATTGGTAGGAGTAGTTATGCCCCAACCTCAAGGTTTCATTAATTATTCTTGATAACCTGTATTTGCTTTTACTTTGACTTTAGCGTATCGTTTTGCATCTTTTTCTTTAGTTAATACTGTTCCAAGGTAGCCTCCTAAAAATCCGAGAGGCACGGAAACCAATGCTGGATTGGCAAGTGGAAAAATTGGGTCTCCGACAAATAATGCAGCACCTTCAACTGGCGAGAATACGCTTGGACTTAGGGATACAAGAATTAATGCTGAGAACAGACCTGTTAGCATTGCAGCAACAGCACCACTTGTATTGAATTTTTTCCAGTAAACTGTGTAAAGGATAACTGGTAGGTTAGCACTTGCCGCAATACAAAAGGCAAGTGACACAAGGAATGCCACGTTTAAATATTGGGCAAATAAAGCTAGAATAATCGCTAAAACAGATACAGCTAAAGAAGCGTAACGAGCTGCTAGCATTTGCTGTTTATCTGTCGCTTTTCCTTTTTTAATAATTTGTCCGTATAAGTCATGGGCAAATGCTGATGCACCTGATAATACAAGTCCTGCAACTACGGCAAGAATTGTAGCAAATGCTACTGCAGAAATAAAGGCGAATAGAATTTCTCCACCGATTGCTTGAGCAAGTAATGGTGCGGCCATGTTTCCGCCTGGATTTGCTGCTAGAATATTAGTTTCCCCTACGAAGGCTGCCGCTCCGAATCCTAGGAACAATGTAAGTACATAAAAGATACCGATGACCCATGTCGCTGTAATAACAGAGCTTCTTGCTGATTTTGCATCTTTAACAGTGAAAAAGCGCATCAGTATGTGCGGAAGCCCAGCTGTTCCGAGTACTAAGGCAACCATTAGAGATATGGTTCCAAGTGGTTCAGTGTACTTCAGTCCCGGTTTTAAATAATCTGCCCCATGGCTTGTAACCGATTTTACCTCATTAAACATGTATAAAATATCAAAATCAAATTTTAGTAGAACTAGGAACGAAATGATAATCATACCCGCCATTAATAGGACTGCTTTTACGATTTGGACCCAGCTAGTTGCAATCATTCCACCAAATAATACGTAAATGGTCATCATCACACCAACAATTAACACCGCGATCCAATAAGGGATATCGAATAATAGCTGGATTAAGGCTCCTGCACCTACTAACTGTGCAATCATGTAAAACAGGACGATCGTTATTGTACTAAGTGCAGCAGCTCCACGAACTTTTGTAGCGTCAAAGCGTGCTTTTAGCATATCTGCAAGTGTATATTTTCCGAGGTTTCGTAATGGTTCTGCAACTAAAAATAGTACAACAAGATATGCAATAAGGAATCCGATACTGTAAAAGAATCCATCAAATCCATATAAAGCAATTGCCCCGGCAATACCTAGAAAGGAGGCTGCTGATAAATAATCTCCAGCAATTGCGACACCATTTTGCCAGCCTTTTAATCCTCCACCAGCTGTATAAAAGTCACCGGTCGTTTGTGTATGCTTAGCAGCAAAGTATGTGATAAAAAGCGTCAAAATAACGATAGCTAGAAAAAGAACGACAACCGTTGTATTCATTAATTTTTTCCTCCTTTGTCAAGCTGTTCTTCAATGATTTCGTCTGCTTGTTTATCAAAGGTAGCAGCTTTTCTCACATACATAGTGCATAACACCCAAGTCATCACAAATTGTGAAAATGCAAATATCCATACCCATGATATATCACCGATAACTGGTGTATTAAGAAACGTCGTGTAGGAAGTTAATATTGGTAGTAAAAAATAAAATACTAGAAAAAATATGGTTAACGGTATGATAAATTTCTTTCTGTCAGCCATCAATTTTTTAAACTTTGGACTTTGCTCTACTTTTTCATAATCAATCTGATTGTTAACTTGATTGTCTAATTTATTTGCACTAAGGTTGCTCATGAAAAACCTCCTCGTAATATTTTTTAATAGTAAAGGTTCCAGATTTTCACTTAAGCCTTCATTATTTAATCTTCCATTGTTGAAAGGTCTCCCGTTGGTAGTCCAAGATCCCATGCTTTTAAAACGCGTCGCATTATTTTACCGCTTCGTGTTTTCGGTAGCGAATCTCGTATTTCTAACTCTCGTGGTGCAACATGCGCAGCCAAGCCTTCTTTTACAAATTGACGAAGTTCTTCTTCTAAATTTCCACTTTGTGAATAGCCATCTTTAAGCGAAACGAACGCTTTAATAATTTCTCCTCGTACAGGATCTGGCTTACCTATAACTGCTGCTTCAGCAACTGCTGGATGTTCGACTAGCTTACTTTCAACTTCAAACGGTCCAACGCGTTCACCTGAAGTTTGGATAACGTCATCATCACGACCCTCAAACCAGAAGTAGCCCTCTTCGTCTTTCGAAGCTAAATCGCCTGATTCATACCAGTCTTCAAAAGGGAAGTATTGCTTAAACCGTTCCTCGTTTTTCCATACAGTTCGAAGCATAGATGGCCACCCTGCTTTAATACATAATTTACCCATTTTTCCAGGTGGAAGCTCATTACCGGTTTCATCTAAAATAGCTGCTTCAATACCTGGGAAAGGTTTACCCATTGACCCTGGTTTTAGTGTCATGGAAGGGTAATTGGAAATAATAATGCCACCTGTTTCTGTCATCCACCAATGATCATGTATCCGTTGATTGTATACTTTCATTCCCCAATGAACTACTTCAGCGTTCAATGGTTCACCAACACTTAAAACGTGCCGTAACGAACTTAAATCAAATTGTTTTGTTGCCTTATCACCAATCGCCATGAGCCTACGAAAAGCGGTGGGGGCACTTAGCCAGACGGTAACCTGGTATTCTTCAATTGTTCCGTACCAATCTTTTGGAGTGAATCGCCCACCACGAATGAGGTTTGATGCACCGTTTAACCATGGTCCAAAAATCCCATAAGACGTGCCAGTTACCCAGCCGGGGTCGGCAGTACACCAATACACATCATCATCCTTCAAATCCAACACCCATTTTGCCGTTTGATAGTGTTGTATCATGGCGTTGTGTACGTGCAGAATTCCTTTTGGTTTTCCAGTTGACCCAGACGTATAGTGCAAGATCATTCCATCTTCACGATCAACCCATTCCACATCCAATTTTTTTGATGCGTTATGCATTTCTTGTTCGTAATGATAAAAAGCAGTAGTAGAATCATCGTCAGGAGCGTCTACATTATCGACTAAAATAATATGTTCTAAATGGGGAAGCTCATTATAAGGAACACGTGGTAGTAGTTCAGTTGTTGTAATAAGAACAGATGCGTCACTGTTCTCTAAACGATCACGAACTGCCTGTTCCATAAATGCCTCAAATAATGGCCCTGCAATTGCACCGATTTTTAATATCCCGATCATACTAATATATAGCTCTGGTGATCTTGGCAAAAATAAAAAGACACGTTCTCCTTTTTTAACTCCAATTTTTCGTAAAACATTACCAAATTGATTGGATAGTAATTTCATGTCCTGGAATGTATACTTTTCATCGCGGTCTCGATCACTATAGTAGAGAGCGACTTTATTTTTTCTCCATGTTTCTGCGTGTCGGTCAATCGCTTCATGAGCCATATTGACCTTTCCAGTTTCATCCCAAGAAAACGTTTTTTCAACATCTTCCCATCTAAACGTAGCACGGGCTTCATCGTAGTTTGGCATATTTGCCTGCCCCTTTAATGGAGCAATTGCATTACTCAACATTATTCCCCCTCAAATGAATGATTGTGCACTGCGCACAAAGAGTGCACCGATTAGTAATTGAAAGCGCTTACTAGATAGTATAATAATAGCTTCATCATCTGAGGACGAATTTGGTTCAATTGTAGTTATTAATGTTTGAATTGAATGAATTTATTCATAAGTGGTTAATTTTTGAATAATTCCAGAAGAACTTTTCTTGCTGCTCGGCTTACCGGCAATGTTGTATGATCATTGTCTTGTAAGGTTACATTACATGTTCCGTTGAACCATGGCGTAATTTCTCGTACATAATTTAAGTTCACTAAATAACTTCGATGTGTACGAAAAAATGATTGTCCTTTTAATTTGTCTTCCAATTCATGTAGTGTCATTCTGCTTTCTATTACTTCTTCCTTCGTATGTATTTCCAGCATTCGCTTTACAGGGACTGCATAATAGATAGACTCAGGGGAAAGGACTACCATTCGATCGCCATCATCAACAAGGAGTTTTGATGATGGTGATTGCGCTTGTAATTGAAGATTGCGACTCAACTTACTATCAATATGAGCTAATTGCTTTCGCACACGCTTCATCGTTTTCTGAAATCGTGCATCATCATACGGTTTTAACAGGTAGTCCACTGCATCAATTTCAAACGCATCTAATGCATATTCATCATAAGCGGTTGTGAAAACGAAAAGGGGAGGCTGGATGTAGGCTGCTTCTATTATTCGTTTGGCGGCATCCACACCAGACATCCCCGGCATTTGAACATCCAGGAAAATAACGTCAGGTTCATGTTCCAAATAGAGTTTTACTAATTGATCACCTGTTTCGGCATTAGTATATGTAATGATATCTTGTTCCTTTTGTAATAAATGGATTAACTCTTCTCGTGCCAATTGTTCGTCTTCCGCAATCATAACGTGAATATTTTTCATTAAAATTACCTCCTACTCGTTATATGGAATAGTAAAATATACCTCACTTCCAATGGAAGGCAGGTTACGAATGTGCAAACGTGCGGACTCTCCAAGCAGACTAATTAAACGTTGATTAACGTTATACAAACCAGCACCACTGTCATCATTATCTTTTAATAACTCATGACCAAGGCGGTCGATAAGTTCATCAGGGAATCCAGTTCCATTATCACGAACGGTTATCCGAATAGATTGATTGTATCTTTTTAAAATTACGTGTATCATTCCACCGCTTGTTACGTTTTCTAAACCATGCTGAACACTATTTTCAACAAGTGGCTGAATTGTTGAGGGGGGAATATATACCTTCGAAATTCCCTCGTCTTCCGAGAAGTCAATTTTTAATCGACTTGAAAAACGAGCTTGAATAATATCAATATACGCTTTAACGTGCTGACATTCTTTTTCTAAATGAACGAGTGATGAAGAAACAAGACCAATATTAAACCGCATATAGTGAGCTAACTGAACCGTAATATGACGCGCTTTTTCCGGATCTTTTCGAAACAAGGCCGCAATTATATGGAGCGTGTTAAAGAGAAAGTGCGGATTGATTTGAGCTTGTAAATTCCGTAATTCCGTATCACGGATATGTGTTTTTAATTTTTCAGAGGCAATTGTATTCAATTGATTTGAAATCAACTGCCCTAGTCCTTGTGCCAGCATTAACTCTACCGGTCGTATATGTTGTGCTTTCTTAAAGTAAAATTTAATAATTCCTGTTACATTATTCGCATCCATAATTGGAATCATAATCGCAGCTTCTAATGGACAGTGGTCGTTTTTGCATTGTATTTCTGACTTGGAATAGGCTACCTGCATTTGTTTCGTATCAATCGCTTGAAGTGATAAAGAAGTGGTAATCGGATCTCCTTCTCGATGATGATCTGCTCCCAACCCTTTATGTGCCAAAACCTCCTGGTTGTTTGTTACGGAAACAGCTGCCAACCTCAATCGATCGTATAGCAAATTAGTTATTCCCATCGCCATTTCACGTGAGGAATCTTTTTTTAGAAAAGGTAGTGCTTCCTCCGCAATGGTTAATGCTTGTTTTGTTGCGGATGCCGCCATATTTTCTTGTTCCCGTAATACAATTCCGATCATTGCAGTAAAGATCGCAATGGCAATACTATTCGACAACACGAGTGGTAATCCAATGGTATTAACAATGCTGATCATGATGTCAGGTCGTGGAGCAAATATTAGCAACATGTGCATTAATAATACAGGTGGAAAAACCCCAATAAATAATGCCTTCATCGGTGAAATTACGCGTTCATTTGAAAAAAAACGTGCGGTTAATCCTGCGAGTAGTCCTGTAAGTGGATTAACCAAGGTATTAGCAATGACACCAATTCCTCCAAGATAAAAAAGATGGGCACCGGCAATGATACCTGCACCTAATCCAACCACTGGTCCTCCTAATAATCCGGCGATGACAATAGCAACAAGGCTTGAACTCACTATCAATTGATCTTCCTGTACTGTCCAAATAAAGTCATGGATAATGGCGGAATTTCCTTCGATAACTACTCCAGTGATTGTGCCAGCGATTCCAAAAAGACCAAACATACAGGCATGAACAAGGGACATTTTCATATTAAATTCTCGGTAGAGTAGTGATCGAAAGCCAGGAATGCGTGTAAGTACGAAAGCAAGTACTAATAATAATCCAAGCCGTTCAAATAAAATAATGGTTAAATCTTTCATTTTGGCAGCCTCCTCGTATCAATTCCTGTCTGTGCTTTGATGTAAAACTGCCTAAATTCTGTGTAAGATTGTGGTTTATCTGATGAAATGATTGACCCGAGATAAGCAGCAATAAATCCAACAGGGATTGCTACGATGCCCGGATTATACAATGGAAAAATCGGTTCCCGTGTAATCCAACCACCATCTGGATTCATTATGTGAGGTCCTAGTAATAATAGTATTAGTGAAGCTATCAATCCACTTATCATCCCAATGATTGCTCCTGTTTGCGTGAAGCGTTTCCAGTAGATTGTTAGCAACAAAACAGGAAGGTTACTAGAAGCAGCAACAATGAATGTTAAAGAAACAAGAAATGTTACATTGATATTTTCCAAGCCAAGTGCAAATAAAGTGGAAACGAGCCCTACGGTGAACGCAGTCCATTGTGCAGCACGAAGCTGTTTTTTTTCGGTAGTTTGTCCTTTTTTTATAATGTGATAATAAATGTCATGTGAAAATGCAGTGGTCGCTGATATGACTAAACCGGCAACAACTGCAACGATTGTTGTAAAAGAAATAGCTGCAATGAACGCCATCAAAAAATCTCCGCCAAGCTTGGCCGCTAACAATGGTGCAGCCAAATTTCCTGTCGGATCTAGTGCTATCAGCTGGTCAAACCCAATCAATGCTACCGTACCAAGTCCTAGAACAAGCGTTATGATATAGAAAATACCGATAATCCAACTTGCGGTGAAAAGTGATTTGCGCACTTCTTTTGTATTACGAACGGTAAAAAAACGTATTAAAATATGTGGTAATCCAGCTGTTCCAAGTATTAAGGCGAGGTGAAGGGATAGCGTTTCAATTGGGTTACCAAATAAATTTCCAGGGAGAAAAAAGTCTTCGCCCAAAGGAGTACCGAGCTTAACCTGTGCAACCAATTCAGAGAGGCTCCAGTCAAAACGAGAAAATACAATTAACGAAAGTAGAAAGGTTCCGGACAATAGAACAACAGTTTTCACAATTTGAACCCATGATGTGGCATACATTCCTCCGAATACAACGTATACTGTCATAAGACTCCCGATTATTAATACAGAGGTAGAATAATTTATATCTAATAGCAACCGGATTAATAATCCTGCTGCTACTAACTGAGGAATCATATATAAAATAGAAATAATAAATGCTCCAATGGCCATTAACAATCGTATTCTATTGCTTGGAAAGCGGGAACATACAACATCCCCTAAGGAGTATTTACCTAAATGATGAACCGGCTCAGCTATAAAAAACAAGACAATTAAGTAGGATACTAAAAAGCCAATCGCATATAAGAATCCATCATAGCCATTGATTGCAATTGTTCCGACAATACCTAAAAAGGAAGCGGCACTTATGTAATCCCCAGCAATAGCCATCCCGTTTTGTATTCCCGTTAAACTGCCAGCGGCGATGTAATATTGGTTGGTTGTTTTACTCTGTTTTGCTGCCCAGTATGTAATAATTAATGTACATATAATGATGCATAGGAAAAATAAAAAATAAGTAAGGTTCACAGTTTCACCTTCATTTTGAAGTTATAGAAAATTAGCTAAATACAAAACTTTCATATTATGAATAGTATCCTACAATTTGCTTTTAGTAAATAAATTGATTTGATGACATCATATGCTACACTAGGAAAAACGAGGTGGGATAATGATATACGAATTTAAAGTAACACTGAAGGATGTCGGTGTTCCCGTATGGCGTAAAATTCAAATGGATAGTAATGCTACGTTTCACGACTTGCATAAGGTGTTACAGGTTGTGTTTGATTGGCTAGATGGTCACCTACATAGTTTTTTCATAACGAAGTCTAATGGGAGAAAGGTCGATCGACTTGAAATTGGTCAGGAGGTTGACCTTGAGTTTGACTTTTTCGATAATTTTGTTGATCGGGAAGGTAGCTTAAAGGAAAAAGATGTTAAGCTGGTGGATTATTTCGTCCGGAAAAATGATAAAGCATCTTATGTCTATGATTTTGGTGATAATTGGGATCATGATGTTGTGTTGACAAAAATAATGCCTCGAGAACAAGGGGTTTCGTACCCTCGATGTGTTGGTGCTAAAAACAGTGCGCCACCTGAGGATAGTAGACATGAAATTATTATGGGTGAAATTGACCTTGAAGTTGATCCATTAGTTGATTTGGCTATGGAAGTCAATTTAGACATTGAGGCTTTGTTAGAGGATATGCTCAAACAAAATAAAGAGATGCAGACGAAAAATAATAACTGGCCGGATATTTTAGATAAAGCAAAAGCGCTGTATAAGTTAAAGCCTTGGAATTTTATGGACAACTCGCTCGTTTTTATGGTTCAAGATCCACAAACAGATGAGCGGTTATTTTGTACCATTCTCAATGAAGGTAATCAATTTTATGGGATGTGTGTGTATATTGGTGAACGGGGATATCGGTCGTTGGTGGATACGTATGGCGGAGAGAAATCGAATCGTTATTTAATCGATCATCAACAGGGAATATTATTGAGCTTTGAGAACCGGGAAGATTTAATTGCAGAAGAGTACGCAGTGATTAAAGGGAATTATAGGAGCTTTCACGGTAAAAAGGCATGGCCAACGTTTACGAGTCATAAACCAGGATTTCTTCCCTGGACCTTAGATGAACAGGAAAGAAAATGGATGGAGTTAGCTCTTGTACAAGCCTTACATGTTTGTCAGGAAATTGCTGATGGACTTGCAGTACCGGACTTATATGAGGAACAATCTGTATTGGCCCGCATACCTGGAAAAAGGCGTCCGTACGTTTTCAAAAACAATATCGTGGATTTACAGGATTATGCTAAAAATGAGGTGACATTAGATGTTTCCGAATTAGAGCTGAGACGGTTAGAAAAGCAAAAGCTGATCGCGACGATTGAGTTTTCCACGCGTTTTATCGAATTGCCTATTCAAGAAGATGAGTCAGAACGACCAATACTTCCTTATCTAATTATTGCTGCTGACAAAAATGAAGGTCTCGTTGTGTATCATAGTATGCTTACAGGGAAGCAAGATGTAGGGACGGTTCAACGCGAATTTCTGAAGTTTATTGAACACATTAATGGAATTCCGATGAACTTGATAATGGACGAAGATACGGAAAGTTTGCTCCGTCCAGTTATTGAAAAGTTGAATGTGAAGGTAAAAGTGGAAGACTCGTTAGAAATCATTGAAGATGTGATAGACGGTTTTTTTAACAATTAGGTGTGTTTACTAATTTTTCCCTGATTAAAATTGTAGTTATCTCAAAAGCTAACGGTGAACGGATTTATTCTGTTCAGTTTGAAATCCCACAAGGAGTGATCAATGATGGCAGAGAACAATAACGATTTGTTAGTGCCTGGTGCAAGAAATGCAATTGATAACATGAAGGAAGAAATTGCAAATGAATTTGGTGTCGAGCCTGGAGCCGATACTACTGCACGTGATAACGGAAAAGTGGGTGGCGAGATGGTCAAACGCATGATTAGACTCGCTGAAGAGAATATGCGAAACGGCCAAAAATAAACGAATGTTCTAATGAACAGAAATTTATTGGGCAGTTTCGATATCATATTCTTAGAAGGAAAGGGATCGGAGTTAATTCCGGTCCCTTTTCAATATTCATTCACTAACCTCAACAATAATCCCTGTCACGATTGTAAAAACGATGATGAATGCAAGTACAAACATGAACATATTTATCATCTCCTACCATGTTTTAAATCCTTCAGATCCTGGTGGTGCATGCTGAATCATATCAGTTAATGGAATAGCATAAGCGATGATGATTAAGGCGAATGCTATTCCGATCCATAGCCACCAATTTTCTAAGAACTTTGGTGTGTGACTTGCATCACTTTCAGCAAGTGGGAAATCAACAAAATTTAGCTCATTAGTTGCTTTTGGTGAACCGAATAATCCTTGAATGACAATGAAAATTAGCAAGCTAGCTGATAAAAATAAGATGGATCCACCGATAGCCATTGTTACATGATTAGAAAAAATTCCGTTAAACCATTCTAGGGCAGCTGGATGATCGCCATAATTCGAATACGCTGTTCTTCTTGGTGCACCTAGAAGTCCTAAAATATGTTGGGAGGTAGACATGAGAAACATACCGATAGCCCATGTGAACACTTGAATAAAAGCGAGTTTTTGTAACGATTTGGTTAATTGCCTACCTGATAAATATGGAATTAGCCAAAAGGTCAATCCATAAAACGTCATCGCAACTGGTGCGCCAACAGTAATGTGAAAGTGTCCGACAACCCATAATGTATTGTGTATGACTTCATTTAACTGAAAGCTCGCGTTGATGATTCCGCCAGCGCCGCCAGGGATGAAAAAGAGCATTGCGATAAAAATAGATGTGAACCGGACATCACGCCACGGAAGTTTTTTTACCCAACCAAATAATCCTTTTGCACCTTTTTGTCTACCTGAAACTTCAAATGTTGCAAACATCGAGAACGCAGTCATTAGTGATGGAATGATTACCATAAAGGTTAAGGATGTTTGCAAGAATTTCCAAAAGCTTGGAATTCCTGGTTCAACTAATTGGTGGTGAAAACCAACAGGTATGGAAAACAAAATAAATAACATAAATGTTAATCGTGCGAGCGAATCGCTAAATACTTTTGTACCAAGAAGCTTTGGAACAACCAGATACCAGGCCATGTACGCAGGTAGTAGCCAGAAATAAACGAGTGGATGACCAAAGTACCAAAATAGTGCTCGACTTAATTCCACGTTTATTGTATCGACCCACCCAAACGCCCAAGGTATAAATTGGAACAAAACTGTTGCCACAACCCCGAGACATGCAATTAGCCATAGAACGATCGTAACAATTGTCATAAATGCAAATAGAGGACTCATTTCTTTTTTGTGTTGTTTTTTCCATGCTACATAATGGCCAATCAAGGCAAATCCACTAACCCATGTACCGACAATAAATAGTGCCAATCCTACGTAATATAATCCATGTGCCTGGAGTGGTGCATAGAACGTATACATTACGGATGCTTCGCCAGATACGATCATAACAACGGTGAGAATAGTGCCGACTGTCATGATGTAGAATCCTAACCACGAAAATCCTCGCACTTTTTTTCCGAATGTACCGATTGATTTGCTCATACCAGTGTAAAAAAATCCATAGATAAAATAAGTAGTAAAAACGAGTGCTAGTAACACGCCATGAGCAGTGAGTATTTGATAGTAATCAAGCCATACCGGAAGTACAAGTGCGTTATTACGGATAAAAACTTGAAGTAATCCGCAAAACGTACCGATTAGAAAGGCAGTATAAGCTACCACTATATTAGTCAACGCTAGTTTTCTATCTGGCTTCGCTATTTGCTTATTCATGTGCTACCACCTCAATTTCCGTCTTCATGTATTGGTGACCGGTCCCGCAATATTCATTACAGATGACTAAATAGTTACCTTCCTCTGTGAAGGTGTATTCCTTTGTGTTTACTTGTCCAGGAACGACCATCATGTTTACGTTTGTATCAACAATTGAAAAGCTGTGCGTGACATCTGGGCTAGTCACTTTAAATATAATTTTTTTGCCAACAGGAACAGTGATTTTGTTTGGCTCATAACCAAACGTTTTTGCGATTAAGGCTACCTGATACGTATTGTCATCTAGCTTTACAACTCCTGGATTGTCAAACGGCGCAGTATGTGTGATGTGTTCTGGATGAACAGCATGATCACCTCCCGCAGGTTGATGGCCAAGCGTAAATGCACTGACTCCAATAATCAATAAAAATAAAATTAAGGACGAGATTCCAAAAATCAACCAGATTTTTTCAAACTTGTGTACGTGCATATAAATCCACCTCTTTCTTGATTAACGTGATAAGTGAAAAAAGTACATACTAAACCAGGCAATGAGAATGAAAATTCCTACGCCAAAAACACTAATGAGCGTTCCTACTAAATCCATATCCTTCTGTTTTCTATTATTTTTTCTCATTGGATCGCCTCCGTTTCTTATACGTTTACTATATAAAGTTTGCGTTTCGTTAACTGTGATTTTTATCACAGGTGAAGCGAGTAAAATTAGACATTTTGTGAACAAGTAATTCCTTCAAAAAACTGGCATTAAATTGGTAATAAAATGTACTATAATTTCATAAAAGTAATAGTAGGTTAAAATATTAGGTCAAAAGACCTGCTTGTTTAATTAACTGAAAACTAATATAATTAAAACTACACAAAATTTTTAAACGCCAAAAGATGTTATTTACAAACTAAGGAGGCTAATTACATATGAAGTTTTCGAAATTTTCGTTACTCTTAGTTTTTGGGGTAGTGCTGAGTTTGATTCTTGTTGCTTGTTCAGATGACTTTAAAGGTGAGGTCGGAAAGGAATCGGGCGAATCAGGAAAATCAAGTGGAGAAGTTGAACAAGAATTTAATTTAGCTGCATCTGATATCATCCCAACGATGGATTCGTCGATGGCAACCGATTTGCTGGCGTTTCAAGCATTAAGTGCTACAAATGAAGGTTTATATCGACTAGGAAAAAATGGTGAAATTGTTGAGGGTATCGCAACGGATCATAAAGTTAGTGAAGACGCGCTTACATGGACGTTTACATTGCGGGAAGATGCTGTTTGGTCGAATGGAGACCCCGTTACAGCACATGACTTCGTATATGCTTGGCGACGTGCTCTTGATCCGGACACTGGCTCTGAGTATGGCCCTTATATGATGGGTGGCGTACTTAAAAATGCGACAGCAGTTAATAAAGGAGAAAAACCGCTTGAATCATTAGGCGTTAAGGCTGACGGAGACTACACATTGGTTGTAACTCTAGAGAAGCCAATACCATATTTCGAATCTTTAACAACATTTGGAACTTATTACCCTATGAACCAGAAATTTGTTGAGGAACAAGGCGATGAATACGCAACAAGTTCTGATGCTCTTTTGGCAAATGGTCCATTTAAATTAACGAATTGGAAGAGCACTTCGGATTCGTGGAAATTTGTAAAGAATGAAGATTACTGGGATGCGGAAACGGTGACACTAGAAAGTATCACATATGACGTAGTGAAGGATCCACAGGTTGGAGTCGACTTATATGAAAAAGGAAAATTAGACCGTACAGCTTTAACGTCCGAATTAGTTGATGTTTATTCAGCGAATGAGGATTATGAGGTAACGCTTGGTACTGGTGTATACTATCTAAAATTTAATCAAACACAGTCAGAGGCGCTAGCAAATGTCAATATTCGCCGTGCACTAAGTCAAGCGTTTAATAAACAAGCGTTAGTAGATGAAATTTTAAACGATGGATCCATTGTAGCTAATGGATTTGTACCGAAGAATTTTGTGAAAATGCCTGAGTCTGGTGAAGACTTCCGTGAAGTTAGTGGTGATTTGTCAACGTATAACGTAGAAGCCGCAAAAGAAGCGTGGAAAAAAGGTTTAGAAGAGCTAGGAAAAGAAACAGTAGAGCTTGAATTTCTATCAAGTGATAGTGAGACTTCTAAAGAAATGGGCGAATACATTGCAAATCAGCTAGAACAGAACCTAGAGGGACTAGAAATAACATTGAAACAGGTTCCGTTTGAACAACGGTTAGCACTTGATTCTGAGATGGATTATCAAATCCAATTTTCTTCTTGGTTCCCAGATTACTTAGATCCATATACTTTCTTAAATTTATTTGTAACAGATGGTGGAAATAACAAGATGGGATATTCCAATCCTGAATATGATGCTTTAATGGAAAAAACGGCAAATGAACTAGCATTAAAGCCTGTTGAACGTTACCAAGCATTTTTAGAAGCTGAAAAAATCTTATTTGAAGATGCAGCGATTGCACCAGTTTACCAAAGTGCAACTGCACAGCTGATCTCGCCAAAAATGCAAGGAGTAATTGAAAACTCATTTGGAGCACTTTATGAATACAAGTGGGCTTCAGTAGCTGAGTAATCACGAAAATACCGTTAGTTGTTATGTAGGAAATACTACATAATGACTAGCGGTTTTTTGTATATGTAATTAATCAAATGTTTGATTAACACTCTCATAGGCACACTGAAAGGGATAAATTAATAAGATACAAGTATGAAAATGGATAACTGCTTTAGAAGCGATCCATTGTAAAGTAATTAGTACTAGGGGTGTGCGTATGCCAGCGAAAACTGGAGATGAATACATTAAACGGATTGACCAGCTCCATTCGAATGTGTGGATTGATGGCAATCAAGTTGACGGTAAAATTTCTGAGCATCCTGCATTTAGAGGGATTATGCGTAGTCAAGCAGCATTATACGATCTACAGCATGATAGTGCTGTAAACGAATCGATGACTTATCAATCGCCAAAAACGTGGAATCGTGTAGGAATATCATTTTTACAACCAAAGACCCGTGCTGACTTAGTAAGAAGAAGGAAAATGGTTCAGAACTGGGCAAGGTCAAATAATGGATTAATGGGTAGAAGCCCTGACTATATGAATACAGTATTAATGGCGTTTGCAGCATCCGTGGATTTTTTAAAAGGGAAAGAAAACTGTTTTCCCGACAACATTACACGCTACTATGAACATGTACGTGAAAATGATTTATGTTTAACCCATACATTTATTGATCCTCAGGTGAATCGAGCGCAATTTTATTTGGAAGATGCGGACGAGGAGCCAATTGCTGCAAAAGTGATAGAAAAAAATGATGATGGAATTGTTATAAAGGGGGCGCGGCTACTTGCTACTCAGGGTGGAATTACGGATGAGATATTAGTATTCTCAGCCGGTGGAATTCAGGATAAAGCAAATGGCTTCGCATTCTCCATTCCTAGCAATAGCCCTGGATTACGATTTATTTGTAGGGAATCTTTTGTCGGGGGAGAATCTAGGTTTAATTATCCATTAAGCTCTCGCTTTGAAGAAATGGATACAATTGTTGTATTTGATGACGTATTAGTGCCGTGGGATAGAGTTTTTTATTATGATAATATACTCGTTTCCAATAGCTTTATGTCGTCAAGTTCATTTTTGCCATTCACATTACACCAAGCAGTATCTAGACAGATTGTAAAAACTGAATTTATCCTCGGGATTGCCCAATCGATTATAGACACGATCAATATTAGTGAGTATCAACATGTACAGGAAAAAGTATCGGAAATTATTGTTGGATTAGAAACACTTAAAGGATTAGTTCTGAAGGCTGAAGCAGAAGCAGAAATTGACGAATGGGGATATATGCGACCTGATCGAACGACATTACAGATTGCTATAAATATATTCCCGCGGATATACCCTCGTTTTGTAGAGATTGTGCAGTTATTAGGTGCGAGCGGTTTAATGTCGATTCCGACAGAAAATGCTTTTGCCTCAACTATTCGTTCAGATTTGAATCAGTATTTGCAAGCAAAATCAGCTGATGCGAAGGACCGAGTACAGCTATTTCGATTAGCCTGGGATCTAACTATGAGCGCCTTTGGTACACGCGAAACATTGTATGAACGGTACTTCTTTGGTGATCCTATTAAACTATCGAGCCAATTGTATTTTTCCTATGATAAAGAACCATTTGTGAAGCGGGTAAAAGAGTTTTTAAATGACAAAAAATAAATTCAGTGTCAATTATCGAGTGAATCTTTTATTTCCCGGGAAATAACGACAAAAAAATACCAGATACCTTGTTATTTTTCTAACTCGGTACCTGGTATTTTTTATTTAAATCGGGTTGTTTTATCCCAGCCAATTGTTTGACGTTGCTTTTTGGCCTTTTAGATAGTAGATAAGGCTTCTGACAAATAGGTACGAAAATAGCTGAGCATAAGTGAAATACATGATGAAGCTAACAAATACATTTTTCGGTGTAAACGTTTGTTCTGCAGCCTGGGCACTCATTAGTTGAGTTGTGTATACGATATAAGCTACATACCAAATAAACATTAACGGAATTGTATAGGTTATATAGAGAATATCGAGTACACCTAGCACAAACCAAATGTAGGAAAGCACTAGAAAAATCCAGAATATAACGTAAACCATTAATTGATGAACAGAGTGAACCATCATTTTACCCCCGAAGTAACCAGGAGTGGTTAGTGTGCGTTCGACAATATATAAGTTTCCTTGAAGCCAACGGGTTCGTTTTATATAAACTTGCATTGTTTCCGGTTCCTGTTCCCAAGTTATTGAATCCGGAACGATTGGTAGATAAAAGCCTTTTTGGGTAATTCGTAAAGTAAGTTCCGCATCTTCTGCAATCGCATATGGATCATATCTACCTAATTCCTCAATAACACTGCGGTTCACCAGCATATTTGTGCCAGTAAGTGAACCGGTTTTAAACAGTTGCCATCGACCAGATTGCATTAGTAGTTGAAAAACTTGAAATTCAACTGAAATCATACGGGTCAAAAGGTTTTTACCTTCATTGATGGTTCTTACATACCCAACTGCTCCAGCTGCGTTCTCAAACGAATGTGCTGTTTCTATTAATTTAGTAAGTGCGTGTTTCTCGGGTTGGTTATCCGCGTCGTATACACAAAAATATTCACCGGTTGAAATGCTAAGTCCATAGTTTAACACTCGAGA
Source organism: Virgibacillus sp. GM2-2 (assembly GCF_055329585.1). Taxonomy (NCBI): domain Bacteria; kingdom Bacillati; phylum Bacillota; class Bacilli; order Caryophanales; family Bacillaceae; genus Virgibacillus; species Virgibacillus sp. GM2-2. Next base: position 67,785 of record NZ_JBUZWC010000001.1, on the reverse strand, counting down.
TTTCCCTTTGGGTTCACCTTTTGGAACTTTAATGTGATGGATGTAGTTAAACGTTTCGTCATACTCTTCTGCAATATCTGCTGTTTTATCAGTAGAATTATCATTTAGAACATAAATGTTAAGTTCACCTGGGTAATCTAGTTTCACCATTGCATCGAGAGTGTTTTTTATGACGAGTTCTTCGTTGTGTGCTGGAATCAAAATATCTACACTCGGGTATTGGTTAAGCTTCGGTTGAGTGATTTTTTTTGAGCGATAATAAAGACCAGCTATCGTTAATAAACTGTAATAGAATAGTAGAATTATAAACAGTAATGTTGTGAACAGTAGAATTCCTCTTATGTTGAATAAGTCAAAAATAATACCAATAGCAGCTAATAACCCTAATGAGATTACTAGGATTAATATTATTTTCTTCATGATCTATCACCTGTCGTTTCACTTAATTCAGGTTGATAGCCAATCGTTTCTTTTTCATAAGTTAGCTTTGAAAGAGCTTCATGAGTAAACTTTTTTTCTAAGTTTAACCGCAATCGATTCTCTACTTTTTCCAACCCACTCCTTTCAATGTCCTGCAACAATATGGTTATGGTTACGTCATCCAGTTTTCCAACGATATCATAATAGGCACGAATAGTTTGGACTGTGCAATCAGCAATTTTGATAAAACTTATTTTACGCACGTTTTTTGGAAGGTTTTGTAGTCCGATTTTTACTATGTATCCACCTTCTTTTTTTCTTTTCATTGCAGTACTAATAATATTTTTTTGTTTTTCAAACTCACGATTTGTAAGAATTGTAGTGTCAATTATGTGTTCCTCTAACTCCTCAACGCGCTTCGATAAAACTTCATTTTTCCTTGCCGTAGTATAGGACCACTTTGATATCACATAGATTGACCAGATATTCAGGATAATTAAGCTATGTATGCCAATCCATTTAAGTTGGGAGGGTGTTGTCCAATTATCAATAAAAGCTAGTATTAAAGCCGAAAGGGCTGTGACTAGTGTAACTAATATAAATACAAGAAAGCAGACTCTATCCTTAATAGTGAAAAATACAACGACCGGAACTAAAAATAATAGAAAAAACGGATTAGGAATCATCTCATTGGTCAAATGATAAAGAGCCATAAATGAAAGGATCCACATGAACACAGGTATGGCAATTTTTTGACGTAACGTCATTACGAATCCCCCTTTTAAAAGTAAAACTATCACATAAACTATACCCGATAATATGTGGATATAAAAGTATATTATTGCTGGAAATAAAGGCATATTCTTGACAAATAAATAATTTTGCTTATACTAGTTGTATAACATATAAACAAAAGTTAATAAAATAAACAAATGTTTAAGTTAGGTGGTGAAGTATGAAACGAGATCTTAATGAAAACGAAGAGTTGATTTTGCGATTGATTAAAGAAAATGCATTTATTTCGCAGAATGAGCTTTCTGAAAAAGTTGGATTGTCCCGTTCTTCTGTTGCGAACCTAATTTCTGGATTGGTTAAGAAGAATTACATCTATGGGAAGGCATACGTTTTAAATGAAACGAGACCGATTATTTGTATTGGCGGAGCCAATGTCGATCGTAAATTGTATGCGAAAGAAGAAATTGTCTCGGAAACATCAAATCCTGTCAGGTCTTCCCAATCTGTTGGTGGCGTTGCGAGGAATATCGCTGAAAATCTTGGTCGTATGGGTGAAGAAGTGATTTTACTTTCTGTTAGTGGAAACGATTCTGATTGGAAACAAATTGAGGGCCTGTCGTCTCCATTTATGAACCTAGATTATGTGGCGCAGATTGAAAATGCTTCTACTGGTTCGTATACCGCTGTGTTAAACGCTGACGGCAATTTAGCGCTTGCTCTTGCTGACATGGATATATACGATTCTATTACACCCGAACTTTTAACAAAGAATAGCGCACTGCTACAACGGGCGAGGTGCTTGATTGTGGATTTGAACTGTCCAAGTGAAACAGTTGAATTTCTTTGTTCCTTTGCTTCAAAGCACCAAATCCCAATTGCTATTATTCCGGTTTCATCACCTAAAATGAAACGATTACCGAATAATTTGCGTGGTGTTACTTGGCTCATTTCCAATATAGATGAAACAGAAACATATATGGATTGTCGATTGGAGAATCCTTCTGATTGGGAAACAGCTGTTGGTAAGTGGGTAGACTTAGGTGTAGAAAATGTCATTATTACAAAAGGCGCTGAAGGTGTGATGGCTGGCGGAAACGATCAGCCAGTTCAGCACTTTTCTGCAATACCCACTCCAGATATTGTCGATGTTACCGGTGCTGGAGATTCATTTTGCGCAGGTGTGTTATATGCCTGGTTGAAGAAACGCTCATTTGAAACAGTAATTCAGTCTGGAATAATTAATGCACATCAGACGCTTCTGTCGACTTATACGGTAAGACAAAATTTATCAAAACATCAATTTGAACTCGATTTGGAGGAGTTAATATGAAAAAGTATGTAGTATTATCAGAAGAAGTAAAACAAGCTAAAGACGCTGGGAAGCCAATAGTGGCATTAGAATCAACTATTATTTCTCACGGAATGCCATATCCACAAAACGTTGAGATGGCGAGAAAAGTGGAACAAATTGTACGTGATAATGGTGCGGTCCCAGCGACTATTGCGCTAATGGACGGTAAAATTAAAGTTGGTTTAACGGAAGACGAATTAGAGATGTTTGGAAAAAGTGATGATGTGGCAAAGGTATCACGTCGCGATTTACCATACATTATAGCGACTAAAAAACTTGGGGCGACAACGGTTGCTGCTACCATGATTTGTGCAGAGCTTGCGGAAATCGAACTATTTGTTACAGGTGGAATAGGTGGAGTACACCGTGGCGCGGAAACGACAATGGATATCTCAGCTGATCTTGAAGAGCTTGCACAAACAAACGTTGCAGTTGTTTGTGCAGGGGCAAAATCAATTCTTGATCTTGGTCTAACAATGGAATACCTTGAAACAAAAGGTGTACCAGTAATTGGTTATGATACAGAATATTTGCCTGCTTTTTACACACGAAAAAGTGAATTCAGCGTGAATTTTTCAACAGACTCTGTAGATGAAATTGCGGAAACGTTAAAAGCAAAATGGGATTTAGGATTAGATGGTGGGGTAGTAATCGCAAATCCAATTCCGGAAGAGGATGCAATGGATGAGGCGTACATTAATGGAATAATCAAGGATGCGATTGAAGAAGCGAAGGAAAAAAATATTACTGGTAAGGATAGCACGCCTTTCCTTCTAGGGAAAATAAAAGAGTTAACAGAAGGCAAAAGCTTAGATGCTAACCTTGCGCTCGTTTACCACAACGCAAAAGTTGGTGCACAAATTGCTGCGAGTTTAACTTCAAAAAAATAATTAGAAAACTTGGCTTATCGCCAAATGGCGAAAACCTTAGTTGCCCTTATACTGAAATCCATAAGAACGTATACTTTCCTAGTCAGTGAAACAAAAACCAGGTATCGATATAGTTGAAGCGATACCTGGTTTTTTTATAAGATAAGAATATATAAAACCTGTCCAGCTCCATCGCCTAGACACTCGAGACATAAGCAGTCCACTTCCGTGTGGTAAAAAACAACACACTGCAGCGTTCTGCTTATGCTTGTCGTGTCTTTCAAGGCGCTTGTGCTTTTCTTATTCCAAAAGTCTGAAAAATTTGTTGAACTTTGTTGCTTGTTCGTATATACTTTACATAATTAAATAGATTAGTAAATTGATAAGGGCAAACCTGATGAAAATTAGGGACGCAAAGCTATAGGGGCTAAGGTGAAAACTAAGCTTGCCAGCTACCGGTTACTGGACGTAGCACACATCCATGTAAACGGGTGTGTTTTTTTATAACAAATTATGGCAGCCCTTGTTATAACAAGCTTCGGCATACCTATTAAGGACGAGGTAAATGCCGGGTTTTCTACTATGGTGAGAAGAGGTGGGTACGATGAAGAGTCGATTGTTTTACATATGTGTGTTAGCAGTAACGTTATTATTTTTAAGCGCTTGTGGTGACGTTGAGGCCGTTAAGAAAAAAGAAGCGAACGCGTCCGAATCACCAAAACAATTGGAAAAACAAGCATCAATTTATGAGAATGATCAATTCCCTGTAGTTGTTCAACAAACACCAGGTTGGCAGTTAACTAAAGAGCAGGTGGAAAAGGATAAGTTGATTGTTTCGTTTAAGAACGAAACAGTAAATGCAATAATTACTACTATTCCTACGTATAAAAGCTTTAACGAATTGAAGGACGAGTTCCTTCTCGGTGCTGGTGAAGTTGAAATTATTGAAAATAAGGAAAAACAACTTTCCTATAAATCAACGTTAGAAAATAGTATTCGCACTGATATTTTTTTAGATAAGCATCAGAATTTTACCTACATCTATACTTTTATGACACCGCATCAAGGATATGAAAATACGAAACAGGCTATTCATGATTTTTTAACTAATATCAAAACTAAATGAAAAAGGGAGTGGGCATGATGTTGAAACGTATTACTGGTATTACACTTGGAATAGGATTAGTTGTGGGTGGACAAGTTTATGCTGAAGACGGGAGTACTGTTGTAAGTCCTGATTCAGAGCTGTATGAAACCATTCGTTTAATGGAAGAAACGGAATATAAACTTACGGATGACATTAGCGATAAAGTTTTATTACAGGATGAATTTGCTGAAAATCGCTTAGAAGAAATTGAGCAAGCAATGCAAAATGGTGATCAAGAAACTGCTGAAAGGTTAGTAGAAGATTTTGAAGAGCTTGTAGAAGAACTGGAAAAAAACTTGATAGAAGCTGAAGAGGCTGGTGACGACCTTTCTGAAGTGGAAGACGAGGTAAGTGATGTGAAAACTAGTATTCTAAAGCTAACTGCATTACTGGAGCGTGCTGATTTTCCGGAAGAAGCAAGAAAAGGTATTTTACGAGCTTTAGAGAATCAACAAAAATCATTAGAAAATAAAGATGACGACAATGACGAGGCAGAAGAAAACGATTCGGATGATGAAACTGCTGAGATAGATGATGACCAAGTGAGTGAAGACGAAGAAGATGCTAATGAAGAGGCAGAGGAAAGAAATGAAGAAGCTAAGGAATTAAGAGAAGAAGCAAAAGAAGAGGCAAAAGAATTAAAAGAAGAAGCGAAAGAGCGTGAAAAGGAAGCTCGAGAAGAAGCGAAAGAACGTGAAGAGGAAGCACGAGAAAAGCAAAAAGAGCGTGAAGAAGAAGCTCGAGAAGAAGCTGAAGAAAGAAGAGAAGAAGCAAAGGAAAAGGCCGAAGAACAGAGAGAGCAAGCTAAAGAACGAGAAGAAAGAGAAAAAGATCAAGAAGATGAAGACGATGAACAAGAAGAGGATGAAAACGAAGACAACGATGATCAAGGTGAGAACGAAGATGGAGAAGACGATTAACATAGCTTGCTAGTTCAACAATTAAGGTGGTTGGTCTCTGATTAACGAGATCAACCACCTTTTATTCTGTCTTAACTGCTCGTAAAAGTACGATTCTGTTCAACTACCATTCAGTAGGGGAGAAAAAGAAACAAAACCCCATTAAATGAAGTCTCACTTTATTGGATCAATTATTTCTTTCAATTGACGTATTCGCTAGCTGTATGATGGTCATGTCGTCCATCGGTGGATTGTGAAGTCCTGCTCGCACATCACGATAATAGCGTTGAAGCGGATTTTGATTAGATAAGCTGCGTGCGCCTGCAATTCGCATAGCTAAATCAACAATTTCTACTGCATGATTAACAACGGATAATTTTACTGCTCCAAGTTCTGGCTTCATCGATTGTCTTTCTTCCGCGCTACTTTCATCCCACTTTTTTGCAACGGAATAGAGAAAGTGTCGACTTTCCATAACAAGTAACTCCATTTCCCCGATTTTCTGTTTAACATTTGGTAGATCAGAAATAGTGCCTTCAATGCTGTTCGGTGAATAATTGGTGGCAAAATTTACAGCATATTCCTGAGCAGCTTGTGCTATTCCTAAATAACATGCTGGAATATGCAGAAGCCAACCGGCAGCAGGTTTATTGCCAGGTGTTATATATTGAACAAGATCGCTCAAGTCAACCTGAACGTCCTTTAGCACAAGATCATGGCTTCCTGTGCCACGCATTGCGATTGAATCCCACGTTTCATCAATTGTTACGCCATTTCTTTCGCGTTTGATTAAAAAATTTCCTACCTGATCAGTGCCTTCAATGGATGCACTGACAACGAAGTAGCTTAAAACTGGTGCCAGTGTCGTAAATGTTTTTCTACCGTTTATTATCCAGCCAGAGGAGGTTTTTTTCGCAACAGTTTCTGGGCGTCCACCTCTAGTCGGGCTACCAGTAGCTGGTTCTGTAGCCGCATTATTTAGAAGTGCTCCTGTTTGTAAAACATCCTTCGCAAATGCTTGATATTTTTCCTTATCCCAAATCTTGTTTTCGCCTAAAAATTTTGTAATTCCCATATGCCAGCCAATGGCTAATGCCGTAGATCCGTCAGCTTTTGCAATTGTTTCCTGGTGGCGTAGCATTTCATACAGGGAAATTTCGAGTCCGCCATATTCTTTTGGAATAGTTAAAGCGGGATATCCAATCTCTTTTAACTCTTTAAAATTATCAAAAGGAAAAGAACTTTCCTCGTCATGTTTTTGGGCTCTATCTTTAAAGGGTGCTACTTTTTCTTCAAGTGCGGTAATTCTTTCATCTATTGTATTTAGATCAGATAGTTTCATTCGTGAACCTCCTAGAATTATTCCTACAAAATTAGTCGGATTTTATAGTATATTATTTCATTTTGATTGTGCCTGTGTAAAGTATATTGCTGGTATATTATTTTCGCGATAGTATTTCAAAATTCCCGAAATGAACCCGATATATACAGTATAGATAGTAGAACGTAAATCGGGGGTTATGATATGGATAAAGCATCATTTATTGGTGTAATTTTAGCTATTATTGCAATTGGTGTAGGAATGGTACTTAAGGGAGTTAGCCCTATTGCGCTTTTAAATCCTGCGGCGATTTTAATTATTTTTGTCGGAACTGCAGCATCGGTTTGTATTGCATTTCCAATGAGTACACTAAAAAAGGTTCCAACACTTTTTAGAATCATCATTAAGGAAGAAAAGAGTAAAGATATCAAAGAGGTTATTCAGATGTTTACGGAATGGTCTGAGATTAGCCGTAGAGAAGGTGTTCTATCGCTGGAAAGTAAGCTTGAGGAAACAAATGATACATTTTTATATTCTGGAATGCAAATGGTAGTGGACGGACAGCAGCCGGATTTTATTCGTGATGTCATGCTTGAAAAAATAGATGCTATGGAAGAAAGGCATCAAAAAGGTGCACAAATTTTCTCCCAAGCTGGTACATACGCTCCAACACTCGGGGTGCTAGGGGCAGTAATCGGATTAATTGCCGCTCTTGGTAACATGGAAGATACAGAAGCGCTTGGGCATGCTATATCTGCAGCGTTCGTTGCTACGCTAATGGGGATTTTTTCTGGATATGTGTTATGGCATCCGTTTGCGAACAAGTTAAAGGAAAAGTCTAAGAACGAAGCGCAAGTAAAGTATGTGATGGTTGAAGGTATTTTATCGATTGCGAATGGGGAATCGCCACAAATTATTAAAGACAAACTAGGATCCTATTTATCTCCTAAGGAACTATCAAAGATAAATCAGGAGGTAGAAGATGCGCAAAAAGAAACAGCATAAAGAGAATCACATTGATGAAACATGGCTTATCCCATACGCAGATTTATTAACCCTGTTACTTGCATTATTTATTGTCTTGTTTGCGATGAGTAGTATCGATGCAGAGAAATTTGAAGAGCTTGCAAAGGTTTTTCAGGGTGAATTCACAGGTGGTAATGGTGTTCTTGAACATAACGAAAGCCCTGTCATGAAACCGAATGAAGTACCGGTGGAAGAAAAGGAAGAAGAGGAAGAGAAAGAAAAGCAAAAAGAAACGCCAATTAGTGCTAAGGAACGAGAAATGAACGAATTAAAGGCATTACAGGAGGATATTAACGCTTATATTAATGCGAACAATCTTTCTGGCGTTTTGAAAACAAAGCTCGGTGGTGAAGGATTATTAATTACCATTGTGAATGATGTTTTTTTTGATCCGGGAAGTGCAGAAGTAAAAGAAGCTGGTCGTGAAATAGCAGGGGAAATATCCAATTTTTTAAATACAGACCCACCAAGAAATATAGTTGTAAGTGGGTATACGGATAACCGTCCGATGAATAATGAGGAATTTGATTCGAACTGGGAATTGAGTGCAATTCGGGCCGTTCACTTCATGCGTTTACTACTTGAGAATGAATCACTTGATCCGAAAAAATTTAGTGCGAAAGGGTTTGGGGAATACCACCCGATTGTGCCGAATGATACGGAAGCAAATAAAGCAAAAAATCGTCGCGTTGAGGTATTAATTTTACCAAACTATTAATCAGAGGTATCTAGTACTTATTGAAAGTATTAGGTGCCTTTTTTAATGGCAATGCAAAACCAATGTACTGTAATGACGTTTCTCTCTTGGCATGCTAGCGGACACAGAATGCGCTATTGTTCTTTTTTTGGCATATTTTATGGGTTGATCGGACACAGGATTCCTTATTCGATTAAGTCCATATAATTGTGTAAAAAGAAAAGACATCATAATTCTCCATGTTACAATGTTTTCAACCACGAAAAACGAACAGGAGGAAATTATGATGTCCCAAATCAATTTTACACTAGATTTTGAAAAACTTAAAGGTGACGTGTTAGACTCCGGTCTAAACGATGTGGTGAAGTCTTCATTAGTTCTAATTCTAAACCAATACATGGAGACAGAACGGGATCAGTTTATACAAGCCAGTTCCCATGAGCGTAACTCAGAACGTAAGGATTACCGCAACGGTTATTATGAAAGAGAATACCTTCTGCCAAATGGAAAAATTAGTTTGAAGGTTCCTCGCACACGTAGTGGTGGATTTTCTACAGACATATTCGAACGCTACTCCCGTTGTGATAAGGCTCTTTTACTCTCCATGCTGGAAATGGTCGTCAATGGCGTCTCCACACGGAAAGTCACCAAAATCATGGAGGAACTATGTGGCGAGTCTGTTTCGAAGTCAATGGTGTCCGACCTTACTCAAAAGCTTGACCCGATTGTCAATGCGTGGGCGAATCGACCACTTAACGTGATGAGTTATCGATATGTGTATGTAGATGCTATGTACATCAAAGTCCGTGAGGACCAGAAAGTGGTCTCTAAAGCCGTTTACATAGCTATGGGTGTCAATGATGAAAACAAACGAGAAGTAATTGGGCTAAAAGTGGATCACGCAGAATCCGAAACTAGCTGGTATGCGTTTTTCGAATCGTTGAAATCCAGAGGTCTACAATCACCAAGACTCGTCATTTCTGATGCACATGCTGGGCTTAAAGCTTCCATTCCAAGAGCGTTCGTTGGGACGAGCTGGCAGCGTTGCACTGTTCATATGTTGAAAAATATGATCGACACGTTGCCAAACAAGAATTCAGAGGAAGCCAAATCTGCATTAAAGGCTATTTTTCGCGCAAGTAATATGCAACATGCACGCACCTTAAAAGACCAATTTATCATGAAATACGAAGAAGAAAAGGGATACAAGAAGGCTGTTGCTATCTTAGATGAAGGCTTTGATGACGCGACACAATTTTATGCTGAACCCGAGAACTATCATGTAAGTTTACGTACCACCAATGTATTAGAAAGATTGAATTCCGAGGTACGTAGAAGAGAAGGAGTAATCCGTACATTCCCAAACCAGCAATCCGCTTTTCGGCTAATTGGCGCGGTGTTAATGGATTATGAAGATAAATTGGATCTTGGCAATCGAACATTTTTAAAAAAGTAAGAGGAAGTAAATGGCCGCAAATTTTAGGAGGGGGCCATGGCCCCCTCCTATCAAAAATCAATTAAACCTTATAGTGGTTGTAAATATTGTATTTAGCTTTTACACAATAATAAGGACTTGACTCCTTATTCAGGTAAAAACACGTTGTAGCTATTACTTTTTGGGTGAATAACGAATCCTGTGTCCGCGAACAGCCGTTTTCAGCCTATATTTGCACAAATAAGGACTTTGGTGTCCGCTTACCTCCAAATGTGCCTGCATAACTCCAGGTCTAACCTTGGTTGTGGTATTCTAATAGAGGGGAGTGTGAGATATGAAAATAATTGATACACATTGTGATGTTCTATTGAAACTACAACTTGCAAAGCGAGGGATGTATTATAAGGATGGAGCATTAACTTTTACAAACTCGAAGCATCTAAACGCTAACTTACATAATTTAAAAGCTGGAGAAGCGATGGTACAGTTTTTTGCGATATTCATTCATCCGGATGTGTCGTCTGATGAAAAATGGCAGCATGCACTTGAGCAAGTTGATTTATTTTATACGGAAGTATTAGGGAAAAATCCAGAAATGAAGCACATCAAGTCGTGGGCGGAATTTGACTCGCTTCAGGAAGGTGAAATTGGTGCAGTACTAACATTAGAAGGTGCTGATCCGATTGGAAATGACCTTGGTAAAATGCGTCACTTGTATCGGCTTGGCGTCATGTCAGTAGGGTTGACGTGGAATGCTGCAAATTTGTGTGCTGATGGAGCAGAAGAGCCGCGTGGAGGTGGATTAACGCTCCTTGGGAAGGAGTTAGTAAAGCTCAATAACGAGCACCATGTACTTACGGATGTTTCCCATTTAACGGAAAAAGGATTCTGGGATGTTATGGAGCTGGCAGATTATCCAATTGCTTCCCATTCGAATACGCGTGCCTACGCAGATCACCCGCGCAATCTGTATGATGAACAAATTAAGGCTATGTTTCCTAATAATGGTAATATCCACGTTGTATTTTTCACGCCATTTGTTAACGACAAGCGGGATGATGCAACCATCTCTGAACTGATTACACATATTGATCATCTTTGTTCACTTGGTGGTGAGAAGCGGATTGGCTTCGGTTCAGACTTTGACGGAATGTCGTCCATTGTTACTGGACTTGAGGATTATTCAAAGTACCAAACGTTGATTAATGAACTGCTTAAGCACTATTCAGAGGAACAGGTGAGAGGTTTCGCTTATCAGAACTTCTTGGATAATCGGCCAGGTATGTAAGAGAAAACCCTGAATAAAAAAACTCGGCATTCGCTATTAAGACGAGGCGAATGTCGAGTTTTTCTAAAAAGATAAGAATGTATAAAATCTGTCCAGCACAAGCGGACTAGACACTCGGGACATAAGCAGTCCACATCCGTGTGGTAAAAACCACCACACTGCAGCGTTCTGCTTATGCTTGTCGTGTCTTTTAAGGCACTTGCGCTTTTCTAATTCATGCAAGCTATTATTCAGCCGCAGCATGTGCCCACTTATATTCGTAGGTAGCTCCTGCTGGGTTGGTAATTACACCTTTTAGTTTAGGTGAAATTAATTGTGCACGAGCACTTTGATAGAGTGGTGCTACTGCAGCATCCTCTGCTAATATTTTTTCAGCTTCTAAGAACGCTTCAAATCGTTTTACTGGATCTAACGCAAATTCATTTACAGTGCTTTTAATTAACGCATCATACTTAGGATTGGAATATCCCATATTGTTGTTCGCTCCGCCGGTTAACCAAACGTTTAAAAACGTGTATGGATCCAAGTATGCTGGAGCCCATCCGCCAAGCAGCACATCATAGTTTCCACTTGTTCCTAACTCGATTCGTTGTTCGAAAGGAACTTGTTTCAACGTGATGGACAAACCTGGGAGGTTGGATTCTAGTTGATTAGCTAGAAACTCTGTCATTGTTTTCGTTGTTTCACTATCACTACTTAAAAGCTCAAGTTCTACTTTTTGTTTACCTATTTCTTCAAGACCACTCTTCCATAATTCCTTTGCTTTTTTCACGTCATAGGTTACTAGATCGCCATTAATTTCACGGAAATCTTCACCTGTTTCAGGATGTTTGACAAAGTCCTTCGGAATAAAGCCATTTGAAACGGTCGATCCATTATTGAGAATCTCGTTGACTAAAGCTTTTTTATTAATTGCCTTACTAATTGCTTTGCGGATGTTTGTGTTCGCAAGTGCATCCGAGCTGTTTTGATTGAATTTCAAATAATATAATCCCGCTTCAGATGTAACGGTATAGTCATCATGTGTTGCATATTGATCAACTAAATCAGACGTAAGATTTGCACGGTCTACTTCACCTTTTTCATATAAATCAACTGCTGTTTGTGGGTCTTTCACCACGTCATACGTGAGTTTTTTTAATGAAACCGTATTTGCATCCCAATAATCGGTATTCTTTACTAAGTTCCAAGACTGTGATGTACTTTTCCAATCAGCTAGCTTGAACGGTCCATTAAATAATAATGTATCGCTGCTTGTCCCGTATTTCCCATTCTGCGCTTCAACAAATTCTTGATTCATTGGTAAAAATGTTCCAAAAGCTGTGAGCGATTCAAAATATGGAATCGGTTTTTGCAGGGTGACCACTAATGTATAATCTCCCTCTGCACGTACACCTAATTTCTCAACCGGTAATTCTCCTTTGTTAATAGCTGTAGCATTTTTAATAACGTCACCCATCATATATGGTCCATACTCAGAGCCGGTTTCTGGATTCACTACGCGTCTCCAAGCATAAACGAAGTCATGTGCGGTTACAGGATCACCGTTTGACCAGACCGCATTTTCGCGAAGAGTAAACGTCCAAGTTAATCCATCTTCACTTATTGTGTGTTTCTTGGCGATACCTGGTTTAAGCTCGGCATCTTTACCAAGACGATATAGACCTTCCATGCTTGCGTTTAAAAAGTTCATTGCGTACACATCAGAGGCTAGGGCAGAGTCCATCGTTGGGATGGTATCTCCGTTTGTTAGGTTAAAAACCTGTTCACCTTGAGACGATTCTGCTGACTTTTCTTTCGAGTCGTTAGAAGAAGTACCATTGTTATCAGAACTCGAGCAAGCTACCATAAAAATACTTAGTAAAAGTCCTAACGTTACTAGTAGTCCAAATTTAAATTGTTTCATGGCTATCGTCCTCTCTCTGTGTAATTAATATCGTCAACCTAGAAAATCTATATTCTTGTCTTCTTCTTTTACAAATGCTTTTAATAGATCCTTCACTGCCTTTAAGTCACTTGCATCAATTACTTCAACTGGTGAATGGGCGTTTCGCGATGGAATGGATAAGACTCCTGTTGGTACACTTTTATTTGCTAAGGTGACAGCACCAGCATCTGTTCCGATTCCTGTAAAAATTTCTAGTTGATATGGTATTTTTTCTTTCTTAGCTAATTTAACGAGTAATTCCTTTATTGCGGGATGTGAGATAAGGCTACCATCCATAACCTTTATTCCCGCGCCGCCCCCGAGAGCAAGTGACTGATCCATAACATCTTCAGGAGTGTCGCTAACTACTGTCGCATCTATCGCAATTGCTATATCGAATTGCAAATTAGCTAGTGCCACTTTTGCACCACGTAAGCCAACTTCTTCTTGTACGGCAAAAAGTGCTATTACTTCGCCAGGGAAATTCTTATTCTGTAGATCTTTCAAAAGTTGAACTAGTACAGCACAACCGGCTCGGTCATCTAAACCTTTGCCGACTATTTTTCCGTTCTGTTCATCTCCGAGGAACGCTGCCTCAGAATCCCAAGTAATTGGGGTACCAATTTCAATTCCCATTTCTTCAACCTCTGATGGTGAGCTTGCACCAACATCTACGTATAATTGACGATAATCTCTAATCTTTTGTGGATCATCAAATTTTTGGTAGTGAGCAGAAATAGTACCAATTACTCCTAGCTTCGGTCCATTTTGACTTCGAACAACTACTTTTTGGGCAAGTAAGATTCGATTATCATGACCACCTAGCTTTTCGAATCGGAGTAATCCATTTTTTTCAACTTTTTTAACGATGAATCCAACCTCATCCATATGTGCTGTTACAAGTACTGTAGGTCCCGGTTTATTACCACGTAGCCTAGCTATTACGTTTCCTATTCCATCAACCTGTATATCATCACATAATGAAGTTGTTTTTTCTTTGATATAGGATGTAACAGGTTGCTCAAATCCACTTGGACCTTGTAGTTGGGTTAGTTCTTTAAGTGTCTGAAACATAGCTAACACCTCCATTGATTAAAGAATATTTTGACATTTAATAGTAAAAAATTTAGATGAAGTCAAATGTATTTTTATGAACTTCCGTTTGAAGGAGTACATTTGTTGAACTGATATTCGGTATTTGTTGAATTGACTTTATTGTTTCGTTCAGTTCATCGTTATCGCGAACATTCAACTGCAGTAACAGTTGGTAATCCCCTGTAGTAGATGAAATGTATCGAATGACGGTAATTTCCTTCAGGTTTTCAATAACTTGATCAATCTTTTGGGGAACAACTTTTAATTGAACGATCCCTCCAACGCGAATACCTAATTCAATAGGGTTAACGACACCAATAACTTTCATAATATTAGCATCAACCATGTTATTGTAACGATTTCGGATTGTTTTCTCCGTTACATCTAAATGGTTAGCTATTTCATTGAAAGACATTCGACCATTCGCAGATAGAAATTTAATTATATCTTTGTCGAGCCCATCAATTACCTCTTTTCCATCATTTTGAGTCACCATTTCTCCTCCTTTCAGTAATAAAATTAATATAAATTACAATATAGAATAAATAAAAATAAATATTTTACTAGATTAGGTACCAAATGGATTAGTTAGTACCGAAAAAGTAATTCTTAACAGTATAAATGTTCAGTTAACTAAATGCAAGCGTTTTTTGCAGGTAGGAAAGAAATCCTTTCTTACTGCATAAGTGCAACTAAGGTTTGGCGATAAACCAAGTTTTCTAATAACGTCGAAAAGTATAAGTTAATGGTAGACCTTATAAGAAAAACTTCGACTTTCGCTATTAAGGAGTTTTTCTAATAATTAATTTTTGACGTTACCTAGAAAATAATCGAATTATCATCTCTGTGACATCCGCCCACACCCTTGCATAACATAACCATGGAGAAAATTTTTCTCATGGAAGGATGAGTTATGGTGTGTGGCATTACTGGTATCGTTAACTGGAAGAAGGATGTTCGAGCAGAGCAGGCGACATTGCGTAAAATGACGGAAACGCTGTCACTTAGAGGGCCAGACGACTCGCAGATATGGATGGATCAGCATGTGGCTTTTGGTCATAAACGACTTGCTGTAGTGGATCTTGAGGGTGGAAAACAGCCGATGAGTAAGAGCCACAATGGCGTTACGTACACAATTGTTTACAACGGGGAATTATACAATACAGAAGATCTACGGAAGGAACTAGGAAATAAAGGCTATCGTTTTCGTACGACCTCTGATACAGAAGTTTTATTAACTGCTTATATGGAATGGGAAGAAAAATGTGTTCAGTACGTAAACGGAATTTATGCATTTGGTGTGTGGAATTCGGCTAACGAGCAACTGTTTATGGCGAGAGATCGACTTGGAGTGAAGCCGTTATTCTTCCTTGAGTCAAATGGTCGTTTATTATTCGGATCAGAGCTAAAGGCAATTTTGGCGCACGATGATGTAAAAGCAGAAGTTGATCGTGATGGTTTGGCTGAAATATTTGGCCTTGGCCCATCGCGTACACCTGGTCATGGTATTTTCAACGGATTTCAAGAATTGCGTGGTGGTCATGCGTTAATTTTTTCAAAGGATGGATTGAAAACATGGCGTTATTGGAATGTTAAAAGCGAGAATCATCTTGACACCACGGAGGAAACAGTAGAAAATGTACGGAATCTATTTACGGATGCTGTGGAACGTCAACTGATTGCTGATGTTCCGGTATCTACCTTTCTATCAGGTGGATTGGACTCTAGTGCGATTACTGCGATTGCTTCGAATTATTTTGAAAAAACGGGGCGTGGTAAGCTATCTACTTTTTCCGTTGATTATGAGGGAAATGAAAGGCACTTTAAAGCAAGTAAGTTTCAACCTTCTAGTGATCGACCATGGATTGAGAAAGTCGTCAATCATTTCAAAACAGATCATCATGATGAAATCATTAGTGGAATGGAGCTTGCGGACTTATTAAAGGAATCGGTAGAGTTACGAGATCAACCAGGTATGGCAGATATTGATTCATCGCTATTGTGGTTCTGCCGGAAGATTAAGGGTCACACCACCGTAAGTTTATCAGGTGAATGTGCAGACGAAATATTTGGTGGGTATCCATGGTTTCATGATCCTGCTAGCTCTGATGGAAAAAGTTTTCCATGGATGCGTTCGTTAGATTCACGGGTTAATTTGTTACGGCCAGAATGGCAAAAGAAATTAAATCTAAAAGACTATGTACAGAACCGGTACCAGGAAACGGTCGAAGAAACACCTCGTTTAGAAGGAGAAAGTGAGTTAGATGCGCGGAGACGCGAATTATTCTATGTGAATATGCAGTGGTTTATGGCGCAATTGCTTGATCGTAAAGATCGGATGAGTATGGGTGCGAGTCTTGAGGTTCGAGTCCCTTTTGCCGACCATAAACTAGTTGAGTATGTCTGGAATATTCCTTGGGATATGAAAGTTTACGAGGGTCGGGAGAAAGGTATTTTGCGGAAGGCGATGGAAGGGCTGTTGCCAGATGATGTGTTATATCGTAAGAAGAGTCCTTATCCGAAAACGTTCCAGCCTGAATACACACGGCAAGTAGTGAACTGGATGGAAGAAATTCTAGCTGAGGGTAATTCGCCATTATTCGATTTTGTAAAACGAGATCATATTGAAGCTATCGTAAAAAGTGAAGGGAAAGAGTTTACAGAACCATGGTACGGTCAGTTGATGAAGGGACCTCAACTCATTGCTCATTTATGTCAAATTGATTATTGGCTCAGAAAGTATGATGTGAAGGTTCGGGATTAGGTTGAAAAATGCTCATTTAAATGGGCATTTTTTTATCCCGTCTTAACGGGGAGTATGAGTAATGAACATGGAGGTGAACAAAATACTGGTGAGCATCGGCGAAATCGAGCGGTTTATCGGTTAAATAGCACGGAACATCGGCGAGAAATACCTTTTTATCGGCGATAATCCATCACTTGCTTTTTCATAAAGGAAACTCTACCATAATAAATAAAATGTAGAAATTTGTGGGAGGTTCCTGACATTGAATTACAAAGAGAAACTGGCAAAATTTAATCCGGCAAAAGCAATAAAGGGTAGTCAAAAGTATTTTTCAGAAAATAAGTTTGCTACGAAAATGGTCGACTATGCAAAAATCCTTGGAACAAAAATAGCGTACTATAGCTTTTTGTTGTTCTATGCGTTTAAAAGTCCCAAAACACCACGTAAAGCAAAATTGACGATAGCTGGTGCGCTTGGTTATTTAATTTTACCAATTGACTTGGTACCCGATTTTGTTCCACTGGTAGGACTGGCGGATGATAGCGCGGTTATTCTATACGCACTGTACCAAGTTATTTCACACATAGACGATGAAATAAAGCATCAAGCAGATGCGAAAATGAAAAAGTTTTTCGGCGACAATTATGATAAAAAGGATATTGATAAAAATTTGATCATTGATCAAGAAGCAGTGGAGCGCGATGAGGATTCGGTTAATTGAATCCAAGCGTAAGGGTAATTCAATGGAAATTATGGCTTAAAGAGTTCGAAAAGTTTTTTTTTCAAACGAGAATCCAGTTTTAAATGTGGTTCAACAGCTAAGTGAAGAGCTTTACGCCGAGCTCCTAACCTTGATAAGCTAAGCTCTTCATATGCTTGAAATTTTCTATCAAAAAAACATGAGGTTGGCGAGATCCCGCAGGACGGCGAATGATGAAGGCCGACTAAAACCGTCCTTTGCGGACAACGTCGGCATACGCCTTGCCGGGGCAAGGAGACTCGACACTCGCCCGCGGAAAGCGAAGTATATTTCCGGAGCGGTTTTTTACACCATTTTATATTATTGTTGCGATTCTCTTTAATAAATTTAATTTTGTCCCAGCCTCATGCCAAATTTCACTGTTGAAAGTGAGCTCATTATTTTATTTATTGATTTCGTATGTTCGCAAGATTGCATGATATAAAATCTTCACACCATTTAGCATAGCGGATTTATTGAATTTCATTGCTGGGTGATGAAGGCCTGGTTTTAGATCACAGCCGAGACCGACCATTGTTGCTTTAAGTGACGGTTTTTTAATTGTATAAAAATGAAAGTCATCGCCGCCAGGTGTAACAAGACGAGGCATTAATTTATTTGCGCCTAATGAGGCTGTTATGGCATGCTTCATGATCCCGATTGCTTCTTTATTTGTTTTTGCAGCCACAACACCACTAACTTCATCAACTGTAATTTTAATATCGTATAATTCACTTATTGCTGCAAAAATTCCTTGTACCTTTTGCTCCAACTGATCAATTAACGCGTTTGATTGTGCTCGCATGTCAATTGAAAATGTTGCACTGCCAGGTATAATATTAATGCTTTTTCCGCCTGCATGGAACGACGTCATTTTGACTGTATGCGGTATGCGCGGATCGAGATGAATTTTGTTCATCATGTCTACCAGCTGTGCGCCAATTTCGATTGCATTATGGTTAAGGTGCGGACGTGCTCCGTGTGCGTCATGCCCTTTGATTGTAGCACGGTATTTCCGTGTTGCACCGTGAACAATTACTGGAGTAGCATACCCCATTTGTGTTTCTTGAGCAGGACGTAAATGGATCCCATATAGATAGTCAACGTTATCGATTACGCCTTTTTCGACCATTTTCAGTGCCCCGGTGCTTTTTTCTTCTGCAGGTTGAAAAATAAATTTCACGGCTATTTGATCCCGAAGTGCTGGATTTTCTGCTAACGCCCAAAGCACACCAAGTGCAATTGCCATATGTGCATCATGTCCGCATGAGTGATTTGCTTGAAAAGTACCATTAACTTCTTGCCAGAGCGCGTCCATATCGGCGCGAATAGCAACAACAGGAAGTCCTTTTGTAAAATGACCAAATTCACCGATTACGCCTGTACAATCGTCAAAGGTTGTGACGTTGCAGCCACTTTCTTTCAGCAGATGAGCAATATACGTAGTGGTGTTTTTTTCTTCCCAACTGATTTCTGCATTATCGTGTAGGTAAGCAAACGTGTCTTGTACACGTTGGTTCAATTTATTCCATTTCATTTGTTTTCATCCTTGTTTGTCTAGTAGGTCTTGCTTACTTTCATTATACAAAATAGTTGTTGGAATAGCTTCACTTATTTTATTGTTTGTTGAATTGGGTAAGATGATGTAAATGGTGATGTACTGTTAAACGTTACGCTTTCGGCGGGCTTGCGCTAGGCCCTTCTCGTCACGTCAAAGAAGTCCACGAGCTAACCTAAGGTGCACCGAAGTGGAAATGAACAATCCTGTTACTGTGCAGTTTATAAAAAAGTAAGTTTACTAGCAGCGAAATGGAAATAAGCGGACACCAGAGCCCTTATTCGTGCAAAATTGATTGGAATGCGTCTGTTCGCGGACTTAGGATGCCTTATTGTGATAAAAATAGGATGAAATCACTACTTTTTACTAAATAAGGCATCCTGTGTCCGTTTGACCCATAAAACACGTATGAAACGTAAAAATAAGGTCTTTTGTGTCCGATATTCACCGGCTCTGAGCATACTTCACAGTAGTATCAACCTTTATTTTTAACCGACTTTTTATCGATGAAGTTTAAGAAGTGATCGTAGCGGAAAAACAATATGTAGGATGATAATTAGTTAAATAAAAAGGAGTAGATAGATAATGAAAGTTTTAGTTGCAGGTGCAAATGGACATACAGGACGTTTACTTATTCAGTATTTGAAGCAGGACGGTCATGAACCATACGCGATGATTCGTAAAGAGGACCAGAAACCGGAAATGGAGAAGCTCGGCGGAACTCCTGTTGTAGCGGATTTAGAAGGTGATGTTGGTCATGCGGTTCGTGGTATGGATGTAGTTATATTTGCTGCAGGATCAGGAAGTAAAACTGGCCCTGATAAAACAACCACTGTTGACCGAGACGGTGCCATTAATCTTGTTAAAGCAACCGAAAAAACTGGTATAAAGAAATTTATCATGCTAAGCAGTTTTGGTGCTGGTCGCGACTTAGGTGAACCTGAGAAAGGAAAAGAGTCTTTCCATCATTATCTAAAAATGAAAAAAGAGGCAGATGAATTCTTGATGGGAAGTGAGCTTGATTATACCATTGTGCGACCAGGAGGGCTGACACATGATGAGAGTACAAGTAAGATTAAGGTTGGTGAGACGGTAGAACGTGGCTCGATTCCTCGGGCAGATGTTGCGAAAACGATGATCGCAGCCATTCAAGAACCAAATGCTTATCATAAGGCATTTGAAATGATTTCTGGAGATGTCCAAATAGAAGAGGCATTACAAAGTTTGTAATTGACCCTTGTTTTTTAGGTACTAAGTACTTTTGTGCTTAGTACCATTATCATTTTATTGACAAAATAATGCTGGAATAATAAGATAATATGTAATCGTTTTCAAAATTTTGTAAGTAGAAGGTAGGGGATCTCGTGGCAAATATTCAAGAAGTGGCTAAACGTGCTGGGGTTTCCGTTGCAACAGTTTCAAGGGTTTTCAATAACCAAAGCACCGTTGCAAAAAAGACAAGATTACGAGTGGAACAGGCGATAAGTGAGTTAAATTATGAGCCCAGTGTCTTGGGCCGGAACTTGAGAAACTCCGAAAGCAGGTTACTTCTTGTTTTAATCCCTAGCATTTCAAACCCCTTTTATTCGGAAATTATTAACGGTATTCAAGATACGGCAATTGGTTTGGGTTATAACATTCTTCTATGCGAAACAGATTCAAATCCACAACGAGAATCGATTTACTTTAATTTGATTCGAAATCGATTAGCGGATGGCATCATATCGATGGACCCTACTGTAAATAAAGAAAAGTTAGTGGAGCTTGCGGGTCAATACCCGATTGTCCAATGTAGTGAATTTGATGAAGATGCGAATATTTCCTATGTCACGATTAACAATGAGTTAGCTGCATACCATGCGGTGAAACATTTGATAAAGATTGGCCAGGAAAAAATAGCACTTATCAATTCTGATGAGAAATTTTTGTATGCACGGGAACGACGTGCTGGATATGAAAAAGCAATGAAGGAATTTGGCTTACCTATTGATTCGAGCTGGATTTATCATACAGAGACATTGAACTTTGAAGATGGAAAACGTGCCATGCGTAGCTTGCTTGAGTTACCTGAAAGACCTACGGCAGTGTTTGCTGTATCAGATATTCTGGCGATTGGTGCACTAAAGGAAATCAATGCTTCTGGTCTAAAGGTACCGCAAGATATCGCGCTGGTAGGATTTGATAAAATTGCCTTTTCAAATATGACACACCCGACATTGACTACTATTTCACAACCAATGTACAAAATGGGATGTGCTTCTGCAACAATGATCATTAATAAAATCCAAGGAAAAAAAGTAGAAAATATCATTTTAGAACATGAACTTGTACTACGTGAATCTACATAAAGTGAAACTTCATTAAGTGGGCAACTTCTTCCCCACTTAATGTTAGTTGAACAAAATCGAACCTTTACGGGCGGTTGAATCCCGCTTATTTAGTCCTTTGTGGAAGAGGGGATTTTACGCCAGTTAAGGCAGGATGAAAGGTGGAACTCTAGTATGCAGAAAAAAATTGCGGTGGTAACCGGTGTTAGCCATGCAGAGGGAATTGGCGCAGCGATCTGTAAGCGTCTTGCTATGGATGGGTGTGCAATCTTTTTTACCTATTGGGATACAGAACCAGACTGGGCAAAATTTTTTCGGAAAGAACTAGAAGAGCTAGGTATTCGTGCTGCTAGTTCTGAGATTGATTTGAGCAATAAGCATGCAGCATACCAACTACTAGATGAAGTTGAGGAAAAATTAGGCTTGCCGACAATTTTAGTTAATAATGCTGCGTATTCAACTAGAGATGGATATGAACAATTGGATGTAAAAACGCTAGATTCGCATTATCAAGTCAATATGCGTTCGACATTTTTATTGTGTGTTGAATTTGCAAAGAGGTTAAAAAAAGCACAATTATCTGGTGGGCGAATTGTTAACCTGACATCAGGACAAGCTCAAGGACCAATGCTCGGCGAGCTTGCCTATGGCGCCACGAAGGCAGCTATTTCAGGATTTACGTTAACTTTATCAGCAGAAATAGCACCTCTTGGAATTACCGTAAACGCCGTGAATCCTGGACCTACTGATACGGGATGGATGACAGATGAAATTAAACAGGCGTTATCCAGCAAATTTTTAATGGGTCGAATGGGGTTGCCGGATGACGCTGCTAGATTAGTAACGTTTTTAGCAGGTGAAGACGCGGGATGGATTACTGGTCAGGTAATTAATTCTGAAGGTGGATTTTTACGCTCATAAAAAATGAAAGAAGAGGCACAGTTGTTAGTAGCCATAACATACTGTGCTTTTTTATGTTGATAAGAAATTTGATACGGGGTCAATAGTGTAGTTTAGGCTATCGTCATTAGAGCTTGTCGGTAAGCTACGTTTTCTACTGTGTCACCGATTTCAGATTCCTGTAAAATTTCTTATTGACATAGGTTAATGTTCTTGTATAATAAAAGGCAAGATGTAATCGATTTCATTTTTTTGAAAATTAAGTTTGCATCATTCGTTTATAATCCATTTCAAAAAGGTGGAATCATTAAAATTAAAGGGGGAACTAATTTGAAGTTCTGGAAAAGTACAGTAGGAATTCTGTTTGTAATCGCCATGGTCTTTTTCTTAGTAGCTTGTAACAACGGAGATTCGACTGATAATGCAGAAGGATCGTCTGATAATTCGAATGACGATACCACAAAAGAAGATGAAAAGGCTTCTGAAGAGGAAGTAACAATTGTTTACGCTCGTGGTGTCGATACAACTGGTGCTAACGAAAAGCTTGTTGCAGCATTTGAAGAAAAGCATCCAAACATTAATGTTGAGTTTCGGGAAATGCCTGCGGATACGGGGCAACAACATGATCAATATGTAACCGCTTTCAGTGCACAAAGCTCTGAAATCGATGTTTTTGATGCGGATGTAATCTGGCCAGCAGAATTTGCACAAGCAAATTACGCATTAGAGCTAGACCGTTTTATTGAAAAGGATAACATTGATATGAGTGCTTACTTCGAAGGGGCAGTAGCTTCGGGTAAATTTAATGGAAAACAATGGGCAATGCCAAAGTTCACAGATGCTGGAATGCTTTACTACCGTTCTGACATTGTGGAAGATCCTCCAGAAACGTGGGATGAGCTAATTGAGCAAGCTAGCAAGTTACAAGGTGAAGCAGGAACTGAATTTGGATACTTAATGCAAGCAGCGCAGTATGAAGGATTAGTTTGTAACGCAATTGAGTTCATTGCATCATATGGTGGCCAAATCATTGATGAAAACAACAATGTTGTGGCTAATAGTCCGGAAACAGTGAAGGCAATTAAGAAAATGCAAGAAATTGTCAACTCTGATTTTGTTCCAGATAACATTTTAAACTTTATGGAAGTGGAAACAGAAACAGCATTTATTGAAGGGAAATCAGTATTTGCTCGTAACTGGCCATACATGCAAGCATCTGCAGCTGACGAAGAACGTTCAAAAGTTGTAGGTAATGTTGAAATTACAACGCTTCCAAAGGGTGACGCAGGAAGCGCCGCTACACTTGGTGGATGGATGACAATGATCAACCGCTACTCTGAGCACCCTGAAGCTGCTTGGGAATTTGTGAAGTTCATGACTGGACCAGAAGGACAGAAGATCACTGCTATTGAGGGTGGATCTGCTCCTACACTTAAAGCTCTTTATGATGATCCAGAAGTACAGGAAGCTAGTCCATTATTTGCTAATCCAGAGTTCGTAAAAGTATTGGAAAGTGCTGTTCCTAGACCAGTAACACCAATTTACCCTGTGATCTCTGACATTATGCAAATCGAGCTTTCAAAAGCGTTAACTGGAGAGCAAACTGCTGAAGAAGCAGCGAAAAATATGCAAACAAAAATTGAAAAGGCCGTTAATGAATAATAGGTAGAAATAACAGTATAAGGCAAGATGGGAGGAAACCCTCATCTTGCCTTTTCTATCAAACTCGTAATTTTACATATTCAGCATCATAGTAAGGGGGGGTACGAATGGGTAATAAGAAAAAACCGCGATTTCAGTTGAATGAAAAGCAGCTTGGATATGCAATGGTAATACCATCTTTAATTCTAGTAGTAGTTGTTGTACTTTGGCCGGTTGCCCAGTCATTCTGGAATAGTTTGTTTGACTATCGGTTGAATGATCCCGCACGGTCGGAAACGTTACTAGGGTCAAATATTGATTTAGAAAATTATTTAGATAACTATTTTTATATTGAAAATCAGTTAGAAGATCTGAAATCTAAAGCTGAAAAACCTGAAGTGAAGGAAACGATTACTTCGATTGAAGAAGGTGTCACGAAGTACCACAGTGAGTTGCTTAGTGATGATGCAATAAAGCAAAAGGCGGATAAAATCAATGAAATGTTGATGGCCTATGAACCTGTTACGAATGAGGAGTTAAAGTACTCTGAGGTAGAGAATGATTTTGCAAAGACTTACCGTTCTGCATTGGAGTCGTATCAAAAGGATCTCCTGCAAATTTCTAAAACAATTAATGATGACATGTTAAGTGAACAGTTTAAACAAACAGCTGGATTACTTGGAAATACAAGTGAAACGATATTGAAATCTAATTTTGTTGGATTGGATAACTACATCAATTACCTACAAGACAAACGAATGTGGAAATCACTTTGGAATACAACGTTTTTCACCGTCGTCTCTGTTGCTTTTGAGCTTGTCCTCGGACTTGCAATCGCACTCCTAATTAATCGTGCGTTTAAAGGTCGGGGAATTATCCGGGCGTCTGTTTTGATACCATGGGCAATTCCGACAGCAGTTGCAGCAATGATGTGGGGATTTTTATACGATGGCCAGTCAGGAATCGTTGCACATTATTTGCAAGTACTAAATCTTATTCCAGATGCCGCATGGCTTTTATCGACAGCTGAAGGTGGAATGTTTTCGGTGATATTAGCAGATGTATGGAAAACAACGCCGTACATGGCTTTACTTTTATTAGCAGGATTACAAACAATACCTGCATCATTGTATGAAGCGTCCGATGTAGATGGAGCGAACAAATTCCAGCAATTTTGGCGAATTACTCTACCACTACTCAAATCTTCTATTCTAGTAGCATTGTTATTTAGAACGCTAGATGCATTTCGAGTGTTCGATCTTATTTACGTATTAACAGGTGGTGGACCGGCAAATGCGACCGAGTCGATTTCCATCTATGCGTATAAAACATTATTTGCGCAACAAAATTTTGGGGAAGGCTCAACGCTTTCCGTTATTGTATTTATCTGTGTAGCTATTATTAGCTTTATCTATGTAAAATTAATCGGATCTGAGTTATTTGCAGGCCGTTCAAAATAAGGGGGGACGAAGATGAATAAACGAGCAGGAATTGGATTCTATATTTTTCTAGTACTATTTGTGTTCCTTGTGATGTTTCCATTTATTTGGGTGTTCTTGACTTCGATCAAGCCCCCCGGTGAAATATTTTCATCGTATAAGTGGTTTACAAATAATCCGACACTCGAATCGTATACTGCTGCACTAACGAATCGACCGTTGCTTCGTTATATGCTAAACAGTTTTGTTGTTGCTACATTAACTACAATTCTATCATTGACATTCGCATCGTTTGCATCCTATGCGGTGACACGTCTGCCGATTAAAGGAAAAGGTTTAATATTGGGTGTTGTTCTTGCGGCGTCGATGTTTCCACAAATCGCAATTATTTCGCCAATGTTTAACCTAATTACTGGCCTAAATTTGCGCAATAGCTATATGGGTCTGGTAATTCCATACATTACAATTAGTTTGCCGTTGTCGATATGGATTTTGTCGACGTTTTTTCAAAAAATACCATATGAGCTTGAAGAATCAGCAAAGCTTGACGGAGCTAGTCCGTTTCAAACGTTTCGGAAAATTATATTCCCGCTTGCAGCACCAGGTGTTTTTACAACTGGAATTTTAGTATTTATTGCAGCTTGGAATGAATACTTATT
This sequence comes from Virgibacillus sp. GM2-2, assembly GCF_055329585.1. Lineage (NCBI taxonomy): Bacteria > Bacillati > Bacillota > Bacilli > Caryophanales > Bacillaceae > Virgibacillus > Virgibacillus sp. GM2-2. Next base: position 41,566 of record NZ_JBUZWC010000001.1, on the reverse strand, counting down.
TGCATTAACGATCAATACAGCTGATGAATGGCGAACGGTTCCAGTTGGAATTTCGTTGTATCAAAGTCAATTTTCTATACCATGGGGCGATATTTCCGCTGCAACGGTAATCGTGACGATACCGATCGTTATTATCGTATTATTTTTCCAAAAACGAATTGTGTCCGGACTAACATCAGGTTCGGTTAAGGAATAAATGTGGGAATGTGAATTTTCCCTCTCAGTTGTACAGTATTATGCCTGTGACGCTTAGTAGCGGACAGAGGATGCCTTATTTTACTTATTTGGCGTAATTTTGAAGATTAACGGACACAAGGTGTCTTATTCAGGTAAAAAAGGATGATTTGCATCTGTTTTAACCTAAATAAGGTATCCTCAGTCCGTAAACTGCCACGTTTACCCTTATTATTCACAAATAAGGAATCGTGTGTCCGCTAGCTTGTATGCCAACGCAAATGCTACTTTACCACTGGATTTTTCCCGGGGGAAAGAAACGTTAATGTCATTTTTAAAATGAACTTTCACTAGTGAACAATTTATATCGATTAAGAGTTTAAATCAGAAATATGCCGCATTTAGAAAGGGTTTTCTCCATTGCGGTCAGTAGAAGAATTTTTTTAACAGTAATAAACAATAAAGGATGATGTACGATGAAAAAATTACGTGTAGGAATTATTGGCTGTGGTGGGATTGCGAATGGTAAACACTTGCCAAGCTTACAAAAGTTAGAGCAAGTTGAGCTTGTGGCGTTCTGTGATATCGATGTACAAAAGGCGCAGGTAGCTGCTGATGAATATGGGATAGCAGAAGCGGCTGTATATGAGGATTATAAGGAATTATTAAACGATGCTTCGATTGATGTCGTACATGTTTGTACACCAAATAATTCACACGCGGAAATCTCGATTGCTGCGATGCGTGCTGATAAGCATGTAATGTGTGAAAAGCCAATGGCAAAAACATCCGCAGAAGCAAAAGAAATGGTAAAGGTAGCTAAGGAAACAGGGAAGAAATTGACAATTGGTTATCAGAACCGTTTCAGACAGGATAGTCAATATTTACGTAAAGTTACACAACGCGGAGATCTAGGTGATGTTTATTTTGCAAGAGCACACGCCATCCGTCGTCGTGCGGTACCAACATGGGGTGTTTTTTTAGACGAAGAAAAGCAGGGAGGTGGACCGTTAATTGATATCGGAACACATGCACTTGATCTGACGCTATGGATGATGGACAATTACAAGCCAAAATCAGTAATGGGGTCGACGTTTCACAAACTAGGAAAGCATAAAGATGCTGCAAATGCCTGGGGTTCATGGGATCCTGAAAAATTCACAGTGGAGGATTCTGCATTTGGATTTATTACAATGGAAGATGGTTCGACAATTGTTCTTGAATCTGCTTGGGCACTGAATTCACTTGAGGTTGATGAGGCGAAATGCTCGTTAAGTGGAACGGCAGGCGGCGCAGATATGAAAGACGGATTGCGTATTAATGGAGAAGAATTTGGAAAGCTTTATACGACCAATGTGGAGCTCGACAACAGTGGTGTAGCTTTTTATGACGGAGAATCGGAGAGTGATGCAGATCTTGAAGCTCGTTTGTGGGTCGAAAGTGTGTTGAACGATACCGATCCTGTTGTAAAACCACATGAGGCTCTTGTTGTAACGCAAATATTAGAAGCAATTTATGAATCTGCAAAAACTGGGAAAGCGGTATATTTTGATTAAGCGAATCTAGCTTCCGTAAAAATGACTTCAAGTAAAGGAGGTGTCTTGACGTGAAGGTTGCAATGTTAAGTAGATGGCATGTACATGCTGATGACTATGCACGTGAGGTTCAGGAAAATGAACAATTATCGATTGGCGTTGTCTGGGATGAAGATGCTGAGCGTGGTGCAGCTTGGGCTGATGAGTTAGGTGTGTCTTTCGAAAGCGACTTGGAAATTGTTTTATCAAACCCGGAAATAGACGCTGTTATCGTAACTACGCCAACCAGCTTGCATAAAACAGTCATTATGGAGGCAGCTAAGCATCATAAGCATATATTCACGGAAAAAGTACTAGCGTTCACTGTAAAAGACTGTAAAGAAATTTATGAAATGGTCGAAAAGCAAGGCGTCGAATTAATGGTTTCCATGCCAAGGTTAACAGAAAAAGAATTCCTCTATGCAGAAAATGTTGTTTCGGAAGGAGTTCTTGGGCGATTGACAATGATTCGTTGCAGGTTAGCGCATAACGGGGCAGTGATACCGCATGGGAAAAATCACGGCTGGTTACCAACCCGATTTTTCAATAAGCAACAAACTGGTGGTGGATCTCTCATTGATCTTGGTGCACATCCTATATACTTGACCAATCGATTGGCAGGGAAAGCGAGTGCGATTTATGCTCGATTGGAAAAAGGTGCTAACCATGATGTGGATATGAGTGCTGCTGTGATTGTCGATTATGAATCTGGTGCACTTGGTGTTATTGAAACTAGCTTTGTATCGCATGGGAGTCCGTTTCAGTTGGAAATCTACGGGACTGAAGGGACACTTTACTGTGTTGACGGTGAGATTCGGCTTCGAACTGTGCATCGTGGTAATGGAGAATGGATACAGCTTAAAGACGAATTACCAACTGTACGTAAGCCTATGGAACAATGGGTGGCTAAAATTCGTGATGGAATTGAACCGAGTATAACGAAGGAAGATGTACTTCAATTAACAAAAATAAATGATGGTGCTGTGCTGTCTAACCTTGAAGGGCGCCGTGTAGTATTCTAACGTTAGGAAGTATAAATTATGGTAAAACTTATAAGGAAATCTTGGCACCCGCTATAAGTCTAGGCGAATGTCGAATTTTCCTAACAACATGATAATGTATAAAATCTGATTATTTTTTGAGTATTCAACAAGAGTAACGTAAAGTAAAGATTAGACAGATTCGCAGTCGAAGTAAACTGCGAGCTAAGTAAGTGCTATGTTGATTTCCGCTCCGGTCAGTCGCTTTCCGCGGGCACGGCTTCAGTCTCCTCGAGAAAACCACTCTGCGGGGCCTTCAGACTCGTGCTTTTCCCGCAGGAGTCGACTGTCCTACGCTCCAATCAAAAATCCAATTAGTAAGTGTATTGTATTTAATCAAATAGTACGTAAAACTAAGGGGAATTTACAGCACTACATTAGCGGAGGAAAAACACGGAGACTCCTGTGGGAGCAGAAGCCTAGATGAGACCCCGCAGAGCGTAAGCTCGAGGAGGCTCATCAGCTGCCCACGGAAAGCGCAGTGTTTTTCCGTAGCGGTCGATGCTAGACTTAAATTTTCACTAGTTTGTAGCATTTACTTTTAAAGAGACCTGGTGACAACCAAGTTTTCTAATAATTAATAGATTACTAACTTTGGGGAGGAGAATGACCTATCGGAGCTATTGGTTTGCAGATGTATTCTGTCCGAACTGCGGCTGAAAAAGATTTTTTAGGAACAATTCGACAAGTAGCAGACATGGGCTATGATGGTATACAATTTGCTGGTTTTTTTGATACACCTGCAACAGAAGTGAAAAAGGTATTGAACGAGAAAGGACTTCATGTTGCGGGTAGTCACACAGACCTTGATTCGTTAAAAGATGATAAGCTAAAGGAAGCGATTTTGTATAATCAAGAAATCAACAATGACTTGATTATTTGTCCGTATGTTTCAGAAGAAAAACGTCGTTCTCGCGATGATTACAAGCGATTAGCAGAAGAGTTGAATCTAGTCGGTCAAAAGTGTAGAGAAGATGGAATGACGTTTGCTTACCATAACCACCAATTTGAATTTGATCTATACGATGGTACTACTGGATTTGATTTGTTGTTTGGAAACACTGATCCGGATTTGGTTAAAATGGAATTGGATTGCTTTTGGGCAAATTATGCTGGTTATCCAGCAACAAATATAATGGAGACCTATAGCAAACGGCTGATTTCGCTACATATTAAGGACATGATTGAGGAAGATGGTAGAAGGAGAAGTACTGAAATTGGCTTTGGTGCGTTTAATATGAAAGATCTTTTGCAAGCAGCAAAAAATCACCAAGTGGAATGGCTAATAGTTGAACAAGAGGATTTTGATCACGATCCAATGGTAAGCGCCAAATTAAACCAGGACAATTTACGGGCAATAGTAAATTAATAACGAGGTGAGGAAACATGAACGTAACGGTTTGGAACGAAAATCGGCATGAAAAACAAAACCCAGTAGTTGCAGAAGTATATCCGAAGGGGATTCATGGAGCGATAGCAGAATTTTTAGAGGAAGACGGAAATGTTGTGCGAACTGCAACTTTGGATGAAAAAGAGCATGGGTTGACCGAAGAGGTGTTAGCTGAGACAGATGTGCTCGTGTGGTGGGGACATATAGCGCATGAAGATGTAACGGAAGAGGTTGCTGAACGAGTGAAGCAACGTGTGTTAGATGGAATGGGATTAGTAGTTCTGCATTCTGCGCATTTTTCCAAAGTTTTCAAAAAGCTGATGGGAACTGGATGTGATTTAAAATGGCGTGAAGCGGATGAAAAGGAACGACTATGGGTTGTTGACCCAAGTCACCCTATTACGGAGGGAATTGGCCAATACATTGAATTAGAAAAAGAAGAAATGTATGGTGAACATTTTGATATTCCTGCGCCTGATCAATTGATTTTTGTAAGCTGGTTTGAAGGTGGCGAGGTTTTTCGAAGTGGTGCAACATTTAGTCGCGGTCGAGGAAAAATCTTTTACTTTAGACCTGGTCATGAAACATACCCAACGTATCACAATAAAGAGATTCAACAAGTTATTAAGAACGGTGTGAAATGGGCAAAAAATACAAATACACCAAAGCATGACTATGGAAATGCCAAACCTTTAGAAGAAATAAAAACGAAGTAGTTGCAGTAAAAGGGGAAGTAAAATCATGAAACTAAAAATGGGAATTATCGGAGTGGGCGGGATTGCACAAGACAGACATATACCTGCATATTTAGCTTTAAATGATAAAGTGGAGCTTTTCGCTGTTCAAGATCTGAACGGCGAACGAGCGCAAGAGGTTGCGGATAATTTTGGTATTCCGAAAGTTTTTGACGATTACACTGAAATGTTTTCTGTAGTGGATGCGGTAACTATTTGTACGCCAAATAAATTTCACGCGACAATTGCAATACAGGCACTAGAAGCGGGTGTGCACGTATTATGTGAAAAGCCAATGGCAATCACGACAAAGGAATGTGAAGCAATGATTGCCGCAGCGAAGAAAATGAATTCAAAGTTATCGATCGCCTACCACTATCGTCATACACAGGAAGCACGTGTAGCGAAACAAGCTATTTTAAATAACGAAATTGGCGATCCACTTGTAACCCGTGTTCGTGCGATGCGACGTCGCAAAGTTCCAGGCTGGGGAGTATTTACAAATAAGGATTTGCAGGGTGGAGGTAGTTTAATCGATTGGGGCTGTCATTTTCTTGATTTAGCGATTTGGCTACTTGGTGATCTGAAACCTGTGGAAGTCATGGGGACCACATACAATCGTCTGAGTAAAACGCCAAATCAGTTGAATGAGTGGGGAGCTTTTAATCACGAAACATTTGATGTAGATGATCATGTTACAGGTTACATCACATTTGAAAATGGCGTTTCGTTGATGCTCGAATGCTCGTGGGCTGCGAACATTAAAGAAGATGAAACAAGTTTAAGTATTTCAGGTGTTGATGGTGGATTGAATGTTTATCCATTCGAATTGTACCAAGCAAAATACGGAACATTTTTTAGCAATGAAGCAAAGTTCGCCTCGATAGAAGATAATGCTGGTTTACTCCAGGCTGAAAATTTTGTTTCGAGTTGTTTAGGTGAAGCAGAGTTAATTGTAAAACCAGAACAAGCGTTACAAGTGACGAAAATTATAGAAGCAATTTATCAAAGTAGTGAAATGGGTAAGAGTGTCAGATTGGGTTAATTGTAGACTTCATGGAAGGGTGATACATATGAAATTAGGTGTATTTTCTGTATTATTTTCAGAGAAATCATTTGAAGAAATGCTTGATCATGTAAAAGATTCTGGTCTCGAGGCAGTCGAAATTGGAACAGGTGGTCATCCTGGAAATGCGCATTGTAATGTTGATGAGCTTTTGGAAAGTGAAGCAAAACGAAACGATTATTTGGAAAAAGTTCATTCTCGTGGTTTAACGATTAGTGCATTTAGTTGCCATGGAAATCCAATTTCTCCAGATAAACAATTTGCAGCAGAATCACATGAGGCATTTGTGAAAACTGTAAAGCTAGCTGAGCGAATGAATGTGCCGGTAGTTAATACATTTTCCGGAACACCTGGAGATCACGAGGATGCCAAATATCCGAATTGGCCAGTTACCCCATGGCCGAGTGAGTACTCGGATATCTTACAGTGGCAATGGGAAGAAAAGCTAATTCCTTACTGGAAAAAACAAGGGCAATTTGCGAAGGATCATGGCGTGAAGGTTGGTCTTGAGCTTCATGCAGGATTCTTAGTACACACACCGTATACGATGCTCAAGTTACGCGAGGCAACGTGTGATGCGATTGGAGCTAACCTAGATCCAAGTCATCTTTGGTGGCAAGGGATTGATCCGGTCGCAGCAATTAAAATTTTGGGCAAAGAAAATGCTATCCATCATTTTCATGCAAAAGATACCTACATCGATCAAGAGAATGTAAACATGTACGGATTGACCGATATGCAACCATATGGTGAAGTCCAAACCCGTGCTTGGAGTTTCCGATCCGTTGGGTATGGGCATGGAATTCAAGAATGGTCGAATATTATTAGTGCATTGCGTACGTATGGTTATGATTATGTTGTAAGTATCGAACATGAGGATCCGATTATGTCAATCAATGAGGGCTTTACTAAAGCAGTTGCGAATTTAAAAAGGGTTCATATAGCAGAAAAACCTGCTGATATGTGGTGGGCATAAAATAGATATCCTCTAAACCAAAAAGGCCGGGCGTGAACTAAACTATCGCCCGGTTTTTCTTTTTCATCATTATCAATACTATCTGATGGTTGTAAAGCTTTCTTCTGTAATTGTGTATTCTGGTTTTTCCTCGCTTAGAACTGGTTCCCGCTTTTTCTTTTGGAACTTATAAAGAACACCGATTTTAGCTTGCTGCACTTCTTCAACACCTTTTATGATTAATTGCATTGCAAATATACTTAACATAAAAGCAAGTAATGGGAAAAATAAAACCCAAAAGTGCATACCGCCATGAATTTCCTCTTTTGAAGCGCCAATCAGACCAGCCCACTCGTTGGTAACAGACATGTCTGGATATATGGCACCTCCTTCTACAATTGTTCCTCCGAAAAAGAGCTGAACTACTCCAAGATGTATAAAGAGAAACAATACTTGAATAAATTGTTGACCAAAAAGGATAGTCATTTTTGGTCCAATATGTGGCAATATATGATGACGTAGTAGGTGCAGTTTACTTCCGCCTAATACTTTTGCGCTCATAATGAACTCTTTACTTAAAATAATATTAATATTATTTCCAATTAAAACAGTTGTCAATGGTACAACAAGTAAGGTTAAGATGACTACTTCAATTATAATCCGGTCGGGAGTTGAGTAATCTAATGATCCAACTGGTAGTATAGGTTTAAGAAATATGTACGCAATTAAAGCTAACGGTAGGAAGTGTATAGAATCCACCAGTTTTTCTAGCCATACTTGTTGCCGAGCTTTTAGTGTAAAGGCGTATAGAATTCCACCTAGCAAACCAATGATTACACGTAAGAAAGCAATTAATAACCCAAACAGTAAAGTGTATTTTGCTCCTATTAGAAGCATATCTAATAAATCATATCCGTAAAAATCTGATCCAAGTATAAGTATTTCACTTGGAGGATGTATTGGTGTACTTTTGATCGTTACTCCATCTTCTTCGTAAATCATAAGTACCTGATCTATATGGTCATTTGTGGATATAGAATAAATAAAACTAGCACTAATCATAACAACAAAAAATAGAATTCCAATAGTAAATTTAACATTTTTTACATGTGTAATAATCATCGACCATAAGTATTTGACGATTTGAAATGGTCTAATGTGCAGTTTTGACCATCGGATAGATGACAAAACTGTAAATATCGAAAAGGAGTGTTTATTTTTGAAAGATATTCCATCGTTATATAACTTATCACCATACAACCACATATCCATAAGTTGAAAAAAGAAAAAGAAAGGTGTGAAGATTAAAGCCAATGAGACCGCAATTGTCATCGGTGAAAAACTTTCAATGATGGCAGTAGTTATCCCGTTAATATTGAACAAATATTCAATGATAAACTGACTAGACAACGTTGCCCATATGATTACTTTAGTGTGTTGGAATGTTGTAATTAGTACATTTTTCAACATGTGACGAAGAAGAACCCCTAATTTCTTAATACCTTTACTTTTTAGAAAAAGCACATAGTCTTTTATAAACTCTTCTTCAATGTGATAAAGCAAAACTTTGAACAAGGAAATCATTGGGATAATGGATAATGTTACAATTGGTGCAAAGTAAATTTTAGTATCCATATAGCCAGCTACACGGAACAAATCAACCTCAAAAGACTTGTATAGGTACACGCTTAGTGCTTGTAAAGATACAGCTATGACTACATCAGGTATTGCCTCAAGAAAGTTTAAAAGTTTTTTTAGCAATATAGAATGTTTCTTTGGTAAAAAATTAGCCAACAGGGCTAATAAAAGTGCCAATGTAAATCCTAAGACTATTGCCCCTAGAAATATTTCCATTGAATAGATAAAGGCATCCCAAAGTGTTTCAAAAAGGGGAAATTCCGCAATAACTTTTGATTCTATATACTTTGATGGTTCACTCATAACACGGTAAACCCAGGACTCGCTTTTGAACAGATCGACAAAAAAAGTTCCTAGGTGTTTAAAATATTTTAATGGATTCGCCAGACCATCACTTGCTAAAAATTGAGGAAATACACTTATACAGCTGATACCAATAATCCCCAGAAAATAAAAAACAATTATTCTTACTATTTTCATAGAATCCCCCCAAACTAATCTATTTCAATAAAATTCTGTAAAGTTAGTTTACTACTTATTTCTAATATTTACCACAAATTATTATACAATTTTCATGAAATTGAATCCAAATTGAAAAAGAAAATAACCTTGTTCTAATAGATTGTATCCCTTTGATTCGGAAAAATTATAAAAAAATATATAGCTCTTTTTTCTAGTATCTTTGAACTATCTTGAATAATTTAAAATAAATTCACCCAATTTTGAAATTAAGCCTATACAAAATTATCTGAATAGTGGTATAATCTTTTTGTAAGTTTCAGCATGTACCAAAACAATCAAGTTGGTACATAAAAATAAAAGGGAGGGAAATTAGCCATGAAATTTTCTAAAATTTCATTACTTTTGGCATTAGGTTTATTGCTAAGTATTTTCATGGTAGCCTGCTCTGGTGGAGGAGAAGGCGGTACTGATTCACAGGGATCAGAAGGAAATGATGAGAAGGAAGAAGCAGCAGCTGAAGGCGGAGAAGAAGTAGAACAGGTTCTTAACCTAATTAATGGAGATACCATTCCTACAATGGATGCTTCAATGGCTACTGATGAGTACGCTTTCCAATTTTTAGGGACTACGATGGAAGGTCTATACCGTCTAGGGGAAGACACGAAATTAATGCCAGGTATTGCGACTGAGCATACTGTAAGTGAAGATGCGTTAACGTGGACATTTACATTACGTGAAGATGCACAGTGGGAAAACGGAGATCCTGTAACAGCACATGACTTCGTTTATGCATGGCAACGTGCAGTAAACCCTGATACGGGTTCTGAATATGGTCCATACATGATGGGTGGCGTAATTAAAAACGCTACAGCAATTGCTGCTGGTGAAAAGCCAGTTGAAGAGTTAGGTGTTAAAGCTGAAGGGGATTATACTTTAGTAGTAACGCTTGAAAAACCAACACCATATTTTGAATCATTAACAGCTTTCGGTACTTTCTTACCGTTAAACCAAAAGTTTGTTGAAGCGCAAGGTGACCAATATGCTACAAGCTCTGAAACGTTGTTAGCTAACGGACCATTTTTGCTAGATGCTTGGAAAAGTACTTCTTCAAAATGGAATCTAGTTAAAAACGAAAAATATTGGGATGCTGAGACTGTAAAGATTACAAAAATGACATACGACGTAGTAAAAGATCCACAGGTTGGAGTAGATTTATATAACAAAGGTGAAGTAGACCGTGCAGGTATCTCTTCTGACCTTGTTGACCAATATTCTTCACATAAAGACTTTACAATTACAGAAGAAGCAACATTATTCTATTTGAAAATGAACCAAACAAAATCAGATGCTCTTGCGAATGTGAATATTCGTAAAGCGATTAGTAAAGCTATTAACAAACAAGCAATGGTAGATGAAATTATCAATAACGGTTCTGTAGTTTCTAACGGATTTGTACCAAAGAATTTTGCTGCACATCCTGAAACTGGAGAAGACTTCCGTGAAATCAATGGTGATCTAGTAACATTCGACGCTGCAGAAGCGAAGAAACTATGGGAAAAAGGTCTAGAGGAACTAGGTAAATCTGAAGTTACTCTAGGGTTCTTAGCAGGAGATAGTGAAACTGCCAAATTACTAAACGAATATATTGCTAACCAATTAGAAACAAACCTTCCAGGTCTTTCAATTGAGTTACAACAAGTACCATTTGAACAACGTCTAGAGTTAGACACAGCTCAGGATTATGATATCCAATTCGCAGGTTGGGGTCCTGACTACATCGATCCTAACACATGGTTAAATCTATGGGTAACAGATGGCGGAAACAACCACATGGGTTACTCAAATCCAGCGTATGACAAGTTAATTGCACAAGCTGGAGATGAATTAGCTCTTGAGCCAGTTAAGCGTTTTGAAGCTTTCCTTGAAGCTGAAAAGATCTTAGCTGAAGATGCAGCGGTTGCTCCATTGTATCAAAGTGCACGTGCACAGTTAATTTCACCTAAGATTCAAGGTGTAATTAACAACCCAATGGGTGCTACGTATGAGTACAAGTGGGCAAGTGTAGGATCAGCTGAATAACATATAATTATAAAAAATAAACACAGGCCAAAGGTCTGTGTTTATTTTTTATAAAATCTTGGACGAATCCATTTGAATTAAAAAAAAATTATTTTTTTGTTTTTCATAAGAGTGTTAGAAGCCTTGATAGTATAGTACTTTTGTTTTATATTTTTCCTTCAATTGTGTAAATTTAGAAATTCAACCTATACAAAATTCTCTGAATAATGCTATAATGGGCACTGTAAGATTTAGCATGTACCGAGATAGAAAATTATTTGGTACATAAAAATAAAAGGGAGGGAAATTAGCCATGAAATTTTCTAAAATTTCATTGCTCTTAGCATTAGGTTTATTGCTAAGTATTTTCATGGTAGCTTGCTCCGGTGATGGAGGCGGCGATTCTGATTCACAGGGGTCAGAAGGAACAGACGAAGGTGGAGAAACAACAACTGAAGGCGGCGAAGAGGTAGAACAGGTGCTTAATCTGTTAGAAGGTGATGTAATTCCTTCAATGGATCCACAGCTTTCTACTGACGCAATCGCTGCGATTTATTTAGGCAATACGTATGAGGGGCTTTATCGTCAAAAAGAAGGAGAATTAACTCCTGGTATTGCAACAGAACATGAAGTTAGTGAAGACGGATTAACGTGGACATTCCATCTACGTGAAGATGCAACATGGGAAAACGGAGATCCTGTAACTGCACATGACTTTGTCTTTGCTTGGCAACGTGCAGTGGATCCTGATGTAGGATCTGCATACGGACCATACATGATGGGTGGCGTAGTTAAAAATGCTAATGCTGTTAACAAAGGTGAAGTACCAGTTGAAGAACTTGGTGTAAAAGCAGTAGATGATTATACTTTCCAAGTTACGCTTGAGAAGCCAACACCATATTTCTTAGAACTTGCTGCATTTGCAACTTTCTATCCGGTTAATGAAGAATTTGTAAAAGCACAAGGAGATAAATTTGCAACTAGTTCAGATACAATGTTAACGAACGGACCATTTACATTGGAAAATTGGAACAGTACTGCAACTAGCTGGACATTAGCTAAGAATGATACTTATTGGGATGCTGAGACAGTAACTTTAGAAAAATTAACGTTTGATGTAGTAAAAGATCCGCAAGTTGGAGTGGATTTATATAACAAAGGCGAAGTAGATCGTGCTGGTCTATCTGCAGATATCGTTGACCAATACGCATCAGATGAAAATTTCGTAGTTACACCAGAAGCGTCAATTTTCTGGTTGAAGTTTAACCAAACAACTTCTGAGGCTCTTGCGAACGTGAATATTCGTAAGGCGATCAGTAAATCATTTAACAAGCAAGCATTAGTTGAAGAAGTATTAAATGATGGTTCAACTGCTGCCACTGGATTTCTTCCTAAGGAATTCTCTTTCCATCCAGAAACTGGCGAGGACTTCCGCGAAATCAATGGAGATCTAGTAACGTTTGATCCTGAAAAAGCAAAAGAACTTTGGGAAAAAGGCTTAGAAGAGATTGGTAAGGAAAAAGTTACACTTGAGTTCCTAGGTGGCGATGGTGCAACTACTAAGTTAATGAATGAATACCTTGCTAACCAAATGGAAACGAATCTTCCAGGACTGAATATCGAGCTTAAGCAAGTGCCGTTCGAGCAAAAGTTAGAGCTTGACACAAACATGGATTATCAAATCCAGTTTGCTGGATGGTTACCTGACTACCAGGATCCAAATACGTGGTTAAATCTATGGGTAACTGATGGTGGAAATAACCTAATGGGTTACTCTAATCCAGAGTATGATAAGCTAATTGAAGCTGCAAACAACAAATATATTAAGGATCCAGTTAAGCGTTTTGAAGCATTCTTAAAAGCAGGTCAAATCCTTGCAGAAGATGCAGCAATCGCACCAATCTATCAAAGTTCTCGTGCTCAATTAATTTCACCTAAGATTTCAGGTGTTGTGCACAATCCTACAAGTCCAATTTATGACTATAAGTGGGCTGAAGTAGTACCGGTAGATTAATAAACACAAAAGAAGCAGTGGCCATTTCGGGTCACTGCTTCTTTTTTTGCACTGATAAAGCTATGCAGTATATTGTAATGCTCGATTCTGCCTTTTTACAACAAAATACCTTCTTTACGCAATGCTTCGCAAGCTGCTTCAATTTTTTCTTTTGTATCCGCTTCTAATGTGTGCATATGGATACCTTCTGTCAACGTAGATAAATAAGCTGCTTTGGTGTCCTCAATTTTCCTTATGAATTTTTCTACTTCATGGCGATTACTGACCAAAATGGAAGCTGTTAGATCACCGTATACAGGATGCTCCACTGTAACGTCCTTGACCGTAACACCGTGGTCAACAATTATGGTTAATTCCTTTTCTGTTTCGGCTGGTTTATGTTTACAGGCGATCACCTTGCTATGGGCTGCTTCTGTAATTGGTTGTTTTACATATAGATAGCCTTGGCTCGTCGCGATTATCGGTTCATTTTTTGCCTTCAAAATAGAAATGTCCTGAACGATAACTTGTCTACTTACCCCTGTTTTCTCTGCAAAGTCACTTCCAGTAATTGGCTGTTCACCTTCCTGTAGACTTTTTAAAATTAATGCCTGCCTTGCTGCAGACGATAGCTTCGCCGTGTTACCCATTGTTGCTCCTCCTTAGATAAGAAAGAATTTTTCAGTGATGGCTTGTAATGCTTGAATCGTTTGTTCGACATCGTCATTTGTTGTATGCTTCCCTAACGATAGGCGGACAAACTGCTTTGCCTCCATGTCTGTTCTACCTAAAGCTTTAAGTGTTCGTGATGGCTTTTGGTTGCCGACTTGACAGGCGCTTCCAGTAGAAAGTGCAATACCATGTCGGTTACACTCAAGCATTACGTACTGTCCTTCCATTCCTTCAAAACGTAGACCAAGAATATGTGGAAGGTAGTTAGTCGGATGACCTTCTAATTTAATCGATACTGGTAGCTGTTTAAGCCGTTCAATAAATGACTTGCGAAGTTCATCGATTCGATTATGTTCCTTTATTCTATCATCACATACTGCTTTAGCGGAAGTAACAAACGCTGCAATTCCCGGAACGTTCACTGTTCCTGGACGTAATCCCATTTCATGGGTCGTATTTGGTAACTGCGCCTTCCATTTTACGTCTGGATTAATGTATAGTGCACCGACGCCTTTTGGTCCATATATTTTGTGGCTAGAAATGGATAGACTATCAACATTTGCAGTACGGAGATCAATAGGAATCTTACCGAAAGTTTGAACTGCATCACAATGGAGTACTATTCCATTCTGATGGAGTAATTTTCCTATTTCCTCAATTGGCTGAAGTGTACCAATTTCACCATTGCCATGATGGATTGATGCCAAAATTGTCGTTTTCCGAATAGCGTTTTGAACATCCTCCAACCTTACTTGCCCATACTGATCCAACGATAGGTACGTCACATCAAACCCGATTTTTTCCATTTGATTAAAAAAATGATAAACAGAAGAATGCTCGGATACAGTTGTGATCAAATGATTCCCTTTTTCCTTATGTGCATCAATAAGGGAAGTTAGTGCAAGTGTATTCGATTCTGTTCCACCACTGGTAAAGTATATTCCGCTATCACGGCAATGTAATAAATATGCTAGCTCTTTTCTTGCCGCCTCAACAATTTGGGAAGCTTTTGAACCAACATCGTGCAAGCTACTCGTATTTCCGAAATAGGATCTGGAAACCTCGTTATAAATCGTTAAAGATTCCTCTGAAATAGGGGTGGTTGCCGCATAGTCTAAATAAATCATCTCAACACTCCTGACGAATAAAAACATGGGAAAATGAAAAAAGTTCTTGTCAATAGTTTAATTGTGTGTAAATATAGGTGTCAAGACATATAAATATACAGATAACATTTAGGGAGATATAACCATGTCTATTCACGATGTGATTATTGTTGGGAGCGGTATTGCTGCTTTGACGATCGCTGATCGATTAGCAACGGATAAAAATGTGATTATATTCACAAAGTCAAAGAAAACGTCGAGTAATTCGTTTCATGCGCAAGGTGGAATTGCTGCTCCTGTAGATAAAGAAGATCATTGGTTTGACCATTTTCAGGACACTGTTAAGGCAGGATGCCAGCATCATGATCTAGTAAACTTACAAACGTTGATTCAACATGGAGCAAACCATTTATTCAAGTTGGTGGAAAAAGGGATGCTATTTGACCAAAATTCAGATGGTACATGGAATTTAGGTCAAGAAGGTGGGCATTTAAGACGGCGCATCCTTCATGCTGGCGGTGACGCTACCGGTAAAGCGTTAATCGAATTTATGCTTCAACGGATGAAGAATAAAGTAACCATAGTGGAAGATCAGTTTGTAGTAGATTTGGTTGTTCGAGAGCGACAATGTATGGGGGTCACAACCAAGGATGTTACTGGTAATTTGCACAATCATTTAGCTGGCACTACTATTCTTGCAACTGGTGGATGTGGGCAGCTATATTCGTACACATCGAATGATAGAACGATAACTGGTGATGGTATTGCTATGGCGTTCCGTGCTGGGGTAGAGATTTCCGATATGGAGTTTGTGCAGTTTCATCCAACGTTATTATATGACGGTGAAAAAACACTCGGGCTGGTTTCGGAAGCAGCCCGTGGTGAAGGGGCCGTACTCGTAAATAGTGAAGGTCATTTCATTATGGATGGAATTCATAAATTAAAGGATTTGGCACCACGTGATGTTGTAGCCAGAGCTATTTTTAACGAAATACGTCTTGGAAAACAAGTATATTTATCTATTAAAAATGTAAAAAACTTTGCCACTAGATTTCCAACTATTTACCGAATGTGTATAGATAATGGAATTGATCTCAATGATCAATTGATACCGATTATTCCCGGTGCACACTTTTTGATCGGCGGTATTAAGGCAAGTCCAATTGGAAAAACATCGATGGGGGGACTATATGCTGTTGGAGAAGTTGCCTGTACTGGAGTACATGGTGCGAATCGAATTGCGAGCAATTCATTATTAGAAGGTATTGTATTTGGAAATATGACTGCTGAAGCAATTTTAGCAAGTGATAGTCCTCTGATTGAAAATAAGGCTTTTTCATATCAAGAAACAAGCAAGCAAAGCCCATGCCTTCCAACCAAAACCGATGTTCAACAAAAAATGATGCAACATGTAGGTGTTATAAGGGACGAACAAGGTTTAGTGACAATGAAAGAATGGTTGGAGCGTTTTGACTTTTTGCATGTAGATATAAAAAATCTATCGATTCATCAGGTTGAGATTGTGAATATGTTAACAACCGCATGGTTAATTACCATGTCGGCATTGGACCGTAAAGAAAGCAGAGGTACACATTATCGGTCTGATTTTCCGCAATCAAATGGTGCATCAATACGCAACGAAAAGATACTGAAGCTACAAGAGGAGATTAGCGTATGAATTCATTAAAATTACGAGTACTTTTACAGCAATTTTTACTAGAAGACATAGGTGACCGCGACCTGACGAGCAGTGCTATTTTCCCTCCAAATGAGCAGGGGAAAGGGGTATTTTTTGCAAAAGCAAGCGGCACATTAGCTGGGCTGACAATTATACAGGAAGCGTATCAATTAATCGATCATCAAATGAAGGTTACATTTTTCCGTCAAGATGGAGATCATGTCAATGCTGGAGATCAAATTGCTGAGGTTGAAGGTCCTATTGTGAGCATTTTAGGTGGAGAGCGCGTAATTCTTAATTTGGTGCAACGGATGAGTGGAATTGCGACGCTGACTAATGAATGTGTGCAGACATTGAATGATCCAAAAATTCATTTATGCGATACTCGAAAAACAACGCCAGGGTTACGCATGCTTGAAAAATATGCTGTTGTAACTGGAGGCGGAAAAAATCACCGGTTCGGGCTATATGATGGTGTGATGATTAAGGATAATCATATTTCATTTTGTGGATCGATTAGGAAGGCAGTGACGGCGGTACGGGAAAACTGTGGGCATATGGTAAAAATTGAAGTAGAAACCGAGACGAAGGAAGAAGTACTTGAAGCGGTAGAAGCCGGTGCTGATGTGATCATGTTTGATAACCGGACTCCAGAAGAGGTCAAGGAATTTGTGCAATACGTACCAGAATCTATTATCACAGAAGCCTCTGGTGGCATCACACCAGTGAATCTTGCGGGATACGCTGGAACAGGTGTCAACTATATTTCACTTGGGTTTTTGACCCATTCGGTAAAAGCTTTAGATATTAGTTTATTAGTTCGATAGGAGGAAGCGACAATGAGTTTACTCGATTTAATTCAAGGCAAAACTGGTCAAATGTTACCCGACCATTATAAAACGTTATCTGAAGCGGAAATGGTGGCGCGTGTTAGTGAAATTAAAGAAAAGTTAGGCGATCGCGTATTTATTCCAGGACACCATTATCAAAAAGACGAGGTAATTCAATTCGCAGATGAAACTGGAGATTCCTTGCAGCTTGCACAGGTTTCAGCAAAAAATACAAAAGCAGCATACATTGTATTTTGCGGTGTTCATTTTATGGCAGAGACAGCGGATATTTTAACTGGAGACGAACAAAAGGTTATCTTACCAGATATGCGAGCAGGTTGTTCAATGGCGGATATGGCAAACATTGATCAGACCGAACGTGGTTGGAAAGAAATGCAGCAGGTCTTTGGTGACACTATTATTCCGCTAACGTACGTCAATTCTACAGCAGCAATTAAAAGCTTTGTTGGAAAAAATGGTGGAGCAACTGTAACTTCATCAAATGCGAAAAAAATGCTTGAATGGGCGTTAGGAGAGAAGGAACGAATCTTGTTTTTGCCTGACCAGCACTTAGGGCGTAATACGGCGTATGATCTTGGGATAGGCTTGGATGAAATGGCTGTCTGGGACCCGATTTCAGAGCGCTTTGAGTATGATGGTGATTTGGACCGGGTTCGGGTGATTTTATGGAAAGGTCATTGCTCGGTACACGAAAACTTTACCGTTCACAACATTGAGGCTTTACGTTCTGAACGACCGGATGTGAACATTATCGTTCATCCAGAATGTAGCCGAGAAGTAGTAGCATTGTCTGATTATGCTGGTTCAACAAAGTATATTATTGAAACAATCGGTAAAGCAGAACCAGGCACAAAATGGGCGGTTGGAACGGAGATGAATCTAGTTAATCGATTGACAAAACAACATGCAGATAAAGAGGTATTTTCGCTGAATCCACAGATGTGTCCATGTCTAACGATGAACCGAATCGATCTTCCTCATTTGCTATGGACAATGGAATCAATTGAAAAAGGCGAGATTAACAATCAAATAACCGTTGAACCTGAAATTGCAAAGTGGGCGGGAGTAGCACTAGAACGCATGTTAGAGCGCGCGTAGATAGAGCACCAGAATTACTTTAGTTGGTCGTAATTCTGGTGTTTTTTGGTTGGATTTTCTGTGTGTGATTACTTCCCAGTGAAACATTTTTGAAGTATGCGCTTTGGTTAGACACAATCGTGCTAAACTATTTTTTCCGATTTAGCGGACACCAGATTCTCTATTTGTCTATAAAAGGGAAAATGTTGGAATGTAGCGGACACCAGAGTCCTTATTTAGTAAAAAAGTAGTGATTTATTGTGTTTTTACGAAAATAGAGTCTTTGGTGTCCGCGTCGTACTTAAAAAAGGGTAATTTACGTGAAATAGGGGCATCTGAGTCCGCATGCATCGTCGGCAACTCTCTTTGTATCTTTTATATAATTTTTGGTGTCAATTAAGTGTGATAAATGTTATAAACTATAGAAAATTAGAGAAAAAAATAGTTCTTTGAAGAAAAAATAATGATTTTAGTCATTTTTGCATGAATTTGATACTTTACACTTTAAAATCACAAGCGTATTATGAATTCCATCTTAATGATATAAAAATCAAAATCGCTGAATTCAATTGAAACGGGGAAACCAATTTTCGTGGCTATTTGCTACTAGGGGTGAATCCTTTTAATGTTTAGCTCTAGCATTTACAACTCGGGACATACGAAATTCGGTTCCGAGTGTGAAAGATGCTTGTGCTTTTCTTAAAGGTAGGGTGACTCTACACATCCGAATCCGACAGCTAACTCCGTAAGCGTTTAGAGAGAGATCATAACCAAATGCAAGGTGTCTTAAGTGATGCCTAAAATCTGCAAGGGGATCTTATTCTCTTGTGGATTTTTTTATATAGAGACTCTTTTTTTGATATTTCTCTTTAATCATCGTAATTGAAGTTAGTTGCGGCGTAATTGAAAAATGGTTGGAACTACCGTTCCGGAAATACACTACGCTTTCCGCGGGCTTGCGCTGAGCCTCCTCGTGAGCAAAGTACGCTCACTGCGGGGTCTCAACACTTCGCTTTCCCGCAGGAGTCTTCGTGTATTTCCTCCACTGTATAGTGCTTTATAATCTGATTATTATTGTTGTTTCAATCTTATGTAAAAAAATGTAGCAGTAATTGAAACACAGGAAAAGAGGTAATTGGCATGCATTTCGAGAAAAAAGTGAGAAGTCGATTGAATACAACAAAACTCACGCCACCACAAATTTTGGGTTTGGGATTCCTGATTCTCATCGTAATTGGAGGAGTGTTGTTAAAGCTTCCAATTTCAACGAAAGTGCCAGTAAGTTGGATTGATGCGTTTTTCACTTCCGCGTCTGCCACTACAGTAACAGGATTATGGGTGGTTGATACACAAACTGCTTATTCGTTATTTGGTCAATTTATTATTTTAGGATTAATTCATGTCGGTGGACTCGGTTTTATGACATTTGCAATCATGATTGTCATTTTTTTAGGTAGAAAAATCGGTTTGCGACAACGATTAATTATTCAAGAGCAGTTACAAACTCCTATTGGCGGGATCATTAGGTTGGTGAAGCGGGTTGTTATTTTTTCTCTGATTATTGAAGCTATTGGTATAATCTTACTTTCTTATCGCTGGATACCGGAAATGGGGTTCTGGAAGGGATTGTATTACAGTCTTTTTCACATTGTTGCTTCGTTTAATAATGCAGGGTTTGCACTTTGGCCAGATAGCTTATCGAATTACGTTGGGGATCCAGTAGTTAACTTAATTATTACTTCCATGATCATCACAGGTGGTATTGGTTTTACTGTATTGCATGACCTATGGTATACCAAAAGTTTTAAGTTGTTGTCTCTTCACTCTAAAATAACGATTGTTGGAACGATCATTATTAATACTGTTGCAATTATAGCCATATTTATTATTGAATTTGACAATCCGAATACGTTAGGTGGACTTCCTATAATGGACAAATTTTGGGCTGCCTATTTTCAAGGAATTTCTCCTAGGACAGCTGGATTTAATACAATTCCAATAGGGGAACTAGAAGAACCTACAAGCTTTCTCATGATGCTACTAATGTTTATCGGTGCCGGAAGTATTTCTACCGGTGGTGGTATTAAGATTACCACGTTCATTATTATTTTACTCGCTGTTGTTACATTTTTAAAACAGAGAAAGCAGAGTCCAAGTATTTTTAACAGAAGAATTGATGTACGAATCGTATATCGTGCGTTAGCCATTGTGGTTATCAGTTTGACGTTTATCTTCATAGCGGTATTTACATTGTTAATTACAGAGGATTTCTCCTTTCTCCCGTTATTATTCGAGGCTGTATCGGCGTTTGGAACGGTCGGATTATCGATGGGTATAACTGCTGGACTTAGTGTGATTGGAAAATTAATTATCATGTTTTTGATGTATCTTGGACTTGTTGGCCCATTAACGATTATGTTATCGATATCCCAAACGGAAAGGGAAAAAGAGAAAATTCGTTATCCTGCAGAAAATGTTTTTACAGGATAATTTTAACAATATAGGTCGAATTCATCTTAATAATCACCTTCCATTCGTTATATTATTACTATATAGACTTTGGAGGTGTTAGTGTGACACAAAAAATTGCTGTGGCATTTTTACATGGGGCAGGAACACCAGATGAAGATTTCGCGGAAGAAATGACTCGAAAGATTAAGGATGGCTTTGCGAAAAAAACAGGAGTCGATGCTGCCGACCAGGAACTAATTGTTGAATCAATCTTTTGGTCAGCGGTTTTTGAAGCAGAAGAAGAAAAGTTACTAGAACGTTTGAAACAAAACACGGATCTTGATTATCTTAGGCTACGCCGTTTTGTAGTAGAGTTTTTAGCTGATGCAGTAGCATACCAGCCTACGAAACAAGGCAATCAGAATTATGATCGTGTAAATGCATGTTTAGCTGAATCGATCCGGAAGTTAAAAGAAAGAGCAGGAGCAACTGCACCGCTATGTATTATTAGTCATAGTCTTGGGTCGGTAGTAGCGAGTAACTATTTTTACGATTTGCAGTTTAAAAGAGAAAATATTGGGACGATGACACAAAAAGTAAATACGAATACACCAATCGAGCAAGCAGAAACGTTGACGCTTTTTTATACAATGGGAAGTCCGCTTGCTTTGTGGTCGATGCGTTATGCTGATTTCGGTAGACCGATTCAGATACCATCTGCTGGATTAGAGAAACTTTATCCCGATGTGGTTGGTGAATGGTTAAACTTTTATGATAAAGATGATGTGTTGGCATTTCCGTTAAAAGGGTTAAATGCGTATTATGAAGACACTGTTACAAAGGATTTACAAGTTAATGTTGGAAATTGGGCAACTAGCTGGACGCCATTATCACATAGTCAGTACAACACAGATGCTGATGTTATCCAGCCAATTGTCGAAGGTATTACCCGAGTTTGGCGTCAAATTAATGGGGGTGGCGGCTGATTATTTTTCAGCTGCCACCTTATAAAGGTTGTTCAAAAAATCCGGTAAAAATGACACATTGAATAGGACCTTCTACTAAAACCGCCCACGTCCTGTGGGCAACGTAGAAGTCACCACATCCTGTGGAAGCTCGTTAGCTTGCTTTTCCGTTCCTTGGAAAAGAAAAACGCTTTTCCTGCGTGCTAGAACGTTTCCTCACGTATTAAAAGCATACGTTCCGGTACTCAAAGCTGCGCTGCCTCGAACTTCTCGGTCCTTTTTATCCTCCTTTTTGAACACGCACTTATATAAATAAATTTTCCATGGTGATTGTTCGGTTGTGAAGCTTTTTTCATAGGTGAGTCCGAGTTGGTTATAATTTTGGATTGGCAGTGCGGAAAATATATAGTCACCGCCTAATTTTTTTAATGCCTCGGTGTTTATATCTAGATGGTTTATCACCTTATCACTATTTTTAGAAAACAGATATTCCTTGCCAAGTTCACTGACAAACATGTACATTCTGCTTCCCCATGTGTCATAGTAGTTCTCCAATTTAGGACTTTCCTCAAGCTCTGGCGCAATTACTTCGCGAAATTTTTTCTTATAGGAGAGTGGATAACTCGTGTTATACGTATCCAGCGTATAAAAGCCATTATATTGGGCGATGGTTGGGTGCATAGCAATACTTACAACCCTATATGAGGATTGCGGTTCACCGATATATTCTTCGATGTTTTGAAATAATTGCTGGGAATAAAATTCGTTAAATGTTGGTGTACCGATTCGTGCGTATTTGAATTCCTCGGTTAACTGAAAAAGATTGAAGCATTGTAAGGTGATCAACACGTAAACAATGAACCGTCCAAACTTCATATATCTCCACAAAATAACCAATGCTAACCCGAAGCATAAATACCAAAATAACGGATGGGAAAAATGGACTCTACTAAAATTAAATGTATTGAATACCATGAAGTTATCCTTCAATACACGCAAGCCTTCCCAATACCAAAATGCATAAAACAATGAAAGAGCTGCGTTAATAAGCAGACATCCAAGTAGCCATTTCGCTTTTAAGCCCTTCACTCCCGCGATAATTAATGCCACTCCAACAACTGGAATAATCACGTAAAAATGAACAGCCATGTCATGTGTATGACCATGATAGAAGTTTTCTAAAAAAAGCTGGAATGTTCCACGTAAATCCTTATGGCCAAGGTCTAATGCACTTCGATGTGACGTGAAACTACTGCTAATAAACATCTGATAGATCACAAGATAGTTTTTGATCAAATAAATGAGGCTCATCACAAAAATTGCCGTGAAAAATGGACCGTTGAATAGCTTTGTTCGGATCCAGTCGGTTAACCAAAGTAACCCCATTACGCTTAAAAAGAAAACAAACGTTAGAATAAAACTAGAGAAAAATGGCATGATTACAATCGTGATCCAATGCCATTTTGGTACGTTAAAACCATTTTTTCGAATCGATAAAAAGATGTGCAGTGCTAGCGGAAGACCTGCAATGGAAAGCATACCTGATGGCCAGTACGGAAGCATCGCAAATCCTAAGGCTACACCAACATAAATCCACTCGATTCGTGCCCGGGGCATCACCGTTTTTTTAATTAATAAATACATGCCAAAAAATGCAACGAAGCGCATGATCGTTTGGTTTATGATATACGCTGTCATTGGTCCGAATAACACGTAAAGCCAAACCATCGCATCAAGGCTTGAAGGTAGTGAGCTTCTCGGCAATCCATTGATAACATTTTCAAATTCTGCAGAAGGCGAGGCAAAAATTTTACCGCTCTCTGCTAGCATTTGATACCAAACAATGTTCGAGTCCAAATTATCGTGAACCCGAATATGGGTGTCGCCACCTAAAATGTAGTACGGCATCAAATATCCGATGATGACGAGGCATGCTAGTATGATGTATTTATATTTGATAAAAGCGGTATACACTGCTGACCACATGCGCGATGTCCTCTTCTCCAATTCCGTAATATAATGGTAAGCGTACCAGTCTGTCGCTATTTTTGGTTGTAACGCGATCTTCACCGACAAACGTACCATATTTTTCCCCAGCGTGTGAAGTGTGCAATGGTACATAATGGGATACTGCCATTACACCGTCTTCTTTTAACTGCTGAATCAGTTTCCCTCGCTCGGTACCGTCCTTTGTTTTTACATAAAACATGTGTGCATTGTGGATGGAACCTGCTGGTACGTGCGGCAATGAAACGTGACCTTGTTTTTCAAGCTGGCTTAGTTCGGCCTCATATTGATTCCATGTTGTTATGCGATTATCGTTAATTTTATCAGCGTGCTCTAGTTGTGCATATAAATAAGCGGCATTTAAGTCACTTAATAAGTAGGATGAACCGATATCACGCCATGTGTATTTATCAACCGCTCCTCTTAAAAACTGCGAGCGGTCCGTTCCTTTTTCCTGCAAAATTTCTGCACGGTTAATTGCAGCAGGATGGTTAATTAATAATGCGCCACCTTCCCCACATGTATAATTTTTTGTTTCGTGAAAACTTATCGTTCCAAAATGTCCAATTGTTCCAAGTGCCTTGCCTTTATACGTACTTAACAATGCTTGTGCAGCATCTTCCACTACCCATAATTGATGTCGTTTGGCAATCTCCATCACTTGTTCCATCTCACACGCAACACCGGCATAATGTACAACGACAATTGCTTTTGTACGCTCCGTTATGGCTTCCTCGATTGCTACGGGGTCGATGTTCATTGTCGCTGGATCTGCATCAACGAAACGAATGCTTGCCCCACGTAGCGCAAATGCGTTTGCGGTTGAGACAAATGTATACGATGGCATAATAATTTCATCGCCTTCTTGTACATCGATTAAAATTGCGCTCATTTCAAGCGCGGCCGTACACGAAGGGGTTAACAATGCTTTCGTACACCCTAAACGATCCTCTAACCAATCTGTACATTTTTTTCCAAACGTACCATTCCCTGAAAGCTTTGGCGTTTGGAGTGCTTCTTGTATATAGTTTTGTTCCATGCCAGTAACACACGGCTTGTTAAACGGAATCATCCATATCACCTCACAACGATTGACTTGTCACAATTATCCCTAATACGATTAACGCAAGCCCGATAACTTTCTGGCTTGTAACAGGTTCCCCGAAAATCATAACGGAAAGGATGAACACGAGCACAAACGATAGACTCATAAATGGATAAGCAAAGCTTAGATTAAACTTTGTCATGGCTGCCATCCAAAATAGCGATGCGACAAAGGCTGAAAGAAAGCCCGACAAAATTAATGGATCTAGTAAAAGGCGTAAAATAAATGTCGCTTTATCTAGTAAATCCTCTGGTAAACTTCCATACTGGTCAATCTTCCACTTTAGTATTAGCTGTCCATAAACGGTAAAAATGATGGTTGCAAAAATATAGAAAAATCCCATCACTAAACGCCAACCTGAGCTGGACTATTCATCTTGTGATAGACATCCACGGTATTTTTTAATTTAAAACCAAGCGCTTGGAAAAGGTTCAAGGATGCAACGTTTGCAGCAGATACGGAGGTTCGTAAATGGCTATGACCGTTTTCAAGTTGTTTCAAGCACCCTTGACTAACAAATGCTTTGGCGAGTCCTCTGCTCCGAAATTCTTCTTTCATCCCCATCAGTAATACCTTGTCATGATCGAATGCATAAAACCCAGCTGTAACATCTTCGTACAAAAGGGAAAATACTTGATTGTTATCCATCAAATCTTTTAGCCAATTCATATAACGATTGTCTGCTTGATGATTTGGGATATTGAAATCACGGTGAAAACGACCATGAATGAATGCCTCTTCTGCTATTTCGAGTAATTCTTCTCGATTATAATCGTTTGAAATCGATGTACCTATTCGTTCAAAAACGTGTAAGTTATCTTTTCGGCAGACTGGTTCAATAAGCGTATCCATGTAGTAAAACCCATAGTCTACTAATAGCTTAGCGTTTTCTAGCGGATTCACTTTTACCGTAAAGTGGCCCTTCGTATGAACCGTTTCTTTCAATGCTTCTTCTGATATAGAAGTTAATTCATACGTATCCATGTTAAAATTTCGTTTATCCCAAGGTGTTTCTTTTAAAAAGTTAGTCATGTGTTCCATCCCTCCGATCATCATCTTCATCAAACGCATTCGTTTTTTCCTGGATTAAATAAAGTGGTCGAGCTTTTGTTTCGTTGAACACTTTCCCAATGTATAAGCCAAGAACGCCAAAATTAAAGAATATTAAACCTCCGATAAAGTAAATGGATACCATTACACTAGTCCATCCTGGTACGGGCTGAAACAGGAAAAAGTAACGAAACATCAAATAGACTCCGTAGAGAAATGACACAAGTGAAATAAGAAAGCCAAACTGGATCGATAATCGAAGCGGCTTATTGGACTGGGAAATAATAGCGTCTGTCGCAAGTACAATTAATTTTTTAATATTGTAGGACGATTTACCTTCTTGCCGTTGATTATGATCCACTTCAACTGTAGCGTTTTTGAAGCCCATCCATTTGATAAACATTGGAAAGAAGCGGTTCTGTTCCTTCATTTGACGGTAGCCTTCTATTACCTTTTTTGAACAGATACTAAAATTCGCTATTGTATGATCGGATGAACGGTTAGCCAAGTAATCATAAACTTTATAAAAATATTTTGATGATGCGCGCTTGAACCAATTATCCTGACGAACGGTACGAGTTCCAAAAACAACGTCATAACCTTCTTGTGCTTTTTTATATAGTTTTTCGATTTCTTCTGGCTGATCCTGAAGGTCGCAGTCCATGACAACTACCCAATCACCTGAAGTGTGATCAAGTCCTGCGGTAATCGCATGATGCTGCCCGAAATTACGCGAAAGGTTGAGACCTTTTATTTGTTTGTCGTTTGCATTGATTTCTTGGATCGTCTCCCAAACCTGATCTGGACTAGCGTCGTTTACTAAAATAATTTCATAGTTTGCTGGAATTTGTTTGATTGTCGCCTTCGCTCGGTTACACAGCTCTTTTAAGCATGTTTTACAACCGTAAACAGGGACGACAATAGAAATTAGTGGACGGGTTGTTTCCATCGTTTCACATACCAATCAATTGTTTTTTGTAGTCCAGTGTAAAGGGATACGCTAGGTTTAAAATCCAGTGTCTTTCGTAATTTCGAGTCGTCTACCGCATACCTTCGATCATGGCCAAGTCGATCGTCCGTGAAGGAAATTAAATCTTTAAACGATCGTAATGTCGATCTATTTGAATGGAGGTAATCCATTTGATCGAGAATTTCACATAGTTCAATTGCGATTTCAATATTGGTTTTCTCATTACCGCCACCAACGTTATACGTTTCCAATTGATTTCCATGATGGTAAATGGTATCAATCGCTCGGCAATGATCATCAACATAAAGCCAATCACGTACGTTTTTACCATCGCCATATATCGGAATGGGTTTTCTATTAAGCGCATGTTGAATGATTGTAGGAATAAGCTTTTCAGCATGTTGACGTGGACCATAGTTGTTTGAACTGCTAGAAATGACAACATTCATGCCATACGTATTACCGAAGCTTTTGACAAGCATGTTGGCGCTAGCTTTTGTTGCGCTATACGGGTTGCGCGGGTCGTAAGGTGTTTGTTCGTTAAATTTGCCCGTTTTTCCGAGTGAGCCATACACTTCATCGGTTGAAATTTGATGGAATCGGTATTCATTTAATTTTCCTTTTCGTTCCCATGCATGTTTTGCTGCTTGAAGAAGGGCCAATGTCCCTTGTACATTTGTTGTGACAAATGGAGATGCATCGTCGATTGATCTGTCCACATGGGATTCTGCTGCAAAATGAATGACACCAGTGATTGCAAAATTAGTAAATATACCGTCTAGTAATTTTTCATCCGCAATGTCTCCCTGAATGAAATGGTAGTTCGGTAGATTTTCCACCTGGTTTAGGTTTTGTTTTGACCCAGCATACGTGAGCTTATCTAGGTTGACTAGCTTGATCTCTGGGTATTTCGCTGAAAAATAAGTGATAAAGTTGGATCCGATAAATCCTGCTCCACCAGTAATTAAAAGTGTGGGTTGATTGTTATTCATTTTCGACCAGTCCTAGCACGGGATTACGTTCGATGGAATCCCAGTATTGTTTGGAATGCTTTCGATTAGCTATTTCGATTAAATATTGTCCATAATCGTTCTTTTCCATTGTTTTGCCTTTTGCATGCAATTCTTCTTTTGACATATACCCCATGTAATAGGCGATTTCTTCAAGACATGCAAGCTTAAATCCTTGGCGTTGCTGGATGTTTTTAACGAATTCAGATGCTTCGAATAGTGAATCATGCGTACCAGCATCCATCCAAGCGAAGCCTCTGCCAAGTAACTGTACCTGTAATTGATCACGCTTTAAGAATTCCTTATTTACATCGGTAATTTCTAGTTCTCCACGGGAAGAAAAGTTGAGTTTCTTTGCGATTTTTACCGCTTGGTTACTATAGATATATAAGCCCGTAACGGCGAAATCTGACTTTGGTGATGCAGGTTTTTCCTCTAGTGAAAGTACGCGCTGTTGTTCATCAAATTCTACAACACCAAATCTCCTCGGATCCTTTACGCGATACCCAAATATGGTAGCATGGGTGTGGTTTTTAATTGCGTTTCGTAAAATATTCGTGAAGCCTTGCCCATAAAATATATTGTCACCAAGAATCAACGTTACATCGTCGTTTCCTATAAACGATTCACCGATAATTAACGCCTCGGGAATCCCATTTGGATCATGCTGCTCACGGTATGTTAAGGATATTCCAAATTGCGAACCATCACCTAATAAGTTTTCAAACCGTGGTCGATCTTCCGGTGTACTAATAATCATCATTTCATCAATTCCACCAAGCATTAAGATGGATAGTGGATAATAAATCATTGGTTTATCATAGACTGCTAGTAAATGTTTATTGATACTGTTAGTGCTCGGTGAAAGCCTTGTTCCGCTTCCGCCTGCAAGAATAATTCCCTTCATGCAAATCGCCTCCAAAATTAAGTATCTTGTTGCGCATGAAATTTCGTTTATTAGTATCACTATTACCATATAGCTGAAAAATAATCTTACAATTGGATTGCAGTTGTGTTTCACATGGAGCTGTTAGAATTGTATTGACTTCTTAGGGCTTGATTTATATAATTAATCAAGTGATTTCAAGAATATCCGTACTATTACGGGAGAGGTTCTTAGCTTATAACCCTCTATAAAAAACTAAGGACAGATGATTTGATTCGTAAACCATGTGCCTTGGGCCATGGTTTTTTTGTAGGTAAGAAAGGCTTTCTTACTGCATAAGTGCAACTAAGGCTTTTGCCATAAAGGCTTGGCGATAAGCCAAATTTTCTAACTTGTATGATAGGAGGTATTTACATGCACGGTCGACAAGATGAGGATTTGAAGGATTTAACGCTATTAGGAAGCCAGGGGACAAGCTATGATTTTGACTATAATCCTGGGGTTTTAGAAACGTTTGATAATAACCATCCCAATAGAGATTATTTTGTAAAACTTAATTGTCCGGAGTTTACAACATTGTGCCCGAAAACGAGACAACCGGATTTTGGCGCAGTGTATATCAGTTACATTCCAGATATTAAAATGGTAGAAAGTAAATCACTGAAACTCTATTTATTTAGCTTTCGTAACCACGGGGATTTTCACGAAGACAGTATGAACATCATCATGAACGATTTGATAGAGTTGATGGACCCACGATATATCGAGGTTTGGGGGAAATTTACTCCACGAGGTGGGATATCGATTGATCCATATTGTAACTACGGTAAACCGGGTACAAAGTTCGAAAAGATGGCTGAAAATCGAATGATGAATCACGATCTCTATCCAGAAAAAATAGATAATCGATAAGTTAGTAAGATAGAAGAGGGTTGCTTTGATCCTTCCCTAAACAAGAAGGGGAAGTGTACGTTATGCTAATGTATTTAAATGCGCTTTTTGTTGGATTATTACTAATTTCCAATGTCTTAGGCGTTAAATTGTTCAGTATTGGTGATTTCATATTGCCAGCTGCTGTTATTGTTTATGTTGTTACCTACTTAATAACCGATGTAATAGGAGAAGTATACGGTAAGGACGCAGCAAGGAAAACGGTCCAGGCAGGGTTTGTAACGCAAGTGTTTGCATTAATTTTTATATATATTGCAATTCAACTACCAGCCGCACCGATATTTGAAGCACAGTCTGAGTTTGAAAGAATTTTAGGTGGTAGTTTTCGCGTTATTTTAGCAAGTCTTGTATCGTATATTGCAAGTCAAAATTTAGACGTAACGATTTTTCATCAATTGAAGGCAAAGCACGGGGATGGTAAGCTGTGGTTGCGCAATAATTTATCTACGATGACAAGTCAACTTGTCGATACAACACTTTTCATTACGATAGCATTCTGGGGAATAGTTCCAACTTCCGTATTACTAGGAATGATTGCGACACAGTATGTATTTAAGTTGTGCGCAGCTATTGTGGACACACCGTTTGCTTATTTATTAGTGAGAATGGCGAGGAAAAAATAGGGGGCCAGTCCCATCACAGTTTTGCGTGATGGGACTGCCCCTTTTTCTGGCTCTTTGTTCCGTTATTGATGTAATGTGCGATCTAGTGGAAATTTATGTTTAGGCTAACAGCAACGTTAATTTCCGCTGTGGGCAAGGCTAGTGAAGTACATTTTCGAGCGTACTGGAAAGATTGCATGCAGGATGTCAGCTAGCGGACACACGATCCCTTATTTGTGAAAAATAAGGGTAAATGTGGTTGTTATCGGACTCAGGATGCCTTATTTGGGTAAAACCAGTTGAAAATCATGTTTTTTAACTGAATAAGGCATCGTATGTCCGTTAACTCTCAAAATAAAGGTGAAAAAGGTAAATAGGGCATCCTCAGTCCGATACCAACCAGTGTCCTTGGCATACTATTCGTTCAGAATGTGGTTCTCTTCCGGGGAGATTGAAGCGTTGCCCGCGGAAAGTGACTGTCCGAAGTGGAAAGCAACATAGCACTTACTTAGTTTCGCAGTTTACAAATACTGAGAAAAACTTATTAATGCACTATTAGCGAAATTGAAATTAGCGGACACCAGATTCCTTATTCGAGCAAAAATAGGGTAAATGTGGTTGTTTGCGGACACAGGATACCTTATTTAGTATAAAAGGCTAATTTCAACCCGATATTACCTAAATAAGGCATCCTGTGTCCGCTTAACCCATAAAACATGCCCGAAAAGTAAAAATAAGGGCTTCTGAGTCCGCTACTGTGAAGTTGACGGCTCGAACTATTCCAGATGAGCCAAGTTCGCAATCCCAAGTGTAAAATGTTAGCGCAAAATGCTCATCCTTATTCTTTCGGCAATACAATTCGTTTGTACATTTGCGCAGTTAGCCAGTAGTAAATTCCATAGATTACAAGGAAGATGCTAATTGGTATATAGATTTTTGTATACGGTTCAACTAATATAAACGAAAACATTTGCATACCGATCAATACGTGCATCAATCCGATAATCGCCGGGAATAGAAATACTAGAAATAATTCGCGGTAAATGGATTTAGCTAACAACGACCTGCGTACACCGATTTTTCGTAGCATGTTGTAGCGGTGAATATCCGCTGACGCCCCGGATAATAGTTTAAACATAAGGACACTTGCCATCATCATTAAAAAGGCAATTCCAAGGAATAACCCCATGAAAATGGTGCCGCTAGCCAAGTTTTTATAGACTAAATAATTGGCATACTTGCTATTAGATCCTTGCATGTTACCTGTATCAGATATGCCGGCCAATTCTAGCTGGTGTTTTTCAATTTCTTTTATTTGTGGAAGTGCATCGGTAAAATCCTCTACCCGAATGTTCAACACCTTGAATTCCTCAGCTTTTATATCTTGATAGTTTTCCTCATCAACAATGACGACTTCACGTTCACCAAACATGGCAAAACTTGCACGTAGTTCAGTCGATAGGGCATGCATCCATTCACCCGGAATCGCTTCACCAGCATATTTATTCTTTGGCAGTGACACTGTTACACGTTTCGCCTCTGGTAATTCCAATGTTTCGGAATCAAATTTCTTAATCAGTGGTGGATTTTCTAGCAAATCCTTTTTTAAAAAGTAGATGCTATTATCAGTGAGTTTGTAATGATAGGCATGGTTCTCTACCACATCCATTTCACTTACCAATTGTTGATCTTTTTCAGTAGGCTGATGGATTGCTACATCATTCGCTTGGAACATTCCTGCCTGTAATTCGACGTTATTGTAAAAGGATAAACCTGCTGTCATTGCTCCTAATCCAAGTGCTACTAACATCGCTACAGTACCTAATACTCTAGTTAGATTGTTTATTCGAAAGCGAAGCTGTCCCAACGTAAAAGAGTTAATTCCTTTTTCATTAAGTGAACGAATTCTTTTAACTTTCTTCATTAAATACGGTAACAGGGAAATGAACAGTAGATAAGTTCCAGCCGTACTCGTAATTGCTGCGATAATGATTCCAAATTGTTGGAGCTGTACGATGTTAATCATGGCATAATAGCCTACAACCATTAAGACGATAGAAAAGACAACACCAATGAATGTCCAGCTTCCTTTTGCCTTCATTTTATCCTGCTTTTGTCCAGCATGAATTAACGTTAGTACGGATTTATTGGCAATTTTGACTGCATTAACTATCGATGTTAGCAAAAATAATGCCAAATAAAATATCACGGTTGTAATAATTGATGATTGATAAAACGCTTGAAATCCGTCCGCGGAAAAATCCAGTTGTTCCATGAGTAAGGTTGCAATACCCTGTGCTAGTCCAACACCTAATACGAGTCCAACAATTAATGAAATAACCCCAATAAATAAGGTTTCAAAAAACATTAATTGTGCAACCTTATGCTTTTTTGCCCCAAGCGTCATGTACATTCCAAGCTCTTTTTGCCGCATGGATAACATAAATGACGTGGCATAAAAAATATAGAATAACGTAATTGCGCCTAAAATAAAGGTACCTACGTGGAAAATAAATACGATGGAGCCGACGATTGAATTTGACTCAATAAATACTTTGTTTTGCGCTAATGTCTCGAACATGTAAAAAATCGCGATGGAAATTGTCAGTCCAAAAAGTAGAACTAAATAATTTTTAAATAACTTTCGCATACTTGCGAATGATAATTTCAATAACATGGAATGCCCTCCTTATTCCATTTCATGTGGAGATGCGAATTCTGCAAGTACATGGAGAATCTCTTGGTGGAATTCACTTCTACTTCCTGCTCGTTTAATTTCTTTATAGATTGCACCATCTTGAATGAACAAAATACGTTCACAATAGCTAGCACTTAACGGGTCATGTGTTACTAACATAATGGAGACATCATGATTTATGTTTAAATGAACCATCGCCTTCATTAAGTCTTTCGCATTTTTAGAATCAAGTGCACCAGTCGGTTCATCCGCTAAAATAATTGCTGGTTCATGAACCAATGCGCGTGCAGCAGCGGCGCGTTGTTTTTGACCACCAGAAACAGTAACTGGATATTTATCCAAAATGCCTTGAATACCGAGTTTTTTTGCTACCTCAATAACACTCGGCTTGATATTTTTAGATTTTACTCCCTGTAAGGATAAGGGAAGTGCGATATTTTCATAGATGGTCAGATTTTCTAACAAATTAAAGTCTTGAAAAATAAATCCTAATTGCGCAGAACGAAAGTCTGCTAGCTGTCCTTGCTTCATCGTGGTAATGTCAGTTCCGGCAATTTCAATTGTTCCATCTGTTGGGTTCTCTAATGTTGACACAACATTTAATAGTGTCGTTTTACCGGCACCAGATGGCCCCATAATTCCAACAAATTCTCCTTCCTGTATATCAAACGATACTCCACGAAGTGCATGGAATTGATTTTCATTTTTTCTTCCAAATACTTTTCGAACGTCTTTTACGTTTACAACGGCGTTACCCATATTCATACCTCCAAAATTTGATCTATAACAAGTTTACTTTGGCATTCTATTTTCTCCTATTTGTTTTTCTTACGATAAGCTTACAGTTTTGTAAGGTATGTGGAGGAAGCAATTATTTTTGTTAATATTTTTAGTGATTGCATCATACACATGGTAGTACAACAAAAGACAACCCCTCTTAGAATCACATGATTCGAGGTGAGTGGCCATTTTAAAACTGAAAGGTGTTCTGCCCGCAGTTCGAAATATAAAGCAGTTTGAAAAAGTTCTTCAGGATAAACATGAATACATTGTTTTTTTAGAATCCCGACTTAGTCAAATTACATCCATTGCTAGATATGCTAAGCAAAACAACCAGAAACTACTAATTCATGCTGATTTAATTCAAGGATTGAAAACGGATGAATATGGTTTTGAATTTTTATTACGAGAAGTAAAACCTGCAGGAATCATTTCAACAAGAAGTAATATGATTACGATGGCGAAGAAAAACAAATTAATAGCTATTCAACGTTTATTTGCACTAGATTCACATGCTTTGGAGCATAATATTGCGCTTATCAACAAGGTGAAGCCAGATTATATAGAGGTTTTACCAGGAATCGTTTCAGATATTATCGAGGAGATTTATCGACGGACAAACATACCTGTAATAGCTGGTGGATTAATTCGCTCAAAAGAAGATGTGGAAAAAGCATATAACTATGGAGCAATTGCAATAACTACCTCAGAGTCTGAACTTTGGAATCTATCTAAAGTTGGTAAGAAAATATAATGATTCGAGTAGCATGATAAGTGCAATAAAGGTTCGCAATCAAAAATTAGTCGCAAGTTTTCTAACAATCTAGAATTTGTTGGATCTAACAAGTTAATGATGTGGCGGAGACGAGGAGACCCACACGTAAACAGTACTTTACTTTTGTAGAGTGCGTTTATCTGCGTGTGGGTCTTTTTCTTTATTTGTAAACTAGTGAAAATTCAGTGGATACAACTTACTAGACACATTGTTAACTCGTTACTCATATAGATTCAAAACTTTGAACAAGAAGGGTGTGTTAGCATGTCAGAGTTTTTAGCAGAGTTACTCGGTACCATGATTCTTATTATTTTAGGTGGAGGTGTAGTTGGGGGTGTTGTTTTAGCTAAATCAAAGGCTGAGGGATCTGGCTGGATTGTCATTACCGTTGGTTGGGGTCTTGCGGTTGCAATGGCTGTTTATGCAGTTGGTAGTGTATCAGGAGCACATATTAATCCAGCCGTGACACTTGGCTTTGCAGCTGTAGGAGAGTTTCCATGGTCAAAGGTCCCGATGTACATTACTGCTCAAATGCTAGGCGCAATTATTGGTGGGGCAATCGTTTTCCTAAATTATTTACCCCATTGGAGAAAGACACCAGATACGGGAACTAAACTTGCGGTTTTCTCAACTGATCCAGCAATAAGTAGTCCATTCGCAAATCTACTCAGTGAGATGATCGGTACGTTTGTACTGTTGATGGGCTTAATGTTTATTGGTGCTAATGAATTTACAGAAGGATTGAACCCATTAATTGTTGGGTTATTGATTGTTGCTATTGGTGTATCACTCGGTGGTGCCACCGGGTATGCAATTAATCCGGCGCGTGATCTTGGACCAAGAATCGCACACGCATTACTGCCAATTCCAGGTAAGGGTGATTCCAACTGGAGTTATTCTTGGATTCCAGTAGTTGGACCGATTCTTGGTGGCGTTTACGGTGCCGTTTTTTACCGGGCAATGTTCATGGCGGAATTTTCCGGTCTTTTCTGGGGATTAAGCTTGTTTATGCTTATTGTCATCATTGGGGCGGTAAGTTCTGAAGTGAAAAAGAAAGAAACAGTCGCTGACAAAGTAGAAGAGAAAATTAGTTAAGGAGAGGATAGCATGCGTACGAAATATATTTTATCTATTGATCAAGGAACAACAAGTTCTCGAGCAATTTTATTCAATCACGCCGGGGAAATTGTAGAAACTGCACAACAGGAATTTGAACAATTTTTTCCTAAACCAGGCTGGGTAGAGCACGATGCGAATGAAATTTGGACGTCTGTGCTTGCTTGTATAGCTGAGGTATTGCGAAAGGCTGATGTGGAGCCAAGTCAGGTTGAGGGTATTGGTATTACGAATCAACGAGAGACCACCGTGGTATGGGATAAACATACTGGAAAGCCAGTTTATAAAGCGATTGTCTGGCAATCACGCCAAACAGAAGATATTTGCAAAAAGCTTCGCGAACAAGACTATAATGAGCTATTCAGAAGCAAAACAGGATTGTTACTAGATCCATATTTTTCTGGAACAAAAGTAAAATGGATTCTAGATAATGTGGAGGGCGCACGCGAGAAAGCGGATAATGGTGATTTGTTATTTGGAACGATGGATACGTGGCTTGTGCATAAGCTAACGGGCGGGAAAACGCATGTGACAGATTATTCCAATGCCTCACGAACCCTAATGTTTAATATCTATGATTTGAAGTGGGATGACGAATTGTTAGCTATTTTAGGTGTTCCAAAATCCATGCTTCCAGAAGTGAAGCAATCGTCAGAGGTATACGGAAATACAGTGGATTATCATTTCTTCGGTCATGAAGTTCCGATTGCGGGAATTGCTGGTGATCAGCAAGCGGCACTATTTGGGCAAGCGTGTTTTGAATCTGGCATGGCTAAAAACACGTATGGAACAGGTTGTTTTATGTTAATGAACACTGGAGAACAGGGGGTTGCGTCTGAAAACGGATTATTAACAACATTAGCTTGGGGTGTCAATGGAAAAGTAGAATATGCGTTAGAAGGTAGTATTTTCGTAGCGGGATCAGCAATTCAATGGCTACGTGATGGCTTAAAATTAATTGATAACGCTCCAGAAACAGAGGATTTTGCAAAAAGTGTGGCATCTACTGATGGGGTTTATCTTGTCCCAGCCTTTGTTGGGCTCGGGACACCATATTGGGATAGTGATGCGCGAGGAGCGGTGTTTGGCTTAACACGTGGAACATCGAAAGAACACTTTGTGCGGGCAACACTTGAGTCATTAGCCTACCAAACGAGGGATGTATTAGATGCGATGATCGCGGATTCTGGTATTGATTTAAAAGCATTACGTGTGGATGGTGGTGCGGTAAAGAATAATTTCTTGATGCAATTCCAAAGTGACATCCTAGGTGTGCCAGTTGAACGTCCAGTTGTTCAAGAAACGACAGCGCTTGGTGCAGCATATCTAGCAGGCCTCGCGGTTGGATATTGGGAAAGTAAAGAAGAAATTGCTACTCAGTGGCAAAACGAGCGAACGTTTAAGAATGCGTTAGACGTGGAAAAAAGTAATGAGCTCTATGAAGGCTGGAAAAATGCAGTAGCAGCGACAAGGGCTTTTAAGTAATATGACTAAACGTTAAGTATAGTAGTGAAATATAAAGGGGCCAAGTCATCTATGATTTAAAGAGATTGGTCCCTTTTTTAGTAAAGGAGTATGTTAATATGAAAAAAATCATCAATGATCCGGAGCAAGTTGTGCAAGAGATGGTTAAAGGATTTGTTGCTGCGTATCCGAATGATGTAAGGCAAATCCCTGAAACGACTGTTATCGTTCGGAAGGATGCACCAATTTCTAATAAAGTCGGACTTGTTAGTGGTGGTGGAAGCGGACATGAACCAGCTCATGCCGGTTTTGTCGGAAAAGGGATGCTAGATGCAGCTATTGCGGGTGAAGTTTTTACATCACCTACACCTGATCAAGTTTTAGAGGCAATTAAAGCAGTGGATAGTGGTGCTGGTGTATTTTTAGTGATTAAAAACTACACAGGCGATGTTTTGAATTTTGAAATGGCTACTGAAATGGCAGAAGCAGAAGGAATTCAAGTTGAACAAGTTGTGGTGAATGATGATGTCGCCGTTGAAGATAGTTCATTTACATCAGGAAGAAGAGGAATCGCTGGCACCGTGTTTGTCCATAAGATTGCAGGTGCAAAAGCAGAACAAGGTGCGACGTTACATGAAGTAAGAGAGGTTGCGGAAAAAGTGGTTGCAAATGTCCGTTCAATGGGAGTTGCATTAAGCTCCTGTACAGTTCCAGAAGCTGGAAAACCTAGCTTTCAGCTGAACGATAACGAAATGGAAGTAGGTATTGGAATTCATGGGGAACCTGGAATTGAACGGAAGCAAATAGGAACGGCTGACGAAATAGCAACTGAATTAACTAATAAAGTATTGGAAGAAAGTTCATTGGAGGAACAAGATGAAGTAGCAGTCATGATAAATGGTTTAGGTGCGACACCAGAAATGGAGCTATATATTGTCAATGGAAAAGTCCAGCAATTGCTGGCTGAAAAGGGTATCAAGGTATATAAAACGTACGTTGGTGAATATATGACATCACTAGAAATGGCTGGTTGTTCCGTGACATTGCTGAAATTAGATAATGAATTAAAGGAATTACTTGACGCTAAAACTGATGCACCAGCTTTATAAGCGAGGAGGTAGTAGTGATGCAATTTTTACATGTAGATCAAGCTTTACAATGGATGAAGCTTACAAATGATAAAATACAAGAAAATAAGGAGCACTTAACGGAACTAGATCAAGCAATTGGTGATGGTGATCATGGGATTAATATGTCACGTGGATTTAAAGAGGTAACAAAAAAATTAAATGCAGATGAATTTGAAAGCGTTTCGGATGTTATGAAAGCTGTGGCAATGACATTAATGAGCAAGGTAGGAGGGGCTTCAGGTCCATTGTATGGAACAGCTTTCCTTAAATTATCAATGGCGTTTAAAGAACAAGAAGTCGATTATCAGACCTTTGTAAAAGGGATGGTTGATGCTGTTAATGGTATAAAACAGCGAGGAAAAGCTGGTTTCGGTGAAAAAACTCTTGTTGATGTTTGGCTTCCCGTTGTAGAAAAATTAGAGAAGACAGATGATTTTAGAAGTGATGGAATTTTGGAGACTGCTCAATCAGCGATGGAGAATACAAGGGATACTTTGGCAACTAAAGGTCGTGCTGCATATATGAGGGAACGATCTGTCGGGCATATTGACCCTGGTTCGATGTCTTCATTCTATTTATTTGAAGCATTGGCTATGGTCATTAAGGAAGAGGAGTGATTAAACATGTCTAAGGTTGGCCTTGTATTAATTTCCCATAGTCCGAAAATAGTTGATGGTCTGAAAGATATCATTACCCAGGTTGTTGAAAACGTGGCAATTGAAATAGCCGGAGGTACAGATGAAAATGAGATTGGTACAAGTATAGAAAAGATTCAAGCTTGTATTGAACGAGCATATTCAGATAAAGGAGTTCTGCTCCTTTATGATATGGGAAGCGCTAAAATGAATGCGGAATTCGCAATGGAAATGACTGATAACAAGTTAATTGAGATTGCGGATGCGCCATTAGTTGAAGGATCCTATGTGGCAGCTGTTGAGGCAGGAATGGGTAAATCATTACAAGATGTAAAGACTTCAGCAGAACGGGCATATTGAATTAAAAAATTTTTTTAATTGTAACGAAGTACCCGAAGTGATAAACTGCGGGGTTCGAAAGCAATAATTCTACAATAACCGTATATATTCAAAAGGGAAATTCGCTTAAAGTAAATTTCCCTTTTTTACGTAAAAAGAAGGTATAAGTGAAGCTATAAATTTTACGACAAGCCAAGTTTTTATATTTTTTTCACATTCCATGCCACCAAATGTGCTTTAGCTAACGATTATAGTTGTAGACAATTGTACTAAGGAAAAAGCCGGCTTTTTAGAGAGAGGCTGCCAGTGGCTGCAGCAATATCAATCATTGAAACATTTGAAGACGTATTGGCATTACATGAAAGGAGAATTCATTTTCACATTCATCGGTTGCGAATCCGTGACCCTCACCAAGAATTTTATCAGGAAGGCGTTGTTGCAATGTGGCAAGCATACAAAAGCTATCAATTGAATAAAGGTGATTTCTCAACCTATTTAAATTGTGCGATTCGTAATCGATTGATAGATTTGATTAGAAAAAGAGTAAGGGATGATGAACATACGGTATTAATCGAACAAAGATATAAAGTCACACAGGAAAGTGGGAATTATGTTGGAAGAGCGGGGCGATCACAAGTGTTATATGATGGGTATGGGCTTGACATTGACGATGGTAGCTTTTGGAACCAAGTTAGAGACTTGCTTTCGGAAAACCAGTGGAAATGGGTTTGTTTATACATTGTAGAAGGACTTTCACTGAAAGAGATTGCGGCTCAGGAGTACGTCTCGGTAGATGCAGTGAAAAGCTGGGGAAGAGAAGTTAGAAAAAAATTGCGTGGGCTTGAGGTTGAATTTTTTGCGTTTTAGAAAGTAGCCCCGTCATAAGGTTGACGGGGCTACTTAATTCATTCAACAAGTCCAAGTTTTTTCAGTCCATTAAAAATACCTGAGTCAGATACAGTGGTTGTTTGGTTTTTAGCATAGGCAAATAAATCTGGATGAGCATTTCCCATTGCGAAACCTTCTCCAACTGCTTGAAGCATTTCCTTATCGTTCATACCGTCACCAAACGCGATGGAACCTTCCTTTGAACGGTTTAGTTGCTTTAGAATAGAAGTAATTGCCTCGCCTTTATTGACGTTGTTTCGAATGACATCATAGCAATTTTGAACAGCATCGACATTTACCGGTGACATGTATAAGTTTTTGTCAATGGTATAAAGTGAAAGATCATCATCACTAATATTAATTAGGGTCATGCTGAGTATTTCGCCACTGATATTATGTTCGGTTTTTA
This sequence comes from Virgibacillus sp. GM2-2, assembly GCF_055329585.1. Taxonomy (NCBI): domain Bacteria; kingdom Bacillati; phylum Bacillota; class Bacilli; order Caryophanales; family Bacillaceae; genus Virgibacillus; species Virgibacillus sp. GM2-2. Next base: position 867 of record NZ_JBUZWC010000001.1, on the reverse strand, counting down.
ATTGTTCATTTTCTTTCAGGTGAAAAGCCTCAATAAACGCTTGTGTAGCTTGTGCCCCCATTGATGTGTAGTAATTTTTTTCACTCGTATAAATAACTAGTTCATGTTGATGCTTTTTTGCCGTCTCAAGAAAGTAGTTAATTGTGTCAGGATGCATCGGTTCATCGACAATTGTGTTATTTTGGTGGATAGCAAATGCACCGTTATAACCAATAAATGAGTGAACATGTAATTCATCAGCTATATGGTATATTTCATGAAGCGGACGCCCTGTCGCAATAAAAACGTCAATACCTTGTTCTTTCACTTGGTTAACTGCGCTCTTCGTTGTATCCGAAATGGTATGATCCGGCTTTAAAATCGTACCGTCAATGTCTAGAAAAATTGTGTGGTATGTCATATGGATCTCCTTTTTAGCAATCATTCCTTAATATTATAGTACACTTTTGATGAAAATGTGGATATACTGTTTATAAAAGGTGGTGTTGTTCATGCGTTCCTTGAGTATTTCGCAGGTTAATGAAAATATACAAACTTATCGTAAAGAAGTTAATGCAAAATTACAAGAAGAACGTGCAAATACACCACGAATAAAACGAAATAGGCCACGTACATTGGATGAAAGAAAAGCGTTGACAGAAATTACACGAGCAAGTATTGAAAGAGCAAAACGTGAAGGTAAGATGAAAATGATTGGAAAAAGGACGATGTATTATGATACATCTGAGTGAATTGAAACAAGAATTTCGCTTGCTTAAAAATTTTGCTAAACATAAAAGAATGCTAGAATTATCAAAAAGCGGCGTAAAACATCTGCATTCATGTATGGGGATATAAGCCGTGTTGATTTAAACTAGCTTTTGATTT